>NZ_JAFFJT010000017.1 GCF_016924665.1 Nocardioides sp. SYSU D00038
ACCGGGGGCGTTCGGGTGCCGGGATCTCGACGGGCGCTCCTCGCTGGGGCTCGTCGCTGCTCGACCACCGGCACCTGCGCTGGTCGAGGTGCGAAGGCCGCTAGGCCTGAGCCTCGAGACCCGGTGAGTCGAGAGCCCTCCCGTTCCCACCGGAGGGCGTTCGGGTGCGGGGGTTTCGAGGCTCGCTCCGCTCGCACCTCAACCAGCGCCGGTGGTCGAGCAGCGAGCGCCAGCGAGCGTCGTCGAGACCCGGTGACCCGAGAGCCCTCCCGTTCCCACCGGAGAACCCGGTGCCGGGCGCGCACGCCGGTAGCCTCGACCCGTGGGGAAGATCCTGGACGCCGCCGACCGCGGTCAGCGGCGGTTCCCCCCGGTGGCCGTCCCGATCGCGGTGTTCTACAAGTTCATGGACGACCAGGGCAACTACCTCGCGGCGATCATCACCTACTACGCGTTCATCTCGATCTTCCCGCTGCTGCTGCTGGCGACGTCGATCTTCGGGTTCGTGCTGCAGGGCAACCCCGAGCTCGAGAAGCAGGTGCTGGAGTCGGCGCTGAGCAACTTCCCGATCATCGGCGACGAGCTGGGGCAGCCGAACCCGCTCCAGGGCTCGACGGTCGGGGTCGTGGTGGCCGGCCTGGTCGCGGTCTACGGCTCGATGGGCCTGGGGCAGGCGATCCAGAACGTCATGAACACCGCCTGGTCGGTGCCGCGCAACAGCCGCCCCAACCCGCTGATCCTGCGGCTGAAGTCGCTGGTGCTGCTCGGGACCGCCGGCCTCGCGGTGCTGGTGATCTCGGTGGTGTCGACGGTGGGGGCGAGCACCGACGCGTTCGGGCACAACCTCGGTGCGGAGTTCTCGTGGCTGATCCGCGGCGCGACCGTGCTGCTGGTCGGGTCGGTGCTGACCCTGCTGTTCCGACTCGGCGCCGCGCGACGCCACCACCTCGGCAAGGCCGCGCCGGGGGCGTTCACGGTCGCGGTCCTCTGGCAGGGCCTCCAGTGGATCGGCACCCTCTACGTCACCGGCGTGCTGCGCGGCACCGGGCCGATGAACCAGACCTTCGGGCTGATGCTCGGCCTGATCGGCATCATCTACATCGCCGCGCTGGTCGGCGTGCTCGGCGCGGAGATCAACGTCGTGCTGGCCCGCCGGCTCTACCCTCGCGCGCTGCTGACCCTCTTCACCGACAACGTCGACCTCACCGAGGCCGACCGGCGGGCGTACGCGAGCTACGCCCAGCGCGAGCGCCACAAGGGCTACGAGTCGATCCAGGTCGTCTTCGAGGACAAGAAGACCGGGCACACCCACGAGTTCCCGCTGCCGGTGATCAAGCAGGAGCGCGAGCGGATCTCAGAACGCGCCGCGCGGCGCCGGAACCGTGCGGGTCGCGAGGTGCCGCCCGACGTCGAGGACGTCGAGGAGCTCCCCGAGGACGTCCGCGGCGACACCCGCCCGGTCCGCACCCACCCGCGCCCGCAGCTGCCGGAGCAGCCGTGACCGGGCGGCTCGCGCCACCTCGACCGTCCGCCGGCCCTCGGCGCTGAGCCCCACCGGCCGGGCCCGGGCGTCGGCGGGGTCGGCGACCGTCTCGACGTAGCCGAGCGCCCGCAGCTCCGCCACGGTCTTCGACATCGCCTGCTGGGTGACGCCCAGGTCGCGGGCCAGCGCGGTGGCGGTCGCCGGCCCCACGAGCAGGCGCTGCACGACGTAGCCGTGCCGGGTGCGCAGCCCCTCGAGACCGGCGGCCGCGAGCGCGGCGAGCACGTGCCCGTCGACGGCGGCGCCCGCGAGGGAGGCGAGGTCGACCAGGCCCACGGTGGAGGTAGACACACAACCATGGTTGTGTATATTGCCGCGCATGTCCAGCACCACCACCGAGCGCGTCGTGCGCGCCTACTTCGCCACCGTCGCCGACCTCGCCTCCACCGAGGACGACCTCCGCCCGCTGCTGCACGACGACGCGGTCGTCGTCGAGCACCCCAACCCCGTCACGCCCACCGGCGCCCGCCGGACCACCGCCGAGGTGCTGACCGGGTTCGCCAGCGGCAAGGCGCTGCTCTCCGAGCAGTCGTTCGACGTCCACGAGGTGCTCGTGGCAGGGGAGCGCGCCGCGGTGCGCGCGACCTGGCGCGGGGTCGTCGGCCAGGACCGGGGATCGTTCGCCGCCGGCACCGTGCTCACTGCCGAGATGGCGGGCTTCCTCACCGTGCGCGACGAGCGGGTCGTCGAGCACGAGACCTTCGACTGCTACCCGCCGTTCGGCTCCTGACGCAGCCGGGCGCGCAGCCCGGCCAGCACCTCCTCGTCGAGTCCCAGCCCCTCGCGGAGGTACGCCGCGAGGTCGCCGTAGCGGGCGGCCACGGCGTCGTGGGCCGCCCGGAGGTAGTCGGCGTCGGCGACCATCACCGCCTCGTAGACCGCGACCTTCTCCTCACCGAGGTGCTCGCGCACCAGGGCGAGGTACTTGTCGCGGGTGCCGCCGAACTCGTTGGTGCGCAGGTAGTCGGCGAGCACCACGTCCGCGGAGCAGCCGGCGTTGTGGAGCAGCAGCGCGGCCGCCCAGCCGGTGCGGTCCTTGCCCGCGGTGCAGTGGAAGACGTGGGCCTGCTCGGGGCTGGCCTCGTGGAGGGCGGTGAGCAGCGCGGCGTAGCTGGCCCGGGCCGCGGGCACCTCGACGAACGACCGGTAGACCGCGCGCATCACCTCGACGGCCGCCTCGCGGCTCTCCAGCGACGAGACGGTGTCCATCGGGATGCCGCCGATCTCGAGGTGACGCCACTGCGCTCCGGGAACCTCGGTGTCGGGGTGCTCGGTGACCTCGTGCCGGCTGCGCAGGTCGTAGATGCCGCCGATCCGCAGCCCGTGCAGCGCCCGGACGTCGACGTCGGTCAGCTGCAGCTCGTTGGAGCGGTAGAAGACGCCGGCCCGCAACGGCGTGCCGTCGACCGCGCGCAGGCCCGGGCCGGCTACGTCGCGGAAGTTGTCGGCCGAGGCGAGCCGGACGAGCTCCTCGCCCAGCTGCCCCGACGGGCTCTCGGTGGTCACGCCCGCAGCATAGGGAGCGCGGGTGAACCGGGGGCGAACGCTCCGGACGGGCTACAGACACCACCCGGTCGGCGCGGCAGCATGGCCGCCATGCCCCGCATCCTGCTGGCCGTCGCTGCGTTCGTCCTGTGGATCTACTGCCTCGTCGACCTGGTGCAGACCCCGGCCGAGCGGGTGCGCCACCTCCCGAAGTGGGCGTGGCTGGTGATCGTCTTCCTGTTCCCGTTCGTGGGCTCGCTGCTCTGGCTGTTCGTCGGCCGCGAGCCGGCCGCCCGGCGCCCGGCCGCGCCGGCGTCGCCGTACCCCGAGTACGAGCGGCCGGGCCGGATGGCGGCCAGCGATCCCGTCAAGGACGAGGAGTTCCTGCGCAAGGTGCGCGAGCGCGCGGAGCAGCAGCGCCGTGCCGCCGAGGAGCAGCGCCGACGGCGGGCCGCCGAGGAGGACGCCGGCGACGCTGCCGACGCCGGCGACGAAGCCGGCGAGGGCGAGCCGACGCCGGGGACCGGCTCCTAGACCTCGCCGGGGGTCGCCTTGCGCACGGTGATCCGGGTCCAGGCGCCGAGGTAGATCCGGTCGTCGGCCTTGACCTCCTGCTTCTGGCCCGGCGCCACCGGGGTCTTGGGCAGCACGCCGACGCTGCCGCCGACGTAGGTGCCGTTGGAGGAGCCGAGGTCCTCCACCCACCAGCGGCTGCCGTCGGTGGTGAGCTGGGCGTGCCGACGGCTGATGCCGTTGTCGGAGGAGAGGTCGATGTCGGGGCTGATCCCCCGGCTGCGCGAGGCGCGACCGATGAGGATCGAGGTGTTGCGCAGGGGTACGACGAGCGGCAGCCCGGGGGAGGGCAGCGGGTCGCCGCTCTGCTGGTCGGCGTACCAGTCCGGGTCGACCCACACCTCGGCCACCCAGGCGTCGGCCAGCGGCGGCGAGATGTTGTCGCTGGCCGTGGCTTCGGCCGGTGACCCGCCACCAGCGGACCCACCGTCGGCGCCGGCAGGGGCATCCGGGGCGCCGGACGGCGTGACCCGCCGCGGCATCGCACCGGTGGTGAAGTCGTAGCCGCACGCCTCGCAGAACAGTGCGTCAGCGGTGTTGGGGGCCTGGCAGTTGGGGCAGTCCTGGGTGCTCGCCCCAGCGCCCGTGTCGCCGGCCCCGGCCGAGGCATCGTCCGGCAGCGCGGTCACCGTGGCGGTCGCGTCCATCGCGACGCCGCAGACGTCGCAGTAGTCGGTGGCCGTCGACTCGTGGCCGTCGGGGCACTTCACTTCTTGATCCGGGTGGTCTTGGTGGACGCGGTGTCCAGGGCCATCTCGTCGGCCTTGTCGACCGCGCGCTTGAGCCGGACCGTGCCCTCCTTCTCGTTGTCGACGTCGACCACCTTCCTCAGCTTCGAGGTGGCCTCGTCGTTGCCGGTCGCGGCGGCCAGCTGCACCGCCCGGCCGAGCTTGGTGGTGGCGGTCGCCTCGTCGCCGGCGGCCTTGGCGGCCAGGCCCTCCTGGATCGCCGTGGCCAGCTCGGTCTGCCCGGTGTAGTGGGCCACCTGCTCGTCGATGCGGGTGGTGAGCTCGGCGTTGTTCGACCAGGTCGCCTTGACCAGCCCCTGGGCCGCGATGTCGTCGCCGAGGGCGATCTGCACGCGGGCGGCGAG
Source organism: Nocardioides sp. SYSU D00038 (assembly GCF_016924665.1). GTDB lineage: Bacteria > Actinomycetota > Actinomycetes > Propionibacteriales > Nocardioidaceae > Nocardioides. The sequence goes on from NZ_JAFFJT010000017.1 coordinate 4,695, forward strand.
CTGCTCCTGGCCGACCGCCTTCGCGGCCAGCCGCACCGCGACGTGGTAGTCGCGGGACTCGTCGGACCACGCGCCGGTGGGGTAGGCGCCGGTGAGGTCGTTGACCGCGACCCGGCGGTCGGTGAGGTCCTCGACGGTCGGGGAGACCTGGCGGACGTAGAGCACCTGCGCCCCTTGCGGCGTCCAGACCCGCAGCTGGGCGTCGGAGACGCCGCGCGACATCGCCTTGCGCATGATCTCCTGGAACTGCGCCTGCATCTCCGACGGCTTCGGGATGATGTCGACGGTGCCGAGCAGGGCCTGGGCGATCCGGCGGACCTCGTCGACCTGCCAGTCGGTGCCGGCACCGCGGCAGTCGCACTGGAAGACGCCGGTCGCGCGGCGGATCGCCTCGTCCAGCGCACCGGGGGCCTCGCGGTTCTCGCCGTCGGTGAGCAGCAGCGCGTGCTTCTGCCGGACCTGCGGCACCGAGTTGAACAGCACGCCGGCCAGGTCGAGCCAGGTGCCGATGGCGGTGCCGCCGGCGGACCGGAAGTCGTTGATGGCGCCGGAGGCCTCGTTGCGGGTCTGCGGGGTCATCTGCACCATGCCCGGCCCCGAGGTCACCCGCGGGTAGGCGAGGTAGGCCCGGTCGGACCCGCCGATGACCGAGAACCAGGTTCCGTCGACGATCTCGGCGAGCGCGGCCTGGGCGGCCTGCTTCGCCGCGGCCATGGTCTCGTCGCCCATCGAGCCCGAGGTGTCGACGATGATGATCTCGCCGGCGTCGCCCCCGCCGGTCTGGCCGGCGACCCCGGCGTTGTTGCAGGTGACCGTCACGATCGCGTTGACGTCGGTCCCGCCGTCGGGCAGGAACTCGTTCTGGTAGACGGCGGCGGTGAACTCAGCCATCGGACTCCCCTTCGCTGGGCCCGGCACCGGGCGCTGTCGTGGTGGGCGTGGTCGTGGGTGCGGTCGTGCTGGGTGCGGCCTCGGGTACGGCGGCCGCCCCGTCGGCATTCTGCCCGGTCGCGGGTGCGCCCACCCGGGCCACGGCCGCGGTGATGTTGTCCTGCCCGCCCCGGCCGTTGGCGAACTCGACCAGCCGGAGCGCGAGCTCCGCGGGGTCCTGGGTGCCGGCGGCGGCGATCTGCTCGGCGAGCTGGGCCGGCTCGGAGGCGTAGTTCCACAGCCCGTCGGAGCAGACCAGCAGCCACCCGGGGTCGGTGAGAGTGCGCTCCCCGACCCGTGGGGAGAAGTCCTGGCTGTCGCGGCCGAGCCACTTCGTGATCGCGTGCGCCTGCGGACCGGTCTCGGCCTCCTTGCGGGGCACGCCGGCCGCGATCTGCATCTGCGCCGCGGAGTCGTCGACGCTGAGCTGGACGCCGTCGCCGGTGTCGGGCAGCCAGTAGATCCGGGAGTCGCCCACGTTGGCGTAGACCACCCGGTCGCCCTCGAGCACGGCCGCGGTGTACGTCGCCGACGCGGGGTTGGTGCTCTCGGCGGCGGTGGTCGCCACGATCGCCTCCTGGGCGGCCGTGGTGGCGTCGGTCATCACCTTGGTGACCGCGGCCAGCCGGCTCTCCGGCGTGCCCATGCCCTGCGGCAGCGGGGTGCGCAGCACGCCGAGGGCGGCCCGGGCGCCGGCCAGCGAGGCGACGTCGGAGTCGACGGAGTTGGAGACGCCGTCGAGCACGACGAGCACGGCCCGGCTGCCGGGCTGCTCGTCGGCCATCAGCGCCATCGCGTCCTCGTTGCGGGCGTGGGTGATGCCGCGGTCGCAGACCCCGGCGACCCACGACGCCGGCTGCTCGCGGAAGTGGTCGCGCTCGCTCGGCGCCTTGGTGCCGCAGGTCTGGCAGTAGAGGTCGGGCCCGACCTCGCCACCGCAGTTGAGGCACGGCCGCCGGCCCGCCGACGGCGCGGCGGGGGTGCCGACGCCGGCGGTGACCGCGCTGATCGGGCCGCTGCCGAGGTCGTCGAACGGCGCCTTCTCGTCCGCGGCCGGAGCCGGGACGGGTGCGGTGCCGGCCGTGCCGGGGGTGGGCGCCGGCGTCGCGCCGAGCGGGGTGCCGCACGCCTCGCAGAACGCGTCGTCCGGTGCCGTCTCGGCGCCGCACTTCGGGCAGGGCACCCCGGCGGTCGGGGGAGGGGTCTCGGTCATACCAGGGTCCAGTTCCTCACCGCGTTGGCCTCGTTGACGAGGCGCACGCGCTCCTTGAGCTCGGGTGTGTCGCGGGCCAGTGCACGGTACGCCGCCTCCAGGGCCGTGCGGAGGGCGGGCTCGGTGGCCTCGTAGCTGCCGACCTTGAGCGCGCCCCTGACCGTGCGCGTGCTGCCCGACGGGGTGCCGGGCCGAGGCGCCGAGCCGGGCGCGGTCTTGCTCACCACGGCCAGCGCGTGCTCCAGGATCCGGATCGTGTAGCGGGCCCGGTCGCTGGGGTCCATCCGCACCGACTCGATGCTGCGCAACGCCTGGTCGAGCACCGCGAGATCGCCCTTCGACGACCGCAGCAGCACCTCCGCCCGCAGCTGACGGCTCTCGGGGTAGCCCCGGCTGGTCGAGGGCACCAGGTCGAGCGCAGCCACCGCGCCGCTGCCGTCGCCGCGCCCGGTGCGCACCCGGGCCAGGCCGAACGCGGCCGGGGCGGCGTACGCCGCGTCGGTGGCGACGCAGGTCGCGTAGAGGCCCTCGGCCACGTCGGGCAGGCCGCCGTTCTCGCAGGCGACCGCGAGCGCCAGCTTGGGGGCCAGCTCACCCGGCACCTGCTGGTAGACGGCGTTGAACGACGCCTTGGCGGTCTCCCAGTCCTGCTGGTGCATGGCGGCCAGGCCGTCGACCCACAGCGCCCGCCACTCCCACGGGTCGAGCGTGAGCAGCCGCGCGGTCGCGGCGCGCGCGGCCTGGGGGTCGCCGAGCTCGAGCGCCGTACGGGCCCGGGTGAGCAGCACGTCGGCCGACTCCTCGGGCGCCGACTGGAGGTCCTTCATCCGCTGGGCCGGGTCGGTGTCGGAGAGGCTGGAGAGCCACGAGTGCTGGGGGTCGGTGGGGTCGGGCCGCAGGCCCGGGAGCTGGGCCCAGGTCAGCGCCGACGACGACACCGTCGGTGCGTCGAACAGCACCGACGCGGCGGAGGTGAGCGCGGTGCCGGTGGTGCGGCGCGCGACCGTCTCGCGCAGCACGCCGAGCATCTGCGTGCGCAGCTCGTCGACCGAGGCGAAGCGGTCGGCGGGGTCGGGAGCGCAGCACTTGGCCACCAGCCGGTAGAGCGAGTCGTGCTCGGCGAACAGCGGCGTGGTCTCCGGCGGCGGCAGGGTCTCGAGGTAGGTGCCCTGGTAGCCGCGGAACTCCATGCACAGCACGACCAGCGTGCGACCGATGGTGTAGATGTCCGAGGCGACCGTTGGGCCGACCGCGGCCACCTCGGGCGCCTGGTAGCCCACGGTGCCGAAGATCGCCGAGTCGTCGTCGTCGATGCGGCGCACGCCGCCGAGGTCGATGAGCTTGACCGCGTCGCCGACCTGGATCAGGTTGTCGGGCTTGAAGTCGCAGTAGACCAGGCCGAGGTCGTGGAGGTACTGGAACGCCGGCAGCACCTCGATCAGGTAGGCCAGCGCCTGGTCGACCGGTAGCGGGTCGTAGGCGCCGCCGTTGGCCCTCATCCGGGCCTTGAGGATCTGCTTGAGCGACTTGCCGCCCACGAACTCCATGACGATGTAGCCCGCGCCCTCGTGGGTCACGAAGTTGTAGATCTCGACGATCAGCGGGTGCTCGACCTGCGCGAGGAACTGCTGCTCGGCGATCGCGGCCGCCAGGGCGTCCGGGTCGCCGGAGTTGAGCAGGCCCTTGAGCACGACCCAGCGGTCGGAGACGTTCTTGTCGCGGGCGAGGTAGATCCAGCCGAGACCGCCGTGCGCGATCGCGCCCGCGACCTCGTACTGCCCGGCGACCAGGTCGCCCGGCTGGAGCTTGGGCGTGAACGAGAACTCCTGGCCGCACTTGGGGCAGAACCCCTCCGACCGGCCGGGCTTGCCGGCGACCGCCCGGCCGACCGGGTTGCCGCACTTGGAGCAGGTGCGCTTGTCCTCGGGCACCGACGGGTCCTTGATCACGGACTTCGCGGCGTCGACCGCCGGCGCCGGCGGCACCGAGGTCAGGCCGGCGCCGAGCCGCGCGGCGCGCATCCGCTGCGACCCCGCCCGCGACGGCCGGGTGCCGCTGGTGCCGCCGCCCGCGCGTGCTGAGCCGATCGCGGCCGACTGGATCCGGCTGGCCGACGTCGCCACCGAGGCGGTGCCGCCGGTGACCGGGTCGGCCTCGGCCACTGCGGCGGTCGGGGCACCGGCCGGGGAGCCGCACACGTCGCAGTAGCCGTCGAGGATGGTGCCGCTGCAGCCGGGCTGGGCGCACGGCGTGCCGTTGGCCGCGGTGCTCGTCCTCGGGGCCGCGGCGCCCGCCGCGGCGGCGGGCGTTGCCGACGGGGCGCCCGAGCCAGGGGCGGCGGCCATGCCGCAGACGTCGCAGTAGCCGTCCTGGATGGTCCCCGAGCAGCCCGGCTGGGTGCAGGCCTGTGTGCTCATGCGGTCTCCTTGTTGCTGGGGCTGTCGCCGGGCTGGTCGTCCCGCCCGCGGGAGGCGAGCGCCTGCTCGACCCAGGTCTGGTACGTCGCCACGAGCTGGCGGGCCACGACCATCGGCGTGGGGGTGCGGGCGAGCACGGCGCGCGCCTGCTGCTCGCTCGCGGCGACGTCGGGGTGGTCGGCGACGCCGAGCGCCCGCGCCTTGGCGGCGTAGCCGTCGAGGAGCGCGAGCAGGTCGGCGCGGCCGGCGAGGGCGGCGGCGTACTCGTCCTGGGCGATGGTCAGCGCCTGCGCGACCCGGTCGAGCCGGGCCCGGTAGGGGCCGATCGCCGACGCGGTGTTGGGAACCGGCCCCAGTGCGGTGAGGTCGGGCACCGCCTTGGTGGGCGCGGGGTCGACGGTCTCGACGCAGGTGCGCGCCAGCGTGGTCAGCGCCGCGGCGCGGGCCTCGAGGTCGGCGCGGAACTCCTGGGCGGCCACGATCTGGTCGCGGGCGTCGCGGCGTCGGGCGTTGCCGACGATCAGGTCGCGCTCGAACGTCGCCGCGTCGACCTCGAGCGGGCCGAGCAGCCCGCCCACGTCGGCGCCGCGCTGGGCCCGGGCGGTCACGTCGGCGAGGCGGGTCGCGAGGGCGGCGCGGGTGGCGTCGGCGGCGTCGCGGGAGCCGGCGGGCTCGAGGGCCACCTGGTCGCGGAGCCGCTCGAGCTGGGCGCGCAGCTCCTTGATGCGCGCCGCGGACGCGTCGGCGCCGGGCACGAGCGCGAGCCGGGTGCGCAGCTGCCCGACCAGCGCGTCGGAGAGCCGGCAGGCCTCCGGCAGCGAGAACGCCACGCCCGGCACCGCCGCCTTCGCGACCACGGCGGGGTCCATCGCGCCGTCGAGCCGGCCCCAGATGAGCACCGAGAGCCGCTCCCGCTCGGTCTGCAGCACCCGGCCGCCGTCCCACGTCGCCCAGAGCAGCTGGTAGCGGTCCGAGACCGCCTTCCACAGCGCCAGCGAGAGCGCCATGTCGCTGGTGATCTCGCCGGCCCGGCCGGAGGCGAGCGCGGCCGCGTCGAGCTCGTCGAGCTCGGAGCGGCGCGCGCGCACCCAGGCGTCGAGCTCACCGAGGTAGGCCTGCACCGCGGCCGGCTGGAGCGCCTCGCCCAGCCGTCCGGGTGCGGGAGGGGCCAGGGTCACGGCAGCGGCCGCCCGTACTGCGGCTGGGGCCACTTGCCGGTCGGGTCGCCGAGGGTGGGGCGCAGCCAGCGGTCGTAGTGCTCGTCCCAGGTGCCGTCGCGACGCATCCGCTCCAGCATCGCGTTGATGAACTGCACGAGGTCGACCTGCTCGGCGTTGACGCCGATGCCGTAGGGCTCGTCGGTCAAGGCCTCCTGGTCGAGCACCTCGGAGTACGGGTCCTGGGCGGCCAGGCCGGCCAGCACCGTGTCGTCGGTGCTGAGCGCGTCGGCCTCGCCGCGCTGGAACTTCACCATGCACTGGGTGTCGTTGGCGGCGGTGACCGGGATCGCGCCGGGGATCTCGGTCTCGATGTTCTGGATGCTGGTGGTGCCGGCGGGTGCGCAGATCCGCAGCCCGGCCAGGTCGCGCAGGTCGTCGATCCCGGCGTTGCGGCGCACCAGGATCTTCTGGCCGGAGTGGAAGTACTCCGCCGAGAACGCGATCAGCTCCCACCGAGCACAGTTGATGGTCATGTTGCGCACCACGATGTCGACCTCCCGCTCCTGCAGCAGCGGGAACCGCTGGGCCGGGGTGATCACCCGGAACTGGGTGTTCTGCGGCGTGCTCGTGCCGAAGATGGCCCGTGCGACCTCCTTGGCCATCTCGATGTCGAAGCCCTCGAGCACGCCGGTCTCGGGGTTGCGGTAGGCCAGGTTGAAGCTGTCGGCGGCGACGCCGACCACGAGGGTCCCCTCGGCCTTGATCCGCTCGACGGTCGAGCCGTCGGGGTCGGCCTCGATGTCGCCGGGAGCCGGCAGCGGGCCGGTCGGCGCGTAGGAGCGCACGGGACTGAGGCCCGCGACGTCGTCGGCGCACTCCTCGGCCGGGCCGGCGGCGGCGGGGGCCTCCGGCGCCTCGGGGGCCGGGACCACCGTGGCGTCGTAGCCGCACCCGGCGACGGCGAGGGCCGCGGCCGCGACGGCCAGGGCGAGTCGGCGGTTCATGCGTACTCCTTCCGGCGCTGGGCGATCCCCCACGCGGTGAGGCCCGCGGCGGCGAGGCCGACGAGCAGGCTCAGCACCGCCAGCACCAGGATCGCGCTGTTGCCCGAGCGGATCTCGTCGGTCGTCGCGGTGGCGGCCGCGTCGATGGTCTCGACCGACCTGGTGTCGAAGGCCTGCAGGGCCGCACCGGCTCGGCCGTCGCCCGTGTCGATGGCCGCGAGGACCGCGGCGTCGTAGTCGCCGTCGTCGTCGAGCTGGGCGATCTCGTCGTGCAGGGCGGCGTAGCTCTCCCAGAGCCCCAGGGTGCCGTCGGAGGCCTTGGCCCGCACGACCGCGGCGGCCGAGGCCCACGCCTCCTCGAACGCCGCGCCGGAGCCGCGGGCGACCAGGCGGAGGCTCTCGTTGGAGCGGGCGATGTTGGCCGCGGTGCGGGCCTCGGCCTCGTCGACGGCGACCTGGTAGCTGCCGTCGCGGAGGTCGTCGTTGTCGCCGGCCTGGCCCAGGCTGACGATCGCGGCGAGCAACGTCGTGGCGGCGAGCCCGATCGCCGCGCCGGCGAGCCCGGTGTTGAACCGGCGGTGGAAGCGCTGCGCCTGCTGGCGGTTGACCCACCACAGCACCGCGATCGCGCCGAGGCCGGGGAGCACGACGAGCCACGGCCGCTGGGCGTCCATCTCGCTGTCGGCGCGCTCCTGGTTGGCCGAGACCAGCGCGGCCAGCATCGGCTGCGCGGTCTCGCCGAAGGTCGTGTTCGCGGCCTCGAGGTAGGCCGAGCCGATCGGGAAGCCCTGGCGGTTGTTGGCCCGGGCGGTCTCGATGGTGGCGGCGTAGTCAGTGACGGCGGCGTTGAGGTCGGCGAGGACCTGGCGGTCGGCGGGTTGGGCCTCCGCGGCATCGGCGAGCTGGTGGGTGATCAGGTCGATCGCCTCGGCGTACGCCGTGGTCTGGCTGGCGTCCTCCTTGATGCCCGCGAGGTAGCCGTTGGTCGCGAGTGCGTTGGCCCGGGCGAACGTCGCCTGGATGTTCTGCACCCGCACCAGCTGCTCGGTGTTGTCGGCCGCCGAGCGGTTGGCGTTCCACGAGAGCAGCTGGAGGCCGAAGGTCAGGGCGCCGGCGAGCACGCAGGCGGTGACCGCGATGACCTGCCAGCGGTTGAGCAGCCGGGGCACGTCCTCGACGGCCGGGACGCCGGCGGTGGCGCCGCCGGCGGGCACCGCCTGGCGCGGCTGCTGGGCCCGGCCGGCCGGTCGGCCCGTCGCCTGGGGCACCGGGGCGGTCGCCGCGGCGCCGGAGGGGGTCTGGGTCACTGCTGCTCCTCCTCGAGCGGTGCGGCCTCGTCGTGGGGTGCCGGCACCGGGCCGGCCTCCTCGGACGCGTCGGGGGTCTGCTCCGGTTCCGCGGCCTGCCAGTCGACCGGCTCGGTGGGACTCGGCGGCACCGGCGGCGCGGGTGCGTCGAAGTCCTCGGCCTCCAGCGTGCGCAGCTGCTCGACCGTCGGCGTCTCGACGTCGCGCAGCCGCCAGGCGTGCCGGCCGATCGCGGCCTCGAGCTGGTTGCGGATCCAGCGGGCGTTGCCGAACGTCGGGCCGCGCTCGACCCCCGAGATCATCTCGGTGATCTTGGCGAGCACCTCCTCGTCGGCGTCGTAGTCGGCACCCTTCGCCATCACCCCGAAGATGTCCGCGAGCTCGGCGTCGGTGTAGTCGGGGAAGTCGATGGTGGTGCGGAACCGGCTCTCCAGGCCCGGGTTCTGCGCGATGAACGCCGCCATCGGCAGCGGGTAGCCGGCCACGATGACCACGAGGTCGTCGCGGTGGTCCTCCATCTCCTTGACCAGCGTGTCGATCGCCTCCTGCCCGTACTGGTCGCCCGCCAGCGAGTACGCCTCGTCGATGAACAGCACGCCACCGACCGCGCTCTTGACGACGTCGGCGGTCTTCATCGCGGTCTGGCCGAGGTAGCCCGCGACCAGCTCCGAGCGGTCGACCTCGACCAGCTGGCCCTTCGAGAGCAGGCCGAGTGCGCGGTAGATGCCGGCGACCAGCCGGGCGACCGTGGTCTTGCCGGTGCCGGGGTTGCCGTTGAAGATCAGGTGGCGGGTGATCGTGGGCGAGGCCAGGCCCTCGGCCTTGCGCAGCCCCTCGACCCGCAGCACCGCCGCCTGCCGGCGGATCTCGGCCTTGACGTCGGTGAGCCCCACGAGCGCGTCGAGCTCGGCGAGCAGCTCCTCCACCGTCTTGGGCTCCGGCTCGGGCTCGGCCGGCTCCTCGGCGGCCGGCTGCCCGGCCGGCGCCGCCTGCACCGGCTGCACCGGCTGCCCGGGGTACGCCGGCTCGCCGGCCCCACCAGCGGGTGGCACCGGCCCGGCGGGCGCGGGCGGCGGCGTCGCACCCGGCTGCCCGCCACCGGTCGGGTCGAGCAGCGGCGTGCTGCTGAGCGCGGCGAGCTTCTCGCGCACGATCCGGCTCTGCTCCATCACCGAGGCGAGGAAGTGGTCGGCGACCCCAGGCACGTCCTGGCGCGGGGTCGGCGGCAGGTCCAGGCGGGGCCCGGCGGCCGAGGTGGCCAGCTGGGCCGAGGCCGCCATGGCAGCGTTCCCCATCGACTGGGCGGTGGGCTCGCCGAGGGTGCTCGCGGCCATCGCCACCTCCGAGAGCGCCTTGGCGTACGCCGGGGCGGCCGGGTGGTTGTCGAGCGCGAGCTGGGCCATCGTCGGCGTCTGGGCGTTGCGGTAGCGGCGGCCCCGCGAGGCGGCGAGCGTGAACGCCTCCGCCGAGCGCTCCCGCCCGGTCTCGGCCGACCAGTCGACGAACGCGCCGCGGGCCGGCTCGGCGATCGTGGCCGCGAGCGCCTCGCCCTCGGCGCGGGCGACGGCCTCGTCGACGCCGGCCTCACGGGCGGTCTCGACCAGCGCGGCCAGCGCGGCCGCCAGCGTCACGGCGGTGGGGTCGGTCATGCGGTACCTCCGGTCGAGGGGTCGGGCGGGATCGGCCCGGTCGGTCCCAGCGTGAGGCCCGGCCCCGCCTCGTGCCCGAACTTCGCCTGCAGGAAACGCCCGTGCGCCAGCAGGGCCTGCGCGTCGGCACGGTTGGCGGCGTCGAGGATCTTGTCCATGGTCGCGCCGAGCAGCTCGAGCTGGTCGACGAGCACCATCAGGCTGGTCTTGTAGCCGTCGATGGGGCGGGTGTCGGCCCACTCCCGCGGCAGCCGCAGGTACCCGCCGACCGCCTCCGGGAGGTAGTCGGTCGCCGTCGCGACCACGGAGTAGGAGTCGGCGCTGCCGGCGCCGAGGTGGCGCAGCCGCGGCAGCGTGTCGGTGATGGTGCGCTCGATCCGGCTCACCCGCGAGGTCACCACCGGCGGCGCGTTCTGGTCGCGCAGCAGCGCGTCGAGACGCTCGAGCGCCTGCCGGATGTCGTCCTCGGTGGGGGCAGGGGGGAGGGTGGTGGCCGGTTGCTCGTCGTCCTCACGACGCCGGCGCCACCAGGAGCGCAGACCCACGTACCAACCCTTCCCGGAGCGGTCTAGCCGATGTCGAGCGTGCCCGCGGCGCTGCGGGCGTCGTGCGCCTGGACCCGGTCGAGGTAGTCCTTGGACTTGGCGACCTCGGTCTCGAGCACGCCGATGGTCGCGGCCATGCTGTCGAGCGCCTTGAGCTTGAACTCGTCGATGGAGTCCATCGTGGCGTAGATGTTGGCGAACGCCGCCTGCAGCTGCTCCATGCCGATGGTCGACGAGGCCGCCTGCTCCTGGATCGCCGCCGAGTTCTCCTTCAGCATCTCCGAGGTGCGCTGGATCATGTTCGACGTCGTGGTGTTGAGCGCGGTGATCTGGTCGAGCACCAGCTTCTGGTTGCCCAGCGCCTGGGCCACGATGACCGCGGTGCGCAGCGCCGAGATCGTGGTCGTGGAGGCGCGGTCGACGCCCTTGATCAGCTCGATGTTGTTCTTGATGATCACGTCGATCGCGAGGTAGCTCTGGATCGACACCGCGAGCTGGGTGAGCAGGTCCTGGTGCTTCTGCCGGACGTAGAACAGCACGTCCTGGTTGAGCGCCTTGGCCTCCTCGGGGTTGCTCAGCTCGAGCTCGGCGATCCGGGCCGACAGCTTCTGGTCGAGCTTCTCCGCGACGTAAACGTACTGGTTGAGCCGACCCATCACCTGCCACAGGTTGGTCTTCTCGAGGTTGAGCGCGACGTTGTCCTTGGTGAGCTCGTCCTGGCCGTTGCGCAGGCTGTGCAGGATCGCGTTGAGCTGGCTCTGGGAGGACTGGTACTTGCGGAAGTAGTCCTCGACCTTGTCGCCGAACGGCAGCCAGTCCATCCAGCGGCGTACGCCGGTCGCCTCGCTGGGGTCGAGGTCCTCGATGGTGCGGCGCAGCTCGATGAGGGTCTTGCCGACCTGGGAGCCCTGGGCGATGCCACCCTCCTTGAGGGCGCGCACCGGCTGCTCGAGCATCCGGTTGGAGGTCTCGGCCGCCTTGCGGATGTCGGCGTCGCCCATGGTGCGGACGTTCTCGGCCTGCGCGGCGAACTCCGGGCTGCGGGCGGGCGCGGCGGCCAGTGCGGTGAGGAAGCCCTCGACCTTGGCGTCGAGCTCGGGCACCACCTCGGGCGCGACCTGCGGCGCCATCGCGGGGGCCTGGGTCGCGACCACGGCGGCCGGCGCCTCGGGGGCCGTGAGGGTGAGGGTGGCGGCCGGCGGCTCCAGCGGCGCGGGCGCCGCCGCCCCGGCGCCTCCCCCGGCCGGCGGGGTGGTCGTCTCGGAGGGGGTGGGCTCGTCGGTCGGGGTGGTCATGCGGGGGTTCCTCCTCGGGTCGCCTGCGGCGCCGGTGGCTGTGGCCAGACTGTATCCGGCCGGAGCCCACCCCGGCACCGGCCCGCCGCGGGCCGACCTCGACGCTCCCCGGGTCAGGCCTGCCCGAAGTCGAAGAGCGCGACCACGTCGCCCTCGGGGGCGTTGTGGTCGACCCCCGCCTCCTCGACCGTGATCCCTGCGCCGTCGGCGGTGGCCGCGTCGCCGCTGAGCACCACCTGGTTGTCCTCGCCCTCGGGCATCACCCCGGCCGGCACCATCACCTCGTCGTGCTGGAGCCACAGGACGTAGCTGTGGCCCGACGGGGCCGCCGGCATCGCCGAGGTGACCAGGACGGCGCCGTTGAGCTCCTTGGAGCGCACCACGGTCGCGGTGGCGCCGTCGGGGAACTCCTGGGTGAACCGCTCCGCGTCCGGGGCCGCCAGCACCTGCTCGACCCGGCTCGGCTGCGCGTCGTCGTTGACCTGGTCCCAGGCCACCGCCCCGCCGACGCCGATCGCGACCACGGCGGCCGCAGCGGCGACGAAGGCGGTGAACCGGCGGCGCACCGAGCGCTCCCCGGCGCCGGGGAGCGCGGGGCCCTCGCCGACCGGCGGCAGCGGCCGGACGGTCGCGACCTGGTCGAGCACCCGGGCACGCAGCCCCTCCGGCGGCGCCACCATCGTGGTGTCGGCCAGGAGGGTGGCGGCCTCCCGCAGGCTGTCGACCTCCAGGCGGCAGTCCTCGCAGCCGGCCAGGTGGCGTTCGAACCTGGCCTTCTCGAGGTCGTCGAGGGCGTCGACGGCGTAGGCACCCGAGAGCGCGTGGATCTCGCTCATGAGCCAACTCCCATCGTGTCGCGCAACCGGATCAGTCCGTCCCGGATGCGGGTCTTGGCGGTGCCGACCGGGAGGTCGAGCAGTCCCGCCACTTCGGTGTGCGTGTACCCCCCGAGGTAGGCCAGCCCGACGGCCTCCCGCTGCACGGGCGTGAGGCTCTCGAGCGCGTGGCGCACCCGGCGGGCTTCGAGCGAGGCGTGGGCCGCCTCGGCGGTCGCGTCGTGGGCGACCGGCTGGTTCTGCGCGTGGTACGACGTGTCGCGCCGGGTCGCCGCCTCCGCGGAGCGCACCCGGTCGACGGCCTTGCGGTGGGCGATCGTGAGCAGCCACCCGAGCGGGCTGCCCCGCTCGGGGTCGAACCGGCTGGCGGTCCGCCAGACCTCGAGCAGCGCCTCCTGGGCGACCTCCTCGGCCTGGGCGGGGTCGCGCACCACGCGGAGCACCAGGCCGTAGACGCGACTGGCGACCGCGTCGTACAGCTCCGCGAACGCCGCCTGGTCGCCGCGTCCCGACCGCCGGAGCAGGGCGGCGAGGTCGGCGGCGACCGGTGCCCCCTCCGAGGAGGGGGCACCGGTGCCGTGGGGCTGCGGGTCCGTCACGGGACGATCTTCCTGTGCTTCGGCGACGAGGTCGACCGTCAGGGGACCAGAACCTGGTCGATGACGTAGACCGTGGCGTTCTTGGTGGGGATGTTGCCGCACAGCACGTTGGCGCCGTTGACGGTCATGCCCGACTCGGCGTCACCCTCGATGGTGATCGAGTCGTTGTTGAGCGTCTGCTGCTCGCCCACGACCGCGGTCGGGTCGAGCTGACCGGCGACGACGTGGTGCGAGAGCACCTTGCCGAGCATGTCGGGGTCGGCCAGCAGGCCGTCGAGGGTGTCCTTCGGGACGGCGGCGAACGCGTCGTCGATCGGGGCGAACACGGTGAGCGCCTCGGCGCCGTTCAGGGTGTCGGCCAGGCCGGGGACGGCGCCGACGGCGGTGACGAGGGTCTTGAGCAGCGGGTTGTTGCTCGCGGCGGTGGCGACCGGGTCGGTCACCATGCCGTTGAACGAGCCCTTGCCCTCGGTCGGGATCGACGCGCAGCCGTCACCGAACGTCTGGGCCGCGGCGTCGTCGGTCATCGGCTCCTCGGTCGTGGGCTCCTCGCTGGGCGTGGTCTCGGAGGTCTCGCTCGAGGTGTCCGAGGCGGCGTCGTTGTCCGACCCCTCGTCGGAGCAGGCGGCCAGGCCCATCGAGAGGGCCAGGACGGCCGCAGCGGCGCCGGAGCGTCGGAGGGTGGTGCGCTTCATGGTGGTGCCTTCCGTTGGTGAGTCGCTGACGTGATGTGTTCGGCGCTGCCCGGTGGGCGGATTGGTCTCGGGCCGAGAAAGTTCCGCGCTGGTCGAGCAGCGAGCGTGGCGCTGGTCGAGGTGCGAAGGCCGCTAGGCCTGAGCCTCGAGACCCGGTGAGGCGAACGCCGTCCCTCGCGCGGGGACTCCGCGCACGGGGCTCGGGCGTCTGGTGACTCTTGATGGTGGGGTGGGTGCGGGGCGCCGCGCGTGGGTGGGCACTGCGGCTGCTGCGCGCCGGACGTCGTTCGGCACTCGTTGCCGTGTCGCCGGACGCTGCCCTGCGGTGCCCCGGCGCTCGTTGCGGCGCCACGCCGCCGTCTACGTGCCGAACGCCGCCCGTCGCTCCGCCGCCTCCGTGCCCGGTGGCGCGGCACGCCGGCATGCGGTGGTCGAGGTGCGAAGGCCGCCAGGCCTGAGCCTCGAGACCCGGTGAGACGAGTGCCCTCCCCGTGCGTGGGGACTCCGCGGACGGGGCTCGGGCGGGTGGTGACTCTCGATGGTGGGGTGGGTGCGGGGTGCCGCGCGTGGGTGGGCACTGCGGCTGCTGCGCGCCGGACGTCGTTCGGCACTCGTTGCCGTGTCGCCGGACGCTGCCCTGCGGTGCCCCGGCGCTCGTTGCGGCGCCACGCCGCCGTTGACGTGCCGGACGCCGCCCGTCGCTCCGCCGCCTCCGTGCCCGGTGGCGCGGCAGCCCGCGTGCGGGTCGAGCGCGTACCGGTGGTCGAGCAGCGAGCGCCAGCGAGCGTCGTCGAGACCCGGTGAGCAGGACGCCCTCCAATGGGGACGGTCAGCGCTTGGCCGGCCGGGTCTCGACGGGCGCTCCTCGCTGGGGTCGTCGCTGCTCGATCACCGCGGGCGACCCCAGGTTTCGCCGAGCCGTCGTTAATTAACGCCGGGTCGGCGAAGCTCGGGGGGGCATCGGTGGGGTTGCGGAGGACGTTCGGGTGCGGGGGTTTCGAGACAGTCGCTAGCGCGACTTCCTCAACCAGCGGAGGGCGGCTACCGCTGGTTGAGGAACGACGAAGTCGTGTCTCGAAACCCGGGTGAGGCGCAAGCCCTCCCGTCCCCACCGGAGGGCGTTCGGGTGCGCAGGTTTCGAGGCTCGCTTCGCTCGCACCTCAACCAGCGCGGGGCGCGGAGGGCGTTCGGCCGGGGCGGGGGTTTGGAGACCGTTGCCAGCGCAAACTTCCTCAACCAGCGACGGTGACGCGGAGGGTGTGGATGCCGCTGGCGCCGGAGGGGAAGGGGTTGGCGCGGGCGGGGGTCTGGGTGTTGCCCTTCCCGTCGACCACGCGGCACGACAGGGTGTGGGCGCCGCTCTCAGCGGTCCACGGGAGGTACCACTGCCGCCAGTAGTCGTTGCCGGCCGTCGGGCCGAGCCGCGCGTCCTGCCAGGCGCCGCCATCGACCTGCACCTGCACCTTCGCGACACCGCCGTTCTGCTGCGCCCAGGCGATGCCCCCCACGAACGTCTCGCCGGGCTCGACCTCCTCGAGGGCGCGGGGGGTGTCGATCCGGCTGGAGATCTTGATCGGGGCCTCGGTGGCCCACTCCCGCTCCTCCCAGTACGACGTCTTCTGCGCGTACGTCGTCAGCTCCATCGTGGTGATCCACTTGGTGGCGCTGATGAACCCGTAGAGGCCGGGGATCACCATCCGGGCGGGGAAGCCGTGCTCGCGGGGCAGGGCCTCGCCGTTCATCGCGATGGCGAGCATCGCGTCGCGGCCGTCGGTGGCGAGCTCCAGCGGCGTCGAGATCGTCATGCCGTCGACGTCGGTGCAGAACAGCTGGTCGGCCACGCTGCCCACGCCACCGGCGAGGGCGAGCAGGTCGGCGAGCAGCACGCCGCGCCACCGGGCCCCGCCGACGTAGGGCCCGCCGACGCTGTTGGAGACGCAGGTGAGGGTGATGTCGCGCTCGACCAGCTCCATCGCGGCGATGTCGTCGAAGGTCAGCACCACTTCGCGGCCCACGTCGCCCTTGATCGTCAGGGTCCAGTCGTCGACGTCGATGATCGGGACGTCGAGTCGGGTGTCGACCCGGTAGAAGTCGCGGTTGGGCACCTGGAACGGCGTGATCCCGTCGTACCGCCCCTCGAGCCCCTGCGGCAGCGGGCCCAGCGGGCGGAGGGCGGCGGGGATGTCGACGTCGGCGGGCCGGGTGCGCAGGCCGGTGATCAGGCGGCCGGCGCCGCCGAGCACGGCCGCGGTGACGGTGAGCAGGCCTGCGGTGACCAGGACCGTACGACGGCGCGCGGCCGGCGGCACCGACCCGGCGACGGGCGCGTCGGTCAGGCGCAGGTGCGGTGCGTCCGAGGTGGGGACGGCGTCGGGGCGGGTGGCTCGCTCGACCCGCACCAGCAGGGCGAGCGCCGCCACCGCGACCACGGCGGTGACCAGGCTCGGCACGACGTCGGCGACCTCGGCGGCCGGGCGGTTGAGGGCGGTGAAGGCGGCGATGCCGACGAGGGCCACCAGGATGCCGGCGCCCAGCACGAACCGGCGCCGGGTCACCAGACCGGCGACGGCGGCGAGCACCAGCACGCCGGCGAGCACCGAGCCGATGAGGATCGGCTTGTCGGCGGTGCCGAAGGTGCGGATCGCCCACTCCTTCATCGGCACCGGGGTGAGGTCGATGACCTGCGACCCGACCGCGAGCACCGGCGAGCTGGCGGGCTCGAGCAGCGACGCGACGAGGTGGCCGGCCCCCGTGCCGACGAGCGTCGCGACGACCCCGAAGGCGGCCCAGGGCAGTCGTTGCTTCATGGGGGTGGTTCGGAGCGAGCGCTCGAGCGGATGGGTCCGGGACGGCTGGGTCTGGTGCAGGATGGCGCTCATGTCCGACGCCCCCGCCGAGCTGGTGCACCTCGAGGTCGCCGGCCCCGTCGCCACCATCACCCTCGACTCCCCCCACAACCGCAACGCCCTCTCCCGCCAGCTGGTGGGCGAGCTGTTCGACCGCCTGGAGCGGGCCGCCGGCAACGACGACGTGAGGGTGGTGCTGCTCCGCTCGGCCGACCGGGTGTTCTGCTCCGGCGCCGACCTCTCCGAGGCGGTCGGCGGCAGCATGGTCGAGGGGGCGCAGCGGATCCTGGCGCTGCAGCGGCTGCTGCTCACCAGCCGCACCGCGGTCGTCGTCCGCCTGGCCGGGCCGGTGCGCGCCGGGGGCATCGGGATCGTGGCCGCCGCCGACGTCGTCGTCGCCTCGGAGGAGGCGTCGTTCGCGCTCACCGAGGTCAAGCTCGGGCTGGCGCCGGCGGTGATCTCGCAGACGGTGTTCGGGCGGATGGCCCCGCGCGCAGCGGCCCTGGCGGCGCTGGGCGGCGAGACCTTCGGAGGTGCCGAGGCGGCCGCGTGGGGCCTGGTCACCGAGGTCGTGGCCGCCGACCGCCTCGACCAGCGGGTGGACGAGGTGGTCGCGTCGCTCGCGACCGGGGCCGCCCAGGGCCTGCGCGAGACCAAGGCGCTGCTCAACCGCCCCCTGGTCGCCGCCCTCGACGACCGCGGCGACGACCTGGCCGAGCTCAGCGCCCGGCTGTTCGGCTCCGAGGAGGCCCGGTCGGCGATGGCGGCGTTCCTGGCTCGCCCCCAGGGTGCGTGAGGTCGACGCCGCTGGTTGAGGAAGTCGCGCTGGCGACTGTCTCGAAACCCCCGCCGGCCGAGAGCCCTCCGGTGGGTACGGGGGGCTTTCGTCTCACCGGTCTCGACGACGCTCGCTGGCGCTCGCTGCTCGACCCGCGGTGCGCCTGATCCACCGCCGGGATGCCGCGCCGCCGGCACGGAGGCGGCGGAACGACGTCCGGAGCGCAGCAGCCGCAGTGCCCACCCACGCGCGGCACCTCGCACACCACCCCACCCACAGTCACCCGCGCCCCGGAGCACACCACCCGGAGCCAGCCCCCGCCCGAGCACTGCCCCCGGAGTCGCCCGCTCCAGGGAGGGCGTTCGGCTCACCGGGTCTCGAGGCTCGTCGCCAGGGCTCCTCGCACGTCGACCAGCGCCCGGCGTTCGGCTCACCGGGTCTCGACGACGCGCTGGCACTCGCTGTTCGAGCAGCGGTGGTGCGTCAGCGCTCCACGCGGGGCTCGGCGTGCTCGGCGACCCACGCCACCAGGGGGCGCAGCGCCCGCCAGTCCTTGCGGACCAGGTCGAGCAGTCCAGGGGTGTGGATCACCGGCTCGAACCCGAGCTGGTGACCCACCACCAGCGACCGGTGCCGCAGCAGCTCGATGCGTGGGTGGTCGGCGTCGTAGCCGCGGGGCGAGGTCTTGAGGCGGTCGCCGCCGACCTCGAATCCCTTGCGCTGCAACGACGTCAGCACCTTCTCGAGCTGCGGGCCGTAGGTGTCGTGGGCGACCGCGCTGCGGAACGCCGCCAGCCGCGGCCCCGCCGCCTCGTAGAAGCCGGCGCCGGTGCGCACGCCGCGGGGCGAGACCTCGACGTAGAAGCCGGTGGCCGGGCCCACCGCGACGAACGCGCCCTGGTGGGTCTTGTACGGCGTCTTGTCCTTGCTGAACCGGACGTCGCGGTGGGGGCGGAAGATCTTGGCGGTCCCGAACTCGGGCTCGAGGGCGGCGCACAGCGCGGTCATCGGCGCGCGCACCGCGTCGGCGTAGACCTGCTTGTGCTTCTCCCAGTACGACCGGGTGTTGTCGACCTCGAGGTCGTCGTAGAAGTCCAGGGCGGCGGCCGGGAACCCGTCGAAGCTCACCCGGCCGAGACTACGTCGACGCGGGGGTCAGAGCGCGGGCGCGGTGACCTGCTCGTCGCCACCCTCGGCGTACGCCGTCACGCTGACCTGGCTGCCCGCGCAGCGGGGGGCCGACAGGAACGCCTGGCCCGGAGGTGACTCGTAGACGACGGCGAGCTCGCTGCCGTCCCAGCGCATCAGGGCGGCGGGCTCGCCGTCGGTGCGGGGGTCGCGGGCCCACCACGCGGCGCCGCCGCACTCGACCAGCGACCCGGAGGTGGCCGGGCCGAGGTCGACGTAGCCGCTGCCGGCCCGCGCGCGGACCAGCCCGGCCTCGACCCGGTCGGCCTTGGGCACGACCGTCCACACCGCCCCCTCGCCGAGGAGCACGCCGTCCCAGCCCTTGCAGCGAGCAACGCCCGGGAACGGCTCGGCCCCGCCGTCGACCAGCGCGACCACGGTGCGGCAGCCGGTGTCGTCGAAGGTCATCAGGCTGGTGCCCGAGTCGGTGGCGTGGGCGGCGTTGAACCCGTGGCGGGGCTCGGCGCACCAGGCGACCTCGGCGGCGTCGGTGGCGAGGTCGCGCTCGGCCAGGCAGTACGCGCCGTCGGGGCCGGTGGTCGCGTGCAGCACGGTGTCGCCGCGCAGGGCCCAGGTGCCGCCGGTGGTGGTGGGCACCGGCGAGCGCCGGTCGACCGTGCGCTGGTCGCCGGTGGCGAGCTCGACGACGGTCGCCACGGCGGGCCGCTCCTCGGCGGGGTCCTGGCGCACGACGACCGCCCAGTCGTCGTCGAGCAGTGCGTCGCTGACCCGGCCGCCCTCGCCCAGCGGCGTGCGGGCGCCGTCGGCGTCCTCGAGCACCGCGCGCTTGCCGTCTCGGGAGACGGTGAGGGTGTGGGTGCCGTTGGTGGTGACGGTCTCGGAGGTGTCGCCGCCGAGCGGGGTCCAGGCGAGGAGCTCGGTGACCGGCTCCACGACCAGCGGCTCCTCGGCGGTGCCTCCGGCGGCGTCACCGGTGGGCTCGTCCGAGGGTGTGGCGGACGGCGTGCCGCTGGCCGGCGGCGTCGTGGTCTCGGGGGCGGACGCCGGCCCGCGTGGCTCGTCGTCGCTGCAGCCGGCGAGCGCGCCGGCCGACATCGCTGCGACCATCACTGCGGCCAGCAGGGCGGCCAGCAGCGCGGCCGGGGGCCGGCGGCGACCCACCTCAGACCCCGATGTTGTGCTGGTAGTGGGCCTTGTTGGCGCGGTAGCTCTTGTAGGCGTTGCGCCACTGCACCCGGCTGATCGGTGGCTCCGACGGGTCGAAGCGGGCCTGGTTCCACGGCTCGAAGTAGCCGACCAGGTCGGGGCGGGCGCCGCGCTGGTCGTAGCCGCGCCCCACCTGGAAGTGACCCGAGGCGTTGTCGTCGAGGTAGGGGTAGTACTCCTTGCGCAGCACGGGGTGCAGCACCAGTGGCGCGCGGTAGTCGGCGACGTGGCGCATCACCAGCAGCATCCACTGGTCGTACGACCACTTCCCGATGTCGAGCACGATGTAGGGGCCGGCGTACGCCGGCTTGTCCCACCCGGTGTTGTCGTTGACCACCTTGACCATCGCGCTGATCGACGAGCCGCTGGTGGTGGTGCCGAGCTTCCTGGCCCAGTGGGCCTGGCCGAGGTCCTTCTTCTTCCAGCCCCAGGTGATCATCTGCATCGAGGCCGGGCCGCACCAGTAGCTGCGAACCTGCTCGGCCACCTGGTTCTTGTCCAGGATCGAGAAGCGCTGGGGGTAGTCGGCCGGGGTCTTGGTCTCCGGGTCGACGGCGGTCGTGGGGGTGGCCGTCGCGCCGGTGCGACTCGCGGCGCGGAGGCTCCGGGGGAGCGGCACGCCCTCGATCTCGTGACGCAGCTGCCACACCTTGGCCACCGCGCGGGCGGCCTCGGTCAGCTCGGCCCGCTCGGCCGTCGCACGGGTGCGGGGGCCGAGGGCGGCGGACCGCTCCAGCGAGGCGACCAGGTCGAGGTCGCCGGTGCCGGTGGTCGAGACGCTGCGGCGTACGGCGGTGCGCGCCTGGGCCAGCGTCGCCGCCTGGACCTGCGCCTCCGTGCGGTCGGTCCAGCCGACGCCGAGGCAGTAGCGCTGGCCGGTCAGGTCGGCGCACCGCACGGCGGCCGGCACCACCCGGTTCAGCAGCGAGAGTCCCTTGGTGGAGCCGCGGGACAGCTCGCGGCCGACCCCGGCGCCGAGCTGGCGGCCCAGGGCCTGCCCCTCCGCGACGACCCGTTCGATCTCGGCGCGATCGGCGGCCGAGACCGTCACGCGGCCGACCGCCCCCGGGCGCAGCGACGACTTGGGTCCGGCGGCGGGCGCGACCGAGCCGTCGTCGTCGTTCCCGCCGCGCGGGACGAAGAGGGCGGCGACGAGCAGGACCACGAGCGCGCCGATGGCGAGCAGGCGAGGGCGGGACATGGGGACACCTCGTGCGATGGGGGAAGCCGGGGCGACTCCATGGTCACACAAGCACTCAATCGTCACACCAACCACACGACTGCGGAGTGTCTGGCAACCATCCGATCGGCCGGCGCGTCGTCATGGATGGGACGGCGCCGCACCGGGCACCGCACGCGTTGGGGAGACCCACGACCGGAAGGCGGCGGCATGCACGACCACGACTGGGAGGTGTCGGCCGTGGAGTTCGACGAGGGCCTCGCGGTGCGCGAGCTGTCCTGCTCGTGCGGAGCCGTCGACTTCGACTTCGCCCCCGGCGCCTGACGGTCACCGCTGGTTGAGGAGGGACGAAGTCCCTCACTCGTTACCCGGTGAGACGAAAGCACTCCCGTCCCCACCGGAGGGCGTTCGGCCGTCCGGGGTCTCGACGGGCGCTCCTCGCTGGGGCTCGTCGCTGCTCGACCACCGGTGCGGGGGTTTCGAGGCTCGCTTCCCTCGCACCTCAACCAGCGCCGAGTGCCCACCCGGGGGCGGTGGTGGCCGATCGACCACCGGGCGTGGAGCGGATGACGAGACTCGAACTCGCGACATCGACCTTGGGAAGGTCGCGCTCTACCAACTGAGCTACATCCGCACTGCCGGTCCGCGGACCGGCGGGCAGAAGGCTACCCCAGCCCGGTGGCGGCTCCCAGCCGGGTGAGGGTCGGGTAGCGGGGGCTGACGGTGTCGCCGGAGGAGCGGCCGGTCAGGCGGCGGTGCACCCAGGGCGCGGCCGACTCGCGCACCCAGGTGGCGTGCTCGCGGGCCCGGTCGGCGCGGCCGAGCACCGGGAGGTCGCGCAGCGGCAGCGGCTGCAGGTCGTGCGCGACGCCGAGCCGGTCGAGGACCTCGATCGCCATCCGTTGGTGACCGGCGGGGCCCATGTGCATCCGGTCGTCGTCCCAGTAGCGCCAGTCGCGGTACTCCCGCAGCCGCCAGAAGTCGACCACGGTCGCGCCGTGCCGGTCGGCCGCCTCGCGGACCAGCTCGTTGTAGAGCGCGAACCGGCCGCGCACGGCCCGGTAGAGCGCCGAGCCGCCGGGGTCGAACGCCGTCCAGACGAGCAGCCGGGTGCCGGTGGCCGCGATCCGGCCGAGCGCCTCGTCGTACGCCGCGACCAGCGCGTCGAGGTCGACCCGGGGGCGCAGGATGTCGTTGGCGCCGGCGTAGACGGTCACTAGGTCGGGGTCGAGTGCGAGCGCAGGCTCGAGCTGCTCGTCGAGCACGCCCCGGAGCTTGCGGCCGCGGATCGCGAGGTTGGCGTAGCCGAAGTCGTCGGTCTGCGTGGCCAGGACCTCCGCGACCCGGTCGGCCCAGCCACGCAGCCCGTTGGGCCGGGTCGGGTCGGGGTCGCCGACGCCCTCGGTGAAGGAGTCGCCGAGCGCGACGTAGCGGTGGTGGGGCACGGCGCCATCCTCTCGCGCGCCCCGAGGGCGCCGCCGCGGGGGCGGGCGCGCCGGTAGGTTGAGCGCGTGCTGCTCTCAGACCGCGACATCCTGGCCGAGATCGACGCCGGCCGGGTCGCCCTCGAGCCCTGGGACCCCGCGATGCTGCAGCCCTCGTCGGTCGACGTGCGGCTGGACCGCTTCTTCCGGGTCTTCGAGAACCACCGCTACCCCCACATCGACCCCGCGGCCGACCAGTCCGACCTGACCCGCGAGGTCGAGCCGGTCGGTGACGAGCCGTTCATCCTCCACCCCGGCGAGTTCGTGCTGGGCTCGACGTACGAGGTCGTGACGTTGCCCGACGACGTCGCCGCCCGGGTGGAGGGGAAGTCGTCGCTCGGCCGTCTCGGCCTGCTGACCCACGCGACCGCCGGGTTCGTCGACCCGGGCTTCTCCGGGCACGTGACGCTCGAGCTGGCGAACGTCGCCACGCTGCCGATCAAGCTCTACCCCGGCATGAAGATCGGGCAGTTCTGCTTCTTCCGGCTCTCCTCGCCGAGCGACCACCCCTACGGCTCGGAGAAGTACGGCTCCCGCTACCAGGGCCAGCGCGGCCCCACCCCCTCGCGGTCGTTCCAGAACTTCCACCGCACCTCGATCTGAGGTTGTCGGGCACTTCTCGGTGTTGTGGGGCATTGCAACGCCCGACACCACGGCGAATCCCCGGTCGACCGGGGATTCCGCGGGCCCGGCAGACGCCAGGTAAGGTCACCCTTACCTGACCGCCGCCGTCTCGAGGAACCCCATGACCACGCTCGCCTCACCCGCCCTGCCGCT
This sequence comes from Nocardioides sp. SYSU D00038, assembly GCF_016924665.1. Taxonomy (GTDB): domain Bacteria; phylum Actinomycetota; class Actinomycetes; order Propionibacteriales; family Nocardioidaceae; genus Nocardioides. Next base: position 27,765 of record NZ_JAFFJT010000017.1, read on the forward strand.
GCTCCTCGAGGAGGTCGAGGTGACCGCCGTGGAGCGGCTGTCGCCGTCGTTCGTGCGGGTCGAGCTGGCCTCGCCGGCGCTGGCCGAGTTCGGGGTCGACGGCGGCACCTGGGACCAGCGGATCAAGCTGATCTTCCCGCCCGAGGGCCGCGAGCCGGCGCCGATCGTGGGCGCCGACGAGGCGTGGATGTACGCCTGGTTCGAGCAGCCCGCCGAGGAGCGCGGGCACATGCGCACCTACACGCTGCGCGCCGTCCGCGGCTCCGGTGAGCACACCCGGTTCGTGGTCGACCTCGTCGTCCACGAGGCCCACGGCCACAGCGGTCCGGGCTCGTCGTGGGCGGCGCGGGCCCGGGTCGGCGACCGGATCGTCGTGATGGCGCCGCGGCGCGGGGTGCCGTTCGGTGGCATCGAGTTCCTCCCCGGCACGGCGACCCGCCTGCTCCTCGCCGGCGACGAGACCGCCGTGCCGGCGATCGCCGCGATCCTGGCCCAGCTGCCGGCGTACGCCCGCGGGGCGGCGTTCCTCGAGGTGCCGCTCGACGCCGACGTCCTCCGGGACGTCACGGGCCCGGCCGGCGTCGAGGTGACCTGGCTGCCGCGCAACGGCGCCGCGCCCGGTGCGCTGCTGCACCCGGCGGTCGTCGCCCACCTGGGCGAGGGGGCCGCGGAGGTCGAGGTCGCCGACGAGGAGATCGACCCCGACCTGTGGGAGACGCCGTCGTACTCCTCCTCGGGCGAGGACGTCGACGCGGTCGTGCGCCACGTCGGCCACGACCTCGACGACCTCTACGCCTGGATCGCCGGGGAGGCCAAGGTCGTGACCGGACTGCGGCGGGTGCTCGTCAACGAGCTCGAGGTCGACCGCCACCAGGTGGCGTTCATGGGCTACTGGCGGATCGGCGTCCCGATGAAGTCCTAGGTGAAGTCCTAGGTGAAGTCCTAGGTGAGGTCCTAGCCGTCGAGCCGGTCGGCGACCCGCCGCAGTGCGGTCGCCATCCGGTGCCGACGGGGCACCGGCTGGGGCCGGGGTGCGGCGCTGCGGGCCCGGCGCTCGGCGATCCGGGTGCGCGCCTCGAGGTCGGTCAGCGCGTTGGCGTGCACGGCTCACACCTCCAGGAGCGACACGTCGCCGCTCACGGTGGTGGCCCGGACCTCGACGTGCTCGTCGCCCTCGGCCGGCTGCCCGGTGCCGCGCAGCGTCGACTGGATCCGCCCGGTGACGCTGGAGATGTCGGTCCACACCGGGGTGCCGGCCGGGATGCCGACCCGGACGTCGGTGGAGGCGCCCTTGGCGGTGATCCGACCGCTGGCGGCGCGATCGACGCGCAGGTCGCCGCTGCCGCTGCTGAACTGCGCCTCCCGGCCGAGCTCGCCCAGCCGCAGGTCGCCGCTGCCGGTCTTGACCACGGCGGTCGCGTCGTTGGCCTCGATGGAGACGTCGCCGCTGCCGGTGGACACCACCACCGACCCCGTGGTGCGGCCGAGCCGGACCTCGCCGGACCCGCTCTTGACCCGCAGCTCGCCGTCGGCGGCGCCGACGGTGATGTCACCCGAGCCGGTCTGCACGAGCGCCGGGCCCCCGAGCCGCTCGGCGTGGACGTCGCCGGAGCCGCTCTGCAGGGTGGCCTCGCCCACCGGCCCGGTGATCGCGAGGTCGGCACTGCCCAGCCGGGTGGTCACGGCGGAGCCCTCGGGCAGCGCGACCTCCACCTGCAGCGAGCCGTCACGATCGAAGAGTCCACGGCGGCCGCGCGGGATCGTCACCGCCACGACGTCGCCGCGCTGCTCGACGACGCAGTCGTCCTCGTGGCGGCCCGTCACCTCCACCCGGGTGGTGGCGGTCCCGGTCGCGCGCACCCGCACCGAGCCGGCGCCGATCTCGACGAAGAGCTCGACCGGTCTGGGGGTGGCGAAGTCGTAGGTCTGCATGCTGCTTCTCCTTCGGTGGTGTGGGTCAGAGCCAGCCGGTCATCCGGCGCCGGCCGTGCCGGTCGTCGGTGCCGAGGAACGCGATGCTGGACAGGTCGAGGTCGACGCCGGGCGCGGCGGCGTCGTCACGGGTCGCGAGCCGGACCACGGAGACCAGCCAGGTGTTGAGCGAGCTGCCGGAGCGCTGGGCCAGCTCCTCGGCCCGGGTCTTGACCGCCTCGGGAAGGCGCAGCGTGACCCGGGCGACGCCGCCGTCGTCCGCCTCCTCCGCGGCCGGGGGCTCCGGCGGCGGCGGTGGCGCGGGAGGGGGCGGCGGCGCGACGTCGACCACGAAGTCGAGCGCGCGCCCGGCGAGCCGGACGTCGACGCCGCCGGCGGGCATCTCGGCGGTGATCTCGGCGGCGGCCTGGCTGATCGCCTCCATCAGCGCCAGGCGGGCCGCGGGGTCGAGGGCGAAGGCCAGGCGCTCGGCGGCGGCCCGGACCTCGGGTCCCGCCGACTCGGCGGCGGCGACCAGGTCGCGGCGCAGGCCCTCGACGTAGGGAGTGATGTCCATGCGCACCACTGTGACACCATTCTGACGTCACTACAAGCCCAAGTGACGTCAGTCCGATGTCGCGGTGCCGTCACAGCGAGTCCGGCGGGCGGCGCGCGGGGTGTTCCTGTAACGGCCTCTTTAACTTCTTCCGAAAAATGTGACCCAGGAGTGACTTGTGCGAGAGGCTGTCGTTGGAAGTTTCACGGTGTGCGTCGGACCGTCGCCCCCCACCCTCCCGAACCACGGTCCGATCCGAAGGGAACAACTCACATGGGTCGTGAGGTCGAAGTCCTCGTCGCCGGCGGCGGCGGATTCATCGGCGGTCACCTGGTCGCCGACCTCGTCCGGCAGGGCAAGACGGTGCGCTCCGTCGACGTCAAGCCGTTCGACGAGTGGTACCAGGTGCACGAGGGCGTGGAGAACGTCCAGGCCGACCTGTCCCACCTCGACGCCGCGCTGGCCCAGACCGAGGGCGCGCGCGAGGTCTACATGCTCGCCGCCGACATGGGCGGCATGGGCTTCATCGAGAACAACAAGGCGCTCTGCATGCTCTCGGTGCTGACCAGCACCCACATGCTCCAGGCCGCGCAGCAGCACGGCGTCGAGCGCTACTTCTACTCCTCCTCGGCCTGCGTCTACGCCGCCGACAAGCAGACCGACACCGACATCACCGCGCTCAAGGAGTCCGACGCCTACCCGGCGATGCCCGAGGACGGCTACGGCTGGGAGAAGCTGTTCACCGAGCGGATGTGCCGCCACTTCGCCGAGGACTTCGGGCTCACCACCCGAGTCGCGCGCTACCACAACGTCTACGGCCCCGAGGGCACCTGGACCGGTGGGCGCGAGAAGGCGCCGGCGGCGGTGTGCCGCAAGATCGCCGAGGCCGAGATCTCCGGCCGCCACGAGATCGAGATCTGGGGCGACGGCGAGCAGACCCGCAGCTTCATGTACATCGACGACTGCGTGCAGGGCTCGCAGATGATCCTCGCCGGCGACAGCGGCGAGCCGGTCAACCTCGGGAGCTCCGAGCTGGTCTCGATCAACCAGCTCGTCGACATCGTCGAGGGCATCGCGGGCATCCGCTGCGAGCGCAACTACAAGCTCGACGCGCCCCAGGGTGTGCGCGGCCGCAACTCCGACAACACGCAGATCCAGGCCACCTACGGGTGGGAGCCCTCGATCAGCCTCGCCGACGGCCTCGCGTCGACCTACGCCTGGGTCTACGACCAGGTCAAGCGTTCGCAGGGCTGAGGCAACGACCTTGCGCATCCTCGTCCACGACTACAGCGGCCACCCCTTCCAGGTGGAGCTGAGCCGCGAGCTGGCCCGCCGCGGCCACTCGGTCACGCACTCCTACTCCGAGCTGTACGTCTCGGGGAAGGGGCACCTCGTGGCGCAGCCGGGCGAGACCATCACCTTCGACTCGATCGGGCGCGGCCAGGTCGCGCACAAGTCGTTCGCGCGTCGCCTCGTCCAGGAGGTCACCCAGGGCTTCGAGCTGGCCCGGCACGTACGCCGGGTCCGGCCCGACGTGGCGCTGATGTCCAACGTTCAGACCGCGACCCTGGCGGTGTTCGCCGTGTTCGCCGTGGTCTTCCGCATCCCGTGGGTGCTGTGGCACCAGGACGTCTACTCCATCGCGGTCCGCTCGTTCGCCGGGGCCAAGCTCTCGCGCCACTACCAGCTGGTGGCCGCCGGCGTGGAGGCCGGCGAGAAGTTCGCCTCGCGCCGCGCCGCGGCCGTGGTCGCCATCGCCGACTCCTTCATCCCGGTGCACGAGGGCTGGGGCACCGCCGACAAGGTCAGCGTGATCCCCAACTGGGCGCCGCTCGACGAGATCTACCCCGTCGACCGCAAGAACGACTGGGCGGTCGAGCAGCAGCTCGACGACACCCGCACGATCCTCTACTCCGGCACCCTGGGGCTCAAGCACAACCCCGGCCTGCTCGTCGGCCTGGCCCGCCGGGTCATCGACCGGGGCCAGCCGGTGCGGCTGGTGGTCGTCAACGAGGGGCCGGCCGTCGAGCTGATCCGCGACGAGGCCGCCCGGCTCGACGTACCCGTCACGCTGCTGCCGTTCCAGCCCTACGAGCGCCTGCCCGAGGTGCTCGGCTCCGGCGACCTGCTGGTGGTGCTGCTCGACCAGACCGCCGGCGCGTTCTCGGTGCCGTCGAAGACGCTCTCCTACCTGTGCGCCGGCCGACCGGTGCTGGGCCTGATGCCGGCCGAGAACCTCGCTGCGCAGCTCATCGACCAGGTCGACGGCTGCGTGCTGCCCGCCCTGGAGTCCTCGCTCGACGAGGCCGCCGACTGGACCGTCGAGCTGCTCGGCGACGCCGAGCGGCGCGAGGAGCTCGGGGCCGCCGCGCGGCGCCTGGCCGAGGCGGAGTTCGCGCTGCAGGGCTCGGCCGACCGCTTCGAGGCGATCCTGACCCGGGTGGCGCGATGACGACCTCCGACCAGGTGCAGACACCGATGGACGCCGCGGTCGCGAGCCGACCGGCGACCGGCGCGCCGGCCGTCGTCGTGCTCGGCCCCAAGACCCGCCTGGGCCGGGCCCTGGTCGCTCGGGCGCTCGCCGCCGGGACCCCTGCCTACGTCGTCGCCCGCGACGACGCAGACGCCGCGGCGCTGGCCGAGCTCGGCGCGACCGTGCTGCGTGGCCCGGACACCGCGACGCTGGCCGCCGCCGGCCACGCCCGCCTCGCCGTGCACGTCTGCGCGCTCGGCCCGGTGCACCCCGACCAGCCCGAGACCGCCGCCGAGGCCGAGCGGGTCGCCCGCGACCTCGCGCTGCTCGAGGCGGTCGTCGACGCCGCCGCCGGTGCGCCGGTGCACGTCGTGCTCGTCTCCACCGTGATCGCCCTCGCGCCGGGCGCGGACCGCCGTTACTACGGCGGTTGGAAGGCGCTGGTCGAAGAAGACGTGCGGGACCGGCTCGCGAGCCGCCCCGCCGTGGAGCTCTCGGTGCTCTACCCCGGACGCCTGGTCGAACAGACCGAGCGCCGTCGGCCCTGGCACCGGCTCCACACCTCGTACGCGCGGCTCGCCGCCCACGTCGAGAAGGCGAGCCTCGGTGGCTCGTCGTCCCGCGTGGTCGGGCTCGACGCGCGGGCGTGGTTGTTCACCCGTGGTGCGTCACTCGTTCTCCGCCCCACCCCGGTCGTCCGTGACGCGCAAGGTCGCCGCGCGGTCGGACCGGGTGCTCCGGCGGAGGAGAAGGCAGGGGAATCCCGATGAAGCTCAAGCGCGCGTTCGACCTGGTGCTCGTGACCCTGGCTGCGGTCGCGTGGGTGCCGACCCTGCTCGTCAGCATGCTGGCGGTGCTGGTCTTCGCCGGACGGCCGGTGTTCTACCGCTCCATGCGGCGGGTGTCGCCGGGTCGGACCATCCGCCTGGTGAAGTTCCGCACGATGGTCAAGAACGCCGCCGAGCTGGTCAACCGCTCCACGGTGCCGGTCGACGACAACGTCCGCTTCCTCAACATCCCGCCGGACTCCCCGCTCTACACCAAGGTGGGCCGCGCCCTCGAGCGCTGCGGCGTCACCGAGCTTCCGCAGCTGCTCCACGTCGTGCGCGGCGAGATGAGCCTGATCGGCAACCGCCCGCTGCCCGAGAACGTCATCGAGTGCCTGGTCGAGGAGTACCCCTACGCCGAGGGCCGGTTCCTCACCAAGGCCGGGCTCACCGGCCCCACCCAGCTGGTGGGCCGGGCGGCGCTCACCGACGAGGAGCGCCTCCAGCTCGAGATCTCCTACTGCAAGGGCAGCCTGCGCGACTACTCGCTGCTGCTCGACTTCGAGATCCTGCTGCTCACCGTGCTCATCGCGATCGGCATCAAGCGGCCGCTGACCCACGCGGAGGTGCTGGCCAAGGTCGAGAAGCGCACCGGCGGCGCGCCGCTGGACGTCGTGCTGGCGCCCCCTGCCGGCGGCCCGCGGATCGAGGTCGCCACCGAGCCGATCGTGATCGCCGAGCCGGCGCCGGTCGTCGAGGTCCCCGAGGTCACCCACGTCACCGAGATCGCGCCCAGCCTGCACGTCCCCAGCGGCGTCGCCGGCGCCCCGCAGGCGGCCGGCCAGTCCGGCTGACCCCCGGAACCTCCCGGCCACCCGTTCGGGTGTGACCCGCGGAGGCGCTGGGTATCGGTCGGCACGGCCCCGGGAGCCACCGACCTGTCCGCCCGAGGTCACGGGTCCCGTGGACCCGTTCGACCTCGGAAGGGGCTTCCATGGTGAGCTCGGGAGCGGGACTGACCACCGCCGTCGCGCCGTTGGCGTCGGACACGATCATCGACGCCGGGGCGGTCGACTACCTGATCGTCCTGCTCTACTTCGGCGTCGTCCTCGGCATCGGCGTGCTGGCCCGGCGCCAGGTCTCCGACTCGATCGACTTCTTCCTCTCCGGCCGTTCGCTGCCCGCGTGGGTCACCGGCCTGGCGTTCATCTCCGCCAACCTCGGCGCCGTCGAGATCATGGGCATGTCGGCCTCCGGCGCGGAGTTCGGGCTGCCGACGGTCCACTACTTCTGGGTGGGCGCGATCCCCGCGATGCTGTTCCTCGGCGTCGTGATGATGCCGTTCTACTACGGCTCCAAGGTCCGGTCGGTGCCGGAGTTCATGCTGCGCCGGTTCGGCACCGGGGCCCACCTGGTCAACGCCGTCTCGTTCGCGGTGGCGCAGCTGCTGATCGCCGGCATCAACCTGTTCCTGCTGGGCACCATCATCCGCGCGCTGCTCGGCTGGTCGCTGTGGGTGGCGCTGGTCGTGGCCGCGGTCGTCGTCCTCTCCTACATCACCCTGGGCGGGCTCTCGGCGGCGATCTACAACGAGGTGCTGCAGTTCTTCGTGATCGTCGCCTCGCTGCTCCCGCTCACCCTGCTCGGCCTGCACCGGGTCGGCGGCTGGGACGGGCTGACCGACAAGATCACCCAGGCGGCCGCCGACAACCCCGACACCGCGACCGCAGCGGAGCAGCTGAACTCCTGGCCCGGCAACGCGCTGTCCGGGTTCAGCTCCGACATCTGGTCGGTCGTCGGCATCGTCTTCGGCCTCGGCTTCGTGCTCTCCTTCGGCTACTGGACGACGAACTTCGTCGAGGTGCAGCGCGCGATGGCGTCGAACTCCATCTCCGCCGCGCGCAAGACCCCGATCATCGGTGCCTTCCCCAAGATGTTCGTCCCGTTCATCACGATCGTGCCCGGCATGATCGCCGCCGTCCTCGTCAACGAGATCGCCGACGTGAAGGCGGGGGAGACGGTGGCCGGCGGGGCCTCCGGCGAAGGGGTGGCCTACAACGACGCCCTGCTCTACCTGATGCGCGACCTGTTGCCCAACGGCCTGCTGGGCCTGGCGATCGCCGGCCTGCTGGCGGCGTTCATGGCCGGCATGGCGGCGAACATCTCGGCGTTCAACACCGTGCTCAGCTACGACCTGTGGGAGCGCTACGTCGTCAAGGAGCGCGACGACGACTACTACCTGAGGGTCGGCCGGGTGGCGACCGTGGTCGCGACGGTGGTGGCGATCTTCACCGCCTCGCTGGCGTCGAACTTCTCGAACATCATGAACTACCTGCAGACCCTGTTCGGGTTCTTCAACGCCCCGCTCTTCGCCACCTTCATCCTCGGCATGTTCTGGAAGCGGATGACCGCGACCGCCGGCTGGGTCGGCCTGGTCGCCGGCACCACCTCGGCCGTGGTGGTCGCGTTCCTCTCCGAGGACGCGTTCGGCTCTGCGAGCACCGGGCTGATCCCGATCGGCGGCCAGGGCGCGGCGTTCCTCGCGGCGTCGGTCGCGTTCGTGGTCGACGTGGTGCTGAGCATCGTCGTCTCGCTGGTGACCAAGCCCAAGCCGGCCTCCGAGCTCAAGGGACTCGTCTACTCCGAGACCCCCCGCGAGGACCTGGTCGACGCCGAGGAGGCGTCGTTCCCCTGGTACCGCCGCACCCTCCCCCTCGCCGGCATCGCCCTGGTGCTGGTCATCGCCCTGAACGCCGTGTTCTGAGGAGCCCGAGATGCCCGCACCGACCAAGGCACCCACCCGCCGACACACCGCCGGGGTGCTCGACATCCGCAACATCATCGGCGGCCTGCTCGCCGCCTACGGCGTGATCCTCACGCTGATGGGGCTCTTCGGCGACAAGGAGCTCGAGAAGACCGGAGACGTCAACGCGAACCTGTGGGCCGGTCTGGCCCTGCTCGCCGTCGGCATCGGGTTCCTGCTCTGGGCGCGCCTCCGGCCCGTCGTGGTGCCCGAGAGCACGCACGACGAGGGCGCGGCTGGCTGAGGCCGCTGCTAGGGGCTTGGAATCCCCGGTCGACCGGGTTCCCCGAGTTGTCGGGCGTTGCCGTGCCCGACAACATCGAGAACTGCCCGACAAGTGGGGCTGCGCGAGCGGGGTGGCGAGGGTTTCCCCGGTGAACCGGGGAAACCCTCACTTGTCGGCCGGAACTCTGGCCGAGAGGTCGAGGTTCTGGCCGAGAAGTCCGGCCGGATCGCGACTCAGAGGTCGAACAGCGAGCCGCCCTCGGTGAGGTCGACGTCGGTCTTCGGCGCGTGCGCGTCGCCGGAGGACGCCGGCTTCGACGACTGCTTCGGCTGGGCCGGCTCGTCCTCGTCGGCTCCGTCGTCCTCCTCAGCCTCGTCAGCCTCGTCAGCCTCGTCCTCGGGCTCGGGCTCGCTTGCCTGAACCTCCTCGGCGTCCTCGGCGTCGACCTCCGACTCTGCCCAAGCGGCGTCCTCGGCAGGCTCGGCGTCTGCTGCGGACTCCGGGTCCGGGGTGGCGTCGCCGTTCGCCGCGGCGGTGGCCGCCGCGCTGAGGTCCGCTCCGGAGGTGGTCGTCGGCTCGAGCTCCGCGTTCGGCTCCGGCTCGGCCTTGGACTCGGACTCCGGCTCGGACGCCGGCTCCGGCTCCGGGCGGGACTCCGCCGCCTTGGCCACCGGGGCAGCCGGGGCCTCGATGTCGAACAGCGACCCGCCCTCGGGGATCGTCGACGCCGGCGCAGGGGCCGTCGCGGGCGGCTCCTCCGTGGCCGCCTCCGGCTTCTCCTCGGGCGCGGCCTCCGCCTCGGGCTCGGCCGTCGGCTCCGGCTCGGACGTCTCGGGCTCGACCGCCTTCGCCTCGGTCTCTGCCGGCACCGGCTCGGGGGCAGCGATGTCGAACAGCGAGCCGCCGGAGCCGAGGTCGGCCGCGGGCTTGGCGGGCGCGGGCTTGGCGGCCTCGGCCTCCACCTGCGCAGCCGCGGGCTCGACCTCCTTGTCGGTCTGCTCCTCGGACCGGGAAGCCGCTTCGGTCTTCGGTGCGGGCTCGTCGGCCTGCAGGTCGAACAGCGAGCCGCCCGAGCCCAGGTCGGCGGTCGGGGCGGCGGACGCCTCCGCCGGCTCGGCAGCCTCGGATGCCGGCTCCGCAGCCTTCGGCGCCGGCTCCGCCGGGGCGCTGTCGCCGCCGAGGTCGAAGAGCGAGCCCCCGCTGCCCAGCTCGTCGGCCGGGTCGGCCGCGGGCTCGGACTCGGCCGCGGCGGTCTCGGCGTTCTTCTCGGGGACCGACTCGGCCTTCGCCGAGGGCGTGGTGTCACCGGGGCCGTCGAACAGCGACGAGGGGTCGTCGAACAGCGAGCCCCCGGCCTGCTCGGCGGCCTTCGCCTCCTCGGCGGGCGCCTTGCCCGGCGCGGCGGTCTCGGACTCGGCCGGGTCGTCGAACAGCGACGAGCCGCCCGAGGCCTTGGCGGCCGGGCCGGCGTCGGCGGTCTCGGTGACGGTGTCGTCGGTGATCGTCTCGTCGCCCGCCTCGGGCTCGGCCTTGGTCGCGACGTCGTCGTCGGTCGGACGGGCCTTCGCCGCCGGGGCCGCCGCCGGTGCCGCCGCCGGCGACGACCCGTTCGCCGATCCGTTCGCCGCACCGGCGCCCGGGGCGAGCTTGGTGGCCATCTCGCCCTTGACCGACGCCAGCAGCATCTGGGCGACGTCGAGGACCTCGACCTCCTCGCGGGCCTCGCCACGCGACTGCGCCGCGGTCAGGCCGTCGGAGAGCATCACGCGGCAGAACGGGCAGCCGACCGCGATCTGGTCGGCACCGGTGCCGACGGCCTCGTTGGTGCGGTTGACGTTGATCCGCTCGCCGAGGTTCTCCTCCATCCACATCCGGGCACCGCCGGCGCCGCAGCAGAACGACCGCTCGCTGTTGCGCTCCATCTCGACGTACTCCGCGCCCGGGAGCACCTGCAGCAGCTCGCGCGGCGGCGAGTAGACGCCGTTGTGGCGGCCGACGTAGCAGGGGTCGTGGTAGGTGATCGAGCGCTTGTGGGCGCCAGCGCCGTCGCCGACGGGCGTCAGCCGGCCCTCGCGCACCAGGCGGTTGAGCAGCTGGGTGTGGTGCACCACCTCGAGCTCGACGCCGAACTGCTGGTACTCGTTCTTGAGCGTGTTGAAGCAGTGGGCGCAGGTCGAGACGACCTTCTTGACCTTGTACTCCTTGAAGACCTCGGCGTTCTGCTGCGCGAGACCCTGGAACACGAACTCGTTGCCGGCGCGGCGGGCGGGGTCGCCCGAGCAGGTCTCGCCGTTGCCGAGGACTCCGAACGACACGCCGGCGAGGTCGAGCAGCTCGGCGACCGCGCGCGTGGTCTTCTTGGCGCGGTCCTCGTAGGCGCCGGCGCAGCCGACCCAGAACAGCCAGTCGACCTCGTCGAGCGACTCGACCGTCTCGCCGACGACCTTGACCTCGAACGGCAGGTCCTTGGCCCAGTCCATCCGCGCGGAGGCGGACATGTTCCAGGGGTTGCCCTTGTTCTCCAAGCCCTTGAAGAGGCCGTTGAGCTCGGTGGGGAAGTTCGACTCGACCAGCACCTGGTAGCGACGCATGTCGACGATGTGGTCGACGTGCTCGATGTCGACGGGGCACTGCTGCACGCAGGCGCCGCAGGTGGTGCACGACCACAGCACGTCCTCGTCGATGACGAAGTCGCCGCCGGGCGGGTTGTAGAACCAGTCGGTCACCTCGGCGCCGGCCCCGGCGCTGGCGTCGGCGTCGGTCTTGCCGACCAGGGTCCGCGTGGTCCCGTCGCCCTCGCCCTCCACCGACGGCGCCGCCGCGTGGGCGTACGCCGCGTCGCGCAGCCCCATGACGAGCAGCTTGGGCGAGAGTGGCTTCTCGGTGTTCCAGGCCGGGCACTGGCTCTGGCAGCGACCGCACTCGGTGCAGGTCGTGAAGTCGAGGATCCCCTTCCACGAGAAGTCCTCGACCGAGCCGACGCCCAGCCGGCTGTCCTCGTCGAGGTCGTCGATGTCGTCGAGCGTGACCGGCTTGCCGGCCGACAGCAGCGGCTTGGCAGCGCCGAGCGCCGTCCGGCCGGAGGGCTCGCGCTTGAACCAGATGTTGAACCAGGCGGTGAACCGGTGCCAGGCCACACCCATCGTCAGGTTGCGGCTGATCACGATCAGCCACGCCATCGCCAGCAGGATCTTGATCATCGCGATGACGACGATGATGTTCTCCAGCGACGCCTCCGAGCCGGCGACGTTGGGGTAGAGGGCGTCGCCGACCACCGAGCTGATCGGGAAGTGGAACCGGTCGAAGTCCTCGGGGTGGGCGCTCTCGAGCTTGCCGAGGTTGTACTCCGCGCCGCGGATGAACAGGATCGCGGAGCCCTCGAGGAGCGCCATCGCCTCCACGAAGTAGGCCTGCCAGAACGTCGAGCCGAAGAACCGGCTGCCCCGGCCCTCGGACCGGGGGTGGTGGCGCTGGCGGTGGATGATGAGGAAGACGATGCCGATCGTCGAGAGCAGGCCGAGGCCCTCGCTCACCCACTCGAAGAGGAACCAGTGGCCGATGACCGGCAGCGCGAAGTCGGGGTTGAACAGCTGCACGTAGCCGGCGGCGACCGCCGAGCTCAGCACGATGAAGCCGGCGTAGACGAACCAGTGCATGATGCCGACCCAGGTCCACTGGAGCATCCGCGTGTGCAGCATCGTCTCGCGCAGCATGGTCAGGGTCCTCCCGACCGGGTTGCCCGTGCGGCTCTGGTCGGGCTGTCCGAGGCGGACCACCCCCAGGATGCTGCGGACCGCCAGGACGACGTACGCGAGCGCCACCGCGGTGACGGCCAGCGAGACAACAACGGCGACGATCTGCATCGGGCGATCTCCTCCAGGTGGCGACCCGTCTGCCACGGACGGGGCAGGCCGAGCCTATGACCAGCGCGCGGGACGGACGCTCGTTACCCGCGTGAGATCCATCCTACCCGTCGGTAACTTCGGCGTGTCGTCCCGGATGTGTCCCGGATGGAACCGGAGGGCTGGGACATGCGTCCCACATTGCTCGAATCACCTAGACCCGACCGCTCCGTGGCTGCACACTTGGGCAGCCGTCAGTACGGACATCCCCACTCTCAACCGGGTACTCGGCCCAAGAAGGAGACCCCCGTGAGTCGACGGGACGCCACCACCGCGCGCCGCCGCACCTCCCTCATCGCCGCCACGGCGGCCGCGCTCGTCGCCGCCGCCGTCCCCGTCGTCGTCTCGGCCGGCACCGGTCCCGCGGTCGGTGCCGCCCCCGCGGCGGTCAAGACCGCCAAGGGCGACGCGGCCGACTGGACGATGATGATCTACGCCGTCGGCGACACCAGCAACGTCGCCGAGCAGATGGCGCGCAACCTCGCCAACCTCGCCGCCGTGCCCGACGCCAGCAACGTCAACGTCGTCGCGCTGGTCGACTTCCCCGACAACAGCGTCGCGGGCGCCCCGGTCACCCGGATCCCCGGCCTCGACCTGTTCACCACGGCGAAGCTGATCCAGCTCGAGGGCGGCCGCTGGAACGAGCTGCGCGACCTCGGCGAGATCTCGATGGGCCGGCCCGACGTCCTCGCCAGCTTCATCGAGGAGAGCAAGGACCGGTTCCCGGCCGACAAGTACGGCCTCACCCTCTTCGACCACGGCGCCGGCTACCAGGGCGGCTACATCGACGTGGGTCCGCCCGGCACCGACGGCATGTCGATCGCCGAGATCCGCAGCGGCATCGCCGCCGGCCTGCAGGCCGCCGACCTCGACAAGTTCGACCTGATCTTCCACGCCGCCTGCCTGATGGCGTCCTACGAGGTCAACTCCGCGCTCGCGCCGCTCTCCGACGTGCAGGCCGCCAGCGAGGAGCTGATGATCGGCTACCCCGTGGCTCCGCAGGGCCTGCCGGCGATGGCCGAGAACGGCAGCGCCGCCGACGTCGGCAAGGCGTTCATCGACGGCTACGGCGTCTTCCTCGACGAGGTCGCGAGCCAGGGCGGCCAGACCTACCGCGACCTCGCGGCCATGTCGTCGATCAGCTCCGAGCAGATGGCCCGGGTCGACGACGCCATGGAGGCCTTCGCGGACGCCGCGGTCGCGCACATGGACGAGATCGCCCTGTCGGTCGCCAAGGCCCGGGCCGACGCGCTCGAGTTCGTGCTCGGCATCCCCGGCGAGGAGGACTCCTGGGACCTCGTCGACCTCGGTGACTTCCTGCGCCACCTCGAGGACCTGCCCGACGAGGTGGCGGTCGCCCGCGACGCGGCGTTCGCCGCCCTCGACGCCGCCGTCCTCGACCAGGTGACCGGTCGGGCCACCGAGCAGGCGACCGGCATGAACGTCTACCTGCCCACCAACCCGCGCTACGTCGGCAGCTACCTCGACGACGGCACCGCCCCCGCCGGCTGGGACCGGTTCCTCACCGCCTTCCTCGAGGAGGGCGTGGAGTCGCCCGACGCCTCCGGCGGCGTGCTGTTCACGTCCGGCACCGCCGAGGTGGTCAAGGCCGACCCCAACGGCATCCTCATCGAGGGCCAGCTCCAGGACGGCGGCGCCGAGCGCGTCGTCGACACCGAGACCCAGGTGTTCGGCCGGATGGGCGGCGAGGACGCGCTCGTCATCGCGCTGCCCGCCCACCTCAACGCCGGCGGCGTCGGCAAGGTCCAGGGCGTCTGGGACTACTCGGTCACCGCGCTCACCGACGGCGAGAAGATCGTCCCGGTCAGCTCGGCGTACCAGGCCCAGTCCGGCGGTCTCGTCGGGTCGTTCCTCGCCCAGTACACGACGCCCGACGGCGCGACGTCCGACGTCGGGTTCCGGGTGCTGCTGTCGAGCGAGGGGCGGATCGAGAGCATCTCCGTCGTCGACGTCTCCAACAACAGCGCCGCCCCCATCGAGCTCCAGGACGGCGGCACGCTCACGCCCTACCTGTTCGTGCGCAGCAGCGGCCAGTTCAGCCGCCAGCTGTCCGACCAGTCGATCCGCATCAACGACCAGATGCAGGTCGGCTTCGCCAAGCTCTCGTCCGGCTTCCCGTTCGAGATGGGAGTCGTGGCGGGTGACGCGTCCGGCGAGTACGACGGCGCGTTCGTCTCGGAGCGGGTCCGATGAGGTCTCCCGCTGCCCCGTTCCTTGATCAGCACATCCCCATGAAGGAGAAGAACCGGTGACCACCAGTCCTGACACCCCCGGCGCCCAGCCGGCGATTCCCGGCGCGCGCTTCGACGCGTTCACGGGCGCCGAGCTCCGACCCGGCAACGGTGCCGGCGAGGAGCGGCGCGAGAGCTTCGCGTTGCAGACCGGCGAGCCGGTCTTCTCGTTCAACATGGTCAGCTCGCTGATGCCGCTGGCCAGCGGCACCGCACCGCAGACCTACCGGTGGGCGCTCGCCCTCGGCATCCTCGTGCCCGTCCTGGCCGGCCTGTTCGGCTTCCTGGCCTTCGCGTTCGTCGCGGCCGCGCTCGTCGTGCCCGCGATCTACGTCGTCTACATGTACGACGTCAACGAGTGGGAGGACCAGCCGGTCCCGGTCGTCATCGGCACGATCGTCGCCGCCGCCGCGCTCGGGGTCGGGTTCACGTTCCTGTGGCACGCCGGCATCCTCGGCGACACCCTCAAGGCCGGCGACCTCGGCGACGGGGTCGGCGTCGACTGGCGGACGCTGCTCACCCTGGTGCTGCTGGTGCCGGTCGTCGGGCTGCTGCTCCAGCACGTGGGGCCGCTGTTCCTCTCCACCCGCCCGCAGTTCGACGACCTCATCGACGCGCTCACCTTCGGTGTCGCCGCCGGCGCGGCGTTCGCCGCCGCCGAGACCATCGTGGTCAACCGCGCGCTCTTCAGCAGCTTCGGCCACATCGACGACGCCGACGCCGGCTTCTGGGTCTCGCTCGTCCTCTCCGCCGCGATCGTCAAGCCGATCGTCTACGGCGCCGCGACCGGCATCGCGCTGGCCGGCTTCTCCGGCATCGGCTCGGGCTACGAGGGCTTCAAGCGCGGCTACTGGCGCGGCCTCGCCGAGGCGGTCCTCGCGCTGGTCGTCTTCCAGGGCGGCCTCTACGCCGCCAGCCAGGTCGACGGCCGGACCGGCGCCATCCTCGGCCTCGTCTGGGGCGCGCTCGTCGCGGCGGCCCTGATCATCCGGCTGCGCTACCTGCTCCACTTCGCGGTGATCGAGGCCGCCCTCGAGTCGGCTCGCGCCGGCACCGTGCTCAAGGACAGCGCCGTCGGCACCGCCCACTGCCCCACCTGCGAGATGCCGCTGCTCGGCGGCGCGAACTTCTGCGTCGCCTGCGGCACCTCGGTGCGCGCCGGCAGCAAGGTGACCCGCACCCGCAACCGCACCGACGACGCCGACCCGGCCACCTCGGTGCCGCTCCCGGGCCAGCCGGCGCCGCGCGACAACAGCAAGACCGTCCTGGTCGTGGGCAGCGTCGTCGCCGTGATCGCCCTCGGCGGCCTGGTCGGCCAGGCGGCCGCGGCCGCCGCGAGCGAGGAGCTCAAGCCGCCGACCGCCCCCATCGAGGTGGCCCCCGAGGTCGGTGCCGGTCCCGAGACCGAGCCCGCCCCCGACCCGGCCGACGTGCCGGGCCCGACGCCCGACGACGAGGTGTCCGAGGGTGCCGCCCCGAGCAGCTTCCTCGGCTCCGGCGGGCTGCAGGCGCTTGGTGCGACGTTCACCACCGACCTCGACACCGACACCGACAGCGACGTCACCGAGCCCCCGACCGACGGTGGCGACGTGACGGAGCCGCCGGTCGACGGTGGCGACACCGGTGCCGGCGTGGTCGAGGTGGGGGCCGGGATCGGCTTCCTGCTCCCCGACGGCTGGCAGGAGACCTTCAACGACGGCAGCGGCTTCGCCGTCGCCGGCTCGCAGAAGGGCGAGTTCGCGGTGCAGCTCACCACCGGCGCCAACGCCGAGGGCCTGATCACCGCCAACCTGGAGGCACTGCAGAGCATCGGCATCCAGGACCTCGAGATCACCGAGCCCGAGGCCCTGGCCCTGCCGACCTCCTCCCTCGTCTCGGCGCACCGGCTGTTCTACCGCGGCCTGCTCGCCTCCCAGCAGGGCGGCGCGATCCCGGTCGAGGGCGTGGCGTTCTACTTCGTCCGCCAGGACGGCATGGGCGTCACCGCCTTCGGCCTCTACAACCAGGGCGCGATGGAGAACGACCAGCAGCTCATCGACGACTACAACCTGATGATCAACACCCTGGTCAGCACGCTCTGAGCCGACTGCACCCCGTACGGCGCCGTCCCCGGTCACCCGGGGGCGGCGCCGGCCGCGGTGGGCACCCACCGCAGGGCGAGCCGCGAGCGCCAGCGAGCGTCGTCGAGACCCAGTGCGCCGGGAGCCCTCCGGTGCTGGGCGCTGGTCGAGGTGCGAAGGCCGCTAGGCCTGAGCCTCGAGACCCCGTATGACGACAGCCCTCCCGTCCCCACCGAGGGCGTTCGGGTGCGAGGGTTTCGAGGCTCGCTCGCACCTCAAAACCAGCGCCGGTGGTCGAGCAGCGAGCGCCAGCGAGGTCGAGACCCGGTGAGCCGAGAGCCCCCCGTTCCGACCGGCGGTCAGCCCCGCGCCGTCAGGGCCGGCGGACCTTCTTGACCGCGGTGACCTTGCCGCCGGGGGAGAGGACGACCTTGACGGTGACCTTGCCGCCGCGCTTGTTCTTGGCGCAGAACCGGTAGGTCCGGCCGAGGCGCTGGTAGGGCTGGCCGACGGCGCGCATCACGCGCACGGTGCTCATGCCGCGCCGCACCAGGCGGGTGACGGTCGACCAGCGCTTGCGCAAGGCGGGGTTGCGGCAGGAGTCGGGGCGGATGCCCTGCGAGCGCTCCCACATCTGCAGGTAGGCCTCGGCGCCGCGGGACATGTCGTCGACGATCGCGGCGCCGTCGCGGCCGGCCACCTTGCGGAGGTCCTCGATCCAGTCGGGGTAGAGGCCGTACTGGGCGACGCCGTCGACGTTGATGTCCCACCGGCGCTGGCCCGCGGTTTGCTGGTGGACGGTCTGCCCGAACATGCCGCGGAACGGGTAGGTCACCTTGTTCTTCACGTCGGCACCGCGGGGGTCGCCCTGGGCGCCGAGGCCGTTGATGTCGGCGCCGTAGCCGATGCCGTAGTAGTAGCGCTTGTCGGCCCAACCGAGGTGTCGGCGCCACTTCTCGACGAAGCCCGAGGAGTCGCCGGCGTACGGCGTGATGAAGCCGCCGGTGCGGTAGACGCGCGGGTAGCTGTCCGGGGTGGCCCAGGAGTGGCTGGAGATCACGCCGGGGTAGCGCAGCCGCTCGATCTGGTCGAGGGCGCTCTTGCGGGCCTTCACGCTGAGGTGGTCGGGGTCGAAGATCATCCTCCGCTTCACCAGCTGCTCGATCGTGTGCTTGCCGAGCGTGGTGAGTCCGCGGCTGTTGCAGTGGTCGGGCTTGCCGTAGAGCGGGATCGCGACGTTGGGCAGGCCGAGGTTCTCGAGGTCCAGCAGCCTGCCGATCGCCCCGAACAGCGCGTCCTGCTGCTGGGGGTCGATGCCGCCGAGTGCGAACTGGTTGCGGTCGTGGGACTCACCGTCGGCCGGCGCGCAGTGCTCCATGTCCCAGAACGAGCCGGTCTCGAGGAAGTTCGCGGCGTTGACGACGACGCCGGTCGCGCCCTCGTCGCCGGCAACGCCGGCGAGCGCGTTGTCGAACTTGTTGACCAGCTCCATCTGGCGCACCCCGAGGCGGTGCACCTCGTCCATCTGGCGGTCGATGTCGGCGATCGTGCACTGCGGCCGGTCGACCTTCATCGTGCAGCCGAACGGCACGCTGGTCTCGATGCCCATCACCACCGCCATCCGGCCGCTGTTGATCACCTTGCGGGCCTGGAAGGGGTTGGTGACGATCCGGTAGAAGCCGCGCCCGGGCCCGCCGTACTGGGCGTCGATGTAGTCCTGCAGGGCGTACATGTCCTTGGCCTGCAGGCGGATGGAGTCCATGTCGTCGCAGGAGTTCTTCTTCAGCGGGTAGATCTGGCAGAGCTTGTTGTTCTCGACGAGCAGGTTCACGAACAGCCGCTGCCCGCCACGCCAGGAGCGCTCGAGCCACTTCCAGTAGGTGCCCTCGTGGGTGAGCGACTCCGGGGCCGGCCAGTCCTTGAACGTCGGCCAGCCGACGGGGTCGTGCGACGGCTCGCCGGAGAGCACGGTCTCGAGCAGCGCGCCGTAGCCACCGGTGGCCTCGTGGTCGGGGCAGTCGCGCAGGGCGTACGGCGCGCCGAACCGGTCCCAGGGCTTGCCGCAGTGGGCGCGCCCGCCGAGGAACTCGAAGGCCATGCCGTGGGTGTGGCCGTCGACGTAGCCGCGGACCTCCTGGTAGCGCGTCACGCCGCGGTGGGGTGCGCCGGTGACGTCGACGCCGGCCTCGGGGTACGCCGCGCAGCCGGCGGTCGTCCGCAGGTCCCACCAGGTCGGGGTGGCGGCCACGACCACGCTGCTGCCCGCCCGGGCCAGCCAGCCGTCGCCGTTGCGGAGGGCGAACCGCATCGTCTTGCCGGAGCCGCGGGTGGTGACGGTCCAGACGGCGGCGTTGCTGGGCGCGGCCGGCAGCGTGACCGCGGCGCCCTTGCGGGTGAGCAGGTCGCGCTTGACGCCGTGCAGCAGGTAGTCGCCCAGGTCGGTGGCCTTGAAGAAGAACGGCGTGGCCCGGTTGCGGGTGACCGCGGCGGCCGCGAGCCCGGCGCCCGAGCGCACCACGTGGACACCGGCCCCGGCCGCCAGGGTGTAGCAGCCGTCGGCCATGGCGTAGCGGTCGGTGGGCCGCGGGGTCCGCGGCGCCCGCAGCGAGGTGGGGCGGATCCTGGGGTCGGGGAGCCGGCGCTGGGCGGCGACGTACGCCGCGTTGGCGGCCCGCTCGGCGGCGGTGGTGGGGTCCTGCACGTCCTTGCCGGTCTGCCCGCCACGGGAGAGGTCGTTCTTGGTGGCGGCCGCCTCGGCCTGGGCGTGCCGCGCGTCGGTGGCGGCGCGGTACATGCTGCCGAGTCCGCCCTCGCGCTCCGCGTCACCCCCGGGCAGCTGCAGCGCGGCGACGACCACGCCGCCCGCGACCAGGGTGGTGGCCAGCATCCTCAGCCGCGGCCGACGACGGGACGGGACGCGCTCACCCATGGCACTCCTCCTCGGTTGCTGCCGACGAACCTGACACGGATTCACGTTCGTGTCCACAGCGGGGACGGGGCGCGGTAGTCCGTGACGTTCGGGTCCTCGTTCAACGCCTCCAGGGGCCCAAACGTCACGGACTATCGGCCAGGGCCACCACCGGACGACGAGCCAGCCCCGCCACCGCGGCGAGGATGAGCAGGGTGCCGACCGTGCCGAGGACGCCGATGCGCTCGTCGAGCCAGACCGCGGCGACGAGGGCGGCAGTGACCGGCTCGAGCAGGGTCGCGACGACGGCGGCCGAGCCGGTGGTGGTGCGCAGCCCGGCGTAGAGCAGCCCGTAGGCCAGCGCCATCGTGAGCACCCCGAGGTGGAGCAGCACCGCCACCGCCACCGGGTCGGTCGTCGCGTGGCTGCCACCGGAGACCAGCGCCAGCGGCAGCAGCACGACGGCGCCCACCGTGGTGGTCACCGTGGTGAGGGCGAGCGGGGTGGTGCCCTGGGCGAGCGGGCGGCCGAGCGCCGTGGCCAGGGCGTACGCCGACCCCGAGGCCACCGCGAGCAGCACGCCCGCGACGGGGTGGGGGCCGGTGGCCCCCAGCCCCGCGGTCGAGCTCACCAGCAGCAGGCCGGCGAGCGCCGCGGCGAGCACGGCCAGCCGGTCGGCGCCGGGGCGCCGGCGTCCGGCGACCGCCTCGGCGACGGTGAGCACGACGGGCGCCAGGCCCAGGCTGACCACGGTGGCCACGGTGACACCGACGGTGACGACCGAGCCGAAGTAGAGGGCCTGGTACGCCGCGGTGCAGGCGCCGACGGCGGCCGCCTGGCCGGGGCGGGCCCGCACCAGCGCGAGCACCGCGCCGGAGCGGCGGAGCACGAGCACGGCGCCGACCAGCACGACGGCGGCCAGGCCCATCCGCCAGGCGCTGATGGTGACGACGGACAGGTCGGCGTGGTCGCGGACGACCTCGACGCCGAGACCGCCGGTGCCCCACAGGACGCCGGCGAGGGAGATCTGCAGCAGGCCGCTGCGGGAGTGTGACGGGGTGGTGTGCACGAGGTGCTCCTCGACTCAGGACAGACGGGTGGGTCGTCTGGAGCACGCAGGCCACCGGCCACGTCCGTCGGGACGCGGCCGGTGGTGGGGCTCCGGCCTCAGGCCGGAGGCGGGAGCACGAGGTGGTGGGTCACCCGCGCATCATGACGCGTCGGAGTAGCCGCGCGCCAACAGATTGACCAGGCTGGGCGCCGAGGGTTGCCAGCCGAGCTCGCGGGCCTTGGCGCCGCTGGCCTGCTGGTCGAGCAGCAGCGCCTCGGCGAACGGCGCGCCGACGCGCTCGGCGGCCTCCTCGGCCGAGCCGGGCACCACCGGGCCGAGCGCCTCGCCGAGCTCGCGGACCGTGGGGTTGGTGCCGTTGGCGCCGACGTAGAGGTCGCCGGTGGGCTGGTCGAGGACGCGGAGGTAGAGATCGGCCAGCTCGTCGCGGTGGACGGTGGTCCAGTGCTGCTCGCCGGTGCCGATCAGCCGCAGCGCACCGGACTCGTCGCGCGGCGAGCCGGCGATCAGCGACGGGATGCCGGTGCCGCCGCCGTAGACGACCGCCGGCCGGATCACCGAGCCGCGCAGGTCGGCCGCGAGCACCCGCTCCTCGTCGGCCAGCCGCCACGCGGTCAACGGGATCGGGTCGGCGGGGGAGTCCTCGGTGATGTCGGAGTTGTTGCCGTAGGTCCAGATCCCGCCGGTGTGCACGAACGGCTTGTCGGTGCCGGCGAACGCCGCCAGCGCCGCCGACACGACGCTCTCGTTGAGCGTGGCGTCGCGCTCGTCGCCGCCGGCGGCGGTGTGGATCGCGCCCTGCACGGTCTCGAGCTGGCCGCGCAGCCAGTCGGTGTCGAACACGTCGCCGACCAGGGGCTGGGCGCCGAGCTCCTTGACGGCCGCGGCCGCGTCGTCGCTGCGCACGACCGCGGTGACCTCGTGCCCGACGGCGAGCAGCCGCACGAGCACCGCCGATCCGATGTGTCCGGTTCCTCCGGTGAGCAAGATCTCCATGCCGGGGCCAACCCCGTCCTGGTGCCGGTTGTTCCGACGGTTCTTGCGCTGGCTGTGGGGAAGGGGCCCCTGCCCACGCAGCGGGACGTGGCGCGGCGACCCCGCGGGCGCGCCGTTGAATGGGTCGGTGACCGCCACCGCGCCCGCCGAGATCGGCACCGCCCGGCGGTGGTCGATGCTCGCGGCGAGCACGCTGGCGCAGGCCGCGGCCGCGGTGATGATCCACGGGCCGGCGTTCCTCATCCCGACCCTGCACGACCGGCAGGAGCTGAGCCTGGCCCGGGCGGGGGTGGTGGCCGCGATGCCGACGCTGGGCGTGATGTGCGGGCTGGTCGCCTGGGGGCTGCTGACCGACCGGCGCGGCGAGCGGCTGGTGCTGCTCACCGGCCTGACGGCGACGGCGGTGCTGGGCGTGGCGGGCGTGCTGGTCGACGGCGTGGTACCGCTGGCGGTGGTGCTCTTCCTGGCCGGGCTCGCGGCCGCCAGCACCGGCTCGGCGAGCGGCCGGGTCGTCGTCGGCTGGTTCCCGGTCGGGCGACGCGGACTGGCGATGGGGGTGCGGCAGATGGCGCAGCCCGTGGGCGTCGGCGTGGCCGCGATCTCGATGGCGGTCGTGGCCGAGCGGTCCGGGCCGCAGGCCGCGCTGTGGGTGCCGGTGGTCGCGTGCACGCTGGCGGCGGTGGTGGTGGCCCTCGTGGTCGCCGACCCGCCACGACCCGACCCGCGCTCGGGCGCGGCCGCCAACCCCTACCGTGAGAACGGCTACCTCGCCCGGATCCACGGCGTCTCGGTGCTCCTGGTGGTGCCCCAGTTCGTGGTGTGGACCTTCGCGCTGGTCTGGCTGGTGCAGGACCGCGACTGGTCGGCCGCTGCGGCCGGCGCCCTGGTCGCGGTGGCCCAGGTCGCCGGGGCCCTCGGCCGGATCGCCGCCGGCCAGCTCTCCGACGTGGTCGCCAGTCGGATGCGACCGCTGCGCTGGGTCGCCGTCGCGGCCGCCGTGCTGATGGCGCTGCTCGGCGTGGCGGCCGGGCAGGACTGGTCGGTCGCCGTACCCCTCGTGGTGCTCGCGACGGTGGTGACGGTCGCCGACAACGGGCTGGCGTTCACCGCGGTCGCCGAGCGCGCCGGGCCGTTCTGGTCGGGCCGGGCGCTGGGGCTGCAGAACACCGCCCAGTACCTCGCCGCCTCCGTCGTGCCGCCCGTCGCCGGGCTCACCGTCGCCCACCTCGGCTTCTCGTGGACGTTCGCGCTCGCCGCCCTCTTCCCCGTCGTCGCCGTCGCGCTGGTGCCGGTGGGCGAGGAGCGCGAGCTGGCGTGAGGGGGGGTGGGTTTCCCCGGTGCACCGGGGAAACCCGCACCTGTCGGCCAGAACTCCGGCCGAGAAGTCGAGGTTCTGGCCGAGAGGTCGGGTGGGCGACCGGGTGCGGTGGTCTGGTCCGGCGATGAGCCCGGGCGGTGCGGGTGGTCCATCCTCGACAGGCGTACGACGACGAAGGAGCACCCGTGGAGCAGCAGACCCCCGCCCAGGAGTTCGCCGAGGTCGGTGACCGGTTCACGGCCGTCGCAGACGGCGTCGCCGACTGGGACGCGCCGTCGCCGGTGGCCGAGTGGCGGGCCCGCGACGTCGTGCGTCACCTGGTCGAGTGGTTCCCGTCGTTCCTCTCCGCGGGGGCCGGCGTCGACCTGCCGACCGGCCCCTCGGTCGACGCCGACCCGGCCGGCGCCTGGCGGCACCTCGCGGACGCCGTCGCGGGGCTGCTCGCCGACCCGGCCACGGCAGACCGGGTGCTGAGCAACCCCCACATCGGCGAGGTGCCGCTGCCGGAGGCGGTCAGCAGGTTCTTCACCGCCGACGTCTTCATGCACACCTGGGACCTCGCCCGGGCCACCGGCCAGGACGACACCCTCGACCCCGAGCGTGCCGCCGCGCTGCTGGCCGGCATGGAGCCGATGGACGAGGTGCTCCGCGCCAGCGGGCAGTACGGCGCCCGGGTCGCCGTCTCCGCCGACGCGCCCGTGCAGGACCGGCTGGTCGGGTTCATCGGGCGCGACCCGGGCTGGGCCCCGCCGAGCGCCTGACCCGGGGCGCCGGCCGGAGTCACCCCGCGACCGACCGGGTACAGGTCCGGCCATGACCGGACCTGCCCGTCGTCGCGTCCCCTCCCGCTGGGTCGCCGCCGCGTTCGTCGTCCTCGGCCTGGTGGTCGGCACCTGGCTCGTCGTCCGTGCCCTGTCCGGCGACGACTCCGACGTGCCCGACGACCCGGGCACCCTGCCGTCGCTCACCGAGGTGCGGCGGTGAGCGCCGCCGACCCGACCACCACCACGCGCCCACCCCGGTGGAAGGTCGTCGGCCCCGGACTCGTCGTGGCGGCCACCGGCGTCGGCGCCGCCGACCTGGTCGCCACGCTGGTGGCCGGCGCCAAGTTCGGCTACACGCTGCTGTGGGTGGTCGTGCTCGGCGCGGTGATCAAGGTCGTGCTCGTCGAGGGCGCCGGCCGCTACTCCCTGGCCACCGGGCGGACGATCTTCGAGGGCTGGCGCAGCCTGGGGCCCTGGACGACGTGGTACTTCGCGCCCTACATCGCGGTGTGGGGACTGGTCTACGGCGCGACCGCGATGTCGTCGTCGGCGCTGCCGGTGGTTGCGCTGTTCCCGGACGCCGACCTGTCGCTGCGCTGGACGGCGGTCGTCACCGGCCTGGTCGGGCTGGCCCTGGTCTGGTTCGGGTCCTACGCCACCTTCGAGAAGGTGATCACGGCGCTGGTGGGCGTGATGTTCGTGACCGTGGTCGGCGCGGCGGTGCTCACCGTGCCGAACCTGGGCGAGGTCGTGACCGGGCTGCGGCCGGTCTTCCCCGACGACTCGATCATCAACGTCCTCGCGATCGCGGGTGGCGTGGGCGGCACGATCACCCTGGCGGCGTACGGCTACTGGCTGCGCGAGAAGGGCTGGGACTCGGTGCCGTTCATGCGGGTGATGCGCATCGACAACGCCGTCGCGTACGCCGTCACCGGCATCTTCGTCACCGCGATGCTCGTCGTGGGCGCCGAGCTGTACTACTCCGCCGGCATCGCGGCCGAGTCGGGCGACCAGGCGCTGGTGCAGCTCTCCGACGTGCTGGCCGACCGCTACGGCGAGGTCTACGGCACCGTGTTCCTGGTGGGGTTCTGGGCGTCGTCGTTCACGTCCCTGATCGGGGTGTGGAGCGGGGTCAGCCTGATGTTCGCCGACTTCTGGGGCAACCTGCGCGACCTGCCGACCGGCCACCCCGCCACCCGCACCGGCGGCCGCTACGTGCGCGCCTACATGCTCTGGCTGACCTTCCCGCCGATGCTGCTGCTCCTGCTCGACGAGCCGGTCGGGCTGATCCTGGCCTACGGCACGCTCGGCGCGGTCTTCATGCCGTTCCTGGCGATCACGCTGCTGATCCTGCTCAACCGCCGCTCGGCGCCCGCCGGCACCGAGGTGCCGCGGGAGTGGCGCAACCGGTGGCTCTCCAACGGCCTGATGGCGCTGTGTGCCGTGCTGTTCCTCGCGCTGGCGGTCAACGAGATCCGCAACCAGCTGGCGCCGTACGTCTCCTGGTGGTGACCGCTACTTCGGCGGGAGGGCGGTGACCACGGCGACGCCGCGCGCGACCCACGCGGCGAGCGCCTCGTCGTCGCGGAGAGCCTCCTCGTCGACCCGCACCCAGGTGCGGGAGGTGCGCTCGCCCATCCGCATCGGCTCCACGCCGTCGGCCGCGACGAGCGCCGCCTGGTCGGGTGCAGGCACCCGGACCAGGAGGCTGCTCTCGTCGCTCACGCACACCGCCAGGTGTCCCCCGAGCAGGAACCCCAGGCCGCCGAACATCCGTTTCTCCTGGGCCGGGCCGTGCCCGGACACGGCCCCGCGCACCCGCTCGGCCAGCTCCTCGTCGTACGCCATGGCGGCAGCGTGGCAGCACGCGCCGACGTCCGTCGAGGGGTGGCCTCAATCGGTGGCCAGGCCGGCGGCCGGCGCCACCCGCGCCGCGCGGCGGGCCGGCAGCAGGCACGACGCCAGCCCGGCCAGCCCGGCGACCACGACCACCAGGGCCAGCTGCCGGACCGGCAGCACCATCGGCGAGTCGTCGACCAGCGGCCGGACCATCGCCTCGTTGCCGACCCACGCGTAGGCGACGCCCACGGCGGTGCCGAGCACGGTGGCCACCACCGAGAGCAGGACCGCCTCGGTGGCCAGGGTGGCGCGCAGCTGGCGGCGGGTCAGCCCCAGCGCCCGCAGCAGCGAGTGCTCCCGGCCGCGCTCGAGCACCGAGAGGCCGAGCGTGTTGCCGATGCCGACCAGCGCGATGACCACCGCGATGCCGAGCAGCCCGACCACCGCGCCGGTGAGCACGTCGAGCTGCAGCGTGACGTAGGCCCGCTGGGCCAGGCCGTTGCCGAGCTCGGCGTCGACGTTGACGGCGAGCGCCTCGAGGTCGCCGGCCACGTCCTCGGCGTCGGCGCCACCGCCGGCGCGCACCCAGACCGCCTGCGGCGCCGGGTCGCCGAGTCGGGCCAGGGTCGCGGGCGCGACCAGCCCCGCGAGGTCCCAGCCCTCGCCGAGCCGCACCCGGAGGGTGACATCGCGACCGCCGACGGTCACCGCGACCCGGCGCGCGTCGGGCGCGACGTCGTAGGGCAGCCAGATCTCCCCGGGCCGGGGCCGCGGCAGGGCGGCGTGGGTGACGGTGCCGGCGTCGTCGGGCACCGTCAGCACCCGCAGGTCGCCGACGCCGTGCGACACCTCCGCGCGCACGCCCTCGACCGCGACCGCGGCGGCGACGTCGGGGGTGGCGCGCACGTCGCCGACCAGCGTGGTCGGCAGCGGGTCGCCGGTGGCGGTGAGCGTGAGGTCGACCGGGTGCTGGGTGGCCATCTCGCCGTCGATCGAGCCGCGGGCGGTGGCCAGACCGGTGAGCACCGCGGTGGTGAGCGTGACTCCCACCAGCAGCGAGGCGGTGGTGGCCGCCGTCCGCCGGGGGTTGCGTACGGCGTTGCCGGTGGCCAGCCGGGCGGTGGTGCCCCCGACCCGGCCCAGGGCGCCGCCTCCCAGCCGGATCAGCGCCGGCACCAGCACCGGGCCGAGCAGCAGCAGCCCGCTGAACGAGGCGATCCCGCCGGCCAGCATGGGCGCGACCGAGGTGACCGCGACCGACGCCGCGAGCAGCCCGACGCCGCCCACCACGAGCGCCAGGCCGAGGCCGATGCGCAGCCGGCCGGCCGCGGTGTGCACGTCGACGTCCTGGTCGGGGCGCAGGGCGGCCAGCGGGCTGACCCGCACCACCTTGCGGGTGGGCAGCCAGGCCGCGAGCAGCGTGACGACCAGGCCGGTCACCAGGGCGGCGGCGAGCCACGCCGGCGAGAACGACACCGCGCCCAGCGGGGCCCGGGGCGAGAGCTCGCGCACCAGGGCGACCAGGCCGAGGCCGAGTCCGGCACCGGCCACCACGCCGACCACCGAGGAGACGGCCCCCAGCAGCAGCGCCTCCACCCGCACCGAGCGCAGCACCTGACGACGGGTCGCGCCCACGCAGCGCAGCAGCGCGAAGTCGCGGGTGCGCTGGGCGAACAGGATCGAGAACGTGTTGGCGATGACCAGCACCGCGACGGTCAGCGCGATCGCGGCGAAGAGCAGCAGCACGTAGGCGAGGACGTTGACACCCTGGCTCAGCTCCGTGGATCGGTCCTCGACGAACTCGTCGACGTCCCGCACCGTCCCGGGCACGCCCGAGAGCTCCTCCGGTCCCGCGCCGCGGTAGGCGACGCTGTCGACGTAGAGGGTCTGCGACCAGGCCGTGACCTCCGACCAGGGCAGGTAGAGCGTGGCCCCGACGCTGGCCGACGGGCTGTCGACCAGGCCGACCACGGTCACCTCGACCGCCCGGCTGCCGGCGCCCACGGTGAGCGGGTCGCCCACCCCGACGCCCTCGCTCTTGGCGGCGTTGACGTCGGCGACGGCCTCGCCCGGCCCGCGCGGGAAGCGGCCCTCCTCGACCACCTGCCAGCGCAGCACCGGGTCGTCGGCGATCGCGCCGACGTCGACCCGGTCGGAGACCCGCGACCCGCGGACCGGCTGCATCGTCCAGCCCAGCACGGCCGCGGAGTCGCCGGCCCGAGCGGCCCGGTCGACCAGCGTGACCGCCTCCGCGCCGCTGAGGTCGGTGACCACGGCGTCCGCGTCGTCGTAGGGCAGCGCGACCCCGGCGACCATGCCGTCGCGGGCCGCCGAGGCGATCGCGTTGGTGGCGACCACGAAACCGACGCCGATCGTGACCGCCAGCACGGCGGCGACGTAGCGCCGGGTGTGGGTGCGCAGCGAGGCGAGCAGCACCGTCCTCATCGCTCGCCCCGCAGGGTCGCGACGAGCTGGTCGGCCGACGGCTCGACCAGGTGGGCGCGGATGGTGCCGTCGGCGATCACCACGACGTCGTCGGCGTACGCCGCCGCGTCGAGCTCGTGCGTCACCATCACCACCGTCTGCCCGAGCTCGCGCACGGTGCGGCGCAGGTGCCCCAGCACCTCCGCGGACGACTCGCTGTCGAGGTTGCCGGTGGGCTCGTCGGCGAAGACGACCGCGGGCTCGTGCACCAGCGCCCGGGCGATCGCGACCCGCTGCTGCTGGCCGCCGCTGAGCTCGTGGGGGCGGTGGGTGAGCCGGTCGCCGAGGCCGAGGGTGGCGATCAGCTCGTCGTGGCGCTGCCGGTCGGGCTGCCGGCCGGCCAGCTCGAGGGGCAGCAGGATGTTCTGGCCTGCGGTCAGCATCGGGAGCAGGTTGAAGGACTGGAAGACGAAGCCGAGGTGCTCGCGCCGGAACAGCGTGAGCGCGGTGTCGTCGAGGTCCTCCAGGGCGGTGCCGGCCACCGCGACCGAGCCCGAGGTCGGCTGGTCCAGCCCGGCCAGGCAGTGCATGAGCGTGGACTTGCCCGAGCCCGACGGGCCCATGATCGCGGTGAACCGGCCCACCGGCAGGCCGAGGTCGACGCCCCGCAGGGCGTGCACGGCGGCGTCGCCGCGGCCGTAGGTGCGGGTCAGGCCGCGGGCCACGGCCGCGAACCCCGAGGTGGGCAGGTCGGTGCTGGAGCTGAGGATCTGGGTCATGCCGCCGAGTCTTCGCGGCGGCTGACCCCGGGTCGTCAGGCTGCGGGCCGGTGTCGGCGTACGACGCCGGGCGGACCCGCCCGGCCGGCGTACGACCCGGGGCGGAGCCGGTCGGACCGCGGGCCGTCAGCCCCCGACCAGACCCGTCTCGTAGGCCAGCACCACCAGCTGCACCCGGTCGCGCGACCCGGTCTTGGCCAGCAGCCGGCCGACGTGGGTCTTGACCGTGGCCTCGGCGACGACCAGCTGCTCGGCGACCTCGGTGTTGGACAGCCCGCGGGCGACCAGCACCAGCACCTCCCGCTCGCGCTCGGTGAGGCCCTCGAGCCGCTGGTCTCGGGGCGGCTCGGTGGGGTCGGGCAGGGTCGCGGCGAAGTGGTCGAGCAGCCGGCGCGTGGTGCTGGGCGCGACCACCGAGTCGCCGGCGTGGACGGCGCGGATCGCGGCCAGCAGGTCGGGCGGCGTGGCGTCCTTGAGCAGGAACGCCGCCGCGCCGGCCTTGATCGCGGCGAAGGCGTGCTCGTCGAGGTCGAAGGTGGTCAGCACGATCACCCGCGGCCCGTCGGGCCGGGCGGTGAGCGCCCGGGTGGCGTCGACGCCGTCCATCCGGGGCATCCGCACGTCCATCAGCACCACGTCGGCCCGGGTCACCGCGAGCCGCTCGACCGCCTCGTGGCCGTCGCCGGCCTCGCCGACGACCGTGAGGTCGGGCTGGCTGTCGACCAGCATCCGGAAGCCGCCGCGCACCATCGCCTGGTCGTCGACCAGGAAGACGCGGATCGGCTCCGCCGGTGCCGGGGTGGTGGTCACAGCGGGATCCTCGCCGAGACCCGGAACCCGCCTCCGGGCCGGGGCCCGGCGACCAGCTCGCCGTCGTGCACCGCCACCCGCTCGCGCATGCCGACCAGGCCCAGCCCGCGGCCGTCGTCGGCGGCGGCCGCGCCGCGCCCGTCGTCGTCCACCGTGACCCGCACGGCGCCCGCCCCCACGACCACCTCGACGGTCGCGGTCGCGCCGGGACCGGCGTGCTTGCGCACGTTCGAGAGCGCCTCCTGCACCACCCGGTACGCCGTCAGCGCGACGCCGTCGGGCACCACCGCCCCCGGCGGCGGCAGCGTCGCGCGCACCTCGGTGCCGGCCGCGCGCGACTCCTCCACCACCACGGCGAGGTCGTCGAGGCGCGGCTGCGGTCGGGTGCCGGTGACGTCGCCGGAGCGCAGCAGCCCGAGCAGCCGGCGCATCTCCGTGAGCGAGGCCCGGCCGGTGTCGGCGATGGTGGCCAAGGTGCGGGTCGCCGCGTCGGGGTCGGCCGCGGCGGCGTAGCGGGCGCCGTCGGCCTGCACGACGATCACCGACAGCCCGTGGGCGACCACGTCGTGCATCTCGCGGGCGATCCGGGCCCGCTCCTGGGAGGCGGCCAGCTCGACCTGCTGGGCCGCCTCGTGGGCGATCCGCTCGCCGCGCTCGACCAGGGCATCGACGTAGGCCTGGCGGGTGCGACCGAGCGTGCCGAGCGCCACGGCCGTGACGACCAGCGTCGTGATGGTCAGGAAGTACGGTTGGAAGGCGGATCGGGTGACCTGCTCGGCGCCGAAGCCCAGCAACCAGTCGACGGACGCGGCAACCGCCGCCGTCACGGAGACGGCGCAGGCGACGACGGTGGCGCGCACGGAGCCGAAGCGGCTTAGCGAGTAGACGGCGACCAGGTACGCGATCTGGCTGTGCAACGGCCTGTCGAGCAACGGCAGCTGGACCGCGCTGCCCAGGGCCACGACGGCGAACACCCCCGCTGGGTGACGACGACGCCACAGCAGCGGCACCACCTGGATCACGACCAGTGCGACGGTGGCCGCCGGGTCGGCGAGGGCCAGGTAGCCCGGCACCGGGAGCAGCAGCAGCGCCACCAGGCCGCGGTCGAGGCGACGCTGGCCCCGCGGCCCCAGCTGCCAGGTGCGGGGCAGCGGCGGGGCGGCCGCGTCGGCGGTGGTCACGCCGGTCACGGTAGCGGCGGCGGGCGGGCGGGGCGTCAGCCCACGGGATGAGGGGGGTCCGCCGAGAGTAGGGTGCCGGGCATGACCAAGTGGGAGTACCAGGTGGCGCCGATTCCGCTCCACAACGAGGCGCTGATGCTCAACAACTTCGGCGAGGACGGCTGGGAGCTGGTCGCCATCCACACCAACGCCCAGGGCGGCCTGGTCGCCTTCCTCAAGCGGCCGCGGTCGTGACCGGGCCCGAGGAGCGGCTGGCCGAGCTGGGGCTCATCGTCCCGGAGGTGGCCAAGCCGGTGGCGGCGTACGTGCCCGCCGTGCGCTCGGGCAACCACGTCTTCACCTCGGGGCAGCTGCCGATGCGTGACGGCGAGCTGATGGCCACCGGCAAGGTCGGCGGCGAAGTGAGCGCCGAGGAGGCGTACACCTACGCCCAGCAGTGCGCGCTCAACGCGATCGCCGCGGTCAAGGCGGAGGTCGGCGACCTGGCCCTGGTGAAGCGGGTCGTCAAGGTGGTCGCGTTCGTGGCCTCGACCCCCGACTTCACCGGCCAGCCCGGGGTCGCCAACGGCGCATCCGAGCTCTTCGGCACGGTGTTCGGCGGCGTCCACGCCCGCTCGGCCGTGGGGGTGCCGGTGCTACCGCTGGACTCCCCGGTCGAGGTCGAGCTCGTCGTGGAGGTCTGAGCCGGGTGCGGATCCCGATCCCGCCGGTGCCGCTGCCCGAGCACGTGGTGGAGGTGGCGCGCGAGTACGACGAGGGCCGGCGCGAGCCGGTCGAGCCGCGCGACGCCGCCACGGTGATCCTGCTCCGCGCCTCCGAGCGCGGCACGCTCGTCTACTACCTGCGCCGCCAGGTCTCGATGGACTTCGCCGCCGGCATGTGCGTCTACCCCGGCGGTGGCGTCGACCCCCGCGACTTCGACCACGACGTCGCCTGGGCCGGCCCGTCGGAGGCCGACTGGGCCGCACGCCTGGGCTGCGACGAGGAGACCGCCCGGGCGCTGGTGTGCGCCGCGGTGCGCGAGACGTTCGAGGAGTCCGGCGTGCTGCTCGCCGGCCCCTCGGCCGACGAGGTGGTCGCCGACACCACCGGCGACGACTGGGAGGCCGACCGGGTCGCGCTGGAGTCGCGCGAGCTGGCGATGACCGACTTCCTCGACCGGCGCGGGCTGGTGCTGCGCACCGACCTGCTCGGCGTCTGGGGCGCGTGGCTGACGCCGGTCTTCGAGCCGAAGCGCTACCGCACCTGGTTCTTCGTCGCGCTGCTCCCCGAGGGCCAGCGCACCCGCGACGTCTCCACCGAGTCGTCCGAGGTGGCCTGGCTGCCCGCCGCCGACGCGGTCGCGATGGCCGAGGCCGGCGAGATGCTGATGATGCCGCCCACCTACCTCACCTCCCTCGAGGTCAGCCAGCACGCCGGCCCGGCCGAGGTGGTCGCCGCCGCGCGGGAGCGGACCGTCGAGATGCACACGCCGGGCGTCGTACCGCTCGGCGAGGGGTGGACGCTGTCGATCCCGCCCCACCTGGAGCCGGTGCTCGCGGCGAGGCACGGGTCGTGAACGACGCCTGGTCGGGCGGGCCGTTCGGCGAGCGGGGCACCTGCCTGCTCGCGCCGAACCCCGGGATGATGACCCTCGACGGCACCAACACCTGGCTGCTGCGCGAGCCGGGCGCGACCCGCGGCGTGGTGGTCGACCCCGGCCCGGTCGAGGACGGCCACCTCGACCTGCTGGACGAGCAGTCGGGCGACGTCGGGCTGGTGCTGGTCACCCACCACCACTTCGACCACTCCGAGGTTGCCGAGGAGCTGGGTCGCCGCAAGGGCTGCCCGGTGCGGGCGCTCAGCCCCGACCTGTCGTTCGGCGCCGACCCCTTGGCCGACGGCGAGGTGATCGACGTCGACGGGCTCCGGCTCGAGGTGGTGCTCACCCCCGGCCACACCGAGGACTCGATCTCGCTGCTGCTCCCCGCCGAGCGGACGCTGCTGACCGGCGACATGGTGCTCGGCCGCGGCACCACGGTGATCGCGTGGCCCGACGGCGACCTGGCGTCGTACTTCACCTCGATCGAGCGGATGCGCGACCTCGCCATCTCCGGCGCCGTCGAGACCCTGTGGCCCGCCCACGGGCCGGTGCTCCACGACGCCCGTGGCACCCTCGAGCACTACCTCGTCCACCGCCGCCAGCGGCTGGCCCAGGTCGAGTCGGCCCTCGCCTCGCTCGGCATCACCCACCCCGACCCCGACGACGAGTCCCTGCCGCGCCGCGTGGTCGAGGTGGTCTACGCCGACGTCGACGAGTCGCTGTGGGGCGCCGCCGAGTGGTCGGTGCGCGCCCAGCTGGCGTACCTCGCCCGCCGCTGACCCCGGCCCACCCACCCTTGTAACGCTCGGTTATCCGGACTGGCGCGCCCTTGTAGAGGCGCACCAGTTGCGACAACCGGGCGTTACATGCGGCCGAGCGCCGGGTCGCGGGCCAGCGGCGGTAGCACGCTGTTCCCCACACTTCCCGACCCGGTGCAGCGACCGGGTAGCGACGTGGACAGCGTGCTACAACGCCGGCCGTCGCCTCGCCAGCCACACCCGCCACCCCCGTCGCAGCAGCCAGAGCACGCTGAGCGCGCCGGCGACACCGAGGCCGATGGTGAGCGAGATCCGCTCCTCCGACCAGGGCCAGTCGGGGGCGGGCCGCTCGACGGTCGGGTGGTCGACGGTGACCAGGTCGGTGGCCACGCTCAGGCGAGGGAGCCCCTCGTCGAGCTCGCCGACGACGCGGTAGGTCCCGGGAAGGTCGGGGCCTCCGGGACCGACGACCGCGAGCTCGCCCAGCGACCCGACCGCCGGCTCTCCCTCCTGCCCGACCCGCACCAGCAGGTGCTCGTCGTCGACCCAGCCCAGCACCGCCAGGGGCCGCCCCGAGGTCTCCTGGGGGAACGGGAAGGGCCGTCGCGCGGCTTCCATCGGCTGGTCGAAACCCGGACTCGTGACGTGACTCGCGACGACGTGCTCCTGGGCGTCGTCCGTGAGGCGTACGTCGTGGACGACCGGCCCGCGCCACGCGACGTGCACCGAGAACGACGGTTCCCGGACGATGACGTCGTCCGTCTCCGTCACCCCGACGGGAGGAGATTCGGGGAACACCAGCCGCACCGCGGCGTCCCCGGACAGCACGACGGTGCCCCGGTCGTCGATCGCGGCGGTGACCGAGGCGTTGCCAGACGGCAGCCGGATGCGGTCGGACGCGACGGCACCGGGGGCGACCCGGCCCGCGACGTCGCGCTCGACCCCGCCCATCGACCCGCTCGTCCACGACGACAGCTGCGCCCCCCGCCACACCAGCCAGGAGCCGCTGGGCGACCAGCCGACGTCGGTGACCACCACGCCCTCGCCGCCGACGACGGGGATGGTGCGCACCGAGCCGTCGCCGAGGTCGACGACCCGGACGCCGCTCGGGATCGGCGCGGAGTCGGACTCCGGCCCGATCTCGGCGTAGGCGTAGGCCAGCCGGGTGCCGTCGGGGGAGAGCTCGAGGGCGAGGCGGTCGGAGAAGAGCCCGTGGGCTACCAAGGAGGCGTTGCCGGCGAAGTCGGGCAGGTCGAGCAGGTGGTGGGAGCCGTCAGCGGCGTCGACCACGACCGGCAGCCCGAACGGGGTCACGAACGCGGCGGCCCCGACGCCCACGGCCAGGTCGTCGCTCACCTCCTCGCGCGTCCAGCTGTCGTCGCTGGACCGGTCCGACATCCGCTCGGGCGGCAGCTCGATCCGGTCCGGCACCCCCAGCGACGACCGGTCGGCGACCGGCGGCTCGGCGTCGCGTGCCGGGAGCCAGGCGACCAGGCCCGCGACCACCGTCACCGCCGCGACCACCGCCCCGGCCGTGGCGAGCCGGGCCCGGCGCAGCGAGCGCCGTCCGCGCGCCCACGTGTCGGGCGGTACGTCGGCGACGGGTGCCCGGTCGCCGATCCGGGCCAGCTGCTCGCGCAGCTCCTCGGCGCTCACCGAGCACCCCCGTCGCCGACCAGCCCCGCGAGCTCGGGCGCCACGTTCCGCAGCCGGCCGAGCGCCTGCCGGGCGATCGACTTCACCGTGCCGGGCCCGATGCCGAGCACGTGCGCGACCTGCACCTCGGTGAGGTCCTCGAAGTACCGGAGCACGAGCACGGTGCGTTGCCGCACCGTCAGCCGGGCGAGTGCGCGCTCGAGCGTCAGCCGCAGGTCGGCGTCGCCGACCGGAGCGGGCGCGTCGTAGCCGGTCAGCGGCGTCTCCCGCACCCGCCGCGCGCGCCACCACGAGACGTTCTGGGTGTAGAGGATCCGGCGCACGTAGGGCTCCGGGTCGCCGTCGATCCGGTGCCAGGCCCGGGCGGCCTTGAACAGGGCTGTCTGCACGAGGTCCTCCGCGAGGTGGGCGTCCCCGGTGAGCAGGTACGCCGTGCGCGACAGGGCGGGCGTGCGCGCGACGACGAACGCCCGGAAGGCGTCCTCGTCGTTCTCGGCAGTCGGCACGTCGGCCCCCTCTCACCCACTCCTACGCGAGGCGGAGCGGTCTCGGGGGTCAGGTGTCGCGAGAAATCCTCAGCGGGCCCGGCGGGCCAGCCGCTCGAGGTCCATGATCACGACGGAGCGGGGCTCGAGGCGCAGCCAGCCGCGGGAGGCGAAGTCGGCGAGCGCCTTGTTCACCGTCTCGCGGGAGGCGCCGACCAGCTGGGCCAGCTCCTCCTGGGTGAGGTCGTGGTGCACGTGGACCCCGTCGTCGGCCGAGCGGCCGAACCGGTCGGCGAGGTCGAGCAGCGCCTTGGCGACCCGGCCGGGCACGTCGGAGAAGACCAGGTCGGCCACGACGTCGTTGGCCTTGCGGAGCCGGGCCGCGAGCTGGGACAGCAGGCCTCGGGCGACCATGGGACGGCCCTCGAGCCAGCGCAGGAGGTCCTCGTGGGAGAGCGACGCGAACGTCGAGTCGGTCACCGCGGTGACCGTGGCGGAGCGCGGGCCGGGGTCGAAGAGCGACAGCTCGCCGAACATCTGGCCGGGTCCGAGCACGGCGAGGAGGTTCTCGCGGCCGTCGCTGGAGGTGCGGCCGAGCTTCACCTTGCCGGTGAGCACGATGTAGAGCTTGTCGCCGGAGTCGCCCTCGTGGAAGAGCACCTCGCTGCGGCGGAGCCGGTTCTCGGCCATCGAGGCGCGGAGCGCGGTCGCGGCCTCGTCGTCCAGCGCGCTGAACAGTGGGGCCTGACGGAGTACCTCGTTGTCCACACACCCTCCTCGGGGCCGGCGCCCGACGTTCGCGGGGCGACGTCGCCAATCCTAGGCCAGTGTGATTCCTCACAGGCACATCCGCACCGGACCTGCTCGCGAGTCCTCGGTCGGCGGCGGTCGCCGCCGGGGGCGTCGGCGGCGCGCCGTAGGCTGTCGACGTGCCGGACCAGGAGACGCCGACCGCGTTGGTGCGCCGGGCGCGCAAGGTCGACCGGGTGCTCGCCGAGACCTACCCCGACGCCCGCTGCGAGCTCGACTTCGACAACCCCTTCGAGCTGCTGGTCGTCACGGTGCTCAGCGCCCAGACCACCGACCGACGCGTGAACGCCGTCCGGCCCACCCTGTTCGCGGCGTACCCCGACGCGAAGGCGATGGCGGCGGCCGACCGCGAGGTGCTCGAGGGCATCCTCGGTCCGCTCGGCTTCTTCCGGGCCAAGACCGAGTCGCTGCTCAAGCTGAGCGCGGCGCTGCTCGAGCGCCACAACGGAGAGGTGCCGCCGCGGCTCGACGACCTGGTGCAGCTGCCCGGCGTCGGCCGCAAGACCGCGAACGTCGTGCTCGGCAACGCCTTCGGCATCCCCGGCATCACCGTCGACACCCACTTCGGCCGGCTCTCGCGTCGCCTCGGGTTCACCGAGGAGACCGACCCCGTCAAGGCCGAGCACGCCGTCGGTGCGCTGTTCCCCAAGCGCGACTGGGTGATGCTCAGCCACCACCTGATCTGGCACGGCCGCCGCTGCTGCCACGCCAAGAAGCCGGCGTGCGGCGCCTGCCCGGTCGCGCGATGGTGCCCGTCGTACGGCGAGGGCCCCACCGACCCCGAGGTGGCGGTCGGGCTGCTGCGCACCGAGGGACCGGCGTGACGTCACGCCGAGCCGCCCGGCTGCTGGCCGGGGCGCTCGTCGGCGCGCTGCTGCTCGCCGGGTGCTCCGACGGTGGCCGCGACTTCGTGCCGGGGCCGGGCCGGGCCGACATCGACGTCGACAGCGCCGAGCTGCGCGAGGCGAAGCAGGCCGCCGGCATCGACGACTGCGTGCCCGGCACCGGCGAGCCGGTCGAGGACGGGCTGCCCGAGGTCGCCCTGCCGTGCTTCGGCGGTGGGCCCGAGGTCGACCTGTCGTCGCTGCGCGGACCGCTGGTGGTCAACCTGTGGGCCCAGTGGTGCGGGCCGTGCCGGCGCGAGCTCCCGATCTACGAGCAGCTGCACCAGCGCCACGGCGACCGGGTCGGCGTGCTGGGCATCGACTACGAGGATCCCCAACCCGGCAAGGCGATGGAGGAGCTCACCGAGAGCGGCGCGACGTACCCCCAGCTGGCCGACCCCGACGGCGAGCTGTTCGCCGCCGACCCCTTCCGGGTCGTCGGCCTGCCGATCGTCGCGCTGGTGGCCGAGGACGGCACGGTGGCGTACGTGAAGTACCAGGAGGTCGAGGAGCTCTCCGACCTCACCGACCTCGTCGAGGAGCACCTGGGGATCCGGCTGTGACCGGCCACGACGGCGTGCCCGCCTGGCTGCTGCCCGTCGTCGAGGCCCTCGGCGACATCTCGGTGCACGACCTCACCCGGTTCGCCCCGCCCGACGACGCCGAGGCCCGCGAGGGCAGCGTGCTGATGCTGTTCGGGGAGGGGCCCGAGGGTCCCGACCTGCTGCTCACCGAGCGCGCCCACGGGATGCGCTCCCACCCCGGGCAGGTGTCGTTCCCCGGCGGCTCGCTCGACCCGGGTGAGGGGCCGGTCGAGGCCGCGCTGCGGGAGGCCGAGGAGGAGACCGGCCTCGACCCCGCCGGCGTCGAGGTCCTCGGCGAGCTGCCGGTGCTGTGGCTGCCGCCCAGCAACTTCGCCGTGACCCCGGTGGTCGGCTGGTGGCGCGAGCCGAGCCCGGTCTCGGTGATGTCGCCCGACGAGGTCCACGAGGTCTACCGGGTGCCGATCGCGGAGCTGCGCGACCCCGCCCACCGGATCACCATCCAGGGGCCCACGCCCGGCTGGGTCTCGCCGGGCTTCCTCATCGGACCCGACCACGACGTCATCTGCTGGGGCTTCACCGCCGGGATCATCGCCCGGCTCTTCGAGTTCGTCGGCTGGATCGAGGACCTCCCCGACGCGCCACGCCGCGAGCTCCCCGACTACATGCTCGGTGGGCGGCGGCTCAACCGCGATGCTGTCCCCAACACCGAGTTCGAGGAGCGTCGCCGGTGAACCTGCTCGACTGGCTGCTGCTGGTGCTCGTCGGCGCCTACGCCCTCTCCGGCTACTGGCAGGGCTTCGTCACCGGCGCCTTCGCCACCGCCGGCCTGCTGGCCGGCGGCCTGTTCGGCATCTGGCTGGCGCCCCGGGCCCTCGGCAACGCAGACCCGTCGCTGCTGGTCTCGCTCGGTGCGCTGTTCATCGTGATCCTGGCCGCCTCGCTCGGGCAGGGTCTGTTCCAGTACGCCGGGGCCCGGCTCCGGGACCGGATCACCTGGCAGCCCGCCCGGGCCCTCGACGCGGTGGGCGGCGCCGTGCTGAGCGCGGCCGCCGTGCTCGTCGTCGCCTGGGCCCTCGGCGTGGCGATCTCCGGCTCGCGGATCAACGGCGTCACCCCGCTGGTGCGCTCCTCGACCGTGCTGGCCAAGGTCAACTCGGTGCTGCCGACCTCGGCCGGCCAGCTGCTCGGCGCGTTCAACGACGTCGTCGG
The DNA here is from genome assembly GCF_016924665.1 of Nocardioides sp. SYSU D00038. Taxonomy (GTDB): domain Bacteria; phylum Actinomycetota; class Actinomycetes; order Propionibacteriales; family Nocardioidaceae; genus Nocardioides. The sequence continues at coordinate 66,732 of NZ_JAFFJT010000017.1, forward strand.
CACCGGCTTCTTCCCGCGCTACCTCGAGCCGTTCTCGCCCGAGCGGATCGTGGAGGTCTCCCCGGGCGACCGCCGGCTGCTGCGCGACCCCGACGTCGTCCGCGCCCAGCCCGCCGTGCTCAAGGTGCGCGGCAGCAACTCCTGCGGCCGCGGCATCGAGGGCACCGGCTTCGTCTTCGCCCCCGACCGGCTGATGACCAACGCCCACGTGGTGGCCGGTGTGCGGGAGCCGCGGGTCTACCTCGACGACGAGTCGGTCGAGGCCACCGTCGTCCACTACGACCCCGACCTCGACGTCGCGGTGCTGGCCTTCGAGAGCGGCGCCATCGACCCGCTCCAGCTCGACGAGACCGCCAAGGCGCGCGACGGCGTCGCGATCCTCGGCTACCCCGAGGACGGCCCGTTCAACGTCACCGCCGGCCGGATCCGCTCCGAGCAGCGGCTCCGCTCACCCGACATCTACGGCGACGGCACCGTGATCCGCGAGGTGTTCTCGCTGCGCGGCACCGTGCGCCCCGGCAACTCCGGCGGGCCGATCCTCAGCTCCGGCGGCGACGTCGTGGGCGTGGTGTTCGCCGCCTCGGTCACCGACAAGGAGACCGGCTACGCCCTCACCGCCGAGCAGGTCGGCCAGAGTGCGGCGGCCGGCATCACCAGCCGCGAAGAGGTGTCGAGCGGCGCCTGCGCCGGCTGACGGCCGGGATCGGGACGGGCTCAGGCCTGGCCGCGCAGCGCGCGCGGGATCTCGCGGCCCTGCTCGATCGCCTTCTCCGGCGCGCGTACCTGCTTGACCTTGCGCACGCCCACGAAGACCAGCAGGCCGGCGAGCAGGAGGTAGAACCCGAACACGATCAGGAACGCCCAGTGCAGCGCCAGGCCCTCGCCGCCCCAGTGGATGAAGTAGGCGATCGCGACCGACAGCATGATGAGCGACATCAGGGCGAGGAAGCCCGCCACGGCGAACATCGCGACCCCGGTGCCGCCCGCCCGCACGCTGATCTTGAGCTCGCTCTTGGCGAGCTCGATCTCCTTCGACAGCAGGGTCGAGATGTCGCGGCTCGCGTCGGCGACCAGCTTGCCGATGGTCGGGTCGGTCTCGTTCACCTGGGACATGCGCGTCACCCTACTCATAGACGTCGGGTACCCCGTCGCGGTCCTCGTCACGCAGTTCCTCCTCGTGGAGGCGCCGGTAGACCCGGTTGCGTGCGCGCAGCACCACCGCGGCCGCCGCGGCGGCCACCAGGGAGCCGGTCAGCACCCCGACCTTGACGTGCTCGGTGGTGGCCGAGCCCGGCCCGAACGCGAGCTCGCCGATGAGCAGGCTGACCGTGAACCCGATGCCGGCCAGCAGGGCCATGCCGATCACGTCGACCCAGGAGAGGTCCTCGTCGAGGTCGGCGCGGGTGAAGCGCGACAGCAGGAACGTCGAGCCGGCGATCCCGACCACCTTGCCGAGCACCAGCCCGAGCGCGATCCCGATCGCGACCGGGTCGCGCAGGGCGTCGGTGAACCCGTCCCAGCCGTCGACGGTCACACCCGCGGCGAAGAACGCGAACAACGGCACCGCGACGCCGGCCGACAGCGGCCGCACGACGTGCTCGAGGTGCTCGGCCAGCCCGGGCCCGTCCTCGCCGTCGCTGCGCAGCACCGGCACGGTGAACGCCAGCACCACCCCGGCCACCGTGGCGTGCACGCCCGAGGCGTGGACGCAGCCCCAGGCCACCAGCGCGAGCGGCACCAGCAGCCAGGGGGAGTGGACCCACCGCTGCACCAGCCAGCCGAAGACGGCCACCGGCAAGACCGCCGCGGCCAGCCACGGCAGCGCCAGGTCGTCGGTGTAGAAGAGCGCGATGATCGTGATCGCCAGCAGGTCGTCGACCACGGCCAGGGTGAGCAGGAACGTGCGCAGGCCGCTCGGCAGGTGGGTCGAGATCACCGCCAGCACCGCGACCGCGAACGCGATGTCGGTGGCGGTGGGGATCGCCCAGCCGACCAGCGGGCCGTCGGTCGCGGCGTTGACGGCGACGTAGATCAGGGCCGGGGCGGCCATGCCGCCGACGGCGGCCGCCACCGGCAGCGCGGCCCGGGCGGGGTCGCGCAGGTCGCCGGCCACGAACTCGCGCTTGAGCTCCAGGCCCGCCACGAAGAAGAAGATCGCCAGCAGCCCGTCGGCCGCCCAGGTGCCGAGCGTCAGGTCGAGGTGCAGCGCGTGCGGCCCGACCCGGAGGTCGCGCAGCTCGGCGTACGCCTCGGAGAGGGGGGAGTTGGCCCACACCAGCGCCAGCACCGCCCCGGCGATCAGCAGCAGCCCACCGGTGGCCTCGGCCCGCAGCACGTCCGCGACCCGGGACGCCTCCGGCCAGCTCCCGCGCTCGAACAACCGGCGTCGGGTGGGGGTGGTGCTCACGTGGCTCCTCAGGGGGTCGGTCGACTCGTTGCCGACCAGACTTCCCGGCGCACCAGTACCCACCCTACCGGCGAGCCGGTGGTCGAGCAGCGAGCGCCAGCGAGCGTCGTCGAGACCGGGTGAGCCGACCGCCCGCCGTAGGTGGCGACTCCGGGGACGGGGCTCGATGGGGTGCTGGCTGTGGTGGTGGGGGTGCGGTGTGCCGCGCGTGGTCGGGCACTGCGGCTGCTGCGCGCCGGACGTCGTTCGGCACTCGTTGCCGTGTCGCCGGACGCTGCCGTGCCGTCCCCCGGCCGTCGCTTCGGCGCCACGCCGCCGTTGACGTGCCGAACGACGCCCGTCGCTCCGCCGCCTCCGTGCCGGAAGCGCGGCACGCCGGCGTGCGGTGGTCGAGGTGCGAAGGCCGCTAGGCCTGAGCCTCGAGACCCGGCGAGCCGAGAACCCTCCCGTTCCCACCGGAGGGCGTTCGGCCGGCGGGGGTTTCGAGACAGTCGCTAGCGCGACTTCCTCAACCACCGGTGGTCGAGGAAGGACGAAGTCCTGTCTCGAGACCCGGTGAGCCGAAAGCCCTCCCGTCCGCACCGGAGGGTTTTCGGCCGTCTGGGGTTTCGAGGCTCGCTTCGCTCGCACCTCAACCAGCAAGCACCAGCGGTACGTCAGTCCTCGCCCTTGCCGCTGTCGATGCCCTGCGAGATCAGCTCCATCACCGAGGAGTCGGCGAGGGTGGTGACGTCGCCGACCTCGCGGTGCTCGGCGACGTCGCGGAGCAGGCGGCGCATGATCTTGCCCGAGCGGGTCTTGGGGAGCTCGGGGACGATCATGATCTGGCGTGGCGTCGCGATCGGGCCGATCTCCTTGCGCACGTGCTTGCGCAGCTCGGCCACGATGTCGCTCTGCTCATCACTGGCACCGTCGCCCAGTGCACTTTCGCGGAGGATGACGAACGCGCAGACGGCCTGGCCGGTGTCCTCGTCCTTGGCGCCCACCACCGCGGCCTCGGCGACCTTGGGGTGGGAGACCAGGGCCGACTCGATCTCGGTGGTGGAGAGCCGGTGGCCGGAGACGTTCATGACGTCGTCGACCCGGCCGAGCACCCACAGGTCGCCGTCGGTGTCCTTCTTCGCGCCGTCGCCGGCGAAGTAGAAGCCCTGCTTCTCGTAGCGCGACCAGTAGGTGTCCTTGAACCGCTCGTCGTCGCCCCAGATCGTGCGGAGCATCGAGGGCCACGGCTCGGTGAGCACCAGGTAGCCGCCCGACCCGTTCGGCACCGCCTCGCCCTCCTCGGTGACGACCTCGGCCGCGACCCCGGGAATCGGGATCATCGCCGAGCCGGGCTTGCCGTGGGTGACGCCGGGGAGTGGGCTGATCATGATCGAGCCGGTCTCGGTCTGCCACCAGGTGTCGACGACCGGGGTGCGGTCGCCGCCGATGACGTGGCGGTACCAGACGTAGGCCTCGGGGTTGATCGGCTCGCCCACCGAGCCGAGGATCCGCAGGCTCGAGAGGTCGGACCGGTCGGGGATCTCCCTGCCCTGCTTCATGAACGAGCGGATCGCCGTGGGCGCGGTGTAGAAGAGCGTGACGCCGTACTCCTCGATGATCTGCCACCACCGGCCGCGCTCGGGCGAGTCGGGGGTGCCCTCGTAGAGCACCTGGGTCGCGCCGTTGGCGAGCGGGCCGTAGACGATGTAGGAGTGGCCGGTGACCCAGCCGATGTCGGCGGTGCACCAGTAGACGTCGGTCTCGGGCTTGAGGTCGAAGACGGCCCAGTGGGTGTACGCCGCGCCGGTGAGGTAGCCGCCCGTGGTGTGCAGGATCCCCTTGGGCTTGCCGGTGGTGCCCGAGGTGTACATGACGTAGAGGGGGTGCTCGGAGTCGAACGCCCGAGGTGTGTGGTCGGTGGAGGCCTGCTCGACCGACTCGTGCCACCACACGTCGACGGCGTCGTCCCAGCCGTCGGCACCGAGGTCCTGGCCGGTACGCCGGACCACCAGCACCTTCGCGACGGTGTGGCCGAGGTCGGCGGCCTTGGCCCGCGCCTCGTCGACGGCCGGCTTGAGGGCCGACGGCGCCCCGCGGCGGTAGCCGCCGTCGGCGGTGATCACCACCTTGGCCTGGCAGTCCTCGAGCCGGGAGGCCAGGGCGTCGGAGGAGAACCCGCCGAAGACCACCGTGTGCGGCGCCCCGATCCGGGCGCAGGCCAGCATCGCCACGATCGCCTCGGGGATCATCGGCATGTAGATCGCGACCCGGTCGCCCGCCTCGACGCCCAGCTCGGTCAAGGTGTTGGCGGCCTGCGAGACCTCGTCCTTGAGCTCGGCGTAGGTGATCGAGCGCTTGTCGTCGACGGGCTCGCCGACCCAGTGCAGCGCGACCTTGTCGCCGCGGCCGGCCTCGACGTGCCGGTCGACGCAGTTGTACGCCGCGTTGAGCGTGCCGCCGACGTACCACTTCGCGAACGGGGGGTTGCTCCAGTCGAGGACCTGGTCCCACTTCCGGTCCCAGCTGAGCCGCTCGGCCTGCTCGGCCCAGAAGCCCTCACGGTCGGCCGCGGCCCGCGCGTACGCCTCCTCCTTGAGGTTGGCGTCGGCCGCCAGGTCGGCCGGGGGCTCGAACCGCCGGTCCTCCTTCAGCAGGTTGGCCAGGGTCTCCTCGGTCTCGCTCACGACAGCTCCTTGGTCTCGCAGGGTCGAACGGTGGAGTGGCTCTCGCCACACTAGGACCACGGGCCCAGCGTGGCGACGCCTCGGTCGGGGAGGTTGCCCGAGGGGCGGGACCGGTCGTCCGGTCCCGCCCGCCGTCACCCCCCGGTCGGTGCGGCTAGTGCTTCACCGCGACCTCGGCGCCCGCGCCGGTGAGGGCGCGGACCTCGAGCTCGGTGTAGCGCTCGGCGCTCTCGGGCTCCTTGCTGGTGACCGTCCCCAGCCAGCCGAGGAAGAAGCCGAGCGGGATGGAGACGATGCCCGGGTTCTCCAGCGGGAACCACGAGATGTCGATGCTGGTCGGCAGCAGCGACAGGTTCTTGCCGGTGGCGTCCTCGCCCTTGCCCGACATGATCGGGCTGAAGATGACCAGGCCCACCGAGGAGATCAGGCCGCCGTAGATGCTCCACACGGCGCCGCGGGTGTTGAAGCGCCGCCAGAACATGTTGTAGACGATCGCCGGCAGGTTGGCCGAGGCCGCCACCGCGAACGCCAGTGCCACCAGGAAGGCGACGTTGAGCTTCTGCGCCGGGATCGCCAGCAGGATCGCGACGAGGCCGATGCCGGCGGCCGCGAGGCGGGCCACCTTGAGCTCCTGCTTCTCGGTGGCCCTGCCGCGCTTGATCACCGAGTTGTAGATGTCGTGCGCCACGCTGGTCGAGCTGGCCAGCACCAGGCCGGCCACCACCGCCAGGATCGTCGCGAACGCGACCGCCGCGATGATCGCCAGCAGCACCGCGCCGCCCGTGGACCCACCGCCGCCGCCGACCTCCTCGGCCAGCAACGGACTCGCCAGGTTGCCTCCCGACGTGGCCACCTCGCCCATCTTGTCGCCCTTGAGCAGCGCCGCGGCCCCGAAGCCGAGCACCAGCGTGAAGAGGTAGAAGACGCCGATCAGGCCGATCGCCCACAGCACCGACTTCCGCGCGTCGCGCGAGGTCGGCACCGTGTAGAAGCGGATCAGGATGTGCGGGAGCCCCGCGGTGCCGAGCACCAGGGCCAGGCCGAGGCTGAGGAAGTCGATCTTGCTGGTCGTGCTGACGCCGTACTTCAGCCCCGGCTCGAGGAACGCCGAGCCCTGGCCGCTGTTGGAGGCGGCGGTGCCGAGCAGGTCGGAGAGGTTGAAGTCGAACTGCGCCAGCACCAGCACCACGATCAGCGCCGAGCCGGTCATCAGCAGCACGGCCTTGACGATCTGCACCCAGGTCGTGCCCTTCATGCCGCCGACGGTGACGTAGAAGATCATCAGGATGCCGACCGCGAGGATCGTCAGGTTCTTCGCGGCGTCGCCGTCGACGCCGAGCAGCAGCGAGACCAGCGCACCGGCACCGACCATCTGCGCCAGCAGGTAGAAGATCGACACGACCACGGTCGAGGTGGCCGCCGCCGTGCGCACCGGGCGCTGCCGCATCCGGTAGGCGAGCTGGTCGGCCATCGTGTAGCGCCCGGAGTTGCGCAGCACCTCGGCGACGAGCAGCAGCGCGACCAGCCAGGCGACCAGGAACCCGATCGAGTAGAGGAAGCCGTCGTAGCCCGACAGCGCGATCGCGCCGGAGATGCCGAGGAACGACGCGGCCGACATGTAGTCGCCGCCGATGGCCAGGCCGTTCTGGACGCCGGAGAAGCTGCGTCCGCCGGCGTAGAAGTCGGCCGCGCCCTGCGTCTGCCGGCTCGCCCAGAAGGTGATGCCGACGGTCAGCGCGACGACCGCGAGGAAGAGGACGGTGGTGAGTACCTGGTGGTCCATGTCAGCGGCCTCCCGCGCGGGCGTCGTACTCGTCCTGGAGCTGGCGGGCCAGCGGGTCGAGCCGGCTGGTGGAGTAGCGGCTGTAGACGTAGGCCAGGAGGAACGTGGTCACGAACTGCAGCACCCCGAAGACCAGGGCGACGTTGATGTTGCCGAACAGCTTGTGGCCCATGAAGTCGCCGGCCCAGTTCGAGAGCACCACGTAGAGCAGGTACCAGATCAGGAAGGCGACGGTCGCCGGGAACACGAACCCCCGGTAGGCCTTGCGGAGCTCGGTGAACTCGGGCCGAGCGTGCAGCTCGGCGTACACCGGGTCGTCGTGCACGGCTCGCTCGTCATCGGGTTCTGACATCGGAGCACCCCCTTTGCGGACGCCCGCCGACCCTGAGCGTCGGCGGTGTGATGGCGGTCACGCTAGGGACGCCCCACGGGCCCTGGAGAGAGGTCCGCGCGGATCGGTCGGTCAGCGGAGCACCGTGGTCGGTGAGCGGTCGGTTGGGCGCGACGAGCGGTTGGGTCGGCGGTCGAGCAGCGAGCGCCAGCGAGCGTCGTCGAGACCCGGTGGGACGGAAGCCCTCCGGTGGGGACGGGAGGGTGTTTGGCTGTCCGGGGTCTCGACGGGCGCTCCTCGCTGGCGCTCGTCGCTGCTCGACCACCGGCGCCTACCGCTGGTCGAGCAGCGAGCGCTAGCGAGCGTCGTCGAGACCGGGTGAGGTGGGAGTCCTCCGGTCGGGGACGGAGGGCGTTCACTCGTTGCTGCTCGACCACTGGCGCGTACCGCTGATCGAGCAGCGAGCGCCAGCGAGCGTCGTCGAGACCGGGTGAGACGAGAGCCCTCCGGTGGGGACGGGAAGCGTTCCCTCGTCGCTGCTCGATCACTGGCGCGTACCGCTGGTCGAGCAGCGAGCGCTAGCGAGCGTCGTCGAGACCGGGTGAGACGAGAGCCCTCCGGTGGGGACGGGAGGGTGTTTGGCTGTCCGGGGTCTCGACGGGCGCTCCTCGCTGGCGCTCGTCTTTGCTCGACCACGGTGTCACTGCTCGTCGAGCGGGGGGCGCGACCGTCCGCGTGCGAGGCCCGGCAGGTCGCCCCACCGGCCCTCGATGAGGGCGATCCGCTTGGCCCGGCTCCAGTTCTGCACCTGCTTCTCGAAGGCGAACGCCTCGTCGACGCGCGCGAAGTCACCAGCCCACGCCAGTCGTACCGGTCGACGTCGACGGGGGCGGGTGTACGCCGCGGCCGTCCCTTCCTGGTGCTGCTGAACCCTGCGGTCCAGGTTCACCGTGCTGCCGACGTAGAAGGACCCGTCGGCGCACTCGAGGATGTAGACCCAGGCCGTCATGGCTCCTCCCTGCCCCGGCGCTCGCGGGATCACGCCCGAGCCGCTGGCACCTGTGGACGAGAGCACCCCGTCGGGGACGGAGGGCGTTCGGCCGTCTGGGGTCTCGACGGGCGCTCCTCGCTAGCGCTCGTCACTGCTCGACCAGCGGTGGGCGAGGTCTCGACGGACGCTCGTCGCTGCTCGACCAGCGGCACCACCCGGTTGTGAGGTCGTGAGCGGAAGTTGACGTGGACGTTCACGAGGGCGAACGCGGGCGTGACACCGGGGGCGTCGGATCGGGGCATGACGCAGACAGCACGACGGACCGGCCGGTGGATCGACGACTGGCGGCCCGAGGACCCCGAGTTCTGGGAGAACGGCGGACGGCAGGTGGCCCGCCGCAACCTGGCGTGGTCGATCTTCGCCGAGCACCTGGGGTTCTCGGCGTGGCTGATCTGGAGCGTCAGCTCGGCGTTCCTGCTGGCCCAGGGGTTCAGCTTCTCGGCGCAGCAGCTGTTCCTGCTGGTGGCGCTGCCCAACCTGGTCGGCTCGCTGCTGCGGCTGCCCTACACCTTCGCGGTGCCGCGGTTCGGGGGGCGCAACTGGACGATGGTGAGCGCGGCGCTGCTGCTGGTGCCGACCCTGCTGTTCGCGGTGGCGGTGCAGGACCCCGGTACGCCGTACTGGGTGTTCTGCCTGATCGCGGCGACGGCCGGCTTCGGCGGCGGCAACTTCGCCAGCTCGATGGCCAACATCAACTTCTTCTTCCCGGCCGCCCGCAAGGGTGCGGCGCTCGGGCTGAACGCCGCGGGCGGCAACCTCGGGGTCTCGCTGATCCAGCTGCTGCTGCCGGTGATCGTCGGGGGCGCCGGGATCTTCGGGCTGGTCAAGGCCGGGGACGGCGGCATCCACCTCGAGCGGGCGGCCTACGTGTACGCCGCGCTGGCGGTGGTGGCGACCGGGGCGGCGTGGCTGTTCATGGACAACCTCACCACCGCGGTCTCCAGCGCCCGCGAGCAGCTGGCGGTGGTGACCCACCGGCAGACGTGGGTGATGGCGTTCCTCTACATCGGCACCTTCGGCTCGTTCATCGGCTACTCCGCCGCGATGCCGCTGCTGATCAAGCTCAACTTCTGGGTGCCCGACCCGGCCCCGCTCGGCACCGGCATCTACTTCGCCTACTTCGCTTTCCTCGGCGCCGGGATCGGCTCGCTGACCCGGCCGCTGGGCGGCTGGCTTGCCGACCGCTACGGCGGTGCGCGGGTCACGCTGGCGGCGTTCTCGGCGATGACGGTCTTCACCCTGGCGGTGCTGTGGACGCTGACCCGGCTGACCCCCAACCCGGGGGCCGAGCCGGCGGTGGCGCTCGACAACCAGGCCTGGTTCCCGTGGTTCCTCGGCTTCTTCCTGTGCATCTTCGCCGCCACCGGGATCGGCAACGGCTCGACGTACAAGATGATCCCGGCGATCTTCCGCACCGAGGCCGAGCGCGCCACCGAGCCCGGCACCCCCGAGCGCCGCGCCGCGCTGGTTGCCTCCACCACCCGCTCCTCGGCTGCGATCGGCGTGATCGGCGCGGTCGGGGCGACCGGCGGCTTCCTGATCCCGCTGGCGTTCAGCTCGCCGTGGGTCGACGACCCGCTGTCGGCGACCCGTGGCGCCTTCGTGGTGTTCACCGGGTTCTACGTCGTGTGCGCGGCGGTGACCTGGGCCGTGTACCTGCGCCGGCCGGCCACCGCCCGGGCGACCAGCCTGGCCGGAGCGGGCATTTGACCGACACCCACTGCCCCTACTGCAGCCTCCAGTGCGGCATGACGCTGCAGCGGCGCGGGCCGGTGCTCGAGGTGCAGGCCCGGCCGGCGTTCCCGGTCAACGAGGGCGCGCTGTGCCGCAAGGGCTGGACCGCCGCCGGCCTGCGCGGCCACCGCGAGCGGCTGACCACCCCGCTGGTGCGCGACCCCGCCACGAGCGAGCTGAGGGCGGCCGGCTGGGACGAGGCGCTCGACCTCGTGGCCGAGCGGGTCCGCGCGCTGCAGGACGAGAGCGGCGCGGACGCCGTCGCGGTCTTCGGCGGCGGCGGCCTCACCAACGAGAAGGCCTACCTGCTCGGCAAGCTGGCGAGGGTCGCGCTCGGCACCAGCCAGGTCGACTACAACGGCCGCTGGTGCATGAGCTCGGCCGCGACGGCCGGCAACCGGGCGTTCGGGATCGACCGCGGGCTGCCGTTCCCGCTGGCCGACGTCGAGCGCGCCGACGTGGTGGTGCTGGTCGGCTCCAACCTGGCCGAGACGATGCCACCGGCGGCGCGCCACCTCGACCGGCTCCGCGAGCGGGGCGGCCGCGTGATCGTGGTCGACCCCCGGCGCACGCCCACCGCCGAGCGCGCCGACCTCCACCTCCAGCCGGTGCCGGGCACCGACCTGCCGGTGGCGCTCGGGCTGCTGCACCTGCTGGTCGCGGCCGGCGCCGTCGACGACGCCTACGTCGCCGCGCGCACCACCGGCTGGGAGGAGGTGCGCGGCGCGGTGATCGGCTGGTGGCCCGAACGGGTCGAGCGGGTCAGCGGCGTGCCGGTCGCCGAGCTCACCGAGCTGGCCCGGCTGGTCGGCAGGGCCGAGCGGGTCATGGTGCTCACCGCCCGGGGCGCGGAGCAGCACAGCCAGGGCACCGCGACGGTGCTGGCCTGGATCGACGTGGCGCTGGCGCTCGGCATGGTCGGCAAGGACGGCGCGGGCTACGGCTGCCTCACCGGCCAGGGCAACGGCCAGGGCGGGCGCGAGCACGGCCAGAAGGCCGACCAGCTGCCCGGCTACCGGATGATCGACGACCCCGCCGCCCGGGCCCACGTTGCCGACGTCTGGGGCGTCGACCCCGACTCGCTGCCCGGGGCCGGCCGCTCGGCGTACGAGCTCCTCGACGCCCTCGGCACCCCCGGCGGGCCGCGGGCGCTGCTGGTGCACGGCTCCAATCCCGCCGTCTCGGCGCCGCGCGCGACCCACGTGACGCAGCGGCTCGCGGCCCTGGACCTGTTGGTCGTCGCCGACATCGTGCTCAGCGAGACCGCCGCGCTGGCCGACGTCGTGCTGCCGGTCACCGAGTGGGCCGAGGAGACCGGCACGATGACCAACCTCGAGGGCCGGGTGGTGCTGCGCGAGCGGGCCGTGGCCCCGCCCGAGGGGGTGCGCAGCGACCTGGAGGTGTACGCCGGGCTGGCGGCCCGGCTGGGCTGCACCGCGGCGTTCCCCACCGACCCGGAGGCGGCGTTCGAGGAGCTGCGCCGCGCTTCGGCGGGCGGCCGGGCCGACTACGCCGGCATCACCTACGACCGGATCCGGGCCGAGGACGGCGTGTTCTGGCCGTGCCCGGCCGAGGACCACCCGGGCACGCCGCGGCTGTTCGCCGAGTCGTTCGCGACCGCCGACGGCCGGGCCCGCTTCGTCGCGGTCGACCACGTCGGCGCGGCCGAGCAGCCCGACGACGACTACCCGCTCCACCTGACCACCGGCCGGGTGCTCGGCCAGTACCAGTCGGGCGCGCAGACCCGCCGGGTGCGCGACCTCCCCGACACCGGGCCGTTCGTCGAGCTGCACCCGATGCTGGCCGCGCGGGTCGGTGCGCGCGACGGCGAGCCGGTCGTGGTCACCACCCGCCGCGGCGAGCTCAAGGCGCCGGCGCGGGTGGTCGGGACCATCCGCCCCGACACGGTGTTCGTGCCGTTCCACTGGGTCGGCGCCAACCGGCTGACCAACGACGCGCTCGACCCGAGCAGCCGGATGCCGGAGTTCAAGGTCTGCGCCGCGCAGGTGCGGGCATGAGCCGCGAGCGGGTGGTGGTCGTGGGCGCCGGGATGGCGGCGGTCCGGTTCGCCCAGGAGCTCGCCGACCGTCCGGGCGCACCCGAGGTGGTGGTGCTCGGCGACGAGCGCCACGCGCCGTACAACCGGATCCTGCTCTCGGCCGTGCTCGAGGGCACCCACGACCCGGGGGCGCTGGCGATGCCGGTGCCGGCCGGCGTCGACCTGCGGCTGGACGCCCGGGTGGTCGAGGTGCACCGCGCCCAGCGCGAGGTCGAGCTCGCCGACCGCAGCCGGCTGGGCTACGACCGCCTGGTGCTGGCCACCGGCAGCATCCCCACCCTGCCGCCGATCCGGGGGCTGGTGAAGGTCGACGGGCGGCTCGACGACCGGGTGCACGCCTTCCGCAGCCTCGACGACTGCCGCCGGCTCGCCGCCGCGGTGGCCGCCACCACCGGACCCGTCCCGGCCAGCGCCGTCGTGGTCGGCGGCGGCCTGCTGGGGCTCCAGGTGGCCCGGGCGCTCGCCGTCCGCGGGCTGCGCACCGAGGTCGTCGAGGGCGGGGAGCACCTGCTGCGCAGCCAGGTCGGGCCGGCGGCCGGCGCGATCCTCGCCCGCGACCTGGCCCGGCTCGGCACCACCTCCTACACCGGGGCCCGCGCGGTGCGGCTCACCGACGACGGGCTCCGCCTCGACAACGGCGTCACCCTCGAGACCGACCTGGTCGTGCTCACCGCGGGCGGCCGGCCGTCGACGGCCCTGGCCCGGCGCGCCGGCCTGGAGGTGCGGCGCGGCGTCGTCGTCGACCACCGGCTGCGCACCAGCGACCCGCTGGTGCACGCGATCGGCGACTGCGCCGAGACCGAGGACGCCGATGGCCGCCGCCGCACCACCGGCTTCGTGCCGCCGGCCTGGGAGCAGGCCGGGGTGCTCGCCGCCCTGCTCGCCGGCGAGGACGCGACGTACGACGGCAGCCGGGTGGTCGCCCGGTTGCGCGCCACCGGCCTCGACGTCGCCGTGCTCGGCGAGCCCGAGCGCGCCGAGGGCGAGGTGGTGGAGGTCTCCAACCCGGTGACCGGCTCGCACCGCCGGCTGGTGGTGCGCGACGGCCGGATCGTCGCCGCCACCCTGGTCGGCGACCTGGCCCGGGTCGGCCTGATCACCCAGCACTTCGACCGCGGCACCGTGCTCGGCCTCACCGAGCCCAGCGACCTGCTGATGGTCGACCGCCCCACCCGGCCGGCGCGGCTGCCCGACGACGCCGAGGTCTGCGCCTGCGCGGGCGTCAGCGCCGGCCGGGTGCGGGGCTGCTCGTCGTTGGCCGAGGTCCGCGACACCACCCGCGCCACCACCGGCTGCGGCGGCTGCGCCGAGACGGTCCGCACCCTGCTCGCCACCCGCCCCCTCCAAGGAGTCCCGTCATGAGTCCCCACCTGCGCAAGCGCCTGGTCGTCGTCGGCCACGGGATGGTCGGCCACCGGTTCGTCCAGGCCGCGGTCGAGCGCGGCCTCACCGAGACCCACGACGTCGTGGTGGTCGGCGAGGAGCCGCGGCCGGCGTACGACCGGGTGGCGCTGACGTCGTTCTTCGAGGTCGGTGCCGAGGCACTGTCGCTGCTGCCCGAGGGGGCCTACGACGACCCGCGCGTCGAGCTGCGGCTCGGCACCGCGGTCGAGGGCTTCGACCCCGAGACCCGCACGGTGCTGCTCTCCGACGGGGAGGTGCTCACCTACGACGACCTGGTGCTGGCGACCGGCGCGGCGCCGTTCGTGCCACCGGTGCCGGGCCACGACCTGCCGGGCTGCTTCGTCTACCGCACCATCGAGGACCTCGAGGCGATCCGCGCCGCGGCCGCCGGGGCCAGCACCGGCGTGGTGGTCGGCGGCGGGCTGCTCGGGCTCGAGGCCGCCAAGGCGCTGGCCGACCTCGGCCTGGAGACCTCGGTCGTGGAGATGGCGCCGCGGCTGATGGCGGTGCAGGTCGACGACGCCGGCGGCGCCACCCTGCGCCGCCACGTCGAGGGGCTCGGCCTGATCGTGCACACCGAGGCGCGCACCACCGCCGTGGTCGAGCGCGACGGCCGCGCGGCTGGGCTGTCCCTCGACGGCCGCGACGACGTCGCCGCCGACCTGATCGTCTTCTCCGCCGGCATCCGGCCGCGCGACGGGCTCGCCCGGGCCGCCGGGCTCGACCTCGCAGAGCGCGGCGGCGTGCTGGTCGACGAGCGCTGCCGCACCAGCGACCCGCACGTGTGGGCGGTCGGCGAGTGCGCCGCGCCGGCCGGGCGGATGTACGGCCTGGTCGCCCCGGGCTACGCCATGGCCGAGGTCGTGGTCGACGCGCTGCTGGGCGGGCCGGGCGAGTTCACCGGCGCCGACCTCTCGACCAAGCTCAAGCTGATGGGCGTCGACGTCGCGAGCTTCGGCGACGCGTTCGCCACCACCCAGGGCGCCCTCGAGCTCGTCTACGCCGACGCGGTGGCCGGCGTCTACAAGAAGCTCGTGGTCTCGGCCGACGGCACCCGACTGCTCGGCGGCGTGCTGGTGGGCGACGCCTCGGCGTACGGCGTGCTGCGGCCGATGGTCGCGAGCGGGATCGCGCTCCCCGACAACCCCGAGGAGCTGATCCTGCCCGTCGGGCGCGGCGGCGGCGCCGACCTGGCCCTGCCCGATGACGCCCAGGTCTGCTCGTGCAACGACGTGACGAAGCAGCAGGTCACTGACGCGGTGGCGGGTGGCGGCTGCGACAGCCCGGCCTGCGTGCAGGCGTGCACCCGGGCCGGCTCGACCTGCGGTTCGTGCAAGCCGGTGGTCAAGCGGATCGTCGAGGAGTGGTTCGAGGCCCAGGGCCGGGTGGTCGACCGCAGCCTGTGCGAGCACTTCCCGCTGACCCGCCAGGAGCTCTTCGACGTGGTCGCGGTGCACGGACACACGACGTTCGACCAGGTGGTCGCCGCCCACGGCACCGGCCGCGGCTGCGACGTGTGCAAGCCCACGATCGCCTCGATCCTGGCCAGCCAGCTCGACCGCCACGTGCTCGAGCCGGCCACCCGCACCCTCCAGGACACCAACGACGCCTACCTCGCCAACATCCAGCGCAACGGCACCTACTCCGTCGTCCCCCGCATCCCCGGCGGTGAGGTCACGCCCGAGGGGCTGATCGTGATCGGCGAGGTGGCCCGCGACTTCGGGCTCTACACCAAGATCACCGGCGGCCAGCGGATCGACCTGTTCGGCGCCCGGATGGAGGAGCTGCCGGCGATCTGGCGGCGGCTGGTCGACGCCGGCTTCGAGTCGGGCCACGCCTACGGCAAGTCGCTGCGCACGGTGAAGTCGTGCGTGGGCTCGACCTGGTGCCGCTACGGCGTGCAGGACTCGGTGCAGCTCGCGATCGACCTCGAGCTGCGCTACCGCGGGCTGCGCTCGCCCCACAAGCTCAAGGGCGGGGTCAGCGGCTGCGCCCGCGAGTGCGCGGAGGCGCGGGGCAAGGACTTCGGCGTGATCGCCACCGAGCGCGGCTGGAACCTCTACGTCGGCGGCAACGGCGGCGCTACCCCGGTGCACGCCCGGCTGCTCGCCGGCGACCTCGACACCCCGACGCTGGTGCGCTACCTCGACCGGTTCCTCATGTACTACGTGCGCACGGCCGACCGCCTCCAGCGCACCGCCCCCTGGGTCGACTCCCTCGACGGCGGCCTCGACCGGGTGCGCGCCGTCGTGGTCGACGACGTGCTCGGCCTGGGCGGCGAGCTCGAGGCGGCGATGGCCCGTCACGTCGAGGGCTACGCCGACGAGTGGCGGGCCACCCTCGACGACCCCGACAAGCTGCGGCGGTTCGTCTCGTTCGTCAACGCCCCCGACGTGCCCGACCCCCACATCAGCTTCCGCGAGGAGCGCGACCAGCAGGTGCCGGCCGAGGTGGCCGGACCGGTCGTGCTCGGCACCACGATCCCGGTGGGGGCACCGCGATGAGCACCACCACCGGCTCGGGCGTCTGGACCACGGTGTGCCCCCTCGACGCCGTCGACGTCGAGGGCGGGGTCGCCGCGCTGGTCGAGGGAGCCGCGGTCGCAATCTTCCGGACACACGACGGAAACGTCTACGCGATCTCCAACTACGACCCTTGCTGCCGGGCCTCGGTGCTGGCCCGCGGCATCGTGGGCACCCGCGGGGAGATCCCCGTCGTGGCGTCGCCGATGCACAAGCAGGCGTTCGACCTGCGCACCGGGCAGTGCCTCGACGACGCGGCGGTCCGGGTGACGACGTACGACGTGCGGGTCGTCGACCAGCAGGTCCAGGTCGGCCGGCCCCGGGAGCCGGTGGAGGGTACGTGACCGAGAGCCTGCCCCTCGCGGGCTACCGCGTGGGGGTCACCGCCGCCCGCAAGGTGGAGGAGCAGACCTCGCTGCTGGAGCGCCGGGGCGCCGAGGTGGTGTGGGCACCCGCGCTCTCCCTCGACCCCAACCAGGTCGACGACGCCGACCTGCGCGCCGCCACCGAGGAGGTGCTGGCCGGGCCGGTGGACATGTTCCTGGCCACCACCGGGATCGGGATGCGGGCCTGGTTCGACGCCTGCGAGTCGTGGGGGATCGTCGACCGGCTGCTCGCCGCGCTGGAGGGCGCCGAGATCCTGGCCCGCGGTCCGAAGAGCGTGGGCGCGCTGCGGCGGCGCGGGCTGCGCGAGCTGTGGGCGCCGGAGTCGGAGTGCTTCGAGGACGTCCTGGAGCACCTGCGCGGCCGAGAGCTCACCGGGCGCCGGATCGTGGTGCAGGAGCACGGCCAGTCGCTGTCGATGGTCGCCCACGCGCTGCGCCGGCAGGGGGCCGACGTCGTCACCGTGACCGTCTACCGGGTGCTGTCGGCCGACGACCCCACCCCCATGTTCGGGCTGATCGACCAGGTCGCCGACCGGCGCCTCGACGCCGTCACGTTCACCTCCGCCCCGGCCGTCGCGGCCCTGATGGAGGCCGCGGGCTCGACCGGGCGCCGCGACGAGGTGGTCACGGCGTTCCAGGCAGACGTGGTGGCCTCCTGCGTGGGGCCGGTGACCGCGGCGGCGTTCGAGCTGTGGGGTGTGCCGACGATCTTCCCCGACCGGTCTCGGCTGACCGCGATGGTCAAGCAGCTCGAGACCGAGCTGCCTTCGCGCCGCGAGGGACTCGCACTCGAGCTGGTCGGTGGTCACCAGCTGCTGCTCCACCGCGACGGCGTGCTGCTCGACGGCGTCGAGGTGAGGCTGTCGCCGGCGCCGAGCGCGGTGCTGCAGGCGCTGGTCGCCAACCCGGGCAACGTCGTCCCGCGGCGGGCGCTGCTGGCGATGCTGCCCAGCGGCACGGCGGGCTCGGAGCACGCCGTCGAGATGGCCGTCGCCCGGCTGCGCGCCGCGCTGGGCACCAAGGCGGTGCAGACGGTGGTCAAGCGCGGCTACCGGCTGGCGGTCGCCCGGTGATCCCGGTGACCCCCCTGCTCGTGACCGTCGCCCACGGCACCCGGCACCCCACCGGCAACCGGGTCGCCGCCGAGCTGACCGCGCGGGCCGGCGCCCTGCTGGGGGTCGAGGCGCTGGCGTCGTACGTCGAGCTGTGCGCGCCCTCGCTGGCCTCGGTGGTGGCCGGGCTCGCCCCCCAGCGGCCCGCCGTGGTCGTGCCGCTGCTGCTCTCGACCGGCCACCACGTGCGCCACGACCTGCCCGCGATGGCCGGTGGCCGGCCCCTCGGGCGCCCGCTCGGACCCGACCCGCTGGTCGCGGAGGCCCAGGCCGACCGCCTGGTCGAGGCGGGCGCCCGGCCCGGCTCGCCGGTCACGCTGGTCGCCGCCGGGTCGAGCGACCCCGCCGCCCTCGACGACCTTCACGACGCCGCCGCGCTGCTCGCCGACCGGTGGGGCGGCCCGGTGCGGCTGGCCACCCTGTCGGGGCTCGGCCCGCGGCCGGCCGACGTGGTGCGTCCTGGCGACGCCGTCTCGCCGTACCTGCTGGCGCCGGGGTTCTTCGCCGGCCGCGCCCGGGACGCGGCCCTCACCGCCGGGGCCGCCGTGGTTGCCGACGTGATCGGGGTGCACCCGGCCGTGGTGCGGCTGGTGGCGGCGCGGGCGGGGGAGGGTTTCCCCGGTGAACCGGGGAAACCTGCACTTATCGGCCGGAGTTCTGGCCGACAGGTCGAGGTTCTGGCCGAGAGGTCGGGGCCAGGACGGCGGTCGACAGCACCTTGTCGGTGATCGTGGCCCGGTCGGGCTGGAGGGCGCACCAGAGGTAGTCGATGTAGAGGGCCTGGTTGATCAGCGCGTGCAGGAGCCAGCGGCCGACGCACGCCGCGGTGCCCGGCGGACGGCCGGTCTCGAGCGAGACCAGTCGGATGCCGACCCTCCGCTTGCCCCACGTCTGCCCGGTGCGGCCCTGCACGAGGGCGTAGTTCCACACCTGCACGCCGATCATCAGCGCCAGTCCGAGCACGAACACCACGCCCGTCGCGGCCAGCCAGGCGCCGCCGCCGTCGCCCTCGGCCAGCTGCACCACCGAGACGCCGAACAGCCCGGCCGAGACCAGCATCAGCACGAGGCCGGGCAGGGTGAGCAGCCAGTCCCAGAGCGTCGCCTCCGCGCGCTGCCCGAAGGTCGCGGCCTCGCCCCACCGCGTCCAGGGCCCCGGCACCGGTGGCGGCCCGGCGGCGTTCGGCGGCGCGGGCGGCCCGCCGGCGTACGGCGGCGGGGGCGGAGCGGCGGGACCGGACACCCGCGCACCGTAGCGCCGAGCGCGCCGGGTTGGCAGCGGACGAGCCCTCGGGTGAGGATGGGGTGGCCGCCGTCCCCCACCGGAGAGCACCCATGTCACCAGCAGCCGCCCGTCCCGTCCGCTCCGCCCGCACCGTCGTCGGCGCGCTGCTGCTGACCCTGGTCGCCTCGCTCCTGGTGCTGGTCGGTGCCGCGGCGCCGGCGTCCGCCGAGATGACGTTGATCGGCCGCGACGGCCGCAACGTGCAGTACGCCGCGTGCAAGGAGCTCCAGGGCCGCAAGGGACTCAAGCTCAAGCTGCGGCTGATCGCGCGCAAGGGCTACACCGCGACCGCCACCTTCCACATCGAGGTCGCGGGCAAGCCGCTCAAGCGGATCCGGTTCTCCGCACGCGACGGCCAGAAGCGGATCCGCAACGTGCTGGTCAAGCGCGACCCGGCGCCGACCTGGCGCACCGGCTGGTCGACCACCGAGATCGCCACCAGCTACACCATCGCCTGGCCGCTGCCCGAGCGCCGCAGCTCGTTCGCCAAGATCGCCGACTGCTGACGCTCACCGCTGCAGCGGCAGCGCCTCGGGGGCGTGCAGTCGGACGAGGAAGCGTCCGGTGTGCGCGGGCACCCGCTGCGGCGTCGCCAGCGAGCCAAGCACCATCGCGGCGAAGGCCAGCGGCACGCTCCACGCCGCCGGCTGGGTGAGCAGCGCCGCGCCCCAGCCCGAGCCGCCGCCGTCGGCCAGCGTCCACACCACCGCGGTGCCCGACCCGACGAACCCCACCACCAGGCCCAGCACCGCGCCGACATCGGTGAGCCGGCGCCACCAGATCCCGAGCAGCAGCAGCGGGCAGAACGTCGACGCCGCCACCGCGAACGCCAGCCCGACCGCGCGCGCCACAGACACGTCCGGCAGGCCCACCGCCACCACGCACGGCACCGCCACCGCCACCACGGCCGCCAGCCGGAACGCCGCGACCCCGTCGAGGCGCCCGCGCCGGCCCACGACGTCCTGGCTCAGCACGCCGGCGACCGCGATCGCCAAGCCCGACGAGGTCGAGAGGAACGCCGCGAACGCGCCGGCGACCACGAGTCCGGTGAGCACGTGCCCCGGCCCGCCGTCGACCATCAGCCGGGGCAGCTCGAGCACCAGCACGTCGGAGCGCCCCTCGAGGTCGTCGGCGTAGACCCGGCCGAGCGCGCCGTAGACCGGCGGCACCAGGTAGAAGAGCCCCAGCAGCGCCAGCACGACCAGCGTGGTGCGGCGGGCGGCGCCGCCGTCGGGGTTGGTGTAGAAGCGCACCACCACGTGGGGCAGGCCCATGGTGCCGAGGAAGGTCGCGGCGATCAGCGAGTAGGTGAGGTAGAGCCCCTGACCCCCGCCGTCGGCCAGCGGCAGCGACCACGCGGCGTCGTGGACGGCGGCCCGCGGTCGCCCGTCGCCGGCCCAGACGGCCAGCAGCACCGCGGCCGGCAACAGCAGGGCCGTGAGCTTCAGCCAGTACTGGAAGGCCTGCACGAAGGTGATCGACCGCATGCCGCCGGAGGTCACGCCGGCCAGCACGATCGCCCCGACGATGAGCGGACCGAGCCACGCCGGAGCACCGACGGTCGCGCGCAGGGTCAGCCCCGCGCCCTGGAACTGGGGGAAGAGGTAGAGCCACCCGATCGCCACCACCAGCAGCGAGCAGAGCCGGCGCACCCCCTGCGACCCCAGCCGGGCCTCGGCGAAGTCGGGCAGCGTGTAGGCGCCCGAGCGGCGCAGCGGGGCGGCCACCAGCACCAGCAGCACGAGGTAGCCGGCCGTCCAGCCGACGGGGTACCAGAGCATGTCGGCGCCGAAGGTCAGCAGCAGCCCGGCGACGCCGAGGAACGACGCCGCGGAGAGGTACTCGCCGCCGATCGCGGTGGCGTTGAGCCGCGGGTTGACCGACCTGGAGGCGACGAAGAAGTCGCTGGTGGTGCGCGAGAACCGCAGCCCCCAGGTGCCGATGGCCAGGGTGGCGACGGTGACCAGGGCGACCGCGACGATGCCCGGGGCGGCGTCGAGGGTCACCGCTCCCGGTCCTCGACCAGGTCGGTGAAGGCGCGCTCGTTGCGCTCGGCCCGGCGCACGTAGATCCAGCCGAGCAGCAGCAGGTAGGGGTAGACCAGCACGCCCACCACCAGCCAGGCCAGCGGCAGCCCGAGCAGGTCGACGTCGGCCAGCGACGGCACCAGGTGGAACAGCAGCGGCCAGGCGCCCACCCCCACCGCGAGCAGCACCAGCACCCGCACCGCGAGCCAGCCCTGCTCCTGGAGCAGGCTGCCGACGTAGACGGTGCCGAGGCGCGACTCGGAGTCGATCGCCGCCGTACGACGCACGGGGGCGCGGCGCCGCTCGGGGCCGGTGACCCGCACCCGGGGCGGGACCGGGTCGCTCACGAGCCGGCCCGCTTGACCAGCAGGTCGCGCAGCTCGCGGGTGTGGCGGCGGCTGACGCCCAGCTCGGGCCCGCCGGCGCCGCCGACCACGACCGAGCAGCGGCCGGCGTCCATCCGCACCTCGCTGACGTGGGCCAGCGAGACCAGCAGCGAGCGGTGGATCCGCAGGAATCCCGCGGGCCCCCACTCCTCCTCCAGCTGGCTGAGCGGGATCCGCACCAGGTGGCTGTCGTCCCGGGTGTGCAGGCGGGCGTAGTCGCCCTGCGCCTCGACGTGGGTGATGTCGGACCGCTGCACGAAGCGGGTCACGCCACCCCGCTCGACCGGCACCTGGAGGTCGCCGCCGGGGCCGGTGCGGTCGGCGCCACCCTCCACCGACCCCACCACGCGGCGCACCGCCTCGGCGAGCCGGTCGGCGCGCACGGGCTTGAGCACGTAGTCGACCGCCTGCAGCTCGAAGGCGTCGACGGCGTGCTCGTCGTGGGCGGTGACGAAGACGATCGGCGGCGGGGTGCGGAACCGCGACAGCACCTGCGCCAGCTCCAGACCGCTCAGCCCCGGCATCTGGATGTCGAGGAAGACCGCGTCGATCCCGCTCTCCTGCAGCACCCGCAGCGCCTCGGTGGCGGTGTCGCAGGTCTGCACCGCGGCGACCCGCGGGTCCTGGCGCAGCAGGTAGGCGAGCTCGTCGAGGGCCGGCCGCTCGTCGTCGACCACCAGCACGGTCAGCGGGCTCACACGTGCACCCCCGGCGCGAACTTCGGCACCCGCACGGTCACCTTGGTGCCCGCGCCCGGCGCGGTCTCGACCACCAGGCCGTGCTCGTCGCCGTAGGCGTTGCGCAGCCGGGCGTCGACGTTGCCGAGGCCCACCGAGTCGAGCGCCGCGTCGCCGGCCAGCGCGCGCCGCACCTTGTCGGGGTCCTCGCCGATGCCGTCGTCCTCCACCTCGATCACGCACTCCTGCCCGCGGTCGCTCGCGCCGATCCGGATGTGGCCCTGGCCGGTGCCGCCCTCGAGGCCGTGGCGTACGGCGTTCTCGACCAGGGGCTGGATGCACAGGAAGGGTACGGCGACGGGCAGCACCTCCGGGGCGATCGCCAGCGTCACCCGGAGCCGGTCGCCGAACCGGGCCTGCTCGAGCAGCAGGTAGCGCTCGACGCTGCGCAGCTCCTCGGCGAGCGTCGTGTACTCGCCGTGCCGTCGGAAGGAGTAGCGGGTGAAGTCGGCGAACTCCAGCAGCAGGTCGCGGGCCCGGTCGGGGTCGGTGCGCACGAAGCTCGCGATCGCGCCGAGGCTGTTGTAGATGAAGTGGGGGCTGATCTGGGCCCGCAGCGCCCGCACCTCGGCCTCCATCAGCCGGGTGCGGCTGGCGTCGAGCTCGGCCAGCTCGAGCTGGCCGCTCACCCAGCGCGCGACCTCGTCGGCGGCCCGGGCCAGCCCCGCGGTGTGGTACGGCGCGAACGCCTGCAGCGTGCCGACCACCCGCTCCTCCACGACCAGCGGACTGACCACGGCGGTGCGGATCGGGCAGCCGGTCTCCTCGCACGGCAGGTCGCTGCGGTCGAAGACCCGGGTGTCGCCGCGCTCGACCGCCTCGGCAGCCAGCGCCGTGACCCGGTCGGCGTGGTGGTCGCCGGTGCCGTCCCACGACAACAGCCCGGCGGTGTCGGTGATCGCCAGGGCCGGTGCGCCGAGCAGCGCGCGCAGGTGGCGGATCGAGCGCTCGGCGCTGTCCTCGGTGAGCCCCTCCCGCAGCGCCGGGCTCGCCAGCGACGCGGTGTGGAGGGTGCGGAACGTCGCCCGGTCGGCATCGGTGCCGAGCCGGGGACGCCGCCACGGGCGACTCACGCGCCTGTCCTCACCTGCCCATCCTCACCGGGCCGGTGGGGCGGGCGCCAGCACCCCGGGGTGGGGGCGGGGTGGCGGTGGGTGGGCCGCGGTTGTGCGTGTGCGAACGGAGGCCTGCTCACCGCTGCCCGGGGGGTAGGGGCGGGGTGGCGGTGAGTGAGCCGCCGTTGTGCGCATGGAATCGGAGGCCTGCTCACCGCTGCCGTGGGGTGAGACGGGGTAGCGGTGAGTGAGCCGTCGTTGTGCGCTCGGAGACGGAGGTCTGGTCACCGCTGCCGGGGGGTCAGGCGGGGTGGCGGTGAGTGAGCCGCCGTTGTGCGTGTGGAATCGGAGGCCTGCTCACCGCTGCCGGGGGGTGGGGCGGGGTGGCGGTGAGTCAGCCGCGGTTGTGCGCTCGGAGACGGAGGCCTGCGCACCGCGGCCCGGGGCGCGGCACGCCCCCAGCGACCCGTCAGCGGAAGTCGATGAGCAGCAGCTCGGTATCGGTGCCGTCGGAGGCGACGGGCTCGCTGAGGTCGATCTCCTGCTCGCGCAGCGGCTCCGGCTCGGCCTGCGGCGCCACGACCTCCGCGGTGAGCGCGTGCGACGTCCAGGGCAGCTGCATGCCGTCCATGCCTCGACCGTAGTCGTCGTAGAAGGCCACGACCTCGGTGAGGCGGGCCTCGCGCTCGGCCTCGGGCAGCGCCGCGATCGCGGAGCGCGACAGCGCGAGGTCGCGCACCGAGTCGCGGTCGATGACCTGCCAGAACCGCTCGGTGTCGAGCTCGGGCTCGCCGAACAGCCCGCTCGCGGCCAGCACCTCGGCCCAGTCGTCGTGGTCGCCGACCTCACCCATCACCCGGCCCAGCCGCTTGACCCACGGGATCCGCTCGTCGCGGCTGTTCCAGAGCAGCGCCAGGCGGCCCCCGGGGCGGGTGACCCGGGCGATCTCGGGCAGGGCGCGGGCGTGGTCGAACCAGTGGAACGCCTGCCCCGCCACGACCAGGTCGTGCTCGCGGTCGCCGGCCGGGATCTCCTCGGCCGGGGCCTGCGAGGTGCGGACGTCGGGGAGCCGGCGGGCCAGCACGTCGAGCATTCGCCGGTCGGGGTCGGTGGCGTGCACGTCGTGGCCGAGCGCCACGAGCTGCTCGGTGAGCTTGCCGGTGCCGGCGCCGAGCTCGAGCACCGAGAGCGGCCGGGGGCCGGTGAGCCGGGCAACCAGCTCGCGGGGGTACGACGGCCGCCCCCGGTCGTAGGCGACGGCGACGCCACCGAACGACCGCCCGGGGCGGTCCGTGGCTGGCTGCTGGTCGTCACTCATCACCGCGAGGCTACCGGCCGGATAGCCTTCCGCCCGTGACCTCGGACCCCTTGTCGTGGCTGGTGTCCCTCGAGGGGGTGGGCTCGGCCCACGCCGCCGCCCGCGACGGTATCGACGTCGTGCTGCGCGACCGGGGCCTGCGCCGCACCTCCCCGGAGACCACGGCCGAGTCGCTGCTGCGCGGGGCCCGGGCCAGCGCGGTGCTGGAGGGGTCGCGCTCGACGCTGGCCGAGGTGCGCTCCGGCGCGGGCGACGCGGTCGCCCAGGCCGCGCTCCGGGTCTCGACTGAGCTGCTCGGGCTCGCCCCCGCGCTGCGCACGCAACCGCTGCAGGCGCTGGCCCGGCTGCACGCCCTCGCCGCCCGCGGCGTGCTCGCCGACGACGAGCTCGGCCGGCCCCGCGACGCCGCCTCGGCCGCACGGCTGCGCTCGCTCGCGACCGTGCTGACCTCCGACACCTCGGCGCCGGCGCTCGTGGTGGCCGCGCTGGTGCACGCCGACCTCGCCACGGTGGCGCCGTTCCCGTCGCACAACGGGATCGTCGCCCGCGCCGCCGAGCGGCTGCTGCTCTCGGTGCGCGGCGTCGACGAGAAGTCGTTGGTGGTGCCGGAGGCCGGGCACCTGGCGTTGCGCGCGGCGTACGAGTCGAACCTGCGCGGCTACCGAGACGGCGGCGACGCCGGCATCCACGCCTGGCTGCTCTACGCCGCCGAGGCGTACGCCGCGGGCGCGGAGGCCTCGCCGCTGCGGCGGGCCGCCGAGGACTGACCCGCCGAGGACCGACGCGGCCGGGCCGCGCCGGCGAACCTGCTCCGGACATGCAGGTGGCACCCGAGTCTTGAGGACTCGAGTGCCACCGCTGACACGTGGATCGTGGGCTACCAGGCGTGCACTGATCTTCTTGCTGCCCCGGACGGATTCCGGTCGACAGGCGCCCTCAACGAAGGGAGATCGCCGCGTGGGTACCCGATCCTCGTGTGCGTCTCTGGAGTTGTTGCCCCTGTTTCTACGCCCCTTCCGCGGGCACATCAAGGTCTTGATTTGGCCGTCGGGAGGGAGGACAGTCGGTGGTTGGGCCCTGTCCTCCGCGCCGTCCCGGGTGGGTCCGCTCAGGCGCCGATCCGGCGCTTGCGGGCACTCGCCCACAGCACGCCGCCGACCGCCACGACGCCGCCCACCGCGAGCGCGGCCAGGGTCGGCTTCGCCGGCGGCAGCGGCACCCGGGAGCGCAGCGCGACCGGCTTGGTGAACACCAGCACCGGCCAGTCGCGCGAGACCGCGACCCGGCGCAGCTCGCGGTCGGGGTTCACCGCGTGCGGGTGGCCCACCGCCGCGAGCATCGGCTCGTCGGTGATCGAGTCGCTGTAGGCGAAGCACCCGGCGAGGTCGTAGCCCCGCTCCTCGGCGAGCCGGCGGATGGCCTCGGCCTTCTCCTCGGCGTAGGCGTAGTAGTCGATCTCGCCGGTGAACCGTCCGTCGACCACCTCGAGCCGGGTGGCGATCACGTCGTCGGCGCCGAGCATCTCCCCGATCGGCTCGACCAGCTCGACGCCGGAGGTCGACACGATCACCACGTCGTGGCCCTGCGCGTGGTGGCCCTCGATGAGCGAGACCGCCTCGTCGTAGACGAGCGGGTCGACGATCGTGTGCAGGGTCTCGGCGACGATCTCCTTGACCGTCGCGACGTCCCAGCCGGCGCACAGCGCGGACATGAACGCCCGCATCTTCTCCATCTGGTCGTGGTCGGCGCCGCCGGTGACGTAGACGAACTGGGCGTACGCCGAGCGCAGCACGTGGCGCCGCGAGATCAGCCCACCCGCTTGGAACGGCTTGGTGAACGCCATCGTGCTCGACTTGGCGATGATCGTCTTGTCGAGGTCGAAGAACGCCGCGGTCCGGCCCCGTCCCGGGTGCGGGCGGACGGCCCGGTCGCCGGTCTCCATGCCCCCATCGTAGGTGTGCACCGGGCCACCAGGTGTCCACATGCGGCCTCCGGTCCGGGTTTTCCACCGGCCGCGCTCCGGCCGGCGTGGACCGTCCGGGGTCGGGGGCAGCGTCGTCCGCATGACCACTCCGCTGTTCGCCACCCGTGACCAGACCCTCCTCGACGAGCTGCTGCGGCTCGCCGCCGCTGCCGGCGTCCGCCCCGACGTCGCCGCCGACGCGGCCGCGGCACTGCGCGGCTGGGCGGGGGCCGGGCTGGTGCTGGTCGGTGCCGACCTGGCCGCCGAGGTGGCCAGGCTGATGCCCCCGCGCCGCCCCGGCGTCCACGTCGTCGCGTGGGGCGTGGTGCCCGACGACCTGTTCCGCGCGGCGCTGGCGGTGGGCGCCGAGAGCGTGGTCGGCCTGCCCGCATCCGCCGCCTGGCTCACCGAGACGCTCACCGACCTCGGCGACGCCGGCCCTCCGGCCACCACGCTGGGCGTGCTGGGCGGCTCGGGCGGGGCCGGCGCGACGACCTTCGCCGGCGCGCTCGCCCAGGTCGCCGCCGCTGGTGGCGACCGGGTGCTGGCCGTCGACGCCGACCCGCTCGGCCCCGGTCTCGACCGGGTGCTCGGCCTGGAGCACGTCGACGGCGTGCGGTGGGAGGCCCTGTGCCAGACCACCGGCCGACTCTCGGCCCGGTCGCTGCGCGACGCCGTGCCGCGCCGGTCGGGCGTGGGCGTGCTGACCTGGCAGGCGCACCGCCGGGGCGCCACCCCGCCGACGCTGCAGGCGTTCGCGGTGCGCGAGGCGCTGTCGGCCGGGGCGCGCGGTCACGACGTCGTGGTCGTCGACCTGCCCCGCCACGTCGACGGGGTGGTCGACGAGGTGGTCAGCCGCTGCGACCGGGTGCTGCTCGTGGTGTCGCCGTCGGTGTCCGGCACGGCGGCCGCGGTGCGCACCGTCGCCCGGTTCCCCGACCGGTCCCGGCTGGCCGCGGTCGTGCGCGGCGGCGCGGTCGACCCCGACCGGGTCGGTCGGGTGCTCGGCGTACCGGTGCTGGCCACGATGCGCGACCAGCGCGGCCTGGCCGAGTCGATCGACCTCGGCCTCGGACCGGTCCGCTCGACGCGCGGGCCGCTGGGCCGGGCCGCCCGCGAGGTGCTGGGCCTGCGGCGGCCGGTGGGAGCGGTCGCGTGACGACGCTGGAGATCGCGCCGGAGCTGGTCGCCGAGGTCCGCGAGCGACTCGCCCGCGAGCCGGGCGAGCTGACCCCCCACCGGGTCGCAGGGGCGCTGCGTGCTGCCGGCCGACCCGTCGGCGACGCCACCGTGCTGGCCGTCCACGAGGCGCTGCGCCGCGACGTCGTGGGCGCCGGCCCGCTCGAGCCGCTGCTGCGCACCCCCGGCGTGACCGACGTGCTCGTCAACGGTGCCGACCAGGTCTTCCTCGACCGCGGCGACGGCCTCGAGCCCACCGA
The DNA here is from genome assembly GCF_016924665.1 of Nocardioides sp. SYSU D00038. Classification (GTDB taxonomy): domain Bacteria; phylum Actinomycetota; class Actinomycetes; order Propionibacteriales; family Nocardioidaceae; genus Nocardioides. Next base: position 94,396 of record NZ_JAFFJT010000017.1, read on the forward strand.
CGTCCGGTTCCCCGACGACGCGGCGGTGCGCCGGCTCGCCCAGCGGCTGGCCGCGGCCGGGGGGCGCCGTCTCGACGACGCCTCGCCCCACGCCGACCTGCGGCTGCCCGACGGCACCCGCTTCCACGCCGTGCTCGCGCCGGTGGCCCGACCCGGCACGGTGATCTCGCTGCGGGTGCCGAGCCGGCGTGCGTTCACGCTGGCCGGCCTGGTCGCGGCCGGCTCGCTGTCGGACCGGACGGCCGACCTGCTCCGGGCCCTGGTCGCCAGCCGGACCAGCTTCCTGGTCAGCGGCGGCACCGGCTCGGGCAAGACCACGCTGCTGGCCGCGCTCCTCGGGCTCGTCGACCCGGCGGAGCGCATCGTGCTGGTCGAGGACTCCTCCGAGCTGCGCCCCGACCACCCCCACGTGGTGGGCCTGGAGGGGCGGCCGCCCAACATCGAGGGCGCCGGCGCGATCGAGACCCGCACGCTGGTGCGGCAGGCGCTACGGATGCGCCCCGACCGGCTGGTCGTCGGCGAGGTCCGCGGCGCCGAGGTGGTCGACCTGCTCGCGGCGCTCAACACCGGGCACGAGGGCGGCTGCGGCACCCTCCACGCCAACTCCGCGGTCGACGTGCCGGCTCGGGTGGAGGCGCTCGCGCTCGCGGCCGGCCTCGACCGGTCCGCGGCCCACAGCCAGCTGGCGGCCGGCGTAGGTGCGGCGCTCCACCTGGTGCGCGACCGGGACGGTCGGCGCCGGCTCGCCCAGGTCGCCCTCCCGGAGCGTGGCGCCGACGGCGTGGTCTCGATGGTCCCCGCGGTCGAGGTCGCGTCGAGCGGAGCGGTGCGCGCCGGTCCGTCAGCCGACCGGCTCGAGCGGCTGCTGGAGGGGGCGTCGTGACCGGGCTCGCGGCGGTGCTGCTGGCGCTGGCGACCTGGCTGGCCCTGCCCGGTCGGGGCAGCGTCGAACGGCGGTCCCGGCCGGCCGTCCCGCTCCCGGTGCTCGCAGGCGCGGCGGTCGGCCTCGTCGTGGTGCTGGTGCCGGCCGGCTGGTGGGTGCCGGCGCTGACCGGCACCGGCGCGGCGGCCGCCGGGGCGGCGCTGCTGCGACGCCGACGCGACCACGCCGTGGCGGTCGCCGCGGGCGACCGGGTGCTCGAGGTCTGCGAGCAGCTCGCCTCGGAGCTGGCGTCGGGCCAACCGCCGGGGGCCGCCCTCGGCCGGTCGGCGGCCTCGTGGCCGCCGTTGTCGCCGGTCGCGGAGGCGTTCCGCGTGGGTGCCGACGTGCCCGAAGCGCTGCGCGACGTGGCCCGGGTGCCGGGCGGGCACGACCTCCGGCTGCTGGCCGCGGCCTGGCAGGTGTCCCACCGCACCGGCCAGGGGCTCGCTGAGGCGGTCGACCGGGTCGCCGGCGGGCTGCGGGCCGCCCAGTCCAGCCGACGCCTGGTGCGCGGCGAGCTGGCCTCGGCCCGCGCCACCGCCCGACTCGTCGCCGTGCTGCCCGTGGTGGCGCTGGCGATGGGCTCGGGCGCCGGCGGCGACCCGGGGGCGTTCCTGCTCCAGCGTCCGGTGGGGCAGGCGTGCCTGGTCACCGGGCTGGCGTTCGGGCTGCTCGGCCTGTGGTGGATCGAGTCGATCGCACGGGCCGTGGACCGGTCGCCGTGACGCCGTGGCTCACCGCGCTGGCCGTGGCCGGCGCGGTGGCGCTGGCGCTGCCGCCGGGTCCGTCGACGCCGTCGCCACCGGTCGCGACCTCGGTCGCGGCCGCACCGGGTTGGATGCTGCGCTGGCGCTGGGTGTGGTCCGCGTCCGCGGGCCTGGCCGTGGCGACCTTCCTCGGCGGCACCGCCGGTTGGGTGGGTGGCGCCGCTGTCGTCCCGCTGGCCTGGCACCTCATCGGCCGGGTCGAGCCGCCCGACGTCCGCCGGCGCCGCGAGCAGGTACGGGTCGACCTGCCCCACGTGGTCGGCCTGCTCGCCGACGCGGTGCGTGCCGGACGACCGCCCGGCGAGGCGCTCGAGCTGGTCGTCGAGGCGTTCCCGGGGGCCGCCGCCGACCGGCTCGCGCCGCTGGGCGCCCGGCTCGCACTGGGCGCCGACCCGGCGCAGGTGTGGGGCGGACTGGCCGACCACGCCGAGCTGGCCCCGCTCGGGCGGGCGCTGGCGCGGGCACACACCACGGGTGGCTCCGTGGTCGCCACCATCGAGCGCCTCGCCGTCGAGCTGGCGGCGTCGGCCCGCGCCGACACCGAGGACCGCGCCCGCCGGGTCGGGGTGCAGGCCGCCGTGCCGCTCGGGCTGTGCCTGCTGCCGGCCTTCGTGCTGGTCGGCATCGTGCCGGTCGCTGCCGGCCTCCTGGAGTCGCTGACGTGGTGACCCGCACGCCTCGCCCGAGGCCACCTGGCACCCACACCGCGCCCCCGGACCGCCTTCTCCACAGCCTGGTCCGCCAGCCCGGCGGAGCGCCCCCGGTCTCCCGCAGGGTCGGAGGCGGCCACCCGGTCGCACCCACCACGAGTCCCGAGGAGGACCCATGCACCACCTGCCCCTCCGGCGCCGCGACGAGCGCGGCATCACCACGGCCGAGTACGCCGTCGGCACGGCTGCCGGCGCCGGGCTCGCCGGTCTGCTCTACAAGCTGCTGACCGGCGGTTTCGGCGACCGGCTGCTCAAGACCCTGTTCGACCACGTGCTCGGCCTGCTCGGGATCGGGTGACCCGGTGACCGGCCGCGCCCGTCGTCGAGGGACCGCGCGAGCCGAGCGCGGCGCTGCCACCGCCGAGCTGGCGATGGTGCTGCCCCTGCTGCTGGGGCTGACCATCGGGCTGGTCTGGTTCCTCGCGGTGGGCGCGGCCCAGGTCCGGGCGGTCGACGCCGCCCGCGAGACCGCGCGGGCCGTCGCCCGGGGCGACGACACCGGCGCCGCCGTGGCCCTCGGGTCCAGGGTCGCGCCGGACGGCAGCCGGGTGGCCGTGAGCCGCAGCGGCGACGAGGTCGTCGTCACCGTCACCGGCCGGGTGGTCGGCCCCGGCGGCCTCTTCGCTCACCTCCCCGGCGCCCGGATCAGTGCCCGCGCCGTCGCGACCGCGGAGGAGGAGCCGTGACCCGCGGTCATGACGAGCGGGGATCGGTGACGCCGTTCGCGGTCGCGCTGCTCGGCCTGCTCGTCGTCGTCGCCACCGCGCTGGTGCTGGTGGCCGGGGTGGTCCGGGCGCACCGTTCGGCCCAAGCCGCGGCCGACCTCGCGGCGCTCGCGGCCGCCGACGCGGTCCCCGGCGGTGACCCGTGCGCGGCCGGGGCCGGCATCGCCGAGCGCAACGGCGGCCGGCTGGTGACGTGCACCGTCGACGGCTGGGACGTCGAGGTCGAGGTCGAGGTGCCCGGCCCGCGCTGGCAGGGCCTCGGCGTCGACCCGGTGGCGCGGGCGCGCGCCGGCCCCGTCAGCGGCGCCGGAGCCGACCCGCGGGGTCAGTGGCGCGGGTCGTCCCCGAGGTGGTCGCCGTCGCGGCGCCGGTCGGACTCGACGTCGTTGAGCTTGGCCGAGAGCTCCTCGAGCCGCTTCTGCTCGCGGCGCTGCGCGAACGAGCGCTTGGTGCCGAACTTGGAGATCGAGAAGCCCCACTGGATCGCGACCCCGGCGGCGAGACCGAGGAGGAACACGGCGGTGGCGCTCATGTCGATGCCCAGCAGCTCGACACCGATGCCCTCCGCGGTGAACACCGCGGCCACGATGGCGAGCGCCCCGAGGGCGATGAGGACCAGACCCAGGACGACCATGGGCCGCAGCGTACTCACGGCCGGCCTCGACCGGCAGCGACGACGCGCGCCGGGCGGGTCAGGGCCCGAGGAGCAGGTCGAGCAGGCGCACGGCGCCGTGCTTGTCGAGGGGGTTGTTCTGGTTGCCGCACTTGGGGGACTGGATGCACGACGGGCAGCCGTGGTCGCACTCGCACGACGAGATCGTCTCGCGGGTCGCCCCCAGCCACTCGCGCGCGGTGTGGAAGCCGCGCTCGGCGAAGCCCGCACCGCCGGGGTGGCCGTCGTAGACGAAGACCGTGAGCATGCCGGTGTCGGCGTGCAGCGCTGTCGAGACCCCACCGATGTCCCAGCGGTCGCAGGTCGCGAAGAGCGGCAGCAGCCCGATCGAGCAGTGCTCGGCGGCGTGCGCGGCCCCCGGCAGGTCCACGGCGGCGAGCCCGGCCTCCTCGAGCGCGTGGCCGGGCACCGTCCACCACACCGCGGTGGTGCGCAGCGAGCGGTCCGGCAGGTCGAGCGGCTCCTCGCCGAGCACCTCGCCGCCCGGCACCCGCTTGCGCAGGTAGCCGACCACCTGGTGCGAGACGTCGACGTCACCGAGCGAGAGCCGGCAGTCCCCCCAGGTGCGGTGGTCGCGCTCGGCGACGACCCGGATGTCGGTCACCTCGCGAGCGGTGGTGGTCCAGGGCGGGTCGGCGCGCTCCATCACGGCGACGTGCTGCTCGAGGTCGAGCGAGTCGACCAGCCACGTCTCACCGCGGTGCACATAGACCGCGCCGGGGTGGGCGGTGGTGTGGGCGCCGCCGACGTCGACGGTGCCGACCATCCGGCCGGTGACGGCCTCGACCAGCTGCACCGGGCCGCCGCCCGTGGAGCGGATGTCGGCCAGGTCGCTGGCCCGGCGGGCGTCGGTCCAGAACCAGCCGCGCGGCCGCTTCCGCAGCAGCCCGCCCGCGGTCAGCGCGTCGAGCACCTCCATGGTGGTCGGCCCGAACAGGGGCGCGTCCGCCTCGGTGAGCGGCAGCTCCTGGGCGGCAGCGCAGAGCTGGGGGCCGAGCACGTAGGGGTTCGCGGGGTCGAAGACGCTGGCCTCGACCGGTCGACCGAAGAGGGCCTCGGGGTGGTGGACCAGGTAGGTGTCGAGCGGGTCGTCGCGAGCCACCAGGACGCCGAGCGCGTCACCGGCACCGCGCCCCGCCCGGCCCAGCTGCTGCCACATCGCCGCACGGGTGCCCGGGAACCCGGCCAGCAGCACCGCGTCGAGGCCCGCGACGTCGATGCCGAGCTCGAGCGCGTTGGTGGCGGCCAGACCGATCAGCCGGCCGTCGCGCAGCGCCGCCTCGATCGCCCGCCGCTCCTCGGGCAGGTAGCCGCCGCGGTACGACGCCACCTGCGCCGGCAGCGACGCGTCGACGTCGGCCAGCAGCTCGGCGGCGGTCATCGCGACCTGCTCGGCGCCGCGCCGCGAGCGCACGAAGGCCAAGGTGCGCACGCCCGAGGCGACCAGGTCGGCCAGCAGGTCGGCCGACTCCGACGACGCAGCCCGCCGCACCGGGGCGCCGTTCTCGCCGGTGAAGGAGGTGAGCGGCGGCTCCCACAGCCCGACCGTCACCCGTCCGCGCGGCGAGGCGTCGGCGGTCACGGGCAGCACGTCGTGCCCGGTGAGCCGCTGCCCGGCCTCGGCCGGGTCGGCCACGGTGGCCGAGGCGAGGACGAACGTGGGGGAGGCGCCGTAGGCGGCGCAGACGCGGCGCAGCCGGCGCAGCACGTGGGCGACGTGGGCGCCGAACACGCCGCGGTAGTGGTGGCACTCGTCGACCACGACCACCTCGAGCGAGCGCCAGAACGACGACCACCGCTGGTGGCCCGGCAGCAGCGAGCGGTGCAGCATGTCGGGGTTGGTCAGCACCCACTCGGCGTGGTCGCGGGCCCAGTCGCGCTGATCGCGGGTGGAGTCGCCGTCGTGGGTGGTGGCGCGGACGTCGAGGCCGAGCCCGACCACCGAGGCGAGCTGGTCCTGGGCGAGCGCCTTGGTGGGGGCGACGTAGAGCACGGTGGCGCCGCGCCGGCCCCGCGGCCCGCGGCCGGCCAGGATCCGGCTCAGGCCGGGGAGCTGGTAGGCGAGCGACTTGCCCGACGCGGTGCCGGTGGCGAGCACGACGTGCTGGCCCGACCACGCGGCCTCGGCGGCGACGGCCTGGTGGGTCCACGGGCGGTCGACGCCGCGGGCCCCGAACGCGGCCACCACCTCGGGTGCGGCCCAGCCGGGCCAGGGGGCCTGCTCGCCCGCGCGCGGCGGCAGCACCTCGACGTGGGTGAGCCGGTCCTCGCGGCCGGGCACGGTGGCCAGCCGCGCGGCGATCGAAGCGAGGTCGGGACGCGAGCCCGTGGTGGCCGTGGTCACCCGACACCCCTCCCGGTGTGCGAGGGAGCCGCGCGCGAGGTCACGCGTCCGATTGTCGCAACCGGCTCCGACAGTGCCGGACCGACACGTCCCAGTCTGTCCCTTCGTTGGGCGGTTGCTGGCGGGGCGTGGTTTGATATTGCTGGTCTCAGAAGCGATGGCGCCCGCCGGGCGTCTGTATGGGGAGCGCAGCACAGGCTGCAGGGAGAGTTCGTGGATCTTTCACTGGCGACTCGTGAGGTCGACGGGACGACTGTCGTCGCGGTCGGCGGCGAGATCGACGTCTACACCGCGCCCAAGCTCCGCGACATGATCACCGAGCTGGTGGCCGGCGGCACCTACGACATCGTGGTCGACCTCGAGCAGGTCGAGTTCCTCGACTCCACCGGTCTCGGCGTCCTGGTCGGCGGGCTGAAGAAGGTGCGCGCCCACGACGGCTCGCTCCAGCTCGTCTGCACCCAGGACCGGCTGCTGAAGATCTTCCGCATCACCGGCCTGGCGAAGGTGTTCGTGATCCACGACTCCGCCGAGGCCGCGCTCGCCGGCAGCTAGACCGGCAGCTGGACCGGCAGCAGGACCGCAGCTCAACCGGCCGCAACCCCCGGCGCTCCACCCCCGCGGGTGAGGGTTCGACCCCGCCTGCGCGCACCCGCCTGTGTCGCGGGTCACCTCCCTGCGACGTGGCGGCTACCCATGCGTAGACTCCCGCTCGTTTGAGACCTACGTCACCCGACACTCGCGGGTGACGCCACCTGATCTCGCAGGAGGAAACACGATGACGGGGATCTCTCCCGCAGTCGTTGAGCTCTCCGGCGGCAACCTCGTCCTGGTGATCGTGGTCGGACTCATCGCGCTCGGCGCGCTGGTGATGGCCGCGATCTTCCGCCGGGAAGTGCTGTCCGCCGCCGAGGGCACCGACAACATGAAGAACATCGCGCAGGCCGTCCAGGAGGGCGCGGACGCCTACCTGCAGCGCCAGTTCCGGACCCTGGCGATCTTCGCCGCCGTCGCGTTCTTCGCGTTGCTGGTGCTGCCCGCCGACGACATGACCGTCCGGATCTTCCGGTCGGTGTTCTTCCTGGTGGGCGCCGGATTCTCCGCGGCGGTCGGCTACCTGGGCATGTCGCTGGCCGTGCGCGCCAACCTGCGCGTCGCCGCCGCCGCCAACACCGTGGGCCGCGAGCCGGCCATGAGGATCGGCCTGCGCACCGGCGCGATGGTCGGCATGCTCACCGTGGGCCTGGGCCTGCTCGGCGCCAGCGTCGTCGTGCTGTTCTTCCAGGACGACGCCGCGCACGTGCTCGAGGGCTTCGGCTTCGGTGCGGCCCTGCTCGCCATGTTCATGCGCGTGGGCGGTGGGATCTTCACCAAGGCCGCCGACGTCGGTGCCGACCTGGTCGGCAAGGTCGAGAACAACATCCCCGAGGACGACCCGCGCAACGCCGCCACGATCGCCGACAACGTCGGCGACAACGTCGGCGACTGCGCCGGCATGGCGGCCGACCTCTTCGAGTCCTACGCCGTCACCCTGGTCGCGGCGCTGATCCTCGGCTCGCAGGTCTTCGGCGACAAGGGCCTGGTCCTCCCGCTCCTCATCCCGGCCATCGGCGCGCTGACCGCGATCGCGGGCGTCTACCTCACCCGGCCCAAGGCCGGCGAGAACGGGCTGACGACGATCAACCGGTCCTTCTACGTCTCCTCCGCGATCGCAGCGGTGGCGAGCGTCGTGTTGTCGTTCATCTACCTGCCCAGCGAGTTCGCCGACTTCGGCGCGGCGTTCGCCGGCAACGACGGCGACCCGCGGATCATCGCTTCGGTCGCGGTGGTCATCGGCATCGTGATGTCGGCCGGCATCCTCGCGCTGACCGGCTACTACACCGGCACCGAGTACGAGCCGGTCAAGGGCGTCGGGCGCACGTCGCTCACCGGCCCCGCGACCGTGATCCTCTCCGGCCTCTCGGTCGGCTTCGAGTCCGCGGTCTACACCACGCTGGTCATCGGTGCGGCGGTGTTCGGTGCCTACCTGCTCGGTGGTGCATCGTTGCTGGTCTCGTTGTTCGCCGTGGCCCTGGCCGGCACCGGCCTGCTGACCACCGTCGGCGTGATCGTCGCGATGGACACCTTCGGCCCGGTCTCCGACAACGCCCAGGGCGTCGCGGAGATGTCCGGCGACGTGAGCCCCGAGGGTGCGCAGATCCTCACCGACCTCGACGCCGTCGGCAACACCACCAAGGCGATCACCAAGGGCATCGCCATCGCGACCGCGGTGCTGGCCGCGACGGCGCTGTTCGGCTCCTACGCTTCCTCGGTCGCCGATGCGCTCAGGGACGCCAACCCGACATCCGACGAGGCGGGCCTGCTCAGCTTCGAGGTGTTCAACCCGGCCGTGCTCGTCGGCGTGCTCCTGGGTGCGGCGGTCGTGTTCCTGTTCTCGGGCCTGGCGATCAACGCCGTGGCCCGGGCCGCCGGCGCCGTCGTCTACGAGGTGCGCCGCCAGTTCCGCGAGATCCCCGGGATCATGGAGGGCACCGGCCGACCGGAGTACGGCAAGGTCGTCGACATCGTCACGCGCGACTCCCTGCGCGAGCTGATCACGCCGGGCATCCTGGCCGTGATGGCGCCCATCGCCGTCGGCTTCGGTCTCGGCGCGACCGCCCTGGCCGGCTTCCTGGCCGGCGCGATCGGCACCGGCACCCTGATGGCCGTCTTCCTGGCCAACGCCGGTGGCGCCTGGGACAACGCCAAGAAGCTGGTCGAGGACGGCAACCACGGCGGCAAGGGCTCCGAGGCCCACGCCGCGACCGTCATCGGCGACACGGTCGGCGACCCGTTCAAGGACACCGCCGGCCCCGCCATCAACCCGCTCATCAAGGTGATGAACCTCGTCTCGCTGCTCATCGCGAGCGCGGTCGTCTCCCTGAGCGTCGGCGACGACCAGAACGACGCCCTGCGGATCGTCATCGCGATCGTCGCGGTGGCCATCATCGCCGCGGCCGTGATCATCTCGAAGCGGCGTGAGTCGAGCATCGCCGCCGAGCCGATGGCCCCGGCGACCGGCGCCTAGCGCCGCTCCACGAGATGGCCCGTCGCCCCTCCGGGGGCGGCGGGCCTTCTCGTTCCCAGGGTGGGTCCTAGGCTCGGGAGCATGGGCGACCCCGGCACCGACCTGCCCCAGCGGCTGCGCGCTGCGCTCGCTGCGGCCGGGTTCACCTACGACGGTGTGGCCGACCTGCTCGGCCCGCTCGCCCACGCCGCGCTCGGCCGCAACGAGACGACGCCCGGGCTGCGGCGGACCACCGGCGGCTCGCCGCTGGAGACGCTGGTGCGGCTGTTCCTCCTGCAGACCACCGTGCCGGCGGCCGCCGCCGAGGCGGCCCTGCCCGGGCTGGTCGAGCGGCTCGCGGTCGAGGGCCTGGTGGAGCAGTCGGTGGGCGAGGTGGCGGCCCGGCTCGACGTGCGCCCCTACGCAACCGACGACGACGACCCGCTCTGGGTGGTCAGCGACCTCACGCCGGGGCTCGACGGCGGCCCGCAACGCGTCGGGCCCGACCACGTGCTCGGCATCAGCCCGGCCTCGACCTCCCTGGCGCAGCTGACGATCCGCGACGACGTCGGCGCCAGCCTCGACCTCGGCACCGGCTGCGGCGTGCAGGCGCTGCACCTCGCCCGCCACTCCGGCCGGGTGGTGGCCACCGACGTCAACGCGCGGGCGCTGTGGGTGACCCGGTTCAACGCCGCGCTCAACGGCGTCGCCGACCGGGTCGACGTCCGCGACGGCAGTCTGTTCGATCCGGTGGCGGAGGAGCGCTTCGACCTGATCGCCACCAACCCGCCGTTCGTGATCTCGCCGGCCACGGGCGAGCGGCTGGTCTACCGCGACTCCGGGCTGCCCGGCGACCAGGTGGTCGAGCACATCGTCCGGGCCGCGCCCCGCCACCTCGCCGACGGCGGCTGGTGCCAGGTGCTCGCGAACTGGGTGATCGCGAAGGACCGGCCCTGGGACGAACGGCTGGCCGGCTGGCTCGCCGACGACTGCGACGCGCTGGTCGTGCAGCGGGAGGTGATGGACCCCGCGGCGTACGTCGAGCTCTGGCTCAAGGACGCCGGCCGGCACGGTGGCGCCGACTACCTGGATCGCTACGACACCTGGCTGAGCTGGTTCGAGGAGCAGGGCATCGAGGGGGTCGGCTTCGGCTGGGTCAACCTGCGGGCCGGCTCGACGGACCCCAGGCACGACCTCGTGGAGTGGCGCTACGACGTGGAGCAGCCGATCGCGCCGGCGATCGCGGCCTGGGGCGCGGCGGTGCGCTCCCCGGGCGGCGCCGACGAGCGGCTGCGCCTGCGCCCCGACGTGCTCCAGGAGACCGTCGGGCCGGTGGGGGCCGAGGACCCCGAGGCGATCGTCGTGCGCCAGCAGCGCGGCTTCCGCCGGGCGCGGCAGGTCGACACCGTGGTCGCGGCCCTGCTGGGCGCCAGCGACGGGGAGCTGACCGTCGGCCAGCTGCTCGACGCCGTCGCCCACCTGCTCGACCGCGACCCCGCGGCCACCCGCGCGACGTACCTGCCGCAGGTGCGTGAGCTCGTCGACGAGGGCTTCCTGGTCCCCTGACACCTACGCCGAGTCGCCGTTACTCGGCACGAGTCACGACGACTCGACAGTGCGGGGTGCGCCGAGTCGCCGTTACTCGGCACGAGTCACGACGACTCGACAGTGCGGGGTGCGCCGAGTCGCCGTTACTCGGCACGAGTCACGACGACTCGGCGGGGATGGTCAGGACTGGATCGCGGCGGGCTCGGAGGGAGCCGACGACCCGATCTCGATCTTGCGCGGCTTGGCCTTCTCGGCGACCGGCACCACCAGGCGCAGGACGCCGTCGTCGTAGCCGGCCTCGATCCGCTCGAGGTCGAGGTTGTCGCCGAGCACGAGCTGGCGCGAGAACGTGCCGGTCGTGCGCTCGGCGGCGAGCCGCTCCCAGTCGCCGTTGCGGGCGGGCCGCTCGGCCCGGACCGTGAGGACGTTGCGCTCGACGTCGATGTCGATGCTGTCGCGGGCCACGCCCGGCAGATCGAGCTCGATGACGAAGCGGTCGCCCTCGCGCCAGGCGTCCATGGGCATGGCCGCCGGACGGTTGGTCGTCCCCAGCAGCTGCTGGGTCAGGCGGTCGAACTCGCGGAAGGGATCGGTGGTGCGCAGCAACATGGGGTTCCTCCTCGGGTGCTGATCAGGTGGTGGTCCCCGTGACCACCACACCTATATCAACTGATACAGGTTTTCTGTTGTTCCCGCAAGAGGCAGGATGGTGCCCGTGAGCGACGAGAAGCGTGGGGTCTTCGCGATCTCGGTGGCGGCCGGGATGGTCCGGATGGAGGTGCAGAACCTCCGCGTCTACGAGCGCCGCGGGCTGCTGCGGCCCGACCGAACCGAGGGCGGCACCCGGCTCTACAGCCGGGCCGACATCGAGGTGCTGCACCGGATCCGCGACCTGCTGGCCGAGGGGCTCAACCTCGCCGGTGTCGCCAAGGTGCTGGAGCTGGAGGCCGAGAACGCCCGGCTCCGGCGCCGGCTGGCGCGGACCGGCGAGGGCTGAGCCTCACCCGAGCAGCGCGGCCGGCTCGTCGACGGCGGGGCAGCCGCTCGGCAGCCCCTCGACCACGCCGGCGATCGAGTGGCAGCGCCGTGCACGACGGCCTTCCACCCGCCGACGAGACCACCCCGACCGCACCCCGTGCCGCCCCGACGCGTCCCGCGGCGCACCCTTCGGCGCGGCGTACTGGACAGCACGCGCTACCGTGACCGACCGTGAGCCCTCCCGACCCGGGAGGGTCAGGACAGGCAGAGAAGGCGAAGTGGCACACAAGCTCGTGATCGTCGAGTCCCCGGCGAAGGCCCGCACCATCGGCGGGTACCTCGGCCAGGGCTACGTCGTCGAGTCGTCCATCGGCCACATCCGCGACCTCCCGCAGAGCGCGGCGGAGACGCCCGCCAAGATCAAGGACAAGCCGTGGGGTCGGCTGGGGGTCGACGTCGACAACGGCTTCGAGCCCTACTACGTCGTGCCGCGCGACAAGAAGGCCCACATCTCCAAGCTCAAGACGCTCCTGAAGGACGCCGACGAGCTCTTCCTCGCCACCGACGAGGACCGCGAGGGTGAGGCGATCGCGTGGCACCTGCTCGACGAGCTGAAGCCGAAGAACATCCCCGTGAAGCGGATGGTCTTCCACGAGATCACCAAGCCGGCCATCCTCGCCGCCGCCGACAACCCGCGCGACCTCGACATGGACCTCGTCGAGGCCCAGGAGGCGCGGCGGATCCTCGACCGCCTCTACGGCTACGAGGTCAGCCCGGTGCTGTGGAAGAAGGTCATGTCCGGCCTCTCCGCGGGCCGCGTGCAGTCGGTGGCCACGCGCCTGGTGGTCGACAAGGAGCGCGAGCGGATGGCGTTCCGGATGGCGTCGTACTGGGACCTCGAGGGCACCTTCGACGCCGGCTCCGCCCACGACCAGCGGATGTTCCCGGCCAAGCTGCACTCCATCGACGAGGCCCGGGTGGCCCGCGGCTCCGACTTCGGCCCGGACGGTCTGCTCAAGCCCGCCAGCGAGGGCAAGGTCGTCCACCTCGACCGGTCCCGCGCCGAGGCGCTGGTCTCGGCCCTCCAGGACTCGACGTACGACGTCCGCTCGGTCGAGTCGAAGCCCTACCGCCGCTCGCCGTACGCGCCGTTCCGCACCACCACGCTGCAGCAGGAGGCCAGCCGCAAGCTCGGCATGAGCGCCAGCGTGACGATGTCGGTGGCGCAGCGCCTGTACGAGAACGGCTTCATCACCTACATGCGCACCGACTCCACGACGCTCTCGGACGCCGCAGTGGGTGCCGCGCGCTCGCAGGTGCAGGAGCTCTACGGCGCCGACTACCTGCCGGACGCCCCACGCACCTACGCCAGCAAGGTCAAGAACGCGCAGGAGGCCCACGAGGCGATCCGCCCGGCCGGCGACAGCTTCCGCACCCCGGCCGAGACCGGCCTCACCGGCGAGCAGTTCCGGCTCTACGAGCTGATCTGGATGCGCACGGTGGCCTCGCAGATGAAGGACGCCGTCGGGCAGTCGGTGACGATCCGGATCGGCGGCGCCGCCGCCACGGGCGAGGACGTCGTGTTCTCCGCCAGCGGCCGGGTGATCACCTTCCACGGCTTCCTCAAGGCCTACGTCGAGGGCACCGAGGGCGACACCCAGAAGGACGACGCCGAGACCCGGCTGCCGAACCTCAGCCAGGGCGACCCCGTCTCGGCCGCGTCGGTGTCCGCCTCGGGCCACGAGACCAAGCCGCCGGCCCGCTACACCGAGGCGACGCTCATCAAGGAGCTCGAGGACCGCGAGATCGGCCGGCCGTCGACGTACGCCTCGATCATCGGCACGATCCTCAACCGCGGCTACGTGTACAAGAAGGGCACCGCGCTGGTGCCGGCCTGGCTGGCGTTCTCGGTGATCCGGCTGCTGGAGGAGCACTTCCCGCGCCAGGTGTCCTACGAGTTCACGGCCGGGATGGAGGACGTCCTCGACGACATCGCCGGCGGGCGCAAGGACCTCAAGACCGAGATCGGCGAGTTCTACTACGGCTCCGAGCGGGTCACCGGCCTCAAGCGGCTGGTCGACGAGCTCGGTGAGATCGACGCCCGCGAGCTGGCGACGTTCCCCGTCGGCGGCCCCGACAGTGGCATCAACCTGCGGGTCGGCCGCTACGGCCCCTACCTCGAGGGCCCCGACGACGAGGGCAACCCGACGGGCAAGCGCGCCAACGTGCCCGACGACCTGCCGCCCGACGAGCTGACGCTCGAGAAGGCCAAGGAGCTGTTCGCCAACCCCGCCGGCGAGGAGATCGACCTCGGCGTCCACCCCGACACGGGTCTGCGGGTGGTGGCCAAGAACGGCCGCTACGGCCCCTACGTCACCGAGCTGCTCCCCGAGGACGCCAAGAAGAGCGACAAGCCGCGCACGGGCTCGCTGTTCAAGTCGATGTCGCTCGACACGATCACCCTCGACGACGCCGTCAAGCTGCTGTCGCTGCCCCGGGTGGTCGGCACCGACCCCGAGAGCGGCGAGGAGATCACCGCCCAGAACGGCCGCTACGGGCCGTACCTCAAGAAGGGCACCGACTCCCGGTCGCTGACCTCGGAGGACCAGCTGCTCACGATCGGGCTCGACGAGGCGCTGAAGATCTACGCCCAGCCCAAGCAGCGCGGACGGGCCGCGGCCGCGCCGCCGCTCAAGGAGCTCGGCAGCGACCCCGTCTCGGGCAACCCGGTCGTGGTGAAGTCGGGCCGGTTCGGCGAGTACGTCACCGACGGCGAGTACAACGCCACCCTGCGCAAGGACGACTCGGTCGAGGCGATCACGCTGGAGCGGGCCGCGGAGCTGCTGGCCGAGCGGCGCGAGCGGGGCCCGGCCAAGAAGACGGCCAAGAAGGGCGCGAAGAAGGCGGCCGCCAAGAAGACGGCGGCCAAGAAGACCGCGGCGAAGAAGACCGCGAAGAAGGCTGCGAAGAAGGCCTGAGCGGCGCGTGGAATCCCCGGTCGACCGGGGATTCGCCGTGTTGTCGGGCATTGCGATGCCCGACAACACCAGGAACTGCCCGACAAGTGCGCCGGGCGACGGGCCACCCTCCGGTCCACCCCGACCCGCTCGGCTCGGCCCCGCCCCCGCCAGGACTCAGTCCCGCACCAGCACCGCCCCGGTGGGGATGATCCGGCCGAGCGCGGTGCGCCAGCCGTCGCCGTAGTCCTCGAAGCCCAGCAGCTCGCGCTCGGCGGTGCGGTAGTCGGCGTAGTCGCACCGGCCGCCGGGCGGGGTGCCGGTCGTCCCGGCGGTCGTGAACGTCGCGACGCCGCGGTGCTGCAGGTGGTACGTCGAACCGGCGCAGACCACGAGGTCGTCGTCCGGCCCGCCGGTCGTCACCAGGTCGCCGGCCACCCCCGCCCACCACGAGACCTCCAGGCCGTCGGGGAAGGCGGGGTCGTCGGTGTCCTCGACGGTGAGCCAGACCCGGCGCTCGACGTCGAGGGCGAGCTCGGTCCACCGCACACCGACCTCGTCGAAGTCCAGGCGGCCGACGACGTGCCACGCCTGGCCACCCTGGTGGAAGGTGTCGCCGATGCCGAGCCGGCGCAGGTCGTCCGCGGTCGCCGGCCGGGGCCGTCGCGGGCGCCACATCGCCATGGTTCTCCTCGAGCGGGTCGGAGGGGAGCGCGGCACCGGGCTCGTCCTCGGACGACGCGCCGGACTCTACCGGGGAGTCCGGCCGGCGCGCAGCGGAGTCGGACACCACGAACGTCGCCGCCCGCCCCGGACGGTGGTGACACGACGGGCGGCGAGGCCCTACGGTGTCGCCAACCCCACGTCCTCGGAGGAGCCGTCGTGCGCAACCGTCACCGCCTCGTGTCCCCGTTGTCCGTCGTCGTCGCCCTGGTGCTCGCGATCGCCGGCCTGGCCACGCTCGCCGGCCCGGTCTCGGCCGCCCGCAAGGCGTCGGTGACCCTCAAGCCGCTGCCCGCGCAGTCGGAGGTCGGCAAGAAGGTGACGCTCAAGGGCTCCTTCTCCGGCGGTCGGGCGACCGTCAAGCTCCAGACCAAGGGGGTGGCCGGCGGCTGGCGCACGGTGGCGAAGGTGACCACCACCAAGCAGGGCGCCTTCAAGAAGAAGGTCAAGCTGACCACGGGCGGCACCACGTCGTTCCGGGCGGTCAAGGGCTCGGCGAAGAGCCAGGCTCGCACCCTCAAGGTCTACGCCTGGCTCGACCTCGCGACGCAGCCGTTCTACGCGCTCAACGGCCCGTTCACCGCCGGGTCGTCCGCGGGCATCGGGGGCCGGGCGTTCCCCGCCAGCATCGTGGGTGACGAGAGCGCCATGGTCGGCGTGCGCACGGCCGGCCTGTGCACCCACTTCGACACCTGGACCGGCTTCCTCGACGGCCACGGCCCGGGAGCCGGCGACGGGGTCCAGAGGACCGCCGTGGGGACGCTGAACGCCGCGGGCGGCGTGCTCGCGGAGACGCAGGCCACGACGCCTCCGGGTCCGGCCAAGCGGGTGGCGTTGAGCCTGGTCGGCTCCCACTGGTTCGTCGCCGACATCGGCATCGACGGCACGTCGACCCCGGACACCATGACCGTGCTGGGCTCCCCCCGGCTGCGCTGCAACGCCGCCCGGCTCGCGCCGTTCGTGCCCGCGGCGTTTCCCGACTTGGAGGGCGAGCCCGGACCGATCTGACCGGCGGACTCGCACCGGCCAGCTCTCGCGAGTCCCGCCCGGTGACGCATCGGTTGTGCCACGCTGAGACTCCTCTTGAACCGACAACTTCTCGGAGGAGACCCCGTGTCCCGTACTCCCCGCATCCTGGTCCTGACCCTGGCGGCGCTCGCGCTGTTGGCCGGGGCGCTGGTCGCTGCGCCCGCGCAGGCGGCCGGCAAGCCCACGCTGAAGCCCGTGCCCGCCGAGCTGACCGCCGGCAAGAAGGTGACCCTGAAGGGCACCGTCCCCGGCGGCAAGCAGACCGTGAAGCTCCAGCGTCGCTACGGCGCCGGCGGCTGGTCGACCGTCGCCAAGGTGGTGAGCAAGAACGACGGCAGCTACAAGAAGAAGGTCGCCCTGACGCAGGCCGGCCCGACGTCGTTCCGAGCGGTCGCCGGCGGCAAGAAGAGCACCGTGCGCCGCACCACCGTGTGGGCCTGGCTCGACCTCACCACCCAGCCGAACATCGCGTTCGGGCCGGGGAGCGGCAGCCTGGAGAACTACTCGGTCACCATCAACGGCCGGAAGTTCGCGCGGGCCTGGGTCGGGAGCGAGGCAAGCTTCCGGTTCGTCCACCTCGGCGGCCAGTGCAAGACGGTCGAGGCTTGGACCGGCTTCTCCGACCTCAGCCGCAACACCTACAGCTCCGACGACCGCCAGGTGCTGCAGTGGCAGGCCAGCAACACGTTCAACCCGTCGACCGACATCGACGCCCCCGAGCAGCGCACCGCTCCCGGTCCGGCCGTGCGCCGCGCCTTGAGCGTGGGTGGGGCCAAGTACCTCAGCATGGGTTGGGCCTGGGAGGACCCGTCGTGGAGCGAGGGCGCGCTCATCCTGGCCCCGCTGGCCGCCCCCCGGGCGCTGTGCAAGACGCCGCGACTGCCCGAGCTCGACCTCGCGACCGTCGCGGCCGCTCCGGCCCGGATGCTGCGCTGAACTGCGGCTGAACCCTCCTGGTCGCCCGTGCAGTGGCGCCGACCCGTCCGGGGTCGGCGCCCCCGCACAGTAGGGGGTCCCGCCCCCGCCCCCCCCGGGCGGG
>NZ_JAFFJT010000018.1 GCF_016924665.1 Nocardioides sp. SYSU D00038
GGGCGGCCTCCGCCCCGGGGGCGCCGGTGGTGGGCCCCCGGCCCCGCGGGGCGCCCCCCCCACTGCACTTTCGGCGTTCCGGCCCCGGACCCGCCGGGACGGGTCGATGATCACCGGGTGCGCACCGCCCTCCTCGTCGTGGCCGCCCTCCTGCTGGGACTCCTCGTGGCCGCCCCGAGCGCCTCGGTCGAACGGCGCACGTCAGTGACCCTCAAGCCGGTCCCCGCCTCGTCGCAGGCCGGGCGGAAGGTGACGCTCAGGGGCGTGTCGAGCGAGGGCCGGGCGAAGGTCCGGCTCCAGCGCCGCCACGGCACCGGCCGGTGGAGCACCGTCGCCACGGTCCGCCCCGACCGCCGCGGCCGCTTCTCCACGCGGGTCACCCTCACCCGGGGCGGGCCCACGTCGTTCCGGGCCGTCCGGGGCCGGAGCCGCAGCAAGGTGCGCACCGTCGCGGTGTACGCCTGGCTCGACCTGGTCGACCAGCCGCTCGCGGTGCTCGACGGGCCGGCGTACACCGACCGGCTCTCGGTGGTGGGCCGCCGCAGCCTGCCCCGCAGCATCGAGGGCGACCCCAACACCTGGCTGGGCGTGCGCACCGCCGGGCTGTGCACCACCTTCGAGACCTGGACCGGGTTCCTCGACTCCCAGCGCGCGAAGCGCCGGGCCGGCGACCGCCAGGAGACCTACCTGGCGCGGCACGCCGCCTCCGGTGCGCTGCTCGGCGAGTTCCCGGTGGTCACACCGCTCGGCCCGGCCAAGAGGGCGGCGGCCTCGATCATCGGTACCCAGCTGTTCACCGTGCGCACCGGGCTCGACGTGCTCACCAACGACGACCGGCCCCGGTCGGTGCTGGGCTCGCCGCGGCTCCTCTGCAACGCCGCGGTGCTGCCCGCCGTCACCCCCGGGACCCTCCAGCCCGGGTGATCGGCCGTCCGGCGACCGAGCGGTCTGGTCGGCTAGACCGGCGCGGCATCGACCCTCCTAGGTCGGGTGCCCGGGTTCCGGTACCCTCCGGGGTATCCCCCCACGGAACCCCCCACAGAACCGAACATGGAGCACGTCAGTGAGGCGATCTATCGCGGTTGCCGCCACCATCGTGGCGACGACCCTCGTGGGAGGCACGACGACGGCCACCGCCGCCGCCGCCGACTCGGGAGCTTCCGTCCAGCAGACCACCAGCCAGCGGGCCGGCACGACGGTCGCCGGCCCGGCCGGCAAGCGCGGGTTCCGCGCCCTGCCCGGCCGTAGGGCACCTCAGTACGGCGCGGCCCTGCCCGGCAAGCGCGGGTTCCGGGCGCTGCCGGGCAAGCACGGGTTCCGCGCGCTGCCCGGGAAGCGCGGGCACCGCGCGCTGCCCGGCTGAGCCGCCGCCCGTCGTACGCCGTCCAGCCCCGGCGCCCCACCCCGGACGCCGCACCGGTGGTGGGGTCGGCTCGCCGCGTGTCGGCGTCACCTCGTAGGTTCGGGCCGTGACCTACCCGGGGACCTACGCCGCCACCGGCCTCTTCGTCTGCTTCGAGGGCGGCGAGGGGTCGGGCAAGTCGACGCAGTCGCAGCTGCTGCGCGACTGGCTGGAGGACGCCGGCCACGTCGTCCGGCTCACCCACGAACCGGGCGACACCGCCGTCGGCCAGGAGCTGCGCCGGATCGTGCTCAGCCCCGAGACCGGCGACCTCGACGACCGCACCGAGATGCTGCTCTACGCCGCCGACAAGGCCGAGCACGTCGAGACCGTGGTGCGGCCCGCCCTCGACCGCGGTGAGGTCGTGATCACCGACCGCTACGTCGACTCCACCCTCGCCTACCAGGGCTCGGGGCGAGGTCTGGGCATCGACGACGTCGAGCCGGTCGCTCGCTGGGCCACCGGCGACCTGCGCCCCCACCTCACCGTGCTGCTCGACCTCGAGCCGGCCGCCGGCCTGGACCGGTTCGAGGGCCGCGACCGCATCGAGGGCGAGTCGCTCGACTTCCACCGGCGGGTGCGCGCGGGGTTCCTCGTGCTCGCCGACCGCGACCCTGCCCACTACCTCGTGCTCGACGCGCGGCTGCCGGTCGACGAGGTCGCGGCCCGGGTCCGCGACCGGGTGGGCAGCCTGCTGGACGGCGGCTACTCGTGACCGTCTGGGACGACCTGGTCGGCCAGGCCCGGGTCGTGGAGTCGCTGCGCGCGGCGGCGTCGGGCAAGGGCATGAGCCACGCCTGGCTGTTCACCGGGCCGCCCGGCTCCGGCCGCTCCAACGCCGCGGTCGCCTTCGCCGCCGCCCTGCAGTGCGAGACCCGCACCGGGTGCGGCACCTGTCACGCCTGCCACACCGTGCTGGCCGGGTCGCACGCCGACGTGGGCGTGGTGCGCACCCAACGGCTCTCGATCGGCGTCGACCAGGTGCGCGAGCTGGTGCGCCGCTCCGCGCTCTCGCCGGTGGGCCGCGGCTCGCAGGTGGTCGTCGTCGAGGACGCCGACCGGCTCACCGAGCAGGCCTGCAACGCGCTGCTCAAGGCGATCGAGGAGCCCACCGAGCGCACCGTGTGGATGCTGTGCGCCCCCACCGTGGAGGACGTGCTGCCCACCATCCGGTCGCGCTGCCGGCTAGTCACGCTGGCGACGCCGTCGACCGACGACGTCGCGGCGTTCCTGGTGCGCCACGACGGCGTGGGGGAGGCGCTGGCGTCGTACTCCGCCCGGGCCAGCCAGGGCCACATCGGCCGGGCCCGGGCGCTGGCGCGCGACGAGGCCACCCGCAACCGACGTCGCGAGGTGGTCGCGCTGCCGGCCCGGCTCACCTCGCTGCGCGCGTGCCTCACCGCCGCCGCCAACCTCGCCGAGGTCACCAAGGAGGAGGCCGACCTGGTCACCAGTGAGCTCGACGCCCGCGAGAAGGCCGACCTCGACGCGACCTACGGCGTGGTCGAGCGGGGCCGTCGGCCGCGGGAGTACGCCCCCGCCCTCGCTGCGCTCGAGAAGGAGCAGCGCTCGCGGGCCAAGCGGCGCCACCTCGACATGGTCGACCGCGGCCTGATGGACCTCATCTCGGTCTACCGCGACGCCGT
This sequence comes from Nocardioides sp. SYSU D00038, assembly GCF_016924665.1. Taxonomy (GTDB): domain Bacteria; phylum Actinomycetota; class Actinomycetes; order Propionibacteriales; family Nocardioidaceae; genus Nocardioides. The sequence continues at coordinate 3,049 of NZ_JAFFJT010000018.1, forward strand.
CGCACTGGCCACGGGTGCGTCCGGTCCGCTGGTCAACGAGGAGATCCGCGGCGACGTGGAGACCGTGGCGCGGAGCTCGACGCCGGAGCTGAACCTGCGCCGGATCGGCTGGATCTTCGACGCCCGCGAGCAGATGCTGGAGTTCAACGTGCCGGTGCCGTTGGCCCTGGAGGGCATGATGGTCGCGCTCAAGGTGCCGGAGGGGAGCGCGCGATGAGGCGGGTGGTCGCCGGGCTGGTGGTGCTGGCCCTGGTGCTGACGGGCGTCGTCGCCGCGCTGGGCGCGCTCGACGACGGCGGTGGCGACGGCAGCGACGACGGTCGTCCCGGCCGCCCGCTGCGCACCGGCCCCGACCCCGACCCCGACGCGACCGTGCCGCCCGACCCGGCGCTGGCCCGGTTCTACGAGCAGCGGCTCGACTGGGAGGAGTGCCGCGGCAGCGACGAGTGCGCCACCCTCGAGGTGCCGGTCGACTACGCCGACCCCACCGGGGAGACGATCCGGCTGGCGCTGCTGCGGGTGCCGGCCGAGGACCCGGACGAGCGGATCGGCTCGCTGGTGGTCAACCCCGGCGGTCCCGGTGCGCCCGGCACGACGTACGCCGAGTCGGCGCCGTTCGTCTTCCGCGACGCCCTGCGCTCGCACTTCGACATCGTCGGCTTCGACCCGCGCGGCACCGGCGAGAGCTCCCCGGTCGACTGCCTCACCGACGAGGAGGTCGACGACTACGTCGCGATCGACGCCGAGCCCGCCGACCAGGCCGAGATCGACGCGCTGGTGCGGACGACCGAGGAGTTCTTCGCCGGCTGCGTCGAGCGCACCGACGAGCTGCTCGGCCACGTCACCACCGTCGAGGCCGCCCGCGACATGGACGTGCTGCGCGCCGCCCTCGGGCAGTCGACCCTCGACTACTTCGGTGCCTCCTACGGCACCAAGCTCGGCGCGACGTACGCCGACCTGTTCCCCGAGCGGGTCGGTCACCTCGTGCTCGACGGCGCGGTCGACGTCTCGCTCGGCTCGCGCGAGGTCGTGCTGGGCCAGGCCCGGGGCTTCGAGCGCGCGCTGCGCGCCTACGTCGGCTACTGCCTGGAGTCCAGCGACAGCTGCTTCCTCGGCGACAGCGTGGAGGAGGGGCTGGCGACCATCACCGGCCTGCTCGACGACGTCGACGCCGAGCCGCTGGAGGTCGACGACCGCGAGCTCACCGTCGGCAACGCCTTCTACGGCCTGATCACGCCGCTCTACAACCGGATGTACTGGCCGCTGCTCAGCGCCGCCCTCGACGACGCGCTCGACGGCGACGGCGCCGCGCTGCTCGAGCTCAGCGACACCTACTCCTCGCGCCGGCCCGACGGCAGCTACGGCGACAACAGCTTCGAGGCGATCTACGCGATCAACTGCCTCGACGACCCCTGGGCGCCGGAGCCGGAGGAGATCCCCGGCCAGTACGCCGCCTTCGAGGAGGCCTCGCCGACGTTGGGCCGGGTCTTCGCCTGGTCGCTGCTCAGCTGCCACGGCATCCAGGTCACCTCCTCGGAGCCCCCGCGCCGGATCCGCGCCGCCGGGGCCGCGCCGATCGTGGTGGTCGGCACCACGCGCGACCCCGCGACGCCGTACGAGTGGGCGCAGGCGCTGGCCGACCAGCTCGAGTCGGGCGTGCTGGTCAGCCGCGACGGCGACGGCCACACCGGCTACAACTCCGAGAACGAGTGCGTCGACGCCGCGGTCGAGGACTACCTCGTCGACGGCACCGTTCCCGACGACGGCCTGTCCTGCTGACGGGTCGCCCCGGTCGTCGGGCCCGCTCTCAGCTGATCAGCTCGTCGATGCGGGTGTAGGCGTCGGAGTCGCCGGCGACCACGCGCGACCGGGCGCCGTCGACGCTCACCGGCACGTCGCCGACCAGCGTCACCCGGCGCACCTCGCGGCGGTGGTCGTCGAAGTCGGCGACGGCGTAGTGCTGGGTGGCGCGGTTGTCCCACATCGCCACGTCGCCGGGCTGCCAGCTCCAGCGGACGGTGTTCTCGAGCCGGGTCACCCGCTGCTGCAGCAGCTGGAAGACCGCGTGCGACTCGGCGGTGTTGAGCCCGAGGAACCGCTTCACGAAGTGGCCCAGCAGCAGCGAGCGCTCGCCGGTCTCGGGGTGCACCCGGACGACGGGGTGCTCGGTCTCGTAGTACGACGAGCGGAACTGGCCGCGGTCGAGGGCGTCGCGGTCGGGCCCGTCGGCCTCCGGGTCCTCGACCGAGGCGACGTAGTCGTACTCGTTGGTGTGCACGGCCCAGAGCGTGTCGACGAACGCCTTGAGCGGCCGCGGCAGCGCGTCGTACGCCGTGACGGTGTTGGCCCAGTTGGTGGTGCCGCCGTACGGCGGGATGTGCACGCCGCGCAGGATGCTGATCGCCGGCACGTGGTCGACGAAGGTCACGTCGGTGTGCCAGGAGTTGGCGGCCATCCCCTTGGTGGCATTGAGGCTGAGCACGTGGGCGCTGCCGGTGTTGACGGTGGGGTGGGCGGTGGTGAGCGTGCCGAGCTGCTGGGCGAACGCGATCTGGCCGGCGTCGTCGAGGTGGTCCTGACCGCGGAGGAAGACGACCTTGTGCTCGAGCAGGGCGGCGCGGATCCGGGCCACGACGTCGTCGCCGAGGTCGGCGCCGAGCCGGACCCCCTCGATCCGGGCGCCGATCCGGCCGCCGATCTTGTGCACGTCGACCTGGGTGCGCTGCTGGGTGCGCTGGGGCGTCAGCGTCATGGCTGCCTCCATAGGGACTGTTAGTCGCTCAAGTCACTACAGTTTAGCAGGGCCGTGGGTCGCCAACCGCCGCGGTGCCCGCCACTGGGAGGGCAGTGCTCGGTGTTGTGGGGCATTGCAATGCCCGACAACATGGGGAATCCCCGGTCGACCGGGGATCCTGACCACCGCACGCCGCCCTCAGACCGGCTGCGCGACCGCCTGGATCCTCCTTGTCGCGATCTCGATCATCAGCTGCGCGGCGGGGGAGAGGGTGGCACCCGCCCGGTGCACGATCGCGAACACGTCGTGGATCTTGGGCCGGAACGACACCCAGCCGGCGTTCGGCGCCAGCCGGGGCAGCAGCTGCTCGGCCGCGCCCCGCGGGATGACGGAGTCGGCCAGGCCCATGCCGACGAGCTCCACGGCGATCTCGGGGTCCTCGACCTCGATCCGGGTCTGCGGGTTGAGCCCGCTGGAGTGCAGCCAGCTGCGCACGGCGATCCGCACGGAGTCCTCCGCCCGCCAGGTGGTGTCGGGCATGACCAGGGTCGCGTTGCCGAGCTGACGCGCGGTCACCGGGCTCCTCAGCCGCTCGGGGTCGCTCGAGATGTAGACGATCTCGTCCTTGGCGACCGGTGTCACCGACATGCCCTCGCTGTGCACCTGCGGGATCGCGATCATCGCCGCCTCCAGTCGGCCGCGGCGCAGGTCCTCCTGCACGCCGGCGCTGTTCTGCCCTACCAGCTCGACGCGGACGCCGGGGTGGCGGGCCAGCACGTCGGCCACGAGCCCTGCGCCGGCGTACAACCGGGCGATCCCGAACATCCCGAACCGGATGGTCCCGGTCTCGAACCGCGCCACCTGCTGCGCCGCCCGCCGGGTGTCCTCGGCTGCCGCGAGCGTGCGCTCGGCGTGCGGGCGCAGGGTGTCGGCCACCGTCGTCGGCACGACGCCGCGGCCGACCCGGCGGAACAGCTGCACACCGAGAGACTTCTCCAGCGCCCGGATCTGCTCGGAGACGCTGGGCTGGGCGTAGCCGAGCTCCTCGGCGGCGGCGGTCAGGGACCCGTGCTCGTACGTCGCCAGGAAGCAGGTCAGCTGATGCAGGGACAACATAGGTATCTCCTAGGGAAGCCGCTGGAAAGTGAGGCTACCCCTATCGCTGCCTCCGTCCGAGAATGGAGTCACCCGATCCCGAAGGAGGTCACCCGATGTTCGACCACCACTGCTCCGCCTGCGACCGTCGTCAGCTCATCTTCCCCAGCCAGGTGACCTCGCTGGTCAACACCGACCGCGGCATCGTGCTCGCCTTCACCTGCTGGTGCGGCAGCGAGCAGACCCAGGTCACCGGCCGGGCCGCCACGGCCGCCGACCGCGTCGTCGCCGCCGCCTGAGCCGACCCCCGCGGACCCCAGGGCCACCCGCTCCGCCGGTTAGGCGGCGCGCGTGGCCCTTCCGTATAGTTCTCCGCGTTGCCCGGGCCAGGGCTTCCACCAACGGTCCGGGCAACATTGCCGCCTTAGCTCAGTCGGTAGAGCGAATCACTCGTAATGATTAGGTCGTCGGTTCGATTCCGACAGGCGGCTCCGACACCAACCACCACCGTTGGTCGAGGAAGGACGAAGTCCTGTCCCGAGACCCGGTGAGACAGACGTCCTCCCCTCCCCGAGGGAGGGCGTTCGGCAGTCCGGGGTTTCGAGCTAGCTCCGCTCGCTGCTCGGCGGGGTTTCGAGGCTCGCTCCGCTCGCACCTCAACCAGCGCGGGGCGCCGCGGGATGCCCGCGGTGTGTTCGACGTCGACGACGTCGTGGACGCCGAGGGTGCCTCGATCCGCTCCGACCCCACCGGCCTCGGCTGGGAACTCCTGGTCGGGATGAGGGTCACCGAGGAGGGGGTGCTGCACCGCGACAGCATCACCATCGACTACACGGTCGATGACGAGGCCTACTCCGTCACCATTCCGTACCAGGTCACGATCTGCACGGGGCCCGAGTTCGAGGTGGACGGGAGCTGCCCCGTTCCGGGCCTCGACGGCTGAGTCGTGACCTTCGCGGCGTGCCGCGGGTCGAGGGGACGCCGTACGTCGCTCGCAGTCGGGGGTGTCTCGCGGTTGGGAGGCGCGGTGACGGGTAACGCACGGTGCTGGCCCGCCGTACCCGCCCGCCGACGCCACACCCGCGAGCACCTGGAGGACCCATGACCGGCGACATCCCCGAGCCGGCGCCCGCGCGACCGGCGCCGGAGCGCGGCGTCGAGGGCAAGGACCCGCTCCGCTCGTCGCGGGCGAGCGGCACCTGGCTCGCGGTGGTCGGGCTCTGCCTGGTGCTGCTCCTGCTGGTCGTCTTCATCGCCCAGAACACCCAGACCGCGGAGGTGCACTTCCTCGGCTGGGAGGGCGAGGCGCCCCAGGCGGTCACGCTGCTCGTCGCGGCCCTGGCGGGGCTGCTGCTGGCGGTGACCGCGGCGTCGTTGCGCATCCTGCAGCTGCGGCGCCGGGTGCGGCGCACCCGGTAGGCGCAGCACTCGCACGCCGGATTCCTGCACCCAAGAGGCTCGGCTCGGGCGGTCGCGATAGTCTGGACGGTCGTGGAGACGACGTCGGACGGGGCGGACTTTCGCCTGCACCACAAGGATATCAAGGCCGATCAAGGGCGGTCGAGGAGCGGCCGGTCGACGCGACCGGAGCCCGACCCCGAGGACGTCGCCGCGGTGCTGGCGGCCGCCGCACGGCGCGACTCGCTGCTGCGCTCGGCGCGAGCCGACCTGGAGCAGGTCCTCACCTCGGTCGAGACCGACCCGGCGGCGCGGCACCGGCGCGAGTCAGACGCCGCGCGCCTGCACGCCCGGGTCGCGGGGCTGGTCGCGGCGCGCGACTCGGTGGCGTTCGGACGGCTCGACCTGGTCGACGGGGAGCGGCACTACCTCGGGCGGACGGCGGTCGCCGACGCCGACGGGTCGGTGCTCGTCCTGGACTGGCGAGCCCCCGCGGCCCGCCCGTTCTACGCCGCCACGGCCCACCGACCGCTGGGCGTGGCCCGCCGTCGCCACCTCCGGGTCCGCCGCGACCGGGTGCTGGGTCACGACGACGAGGTGCTGGTCGGCGGCGACGGGGACGATCCCGGCAGCATGGTGCCGGCGCGGCACCTGCTCGACGCCCTGACGGCACCCCGGACGGGTCGGATGCGCGACGTCGTGAGGACGGTGCAGGCCGACCAGGACGCGATGATCCGGGCCGACCCGCGGGGTGCGCTGGTGGTCCAGGGCGCTCCCGGCGCGGGCAAGACCGTGGTCGCCCTCCACCGGGTGGCCTACCTGCTGCACGAGCACCGCGACCGGCTGTCGCGCACCGGCGTGCTGCTCGTGGGTCCGAGCCGGACCTTCCTCGACTACGTCTCCGACGTGCTGCCCGCCCTCGGCGAGACGGCGGTCGTGCCGGCGACCGTCGGCGACCTCTTCCCGGGGGTGGCGGCGACGTACGCCGAGCCGCCTGCGGCAGCCGAGGTGAAGGGACGCCTGGTCATGGTCGACGTGCTCCGCCGCGCGGTCGCGGTGCTGCAGGCCGTCCCGCCCGGCGGGGCGGAGGTGGCGATGAGCGGCACCCCCGTGGTGCTCGACGAGGCGGTGCTGGCGGCGGCCAGGGAGCGAGCCCGAGCCGGCGGGCTGCCCCACGAGCGGGCGCGCGCGACGTACGCCGAGGCCGTGGTCGACGCCCTGACCGCGCGCTGGGGGGACCGGATCGGCACCGATCCCTGGGACGGGTCGACGTGGCTCGACGAGGCCGACCTCGCCGCGCTGCGGAGCGAGGTCGCGGAGTCCGAGGAGGTGGCCGCGCTCGTGGAGGACACCTGGCCGCGGCTGACCCCCGAGCGGCTGCTCGGGCGGCTCTGGTCCGAGCCCGACCTCCTCGCCGCCGCCACCGAGGGAATCCTGGGCCCTGCCGAGCGCGACCTCCTCGCCCGCGACGAGCCCGGGGCGTGGACCCCCGCCGACCTGCCGCTGCTCGACGAGGCGGCCGAGCTGCTCGGGCACGACGACACCGAGGAGCGGGCCGCGGAGGTGCGGCGGCGGGCGCAGGAGGAGCAGTACGCCCGCGGCGTCCTGGAGGTGTTGCACGGGTCGCGGCCGCTGGAGGACGACGACGAGGCCGACACGATCGACTGGGAGGACCCCGCGGCGGTACCGCCGGTCGACTCGGCCCTGCTGGCGGCCCGCTTCGCGACCGACGACCACCGGAGCCTCGCCGAGCGGGCGCTTGCTGACCGCACCTGGGTGTTCGACCACGTGGTCGTCGACGAGGCCCAGGAGCTCACCCCGATGCAGTGGCGGCTGCTGGTACGGCGCTGCCCCAGCCGCTCGATGACCGTCGTCGGCGACCTGGCCCAGGCCTCGCGGGTCGGTGCCGCCCGCACCTGGGCCGAGGCGCTCGAGCCCGCGCTGGCCGGCCGGTGGCGGCTGGCCGAGCTGGACGTCTCCTACCGCACGCCTGCGGAGCTGCTCGAGCCGGCCCGGCTGGTGCTGGCCCGCCACCGCCCCGACCTGCGCCCGCCGCGGGCCCTCCGCCGCGGTGGTCGGCCGGTGCGGGTGCTGCTCGGGGTCACCGACGTCGCAGCGGCGGTCGCCGACGTGGTCGGCGACGTGCTCGCCGGTCGCGGGGGCACGGGCGGCACCGTGGCGGTCGTCGCGGCCGAGGCGAGCGACGTCGGGGCGCTGCCTCCCGGCGTGGCCCGGTGCACGCCGGGGGAGTCGAAGGGCCTGGAGTTCGACGCGGTGGTCGTCGTGGAGCCCCAGCTGATGGCCGCCACCGACCTCTACGTCGCGCTCACCCGGGCCACCGACGAGCTGGTCGTGGTGACCGGCGCGGCCACGGTGCCGTGGGCGGACGAGCCGGCGACGTCGTGCGCGCCGGGCCGGACCAGGCCGGTCTCGTAGGCGACGACGACGGCCTGGGTGCGGTCGCGCAGCCCGAGCTTCGACAGCACCCGGCCGAGGTGGGTCTTGACCGTGGCCTCGCTGAGGAACAGTCGGCCGGCGATCTCGGCGTTGGTGAGCCCGCGGGCGACCTCGGCGAGCACCTCGACCTCCCGCTCGGTGAGGTCGGCGAGGCGCTCCGTCGCGGCGGTGGGGGACGGACCGCCGACGTAGCGCTCCACCAGGCGTCGGGTCAGCGAGGGGGCGAGCAGGGTCTCCCCGGCCACGACCGACCGGATGGCGGCGGCGATCTCGGCGGGCGGCGCGTCCTTGAGCAGGAACCCGCTCGCCCCGGCCCGCAGCGCCTGGTAGACGTACTCGTCGAGGTCGAACGTCGTCAGCACCAGCACCCGCACGCCGGGGTGCTCGGCGACGATGGACCGGGTCGCCTCGATGCCGTCCATGACGGGCATCCGCACGTCCATGACCACGACGTCGGGCCCCAGCTCACGGGTCGCGGTCACGGCGGCGCGGCCGTCGGCCGCCTCGCCGACGACCTCGAGCCCGGGCTGGGCGCCGAGGATGGCGGCCATCCCCTCGCGGGCCAGGGCGTGGTCGTCGACGACGAGCACGGTGGTCATGCTGCCTCCCGGGTGGTGACGTGGGTCAGGAGGGCGGTGCCTCCACGGGCAGGACGACCCGCACGCGGAACCGGTTCCCGACCACGCCCACCTCGACGGTGCCGCCGTGCAGCCTGGCCCGCTCGCGCATCCCGGTCAGGCCGTGCCCGGACCCCACGGACTCGCGGGGCCGGCCGGGCAGGTCGTTGCTCACCTCGATCGTCATGCGCTCGGCGTCGTAGCCCAGACGCACGTCGGTCGCCACGTCGCCGGCGTGCTTGCGCACGTTGGTCAGCGCCTCCTGCACGATCCGGTAAGAAGCCAGGCCGAGTCCCGCGGCCAGCGCGGGACGGACGCCGTCCTCGACCAGGGTGACCGGCAGCCCGCTCGCCCGGTGCTCCTCGACGAGCGCCGGCACCTGGTCGAGGTCGGGCGCCGGCTCGCCGTCGACGGGCGGCTGGTGGAGCACGTCAAGGAGTCGGCGCATCTCGACGAGGGCCTGCCGCGAGGTGCGTCGTACGGCGTCGATGTGGTGCTCGGCGCGGTCGGGGTCGGTGCGCAGCAGGCTCTGCGCGGCACCCGCCTGCACGGTGACGACCGACAGGGAGTGGGCCACGACGTCGTGGAGCTCGCGCGCGATCCGCTCGCGCTCGCCGGCCACGGCCGCGCGCACCGAGGTGCGGGCGCGCTCGTCGGTGGCCGCCAGCGCGGCCCGCGCGGCCTCGGCCCGGCGGCGCAGCAGCCACCCGCCCGACCACGCCAGCACGGTCAGGAAGGCGAACACGGCGTAGTCGGCCGGGGCGGGCTCGCCGGTGTAGTAGTCGAGCGCCGTGGCGCTGGAGACCGCGGCCAGCGGCACGGGCAGGCTGGCGACGGCCAGCGGGGCCCGGGCCCGCAGCCCGCAGCTGAAGACCGCGACGAGCAGCGAGGCCAGGGGCGTCGACCCCTCCTCGGGCGGTCCGCCCCCGAGCGCGCGCAGCAGCAGCACCGCGGAGACCACGAGCAGCACCGCCGCCGGGAACCGGCGGCGCCACAGCAGCGGCACCGAGACCGCCACGGCGACGCCCAGCCGCTCGGCCGTCGTGCCGGGGCCGCCGAGGAAGACCGCCTCGAGCCCCGCCCAGAGACCGATGCCACCGACCAGCAGGGCGTCGGCCCGGCGGGGCGCGGCGGGCACCTCGACCAACCGCTGCCAGACGTCCATGGCCGGAAGCCTAGAGAGGCCGCGGCGCCCGCCCATCACCCTGGAGGGGAACGCCGGTCAGCCTCCAGGCTGACGCGGTCCGGCCCGGCGGACGACGAGCAGACGACGCCAGGGCGACGCGCGGGAGGGTCCCGCCTTGGGAGCGTCGGAGCATGAACTCACCGACCTTCGACGGCGCCCCCGTCGCCCACCACCTCCGCTCCTTCCCACCCCATCCCGACGAGCACCTGCTGCCCCGCTCCCCCCGCGCCGCCGTCGTCTCGGCGACGGTCACCGCGGTCGCGAGCGCGGTCACCGGGATCCTGCAGGTCGTCCACGAGCCGTCCGGCGAGTCGACGGTCGTGGGCGTCGAGCACGTCCTCATCGGCGGGCTCAGCCTCCTGCTCGTCGCCCAGCTGCCCTTCCTGTTCTGGCTGGCTCCGGTGCGCCGGACCTGGCCGGCCTGGGTCGCCGGCCTGGGCATGGTGCCGCTGGCCGCGGTCGCCACCATCTCCAACGTCCGCGGCGAGGACCCCTCGTTCTTCGCAGCGGTGGCCCTGCCCGCCAACGCCCTGTGGTTCCTCGGCCTGGTCGCCCTCGCCGTGGTCGCCCGCGACACCACGTGGCTGCCGCGCGGTCTCGTGGTGGCCTTGCCGCTCACCTGGGCCGGCACCATCCCGCTGTCCGGGCTGGGCGGCGGCGTGGTCGTCGCCGCCCTGTGGGCCGGGGCCGCCTGGGTCGTGCACGCCCGCGCCCACGACGAGGCCGGCCGATGACGCGGCGCGGCCGCCGCCCGGCCGCCCACCGACCAACCACATCCGACACCAGCCAGACCGGAGGAACGAGAAGCATGAACAGACGCCTCATCGCGACGGTCCTGGTCGCGGTCACCCTGCCGTTGCTCGGCACGGTGACCGACCAGGCCGCCGCCGCCAAACCCCGCTGCGAGGGCCGCAAGGCCACGATCGTCGGCACCGCCAAGGGTGAGGTGATCCGTGGCACCCCCAAGCGCGACGTCATCGTCGCCAAGGGTGGCAACGACCGGATCCTCGGCCGCGGGGGTGACGACCTGATCTGCGCCGACGGCGGCCACGACACCGTCGACGGTGGACCCGGCAACGACGCGGTCGTCGCCGGGGCCGGCAACGACCGCGTCGAGGGGGCCTCCGGTGCCGACCGCCTCAGCGGCGCAACCGGGAACGACCGGATCGACGGTGGGCCCGGCAACGACCGACTCGACGGCGGCAGCCAGACCGACAAGGTCTACGGCGGTTCCGGCAACGACGTCGTCCTCACCGGCACGGGCAACCGGGACGTCGCGTTCGGCGGCGCGGGCGATGACACGGTCACCGTGGCGGCGACCGGCGGCTTCGCCGACGGCGAGGCGGGCGACGACTCGCTGGTCACGACGGCGGCCGCCACCCACCTCGCGGGCGGCACCGACGACGACTCGCTGACCGGCAGTCGCCACGCGGACCGGCTCGACGGCCACGCCGGCGACGACCTGATCGAGGCCGGCGACGGCGCCGACACCTGCACCGGCGGTGCGGGCCACGACCTGTGCGACGGGGGTCGGCCGGGCGGACCGGAGAACACCCCGGACGACCCGGACGTCTGCGACGCGACCGTCGAGGAGAGGCAGTCGTGCAGGAGCGGTCTGCCGGACGCCTACGTCGGCACCCTGCACGGCTACGAGATCAACGCGCAGGCCAGCGACGAGGGGACCTGGTCGATGCGGGTCCGCTTCGAGCGCGACGTCACGATCGGCGAGGACACCTACTACGACCTGGCCGCCGGCAGCGTGGACTGGTCGCTCACCGGCGACAACGGCGACTGCACCTGGTCGCAGAAGGCCACGGTGGTGCCCCTGGACCCGGGCTCGGGCTACCTGGTGCTCGACGACGCCGACCACACCTACGAGGTCAACATGGGCTACGCCGATCCGCTCCCGGACTCGGTGTGGCACTGTGACGGCCGCACGTCCGAGCACGCCGAGCCCTGGCGGCCCGGCAACACGGTGCTCGGCAACCCCTGGGACCCGGCCCGCCCGACCCTGGCGGCCGACCTGGTCGTGCCGGACAGCGACGGCTCGCCCGACACGATCGCCTGGGACCTCACCCCCGTCTACGAGTAGGACGCGATCGCGGGTCCGGCGCGGTGCCACCACGGTGGCCCGCGCCGGATCGGCGTCGCAGGAAGGAAGGAAGCCGTGCCGCACCGACCGGCGGTCACCGACGACGAGCGCGCCGGTGCCGCGACCATGGCCGCCGTGCAGGAGAACCTGCGCTCCCACGCCAGCCACCTCCACCACCTCGTGCCCGGTGCCACGACCCACCGCCTCGGCCCGGTCGAGCTCGCCGACAGCGGGCTGCACCACGACACGTTCAACACCCTGTGCCTGGCCTCGTGGTCGGCGTCGCTCGACGCGACGACCGCCGAGCGCTGCGCCGGCCTCGTCCGGGGGACGGGACGGCCGTTCTCCTTCTGGGCGCTCGGGCAGCGCCAGGTCGACGACGCGCGCAGGCACCTGCCCCGGGTGGGGTTCGTGGCGGCCGAGTCGGAGGCAGTGATGACCGGACCCGTCCCCGAGCAGCGGTGGGGTGCGACGAGCGGGCTCTCCGTCGAGGTCGTCGAGACGCCCGAGGGGGTCGCGGAGTACGCCGAGCTCCTCGCCCACAACTGGACCCCGCCCGCCCGGGACGTCGCGCGGTTCCTCGTCGCCGCCGCCGGGCACCTGACGCGACCTGGCAGCCGGTCGGTGCTCGTGGTCGGCCGCCACCGGGGCCGGGTCGTGTCCGGCGCCGAGGTCCACCTCGCCGGCGGCGTGGCCGGTCTCTACGGCGTCGCCACCCTCGAGGCCCACCGCGGCCGCGGGCACGCCAGCACGATCGTCTCCGCCGCGCTCGGCGTCGCCGCGAGCCGCGGGTACGCCCGCACCTGCCTCCAGGCGACGGAGGCCGGCGCCGGCATCTACGAGCGGCTCGGCTACCGGCGGGTGGACGTGTGCCAGGAGTACGCGTTCGGACCCTCCGCCTGAGCCCGTCGGGTGGTCCAGACGCCCGGTCCGGGTGCTGGTGCCCGGTGGGTGGTCTCTCGTACGATCACCCCCGGCCCCTGGGGTGACGGTCCTCCGACACCACGGGCGGCCCCCTACAGACCCGCTGGCGACCCGAGAAGCCGGCGGGTCTGTCTCGTACCCACCCTTCCGGCTCGTCGTGACAGGGGATGCCCCGGTGGCGGGCGGAGGCGGTTAGGGTGCGGCCATGTCCTACACCGAGAGGTTCAACGTCTCGGTATCCGGGGCCGCGAACGGCCCCGCGATGGTCTTCGCCCACGGATTCGGGTGCGACCAGCGCATGTGGCGCCACGTCGTGCCGGAGTTCGAGCCCGACCACCGTGTGGTCCTCTTCGACCTGCCCGGCATGGGCGGGTCCGTCCCCGACTCCTACGACGTCGAGCGGCACGCTTCGCTCGACGGCTACGCCGACGACCTGGTCGACCTGCTCCGCGAGCTCGACCTCGGGCCCGCGCTGCTCGTGGCCCACTCGGTCTCGGCGATGATCAGCGTGCTCGTCCAGCAGCGGGCCCCCGAGCTCGTCGAGCGGCTGGTGCTGGTCGGCCCCTCGGCGCGCTACCTCGACGACGACGGCTACCAGGGCGGCTTCGCCCGCCAGGACGTCCTCGACCTGCTGGACCTGATGGAGAACAACCACTTCGGCTGGCAGGCGCCGCTCGCGGGGATGGTGATGGGCGACCCCGACGCTCCCCACCTGACCGCCGAGATGGAGGACAACTTCTGCCGCACCCGACCCGAGGTCGCGCGCCGGTTCGCGGCGGTCACCTTCCTCGGCGACAACCGCGCCGACCTGCCCGGCGTCACGGTGCCCACCCTGGTGCTCCAGTGCGAGCGCGACTCGATCGCACCGGTCAGCGCCGGGCGCTACGTCGCGGAGTCGATCCCCGACGCGCGGCTGGTGCTCCTCGACACCACCGGCCACTGCCCCCAGCTCAGCGTTCCCGACGCGACGTCCCAGGCGATCAGGTCGTTCCTGACGCCGTGACCGTCGAGGACCTCTTCGAGCTCGCGCCCTGCGGCTACGTGGTCCTCGACCGGGACCACCGCGTCGTCCGGGCCAACCGGGCGTTCGGGCGCCTCGTCGGTCGCCCGGTCGAGGAGGTGGTCGCCGACTGGCGCTTCCCCCGGCTGCTCCCCGTCGCCGCCCGGATCTACTTCGAGACCCACCTCCAGCCGGCGCTCGACCTCCACGGCCACTTCGACGAGGTAGCGCTGGAGGTGGTGCGTCCCGACGGCGAGCGGGTGCCGGTGCTTGTCAGCGCCAACATCGACGACGAGGCGATCCGGGTCATCGTCTTCGAGGCGCGGCACCGCCGTACCTTCGAGACCAACCTCCTGCACGCCACCCAGGAGGCCGAGCGGGCCCGGGCCGAGGCGACCGCCAGCGCCCAGCGGCTGCAGCAGACGCTGATCCCGCCGACGCCGCCGCGGGTGCCCGGCCTCGACATCGCCGCGGCGTACCGTCCCGCCGGCGACGGCAGTGTGGTGGGCGGCGACTTCTACGACGTCTTCCAGGTCTCGCCGACCGGCTGGATCGTGGTGGTCGGCGACGTGGAGGGCAAGGGCATCCGCGCCGCCGCGGTGACCGCCTTCGTCCGCGACCAGCTGCGCGCCCTGGCCATGCAGCACGACGACCCCGCCGACGTGCTCCGGGGGCTGAACGCGACCCTGCTAGCCCACGACGTCGAGCACTTCTGCACCCTGGCGCTGGTCCGGGTCGACCCCGACGCCGACGGGTGCCGGGTGCGCCTGGCCCTCGGCGGGCACCCGCGACCGATGACCAGCGGTGCCGACGGCAGCGTGGTGGAGGTGGGGACGCCCGGCACCCTCGTCGGCGTCTTCCCCGAGCCGGTCTTCACCACCGTCGACCTCGACCTCGCCGACCGCACGCTGGTTCTCTTCACCGACGGCGTGACCGAGGCCCGCGACGAGGAGGGCCTGTACGGCGAGCAACGGCTCGCCGCCCTGGTCGGCCGCGCCGCGGGTCGGACCGCCGAGGAGCAGGTCGCGACGATCGTCGGGGAGATCCTGGCCTTCCAGGGCGACGTGGCGGCCGACGACATCGCCGTGGTGGCGCTGTCACCCGCACCCCTGCCGCTCCCGCCACAATCTTGAACCATTCCAGTAAACCTGCCATGCTGAGCCCGTGACCACCCCCGACCTCGAGACCGCGTTGCGGTCGGCGTCGTTGCGGGTGACCCGGCCCCGGCTGGCCGTGCTGGCCGCCGTCCACCGGCAGCCGCACGCGGACACCGACGCGCTGATCGGCATGGTGCGCTCCGACCTCGGGAGCGTCTCGCACCAGGCGGTCTACGACGTGCTGCGCGCGCTGACCGACGCGGGCCTGCTGCGGCGGATCCAGCCGGCCGGCGCCACCGCCCGCTACGAGGCCCGGGTCGGCGACAACCACCACCACGTGGTCTGCCGATCCTGCGGCGACATCGCCGACGTCGAGTGCGCCGTCGGGCACACCCCCTGCCTCACCGCCTCCGACGACCACGGCTTCGTGGTCGACGAGGCGGAGGTCGTCTACTGGGGCACCTGTCCCCGGTGCGCGGCCGTACCCACCCCTCAGTGACCGCCCCACCGGAAGGAAGCAGATGAGCGACAGCCAGGACCGCACCACCCCGGAGAGCCCCCAGGGGGTGGACCGCAAGGCGGAGTCCGGTTGCCCGGTGATGCACGACTCGGCCGCGGCCTCGGGCAGCGAGAGCGAGAATCCCGCGATCGACTCGCCGACGCCCAAGACCGGCGGTCGCCCGCACGGTCTCAAGGACTGGTGGCCGAACATGCTGGACCTCTCGGTGCTGCACGCCCACTCGCCCAAGGGCAACCCGCTCGGCGCCGACTTCAGCTACGCCGCCGAGCTGGAGAAGCTCGACGTCGACGCGCTCAAGCGGGACATCGTCGAGGTGCTGCACACCTCCCAGGACTGGTGGCCGGCCGACTTCGGCCACTACGGCGGCCTGTTCATCCGGATGAGCTGGCACGCCGCCGGCACCTACCGCATCTACGACGGCCGCGGCGGCGCCGGCGACGGTGGGCAGCGGTTCGCCCCGCTCAACAGCTGGCCCGACAACGCCAACCTCGACAAGGCGCGTCGGCTGCTCTGGCCGGTGAAGCAGAAGTACGGCCAGAAGATCTCGTGGGCCGACCTGCTCGTCCTCGCCGGCAACGTCGCGCTCGAGGACATGGGCTTCGAGACCTTCGGCTTCGCCTTCGGTCGTGAGGACGTCTGGGAGCCCGAGGAGATCTTCTGGGGTCCCGAGGACACCTGGCTCGGCGACGAGCGCTACAGCGGCGAGCGCGACCTGCACGAGTCGCTCGGCGCCGTGCAGATGGGTCTGATCTACGTCAACCCCGAGGGCCCCAACGGCAACCCCGACCCGGTGGCCTCGGCCCGCGACATCCGCGACACCTTCGCGCGGATGGCGATGAACGACGAGGAGACCGTCGCGCTGATCGCCGGCGGCCACACCTTCGGCAAGACCCACGGGGCCGGCGACGCCGACCTCGTCGGCCCGGAGCCGGAGGGGGCGCCGCTGGAGGAGCAGGGCCTGGGCTGGCGCAGCTCGTTCGGCTCGGGCAAGGGCGCCGACGCGATCACCTCCGGCCTCGAGGTCACCTGGACCGACGTGCCCACGAAGTGGAGCAACCGGTTCTTCGAGATCCTCTTCGGCTACGAGTGGGAGCTGACCAAGAGCCCGGCCGGCGCCAACCAGTGGGTGGCCAAGGACGCCGAGGAGATCATCCCCGGCCCGACGCCGGACTCGCCGAAGCGCAAGCCCACCATGCTCACCAGCGACCTCGCGCTGCGCTTCGACCCCGAGTACGAGAAGATCTCGCGCCGCTTCCTGGAGCACCCCGAGCAGTTCGCCGAGGCGTTCGCCAAGGCCTGGTACAAGCTGCTGCACCGCGACATGGGCCCGATCGAGCGCTACCTCGGCCCGTGGGTGCCCGAGCCCCAGCTCTGGCAGGACCCGGTGCCGGCCGTCGACCACGAGCTCGTGGGCGAGGCCGACATCGCCGCCCTCAAGGCGAAGGTCCTCGACTCCGGCCTGACCACCGCCCAGCTGGTGTCGACCGCGTGGGCGTCGGCGGCCAGCTTCCGCACCACCGACAAGCGGGGTGGCGCCAACGGCGCGCGGATCCGCCTGGAGCCCCAGCGCAGCTGGGAGGTCAACCAGCCCGAGCAGCTCGCGACCGTCCTCGAGACCCTCGAGGGCATCCGCAGCGAGTTCAACGCGGCGGGCGGCGCGAAGATCTCGCTGGCCGACCTGATCGTGCTGGCCGGTTCGGCCGCGGTGGAGAAGGCGGCGCGCGACGCCGGCTCCGACGTCACCGTGCCGTTCCGGCCGGGTCGCACCGACGCCACCGAGGAGCAGACCGACACCGAGTCCTTCCGGGTGCTCGAGCCGCGGGCCGACGGGTTCCGCAACTACGTCCGCCCCGGCGAGAAGCTCCAGCCCGAGGTGCTGCTGGTCGACCGTGCGTACATGCTCGAGCTCGGCGCCCCCGAGATGACCGTGCTGGTCGGCGGTCTGCGAGCGCTCGGCGCCAACGCGGGTGGTGCCCGGCACGGCGTGCTCACCGAGCGTCCCGGCGTGCTCACCAACGACTTCTTCGCCAACCTGCTCTCGCCCGGCACCCGGTGGAAGGCGTCGCAGACCGAGGAGGGCGTCTACGAGATTCGCGACCTCGCCACCGACGAGGTGAGGTGGACGGCGACCCCCGTCGACCTGATCTTCGGCTCCAACTCGCAGCTGCGGGCGATCGCCGAGGTCTACGCCAGCGACGACGCGCAGGACAAGTTCGTCACCGACTTCGTCGCCGCCTGGACCAAGGTCATGGAGCTGGACCGGTTCGACCTGGCCTGATCCTGGCCTGATCCTGCCCTGCCCCTGCCGACCTCCGAGTCCGGGCGGCCCCCCCCGGGCGGCCGGCCGCGGGGGGTTGCGGGTGTCAGCCCTCGCGCACCCGGCTCCCTCCCGACCCCGTCGCCCGCCCCCCCCGCCGGGGGCGCCCGGACTCGTTGGTTTCCGGGTCTCAGCCCTCGCGCACCGGGATCCGCACCCGGCGCTCGGCGGCGACCTCGACCGCGCGGTCGTAGCCGGCGTCGACGTGGCGGATCACGCCCATGCCGGGGTCGTTGGTGAGCACCCGCTCGATCTTCTGCGCGGCGAGCTCGGTGCCGTCGGCGACGCAGACCTGTCCGGCGTGCAGGGAGCGGCCCATGCCGACGCCGCCGCCGTGGTGGAACGACACCCAGGTCGCGCCGGAGGCGGTGTTGACGAGCGCGTTGAGGATCGCCCAGTCGGCGATGGCGTCGGAGCCGTCGAGCATGCCCTCGGTCTCGCGGTACGGCGACGCCACCGACCCGCAGTCGAGGTGGTCGCGGCCGATCACGATCGGCGCCCTCAGCTCGCCGCTGGCGACCATCTCGTTGAACCGCAGGCCCGCGAGGTGGCGCTCGCCGTAGCCCAGCCAGCAGATCCGGGCCGGCAGACCCTGGTACTGCACCCGCTCGCCCGCCATGGTGATCCACTTCCGCAGCCGCGCGTCGTCGGGGAACAGCTCGAGGATCGCCCGGTCGGTGGCTTCGATGTCGGCCGGATCGCCCGAGAGCGCGGCCCACCGGAACGGACCGCGACCCTCGCAGAACAGCGGCCGGATGTAGGCCGGCACGAAGCCGGGGAACTCGAAGGCCCGGTCGTAGCCGCCCTTGCGCGCCTCGTCGCGGATCGAGTTGCCGTAGTCGAAGACCTCGGCCCCCCGGTCCTGGAACCCCACCATCGCCCGCACGTGGGCGGCCATCGAGGCCTGCGCGTCCTTGGTGAAGCCCTCGGGGTCGCGGTCGGCGGCGTCGGCCCAGTCGCCCACCGCGATGCCGATCGGCAGGTAGCTCAGCGGGTCGTGGGCCGAGGTCTGGTCGGTCACCACGTCGATCGGGGCGTCCATCTCCAGCAGCCGCGGGAACACCTCGGCGGCGTTGCCGAGCAGGCCGATCGAGAGCGGCCGCCGCTCGTCGCGCGCGGCGACGGCGCGGGCCACGGCGTCCTCCACCGAGTCGGCCTGCTCGTCGAGGTAGCCGTGCTCGATCCGGCGGGTGATCCGGGCCTGGTCGACCTCGACGCAGATCGCCACGCCGTCGTTCATCGTCACCGCGAGCGGTTGGGCGCCGCCCATCCCGCCCAACCCGGCGGTCAGGGTGATGGTGCCGGCCAGGGTGCCCCCGAAGCGCTTGTCGGCGACCGCCGCGAAGGTCTCGAAGGTGCCCTGGAGGATGCCCTGGGTGCCGATGTAGATCCACGACCCGGCGGTCATCTGCCCGTACATGGTCAGGCCGAGGTCCTCGAGTCGGCGGAACTCCTCCCAGTTGGCCCAGTCGCCCACCAGGTTGGAGTTGGCGATCAGCACCCGGGGCGCCCACTCGTGGGTGCGCATCACGCCGACCGGCTTGCCCGACTGCACGAGCAGCGTCTCGTCGTCGCGCAGGTCGCGCAGGGTCCGCACGAGGGCGTCGTACGCCTCCCAGCTGCGGGCGGCGCGACCGGTGCCGCCGTAGACGACGAGGTCCTCGGGCCGCTCGGCGACCTCGGGGTCGAGGTTGTTCATCAGCATCCGCAACGGCGCCTCGGTCTGCCACGACCGGGCCGTCAGGTCGGTGCCGGTGGCGGCATGGATGGGGAGGCGGGGGTTGACGCCATCAGGCACGTTCATGCGAGCTCTCCGATCACTTCTTCGGCGGCGGTGACGACGGCGCCCGAGGCGACCAGCCCGACGGCGGCCTCGATCTCGGGGGCCAGGTGGCGGTCGGGGCCGGGGCCGGGCACGCCGTTCCCGCGCAGCAGGGCGACGACGGCTCCGGTCGCCGGCGACGGCTCCAGCGGGGATCGCAGGTCGAGGGCCCGGGCGGCGGTGAGCACCTCGATCGCTACCACCCGGGTCAGCCCGTCGACGGCGCGGCGCAGCTTGCGGGCGGCCGACCAACCCATGGAGACGTGGTCCTCCTGCATCGCGCTGCTGGGGATCGAGTCGACGCTGGCCGGCGCGGCCAGCCGCTTGAGCTCCGAGACGATCGCGGCCTGGGTGTACTGGGCGATCATCAGGCCGCTGTCGACGCCGGGGTCGTGGGCGAGGAACGGCGGCAGCCCGTGGCTGCGGGCCTTGTCGAGGAAGCGGTCGCTGCGACGCTCGCTGATCGAGGCGACGTCGGCGGCGACGATCGCGAGGAAGTCGAGCACGTAGGCCACCGGGGCGCCGTGGAAGTTGCCGTTGCTCTCGACGCGGCCCTCCTCGGCGAGCACGACGGGGTTGTCGACGGCCGACGCCAGCTCGCGTGCGGCCACCAGTGCCGCGTGGTCGACGGTGTCGCGGGCGGCGCCGTGGACCTGGGGCGAGCAGCGCAGCGAGTAGGCGTCCTGCACCCGGTTGCAGTCGGGACCGCGGTGCGAGGCCACGATGCCGGAATCGCGCAGCAGCGCGGTGAGGTTCGCCGCCGCGGCGGCCTGGCCCGGGTGCGGCCGGATCGCCTGGAGGTCGGTGGCGAAGACCCGGTCGGTGGCGAGCTGGCCCTCCACCGACATCGCCGCGGCGACGTCGGCGGTGCGCAGCAGGCGGCGCAGGTCGGTGATCGCCAGCACCAGCATCCCGAGCATGCCGTCGGTGCCGTTGATCAGGGCCAGGCCCTCCTTGGCCGCCAGCTCGACCGGGCGCAGCCCGGCCTCGGCCAGAGCCTCCGCCGCCGGTCGCAGCACGCCCGCGGCGTCGCGCACCGGACCCTCGCCCATCAACGCCAGGGCGCAGTGGGCCAGCGGCGCGAGGTCGCCGGAGCAGCCGAGCGAGCCGTACTCGTGGACCACCGGCGTGATGCCGTGGCTCAGCAGGCCGGCGAGCAGCTCGGCGGTCTCGCGGCGCACGCCGGTGCGGCCGGTGGCGAGCGTCGAGAGGCGCAGCAGCATCAGCGCCCGCACCACCTCGCGCTCGACCTCGGGGCCCGAGCCGGCGGCGTGGGAGCGCACCAACGAGCGCTGCAGCTGGGCCCGCATCTCGGTGGGGATGTGGCGGGTGGCGAGGGCCCCGAAGCCGGTGGAGATGCCGTACGCCGGGGTGGGCGCGGCGGCCAGCTCGTCGACCACCGCCCGGGCCCGGTCGACGGCGGCGAGCGCGTCCTCGCCGAGCGCGACCGTGGCCTCGTGGCGGGCCACCGCGACGACGTCCTCGAACGAGACCGGACCCGTGCCCACGACCACCGTTGCTGCCATGGCCCCATCCTTGGCCGGGCGGGGTGGTGGGGCTAGGGGCGGCCGCGCCCGCGCGTCTCGGATGTGAGACCGCGGTCCCCGCCGATCCGGCGGGTCAGGATCTCTGCGGTGCCGGTGACCTCGGCGGCCAGTGGCGCCGGGTCGGCCACCTCGGCGGCGGGGTAGGTCACGGCCACCGCGGCGACCGGGTGGCCGTTGTGGTCGTGCACGGCCCGCGCCACGCTGGCCAGGCCCGGGCTGACCTCGCCGTCCTCGACGGCGTGGCCGCGCTGCCGAGCCTCGCCGAGCAGCCGGCGCAGGGCGCTCAGCGACCGCGGCCCGACCCCGAGGCGGTCGACGAAGTCGTCGGGCGTCGGGTAGAGCGCCCGCACCTGCGCCGCCGGCAGCCCCGCGAGGATCGCCCGGCCGCTCGCGGTCAGGTGCGCCGGCAGCCGCACGCCGACGTCGGTCACCAGCGGGGGCCGGCCCGGCGCCCGCTCCTCGAGCAGGTACAGGACGTCGCGACCGTGGAGCACGGCCAGGTGGGCCGACTGCCCGGTGCGGTCGACCAGCACCGTCAGCGGCCGGCGGGCCAGCCGCTGCAGCGGCGCCTGGCGGGTGAATCCGGTGCCGACCTCGAACGCGGCCAGCCCGAGCCCGTAGCGCTGCTCGTCGGCGAGGTGCACCACGAAGCCCTCGGCCACCATGGCGGCCAGCAGGTGGTAGGCCGAGCTCCGCGGCAGCTCGCAGGCCCGGGCGATCCGGGCCAGCGGCACCGGGTCGGGCTGGCTGGCCAGGAACCGCAGCACCCGCAGCGCACGGGTCGCGGCCGGCACCTGGGGCATGCGGGGCAGCCTCTCACGCGGTGCGGGGTGGGAATCCCCGGTCGACCGGGGATTCAATCGACCGTAACCACGCGATTGAGGGGTTCTGGTCGTTGGGGGTGGTGGGGATCGACCGTAACTACGCGATCGAGGGGTTCTGGTCGTTGGGGGTGGTGGGGATCGACCGTAACCGCGCGATTGAGGGGTTCTGGTCGTTGGGGGTGGGGATCGACCGCAACCACGCGATCGAGGGGTTCTGGTCGTTGGGGGTGGTGGGAATCGACCGTAACCACGCGATTGAGGGGTTCTGGTCGTTTGGGCGCGCGACGCCCGCGTCGCCGGACACCCCCCACAGCCCGCCAACCCTCGGGACGCGGGGGGTGGATTCGCAGCGTGGCCACGGGATTCGGCCTCCGAACCTCCGGGCGACCTGCCGTTGACGGCCGGGCACTCGCCTGGCCGCGCCCAGCTCAGCGCGCGGTGATCGCCCCCGCGGCGTCGCTGTCGAGGCCCCGGCCGATGACCATCCGCTGGATCTGGTTGGTGCCCTCGAAGATCTGCATCACCTTGGCCTCGCGCATGTAGCGCTCGACCGGGAAGTCGCGGGTGTAGCCGTAGCCGCCGAGCACCTGCACGGCGTCGGTGGTGACCCGCATCGCGTTGTCGGTGGCGACCAGCTTGGCGACCGAGGCCTCGCGGCCGAACGGCAGCCCGGCGTCCTTGAGGCGGGCGGCGTGCAGCACGGTCGCCCGGGCCGACTGCACCGCGGCCTCCATGTCGGCCAGCACGAACGCGAGCCCCTGGTGGTCGATGATCCGGCGGCCGAAGGTCTCGCGCTGCTGGGCGTAGGCCACCGCCTGGTCGAGCGCGCCCTGGGCCAGGCCGGTGGCCACGGCGGCGATGCCGAGCCGCCCGGAGTCGAGGCCGGCGAGGGCGATCCGCAGGCCCTCGCCCTCGTCGCCGAGCCGGCGCTCGGCGGGCACGCGGACGTCGTCGAGGCGGATCGCGGTGGTGGGCGACCCGGTGAGCCCCATCTTGCGCTCGGGCGGGTCGGCGCTCAGGCCGGGGGAGTCAGCGGGCACCAGGAAGCAGGAGATGTCGCCGCGGCCGTCGCCGGTGCGGGCCATCACCTTGTAGAAGTCGGCCCGGCCGCCGTGCGTGGTCCAGGCCTTGGTGCCGCGGAGCACGTAGTCGTCGCCGTCGCGGCGGGCGGTGGTGCGCATCGCCGCAGGGTCGGAGCCGGCGTGCGGCTCGGAGAGGCAGTAGGCGCCGAGCAGCTCGCCGCCGAGCATCTCGGGCAGCCAGCGTCGCTGCTGCTCCTCGGTGCCCCGGGTCACCAACCCGAAGCACGACAGCGCGTGCACCGAGACGCCGACGCCGACCGTGGCCCACACCGCACCCAGCTCCTCGAGCACCTGGAGGTAGACCTCGTACGGCACCCCGCCGCCACCGTGCTCCTCGGGGTAGGGCAGGCCGAGCAGGCCGGTGCGACCGAGCAGCCGGAACACCTCGCGGGGGAACTCCTCGTCGGCCTCCGCGGCCGCGGCGCGCGGGGCGAGCTCCTCGGCGGCGATGGTGCGGACCAGCCGCAGCAGGTCGGCGGCCTCGTCGGTGGGCAGCACGCGGCGGGCGGGCATTCGGGCTCCTCGGTGGCTCGTCAGCGGTACTCAGGTACGTCTCACGGTACTGGCGTCGGCCGGCGCCCACTAGGGTGCGGGGGTGCCGCGGACAGCCGACAGGACCACCCGACGCCAGGACGAGCTCCTCGACCAGCTGGTCGAGCTCTACCTCGCGGAGGGCTTCCTGCGCTTCGGGGTCGGCGACCTGGCCGCCCGGCTGCGCTGCTCGCGCAGCACGCTCTACCTGGTGGCGGCCAGCAAGGAGCAGCTGGTGGTGGCGGCGACCCGGCGGTTCTTCCGGCGGGCCGCGGAGCGGATCGAGGCCGAGGTGCAGGCCGAGCCCGACGCCGGGCGACGGCTCGAGGTCTACCTCCGCGCGGTCGCCCGCGAGCTGGGCCCCGCGGGCGAGCGGTTCTACGCCGACCTGGCGGCGTTCGCGCCGGCCGCGGAGCTCTACGCCGAGAACACCCGGCACGCCGCCCGCCGAGCCCAGGACCTGGTGGCCGAGGGCGTGGCCGACGGCTCGCTGCGCGACGTCGACCCGGCGTTCGTGGGCGCCGCCGTGGCCCAGCTGATGCGGGCCATCCAGGCCGGCGCGATCGCCGACCTGACCGGGCTCGACGACGCCCGCGCCTACGAGGCGCTCGCCGACCTGCTGGTGCACGGCCTGCGTCGCCCCGGAGCCCGGTGAGTCCGGGCGTGGACCTCGGTCGGCGCCGTCCGCGTGCAGTGACTACGGTTCTGGTGGTGGCCGGACCGGACCGGTGCGGCCGCGGCACGGCGAGATGAGGATGGTGGCCTGACGTGGCCGAGTCGGCGTCCCGGGAGCTGGTGCTCCCGTCGTTGCGGTTGGACCTGCCCCCACGACCCTCCAAGGAGCAGGTCCAGGCCCTGGCCGAGCAGCACCCCGACGAGTGGGCGACGTCGCCGCGGGCGTGGGTCACCCAGCAGGTGACCCGGCTCGCCGTGGCGGAGCTGCTGCGGGCCCGCCTGCTGCAGACCGGGCCGGGCCGCGACCAGCACCCGATCCCTCCCGACCCCGAGCAGGTCACGCTCGCCCAGCTCGCCACCCTGTTCCGCCCCCACGTCCGACTCACCGACCAGGCCTTCGAGCTCGCTCTCGTCGAGGCCGCGAACGCCGGGGTGCCCGCCGCGGTCGAGCCCTTGCGCGAGGGGTTGCGCCGCGTCGGCGTCACCGGGCGCGAGCCGCTGCGGGTGGTCGCGCTCGGGCTCGACAAGCTGCCGCCCCGGGCGGCGCCGTCGTTCTGGGGCGCCGTGCGGACCTCGCCGGCGGTCACCGCGGTGGTCGACGCCCTCGCCGGTGGCCGCGCGGCCGACCTCAGCGGGCTCGACCGGAGCCAGCTCGGCCGCGCCGACCTGCTCGTCGTCGGTGGCGGCCGGATCACCCCGGTGGCCCTCGCCGCCCGGTCCCAGGAGCAGGGGTCGTCCTGGCTCACGGTCCCGCTCTCGGTGGGCCGTGACACCGGCCGGTCGGGCGGCCGGCCCGGGCGGGCCGAGCCGCGACCCGGCACCGTGGAGGTAGGCCTGCGCGGCGGCGCCTGGACCGAGGTCTTCGAGGCCGCCCTCGACGCCGTCGGCTCCGCGATGCGCCAGATCGACCAGGGCGGCCAGCCCCGAGGTCGCACCAGCGAGCTGGCCGAGGCGCTCGCCGCCCGGCTGGTCGCCGCCCGCGACCGCACCGTCGCCGACGTCTGCTCCTCGCTGCGCGCGGTCGGCGAGCTCGCGACCGGGATGTTCGACCACCAGGTCGGCACCACCCCGGTCCCCGTCGCCGTGCCGGTCGTCGACGACGACCTGTTCGTGCAGCTCTGGCTGCCGACCTCGAGCCTGGCCGGACCACTCGTCACCGGCAGCGCCGACCTGTTCCTCGGCGGCGCGCCGACCTACCGCGGCCAGGCCGGCCGTCCCTCGGGTGGGCAGGCGGGTCAGCGGCCGGGCCGGAAGTCCGGGCCGGGCCAGGGCCGGAAGCGGCCCGGGGGTCCGGACCAGTCGTCCGCCGACCAGCCCGCGGGTCGCGCCGACGAACCGCGCTCGGGCCGCAGCGGACGGCGCCGCCCGTCGCGCAAGCCACGCCCGGACGGCGGTGCGGGCGAGGCCGCCGGCACGACGTCGGAGTCGCCCGGTCCGCATGCCGCCGGTTCTTCCGGTGCCGAGGAGGCCGTGCGCCCGGTGGAGCCGCAGGGGGAGAGCGTCGACGAGTGAGGGATCCCGGTCGTGCCGGGGTCAGGTCGAGGACCCAGCGGCGTCGCTCGACACCGACCGTCGCCCCGCCACCCGCATCAGGTCGATCCACCGGTCCCACTTGGAGGCCTTGAGCCCCCACGTGCCGTCGGCGTTGATCTCGGTGTCGAAGTAGGAGATGAACGACCCGCCGTGCCGCGACACGGCGGCCGTCAGGTCGGCGAAGAAGGTCCGGCCCCGGGGGTCGGCCCAGCCCTGGTCGGTGATGCCGGTCTCGGTCAGCCCCCACGGCACGCCGACCGAGGCGGCGAACCGTTCGATCTGCGGCCAGAACACGCCGAGGTCGGTCCACGTCGACGACGCCTTCATGCCGAGGGTCTGGTAGACGTCGAAGCCCATCCAGTCGACCGGGGCGCCGTGCGGCCACATCCGGGCCGGGGCGAACACGGGGTCCTTGGCCACGAACTGAGGCCAGCCGGTCATGATCACGCCGAACCGGATGTTGTCGCGGTCGAAGAACGGCGCCAGCCGCTGCTGCATCCGGGTCCAGTCCAGGATGTCCGGCTGGTCGCGCTCGGGCTCGTGGTGCAGCGCGATCCACACCTCGCCCGGCACCGCGTCCATCCGGTCGGCGAGGTCGCGCGCCCAGGCGTCGCCGGCGCCGGCCGCCATCTCGGCCCAGGTGCGCGGCAGCTTGAACGACGCCACGCTGGTGCGGCCCGCGGCCACGTCGGCCCGGGCGGTGCTCACCGCCCGCTCGACCTGGTCGGCACGCCAGAAGACCCGCCGCAGGTGCAGCCCGGTGCCGGCGGCCCGCTCGTGGGGCGCGGGCTCCTGGTTCGAGCCGTACGCGACGCCGAGCAGCAGCCCGTCGGGCAGCGGCGGCGGCTGGTGGTGGTCGGGCGGCGGCAGGACCGGCACCGGCGGCGCCACCCGGTAGGCGTGCACGCGCGACCGGGCGACCCGGAGGTGGCGGGTGGGGACGACGCGCACCCGGTAGCGGGTGGTGCCGGCGCGGCGGTGGTGCACCTGGAAGGCGACCCGGCCGCGCGCGACCTTCGAGACGACCGCGGTCCAGCGCCCGTGGCGACGCACCTGCAGGGTGACCCGGCGAGCCACGTGACGCGGCCGCACGGTCGCGACCACTCGAGTGGTCTCGCCGACCTCCGCCCGGGGGTCGCCCCAGGCGACCCGCACCTCGCTGGCGGCCTTGCGGGCCGGTTGCGCACCGGCCGGGGCGACGACGGGAAGGGCGGGCAGCCCCAGCGCCAGCACGCCGAGAGCGAGCGGCAGCAGACGGCCCCGGAAGCCCTTCATCCCGTCACTGTGCGACAGCGACGCCCCGCTGTCCGGGGAATCGTGAAAAAACCCTGGGGGGTATGTGCCGGTCGGGGACTCCCGCCCCTGCGCGGCCGGGACGCGCCTCTGCCAGGCTGACGGCATGAGCGATCCTGCCGCCGCCCGGTCCGCACCCGTCCTCGAGCACGCCCTGCTCCAGGTCCGGCCCGGGCGGGAAGACGAGTTCGCCGCCGCCTTCGCGCAGGCGCGCGAGCTGATCGCGGCGTCCGAAGGATTCCTGTTCGTGGAGGTTCGACGCTGCCTCGAGCAGCCCTCGCTGTTCCTGCTGCTGGTGGGGTGGACCTCGGTCGAGGCCCACGAGCAGGGCTTCCGCGGCTCGGAGCGCTACGAGGAGTGGCGCCGGCTGCTGCACCACTTCTACGACCCGTTCCCGGTCGTGCAGCACTTCGCGCCGGTGATCTGACCGCCGGAGCGGGGACGTCAGGGCCACGGTCTCCGAGCGCGGCGTCCCTGTTCTGACCCCCACTGCCCTCGGTCGAACAAGGACGCCGCCTCGACCCGGCACGCGTGCCGGGAGCGAGACCGAGGCCTAGGGAGGGACTCGGTGCGCACAGTGTGACACCGCGTGACGGCTTTCGGGAGGGGGGTCGGGCCGCGAACCCGACCGGTCCGGTCCAGCGCTCCGTCCCGGCCGGCGACGGGCCGACGGCGTCAGTCGCCGTCCGGCGCGTCGGCGTCGCCCCCGCGGGTGGTGCGCAGCCGCCGTCCGCGCTCGACGTCCTCGCGCTCCTTGGCCTCGGCCTTGTCGACCCCGCGGGTGTCGCGCAGCGGGAGCTGGATGTCCTCCTCGGCCGGCAGGCCCGCCTGGAGCTCGCGGCCGCGCTCCAGCTCGGCGTCGAGCTCGGCTCCGAACAGCAGCGCCAGGTTGGTGATCCAGAGCCACAGCAGGAAGACCACGACGCCGGCCAGCGACCCGTAGGTGCGGTTGTAGCTGGCGAAGTTGGCGACGTAGAAGCCGAACGCCGCCGACGCGAGCACCCACACGACGATCGCGACCACCGCGCCGATGCTGATCCACCGGAACCGGGGCTGCACCACGTTGGGCGTCGCGTAGTAGAGCAACGCGACGATGACGACCACGACCGCGAGCAGCACCGGCCACTTGGCGATGCTCCACACCGTCACCGCGGTCGACCCCAGGCCCACCGCGTCGCCGACGGCCTCGGCGGCCCTGCCGGTGAGCACCAGCCCCAGCGCGACCACCGCGACGAGCACCACGGTGACGAGGGTGACGAGCAGCATCACCGGGCGCAGCTTCCAGATCGGGCGTCCCTCGCGCACCTCGTAGACGCGGTTCATGCCGCGCCCGAACGCATTCACGTAGCCGGAGGCCGCCCAGAGCGCGGAGGCCAGGCCGAGCACCAGCGCGAGCCCGGCGCCGGGTGCCCGGCTGAGCTCCACCAGCGTCGGCTCGAGGGTGGTGGCCGCGGAGCCCGCGCCCACGTCGCGCAGCACCTGCAGCAGGGTCTCGACCGTCTCCTCGCCCTGGCCGACCAGCCCGACGAGCGAGAGCAGGGCCAAGGCTCCCGGGAACAGCGCCAGCACGGCGTAGTAGGTCAGCGCGGCCGCCAGGTCGGTGCACTGGTCGGCCGAGAACTCGCGCACGGTCTTGCGCAGCACGTAGGTCCACGACGGCCGGGTCAGGTCGGTGGGGGCGTCCGGCTTGCCCTCCGCCTCGGGGTGGGGCCGGTCGCCGTTGCCGGTGGCGGTGTCGCCGCGCGCTGCCATCGCTCTCCTCCAGGGACGTGGGTAGACCCTGTGCCCGAGTCGGCCCTGGGCAACCGCCGGTCAGTCGGCCGGTGGCCGCCCGAAGTCCACCGCCGCGCGGACGGCAGCCGGCACCCGCTCGGCGAGCGCCGGGTCGGGCGCGGCGCCGAGGGCGTCGTTGACGGCGGAGAAGGCCATCCGCAGCGCGACGTGCACGGTCATCGCCAGCACCTCCGCTTCGCTCCAGCCGGCGGTGCGCAGCGCCTCGACGTCGGAGGCAGTGGTGGCGTTGGGGTCGGTGGCGACCAGCCGCGCCCACGTCACCAGCGCCCGCTCGCGGTCGTCGAGCTGCGGGTCCTCCCCGCGCAGCACCGCGGCCGCGGTCGCCTCGTCCGCGACCGCGGCGAGCTTCGCGCCCCACGCGAGCGCGCAGTAGGAGTCGCGGCGGGTGGCGGCCGCCGCGACGGTGAGCAGCGCGCGCTCCCGGAGGCTCAGGCGCACCGGCTCGTTGACCACCCCGAGCAGGTCGAAGAGGCCGGTCATCGCGGCGGGGTGGTGCGCCCACAGCCGGGTCCCGTTCATCACGTAGCCCAGCTCGTCGAGGTCCTCCTCGACCAGCCGCCTGGCCCCGTCGCTGTCGGGAGCGGGCCCGAGGAAGCTCGCGCTCACCGGTCGCCGCCCGGGGCGCGAGCCAGCAGGCAGACGACCTCGATCTCGGCGCGCAGCGGCAGCCCGTCGCGCACCCGGGCCGCCGCGACGTCGGTGGCCGAGCGCAGGAACGCCGCCTCGCCCACCGCCTCGATCGCCTCGTACGCCGGGCCCGTCGAGGCCAGCGTGCGGGCGTAGGTCGCGGGGTCGGGGAACTCCCAGGCGAACGGCACCACCACGCGTCGTACGTCGACGAAGCCGTGGCGGGCGAGCAGCGCCTCGCCGATGCCGGGCCGCCCCAGCGCGACCATCGCGGCCTGGTGGGCGACCTGCGGCTCCGCGGCGAGTCGGAACGGCGCCAGCGCCCACGCGCCGGGGGAGGCCTTGACGTGGCCCCAGACGGTGATCGCCACCCGTCCTCCGGGCACCAGCACCCGCCGGATCTCCGCCGGGGCCTCGGGCGTGGTGCCCCACACCCCGCGGAAGCTGGTCACCGCGTCGAACGACGCGTCCGGCCACGGCAGGGCGTGCATGTCGCCGACCCGGACGTCGGCACCGGGGCTGCGGTCGCGGGCGACCGCGACCAGCCGGGGGCTGGCGTCGATCCCGGCGCAGGTCGCGCCGCGCAGCGCGGCGAGCTCGAGGGCCAGGCCGGCACCACAGGCGACGTCGAGCAGCCGGTCACCGTGGTCGAGCCCGAGCACGTGGTGCACCGCGACGTACTCGCGGCAGTTGCCGGGCTCGCTCAGGCTGGCGAACTCGGCCGCCCGGCGGCCCCAGCCCGTGTCGACCCGGGTCCAGTCGGGGGGTGCGGTGGTGGTGGTCATGGTTCCTCTCCTCGTGGGGTGGATCCATGACAGCGCGACGCCCGGGTGCGGCGCATCCGTGCAGCACACGGATTTCCGCACGGTCTCCGGGCGGTCAGTGCACGTGCGCGGCCGCCACCCGGGCGGCGCCCTCGGCCAGCGCGGTGCGCCACCGGTCCAGTTCCTCGAGCAGCGGCGCCGGGGCCACCGAGCGGGCCCGGTCGTCGCCGACCAGCGCCTGGAGCCGGCCGAGCTCGACCGCGGCGGCGCGGTGGGCGCCGGCGGCCCAGTGGGCGGCGACCAGGTGGCCGCTGACCTCGCTGACCAGGTCGGGGTCGCCGACGCCGGCGGCGGCCTCGTGGGCCTGCTCCAGCAGCCCGATCCGGTCCGCGCTGGGCCGGTCGCGCGCCATCACCAGCCGCATCCGGGCCAGGCAGCGCAGGTCGCCGCTCGCCTCGAGGTCCGAGAGCGCCTCGGCCATCTCGTCCGCCTCGACCTCGGTGGCGGCCTCCTCGTAGAGGCCGCGCACCATCAGCGCGTGCGCCAGCTCGTGGGGGTTGCCGACCTCGCGGGCGTAGGCGATGCACAGGTCGATCCAGTCGCGCACCTCCTCGTCGCGCCGGCCGGCACGGACCGCGGTGGCGGCCATCATGTAGCGCACGTTGTTGACGTGGGCGGTGTCGCCCGCCGCGGCGTAGCTGCCGAGCGAGGCGGTGAACGCCGCCAGCGACCGATCGGTGTCTACCGGGCGCAGCGCGATGCCCAGACCCTGCCGCACGCAGGCCAGGTGCCAGGTCGCGCCCTGCTCCTCGGCCAGCTCCTCGGCCCTGCCGAGCTCGGCGAGCGCGACCTCGGTGCGGCCCTGGTACGCCGCCGCCCAGCCGGCCAGCTGGTGGGCGGCCCGGCGCTCGTGCGGCTCCTCGGCCCGCTGGTGGGCCAGGTGGCCCAGCTCGGTGACCAGCTCGAGGTCGCTGAACGCGAGCCCCAGGCCGAGCTGCAGCAGCTGGTCGGGCGTGGCCACCGCCCGGACCCGCTCGTCGCGGGCCACCCGGGCCAGGGTCGCCAGGGTGGTGGCCTCGGGGCGGTACTGCTCCCCGAGCTCGGCCAGGCTCGCGGCGAGCAGGGCGGCGAGCGGTGGGTCGTGCTCGGCGGCCCACCGTGCCGCGGCCGCCGCGCCGGCGCCGAGTGCCGCGACGGCGCGGAAGGCCGCCGGGCTGTCGTCGGTGCGCGCGCGGGCCACCCGGGCCAGCACCCGGTCGGTCATCAGCCGCGCGTGCCGGCGACGGGTCTCCGCGGCCTCCGGCTCCGGCGTGCGGGAGAGCGCGAAGGTGCGCAGCGCACCGAGCACCCGCAGCGCGCCGGCCGGCTCGTCGGGACCGGTGGCCAGCACCAGCGACCGGTCGACCAGCCGTAGCACGGTGCCGGCCGTGCCCTCGCCCGCCACCGCCTCGGCGACGGAGAGGTCGAAGGCGACCGGCAGCGCCGCCAGGCACGACAGCACCCGGCGCTCGTCGTCGTCGAGCACGTCCCAGGTCCAGGCGAACGCCGTCTCCAGCGTGCGGTGCCGGTCGACGGGCCGGGCGCGCTCGAGGGCCTCGAAGCCGTGCTCGAGCCGGGCCGCGAGGTCGTCGATCGGCAGGTGGGCGAGGCGGGCGGCCGCGAGCTCGACCGCCAGCGGCAGCCCGTCGAGCAACGAGCAGATCCGCTCCACGGCGGGGGTGGCGGCGGCGTCGACCTCGGCGCGGGCGGTGCGCGCGCGGTCCAGGAACAGCTCGACGGCCGCCGATCCCGGGCCCACGGGCAGCGGCGCCACCGGGTGCACGGCCTCACCCCGGCCGCCGACGGGCGAGCGCGAGGTCGTGAGCACGGTGAGCCGGGGCGCTCGCCGTACCAGGTCGGTGGCCAGCGCCGAGACCTCGTCGAGCACCAGGTCGCAGTCGTCGAGCACCAGCAGCGTCGGCTGGCCCGACAGGCCGGAGGCGCACGCGGCCACCAGGCTCTCGGGCCGCTCGACGGTGACGTCGAGGGCCGCCGCCACCGCGGCGGCGACCTCGCCGGGCTCGACCGCGTCGAGCCCGACGACCACCGGGGCGCGGTCCTGGGCGGTCGCGACCTCCATCGCCAGCCGCGACTTGCCCACGCCGGGGGGGCCGCAGACCGTCACCCAGCGCGAGACGTCGAGCAGCTCGCGGACGGTGCGCACGTCGTCTTCGCGGCCCACGAACGCGCCGCCCGGCGTCGGCACCGACCGCGCCTGCAGCGCGAGCGCGGCGTCGACCAGCTCGGCGCGGCTCGAGGCGTCGAGCTTGCGGCGCAGCGCCGCGACGTGGCTCTCGAC
The DNA here is from genome assembly GCF_016924665.1 of Nocardioides sp. SYSU D00038. Lineage (GTDB taxonomy): Bacteria > Actinomycetota > Actinomycetes > Propionibacteriales > Nocardioidaceae > Nocardioides. The sequence continues at coordinate 35,316 of NZ_JAFFJT010000018.1, forward strand.
CGTGCGCTGCGAGACGTGGAACTCCGCGGCGATCTCGGCGTTCGTCAGCCGGCGCCCGATCGCGAGCAGGGTGGCGGTCTCGCGCCGGGTCAGCGCGTCCCACCCGGTGTCGTCGTCCTCGGGAGGCTGCGGCGTCGACACGACGGGGGCGGCCGGGAGGTCGAGGGAGGGGTCCTGGCGCAGCACCGCCGTCTCGAGCTCCTGCAGCTCGGCGCCGGGGTCGAGGCCCAGCTCGTCACCCAGCCGGGCGCGGGTGGTCGAGGCGACCGCGAGCGCGTCGGCCTGCCGACCGCTGCGGTAGAGCGCGAGCATCAGCTGGGCGGCGAACCGCTCCCGGAACGGGTGCTCCTCGACCAGCGTCTGCAGCACCGGGACAGCGTCGCGGTGACGGCCGCGGGCGAGCTGGACGTCGAGCCGTGTCTCGTGGGCGACCAGGCGCTTCTCGGCCCAGTCGGCGGTGGCCGCGACCGCGAACTCGGGGGCGAGCAGGTCTGCCAGCACGTCGCCGCGCCACAGCGCGAGTGCCTGGTCGAGCAGCCCGGCGGCCTCGTCGAGGCGACCGGCGTCGGCGGCCGCCCGGCCCTCGCCGAGCAGCTGCTCGAACCGGGTGACGTCGACGTCGTTCGCGTCGACCTCGAGCACGTAGCCGCCCGACCGGGTCTCCAGCCGCGCCGGGGTGCCGGCCTCCTCGAGCAGCCGCCGTACCCGCACCACGTGGCTGCGCAGCGTCGTGGCCGCGCCGTCGGTGGGTGTCTCCCCCCACAGGGCGTGCACCAGCCGGTCGACCGGCACCGGCCGGCCGTGGTGGACCAGCAGCATGGCCAGGAGCAGGCGTGGCTTGGGTCCGCCCAGGTGGACGAGCGACCCCGATGCCGAACGGACCTCGAGCGGACCCAGCAGGCTGAAGGCGGGTCCCACGCCAGCACTGTACGACGTCCGCGGCCCGCCGTCGCGGCTCCGACGCCGACCCGAGGCCCGACCCGTTCACCGCTCCGCTGCCGGGCCACAAGGATCCTGCAAGGTCGCCGCAACCGGTCGCTGGGAGAACTGTCCTGACGGACCCTCACCCAGGAGCACGACGATGACCACCACCCAGCTCGCGCCGGAGACCGACCCGGACACCGAGTCCACCGAGTTCACCGACTTCTACCGCCGCTCCTTCGACCGGCTGGTCCGTCAGCTCACCGCCCGCCTGGGCGACCGCGACCTGGCCCGCGACGCGGTGCAGGAGGCGTTCGCGCGCGGCTGGCGGCACCCCTCGGCACCCGACTGGGCCGAGCGCGGCGACGCCTGGGTGCACACCACGGCCTACCGCGTCGCCGTCGACGGCTTCCGCCGCGGCGGCCGGTTCCAGCGGGCGACCGAGCTGATCGCCGCTGCCGAGGTGCAGACCCAGCCTCCGGCCCCGCTCGACGAGCGCGCGGCGCTGGTCGCGGCGCTGCGGCGACTGCCGGAGGAGCAGCGCCAGGCCGTCGTCCTCCACTACATCGCCGACCTCTCGGTGCACGAGGTCGCCGAGCGCACCGGCGTGGCCGACGGGACGGTCAAGTCGCGGCTGAGCCGTGCCCGGGCCGCGCTCGCCGAGATGCTCGGTCCCGACGCCGCGGTGGCCTGAGGCCGCCGCCCGCCGGGGTCCGGTGGGCCGGGCGCCCTCCCGTCCCCCTGGGGAGGGCGTCCGGCGCGGGCTCAGCGGCAGCGGCGCAGCACCGGACGGAGCACGCGCAGGCTGCCGGCGCCCGGTCGCACCAGCCGGACCCGCACCACGGCCCGGCGGGTCACCGGGCCGCGCACCCGCCAGCGGTACGGCGCGGCCACGTCGACCCTGCGGGTGGTGCCGGCGGTGCGGAAGCCCACGCGGTCGACGAGGCCGAGACCCCCGCGCACGGTGAGGCGAGGTCGCCCGCGCACGCACCGCTGCCCGACCGACAGCGAGGCGCGCGCCGCGCGCAGCTGCTCGTTGCGGGCCTGGCCGGCCGCCCGCACCACCTGGCCGGCGAACGCCCGCATCCCCAGCGCCGTCGGGTGGAAGGGCACCGCGCCGTCGCCGCTCAGCGGCACCAGCCCCTCCAGCCACCGCCGGCCGGGCGGGGCGCAGGCCGTGTGGTCGAGGGCGCCCGGCGTCGCGCCGAGATCGGTGAACGTCGCGCCCGCTCGACGGGCCTCGCCGGCGAGGATCCCGTTCAGCCGGTCGATGAGGTCCTGCACGTAGGTCGCGTCGGCCACGGTCAGCGGCTGGGTCAGCGGGCAGGCGCCGGGCGGGACGTAGCGGCCGTAGCCGACCACGACCACCGCGGCCCGCGGCGCCTCGCGCCGCACGGCCGCGAGCACGCGTCGTACGCCCGGCCGCACGGCCGCCACGGCCGCGCGCATCTCGTCGCCCTCGCGCTGCGCGCACCCCGGGACCAGGCAGCGGACCACCGCGGAGACGATGCCCGCGTCGTTGGCGCCGATCGGCCCCACCGAGACCAGCGTGGTCCGCCCGTCGACGGCGTCGAGCTGGGGCGGGTTCTGCCCCTGGGTCTCGAAGGCGTGGATCGTCTCGGCGCTGCTGCACGTCGCGTCGGCGAAGGCGGCGCCGCTGGTCCCGAGCGCGGCCGCCACGAGCGAGGGGAAGTTGACCGCGCTGCGGTAGCACGGCGAGGGCGCTCCGGGTCGCTGCGGCACGATGATCGGCCCCGCGGCCGAGGAGTCGCCCAGCGCGGCGTACCGCTCCTGGGTGAGCGGCGCGGCGGTCGCGGCACCGGCGTCCGAGGCGGACCCCGCCGCGGTGCCGGCCGGGACGGCCGGGAGCACGGTCGCGACCAGCACGGTCAGGACGCTGGTCGCGGCGGCGGTGAGCGGCCGGTGCAGCCGGCGGGTCGGGACGGTCACGGGCTCCCCCTCGGGCGTCGGTGCCAGGACCGTACCCCCGACCCGGTCGGGACAGCCCACCGCCGGACCCGGCGGGTGGCCGGGGGCGCCCCGGGTACCGCCCCGCCATGACCGACCCGACCAGCGACCCCGCCACCGACCACGCTGCCCGGCTGCTCGACCTGCTGGGCGACCTGCCGATCGCCATGTTCACCACCACCGACGACGACGGCCGACTGCGCGCCGTGCCGATGGCGCGCCAGGAGGTGGAGCCGTCGGCCGAGCTCTGGTTCATCACCGCGCGCGACACCGACCACGTCCGCCATCTTCGGACTCGGCCGCACGTCGGGCTCACGTTCGCCAGCAGCGACGCCTGGGTCTCGGTGCACGGCACCGCCGAGGTGGTCACCGACCGCGCCAAGCTCGAGGAGCTGTGGAACACCTTCGCCGAGGCCTGGCTGCCCGGCGGCCCGGACAACCCCGACGCCGTGCTGGTGCGGGTCGACCTCGAGGGCGGGGAGTACTGGGACACCCCCGGCAGCAAGGTTGCCTCGCTGGTGAGCTTCGTCAAGACCCGCCTGACCGGCGACACCTTCGACGCCGACCACGGCGCCGCCGACCTCTGAGCGACTGCTCGGACGCCGGCCGGGTAACGCAGGGGCATGGCCGAGGTCGACGAGCAGGTGCAGGACGTCTGGGACGACTGGCAGGCGGCGGTGAACATGACGCAGGCCGAGCTGGAGAAGTGGCTCGACACCGAGGAGTCGCGGTCGGTGGGCCAGGGTGAGGGCGAGTCGACCGGGCACCGCTCCGGACGCCGGATCGTGTCGATCCTGGGCACGAGCAAGTCCGAGCTGACGGCCGACGACGCCGCCCACATGCGCAAGGTCGTCGGCTACGTCCACCGTCACCTGGCCCAGCGGCCCGCTGGCGACGTCGCGGACACCAAGTGGCGGTGGTCGCTGATGAACTGGGGCCACGACCCGGAGAAGTAGCGGTGGCCCGCGCGCTGATCGGCATCTCCGGCTGGAGCTACCGCTCCTGGCGCGGTGACTTCTACCCCGAGGGCCTGCGCCAGCGCGACGAGCTGTCCTACGCCGCCGAGCGGATGGGCTCGGTCGAGCTCAACGGCTCCTTCTACTCCCTGCAGCGCCCCTCGTCCTACGACGCCTGGCGCGACGCGACGCCCGACGACTTCGTGCTCGCGGTCAAGGGCGGGCGCTACCTCACCCACATGAAACGGCTGCGCGACACCGACACGGCGTTGGCCAACTTCCTGGCCTCGGGGGTGCTGCGGCTCGGCGCCAAGCTCGGGCCGCTGCTGTGGCAGCTGCCGGAGTCCGTGCGGTTCGACACCGAGCGGGTGGGCGGTTTCCTGGCCTCGCTGCCGCGCAGCACCGGCGCCGCCGCCGAGGTGGCCGCCCGCCACGACGACAAGGTGCCCGAGCCCGCCCTCGAGGCCCTCGACGACCGGCCGCTGCGCCACGCGCTCGAGCCGCGGCACCCGTCGTTCGCGACGGCCGAGGCGGTGGCGCTGCTGCGCGAGCACGGCGTGGCGCTGGTGCACGCCGACTCGGCGGGCCGCTGGCCGGCGTTCGACGAGGACACCGCCGACTTCCGCTACGTGCGGCTGCACGGCCACACCGAGCTCTACGCCAGCGGCTACGACGCCGGCCGGCTCGACGCGTGGGCGGAGCGCTGCCGCGGCTGGCTGGCGGCCGGGCAGGACGTGCACGTCTACTTCGACAACGACGCCCGGGGTCACGCACCCCACGACGCGGTCGCCCTGCACCGCCGCCTGACGGACATACACTCCGACGCGTGACGACCGCGCACCCGCCCGGCCCGCGGGCCGACGTCGACGTGCGGCTGCTGCTCCTCGACACCGCCGAGCGGCTCTTCGGCGACACCAGCCCCGAGGGCGTCTCGCTGCGGGCGATCGCCCGCGAGGCCGGCGTGGCGCCGGCGGCGCTGACCTACTGGTACCCCGCCAAGCACGACCTGGTGGCCGCCGTCGTGCAGCGGCGCTCCCGGCCGGTGGCCGTGCGGATGCGCGAGCTCCTCGACGTCCTGGTGGCCGCCGACCGGGTCACCCCGCGCCAGGTCGTGGCGGCGGTGCTGCAGCCGCTGGTCGACGTGCTCGACGCCGACCCGGTGGGCGGCCTGTCGTGGATGAAGCTCTTCGCCCGCCTCGGCCTCGACGAGGACCCGCTCTGGGTCGCGGAGCTCGGTGACGACCAGGAGCTCTCCGCGGCCTTCCTCACCGCCGCCACCCGGGCGCTGCCGACCTTCGACGACGCCCTGGCCCGGCGCACCGGCATCGCGATGTACTCCATGCTGACCGCCCTCGCCAGCGTCGACCACGCGGCGTACGGCCGACCCCTGGGCCCCACCGGCCTCGACCCCGCCTGGGCCGAGCAGCTCGCGGTCTTCACGACCGCAGGGATGGTCGGGGCCGTCCGTCCGGGGTAGTCACGGGCGAACGGCAGGTGCTTCCGGGCGGATCGGGTGCCGAACGCCCGTGACCACCGTGCCGCGGCGGGTCACCCCTCCAGCACGGCGTCGCGCGCGTCGTTGTAGTCGCGGAGCAGCTCGACGAGGAGCGCAGCGCGGTCGGGGCCCATCCGGGCGAGGGCGGCACGGATCTGCGCGGCCCGCAGTCGGCCGTCGTGGTCGTACGCCGCGCGGCCGGCGGGGGTGGGCCGCACCGGCCGGCTCGCGCTGCCCTCGACGTCGAACCGCTCCAGCCAGCCCGCGTCGATCGCGGCGTTGACCTGGCGGTTGACCGTCGACTGCTCGAGCTCGAGCTCGGTCGCGAGCTCGCGCAGGGTGCGGGGACGGTCGTCGGAGAGCACCCACAGGATCCGGAAGGCCGAGGTCTCGAGCCGGCTGCCGGCGTAGGTCTGGGTGCGGCGGCGCTGGAGGCGGAGCAGCTGGTCGGCCAGCACCGCGACGTCGGCGGGGTCGTCGGCGGGGTCGTCGGCGGGGTCGTCGGCGGGGTCGTCGGCGGGCGGGGCCGGCTCGGGGGTCTGGGTCATGGCTCCGGTGGTCGGCAGGTGATGCGGGTCACGGATTCTTCCAGACCGGACAGGGATGTGTATCGTACACACGGTGTCCGACGCCCCGCCCTCGACCGCGACCGACCGCGCACCCCTGACCGTGGTGGCGCTCTGCTTCGGCGGCATGTCCGCCTCGCTGACGCAGACGCTCGTGATCCCGCTGCAGGGCGACCTGCCCCGGCTGCTGGGCACGTCGGTCTCCAACGCCGGCTGGGTCGTCACCGTCACCCTGCTCGCCGCCGCGGTGGCGATGCCGGTGTCGGGACGGCTCGGCGACATCCTCGGCAAGCAGCGGGTCCTGGTCGCCAGCGCCGCGATCCTGGCCGTCGGCTCGGTGGTGTGCGCGCTCTCGACGTCGCTCGCGCCGATGCTGGTCGGCCGCGCCCTCCAGGGCGTGGCGATGGGCTTCATCCCGGTGGGCATCGCGCTGATGCGCGAGGTCACCCCGCCCCGGCTCACCGGCACCGCGATCGCCGCGATGAGCGCCACGCTCGGCGTCGGCGGCGCCATCGGGCTGCCGCTCTCGGCGTGGGTCGCCCAGTCCTTCGACTGGCACGCGGTGTTCTGGATGGCCGCGATCATGGCGGCGCTCACCTCGCTGGGCGTGCTGTTCGTCGTCCCCCACGTGCACGACGCCCACCCCGGACGGATCGACTTCCTCGGGGGCGTCGGGCTCGGCGTCGGGCTGGTCGGCGTGCTGGTCGGTGTCTCCAAGGCCCACGACTGGGGCTGGGGCTCCGGCCGCACCGTCGGCGCGATCGTGGGTGGCGTCGCCGTGCTGCTGGTGTGGGGGAGCTACCAGCTGCGCCGCGACGAGCCGCTCGTCGACCTGCGCACCTCCGCCCGCCGTCCGGTGCTGCTCACCAACGTCGCGGCCGTCGCGATCGGGTTCGGCATGATGGCGCAGGCGATCGTCGTGCCCCAGCTGCTCCAGCTGCCGCGGTCCACCGGGTTCGGCATGGGCCAGACCATGCTCGAGGCCGGCCTGTGGATGGCGCCCGGCGGCCTGATGATGCTGCTCTTCGCGCCGGTCTCGAGCCGGCTGCTCACCAACGTCGGCCCGAAGCTGACCTTGATGGTCGGCGGCTCGGTGCTCGGCGTCGGCTACCTCGTCGCGTTCTTCCTGATGAACGCGGCCTGGGAGCTCGCCGTGGCCTCGATCATCGCCTCGGCCGGCGTGGGCATCGGGTACGCCGCGATGCCCACGATGATCTTGGGCGCGGTGCCGATGGCCGAGGCCGGCGCCGCCGTCGGCATCAACTCGCTCATGCGCTCGGTCGGCACCACGGTCGCCTCGGCGGTGATGACCACCGTGCTCGCCGGCTCGGTCACGGCGGCCGGGCTGCCCACCCGGGGCGCCTACGAGGCGTGCTTCCTGATCGGCGCGGTGGCCGCCTTCGTGGGCGTCGCCATCACCGCCCTGGTGCCGCACGTCCACGTGCGGCCGGCCGCCACGGAGCGGGCGGTCGAGGCGGCGGCGGCCTGACCGGTGTGACCTGCGACACGCGAATCCCCAGTCTCGCAACGGGATTGCCCGTCGGGTGTCGGGAGCCTCACACCCACCCCGGGTGCCAGGGGCATCCTTAGTTGACGTAAATTCAACAGCATGGTCCCCCGTGCGCTGCCCGGTCTCTCCCTGCTCGCGGCCGTGGCGGTGGTGGCGGCCACGCTGGTGGCGGCCCCGGCCCAGGCGGGCGGCTACCCGACCCCGCGCAAGATCGCGTCGCGGTCGGTGGTCTTCGACCTCTACAACGTCAACAACACCCCGGCCGGCTGCACCCCCGACCGGCAGAAGTACCAGGTGCGCGGCCGGCTGGTCGGCCCCCGCCAGATGGTCAACGGCCACGGTGGCCCCCGGCGGTTCAACGTGCTGGTCCACGACGCCGGCACCGGCGGCTGGTTCTGGACCCTGCCCGGCCACCCCACGCTCAACTACGCCCGCCAGCTCGCCCGCCAGGGCGAGACCTCACTGGTGATCGACCGGCTCGGCTACGACGCCAGCCCTCTCGCCGACGGCCGGCGGACCTGCCTGGGTGCGCAGGCGACGATGCTCCACGAGGTCGTGCAGAAGCTCTACTCCGGCACCTACGCCTACACCAGCGGTCCGGGCGTGCCGCCCCACGCCGCGCGGGTGGTCGTGCACGGGCACGGCACCGGCGCCGCGATCGCCCAGCTCGAGGCCGCCCACTGGGACGACACCCACGGCCTGGTGCTGATGTCGTGGTCGGCGGGCGACGCCTCCCCGACGGCCGCGGCCGAGTCGCGGCGCCAGGCCGCGGCCTGCCGCCGGGGCGGCTACGCGCCGTTCGGAGTCGACGACGCGGCGTACCGGTCGCTGCTCTTCGCCGCCGCCCCTGCCGCGGTGCAGCGGGCCGCCTCCGCCCGGCGCAACCCGACGCCCTGCGGCGACGTCTCGACCCTCGCCGCGACCACCCTCGCCACGGCGTACGGCGCGGGGAAGGTCAAGGTGCCCACGCTGCGGCTCCTCGGCGCGCGGGACGCGCTGGTCCGCGGCCGTGCCGCCCAGGGCGGCAAGGGGTTCGCGCGCGGCACCTCGGTCACCACCCGCGTGGTGGCCGGAGCCGGCAGCGCGCTGCCGCTGGAGCCCTCGGCGCCCGCCACCCGGGCCGCCGTGCTGGCCTGGCTGCGCTCGCGCTGATCGGGCGCCCCAGGTGCGTCGAGTGACGCGTTGAGGTCGTGTTCCGGGTCGATTCACGACACGGACCGTCACTTGACGAATCAGTCCGCCGCCAGGTGCCGCGTGAGGAACGCGACCTGGTGGGCCAGGGCGGGCTCGAACCAGTCCTTGCCGGGCCAGACGTCGAAGTGGTCGCAGGGGTAGTGGCGCACCTCGGCACGGGCCGCGAACGCGACCTTCGCCGCCGCGTGCGGGGGTGCGCTGCGGTCGAGGTCGCCGATCTGCACCAGCACCGGGCAGGTCACCCGCTTGGCGTCCTGCTTGACCCGGATGGCGCCGAGCTCGAGCCCGACGGCGGCGTCGACCTCGTTGCGCCAGGTCGGCCCGGCGAGCGCGAGGTAGTCGTCGTAGCAGCCCTCGAGCGTGAGTGCCCCCACCTCGCCGGGGCGGGCCACCACCGGCATCGTCACCGGTCCGCGTCCGGCCAGCGCGCCCACCCGGCTGCGCACCCCGAGCGCGGTGGAGCGGGCGATCGACGACGGCTTGTGGTGCCGGGTCGCGAGGCGGCCGGCGGCGAGGCCGTCGACCAGCGGGGTGAGCGAGACGACAGCGGCGACGTCGTCGCGCCCGGCCGCCGCGGTGAGCACGTGACCGCCTGCCAGCGAGACGCCCCACAGCACCAGCCGCCGCGGATCGACCCCGGGCAGGGTGGCGGCGTGCGCCATCGCGGCGCGGTAGTCGGCGACCTGCCCGACCACCGAGACCCGCTGCCGCGGCTGGCCGCCGCTCGCCCCGAACCCGCGGTAGTCGAAGGCCAGCACGTCCAGCCCGGCCTTGGCCAGCCCGACGGCGAACGGCTCGAGACCGGAGTCCTTGGTGCCGGCCAGGCCGTGCGCCATCACCACCACGGGCCGACCGGCGGGGCCGGCCAGGCCGTCGCCGGCACCGGCGAAGTGCCAGGCGTCCAGGTCGGCGCCGTCGCCCGTGACGGTCACCTGCTCGTAGGCGCTCACGCGTCGGTCCTCCCGTAGATCGTCCGCAACCAGACCTGCACCACCGCCGCGACCAGCTCCTCGCGCTCCAGCGGCCCGCCGAGCGCGAGCCGCTCGAGCATCCGGTCGTTGAGCTCGAGCAGCACCGAGGCCAGGGCCGCGGCGTCGACGCCGTCGGGCGCCCGCCCGGCGGCCCGCTCGCCGCGGATCATCTCGGCCACCGGCTCGACGAACGACAGCCGGTCGCTCTCCCACATCTCGCGCACCGCGGGGCTGGTCGCGCGGGCGTCGAGCATCGCCCGGAACAGGTGCCGGTGCTGCTCCCAGGCCGCGAACAGGCCGCGGATGGTGGCCTCGATGTTCTCCGCCGGCGTGCCCGCGCCGGTCAGCTCGCCGGTGGCGACGAACGCCTGGTCGTACATGTCCTCCATGAGCGCGGCGACCGCGGCGGCCTTGTTCTCGAAGTAGAAGTAGAACGCCGACCGGGTCACCCCCGCCGCTCGGGAGATGTCGGCGATCGTGATCGAGTCGAGGCTGCTGTCCTGGAGGTGCTCGTCGAGGGCGTGCAGCAGGGCCGAACGCCGCCGGTCGCCGTGCGGCCGGCTGGCCTTGTCGCTCTCGGTGGTCACGACGCCCTCCCCGCCCGACCGGCCCGGGCCATCCCGGCCGGGATCTCGCGGGCCCGCAGGTCGTGCTCGTAGACGAAGTAGTCGAGCTGCTGGGTGTGCCGGGGCCGGTCGAGCACGTGCCCCATGAACTTCTCGTTGTCGGCGTCGATCGTGCGCTCCATCTCGGCCGCCGACGGCAGCCGGTAGAGCCCGGTCGCGTACGCCGCCAGCAGCCGGGCCTGCGCCTCCACGAACGGGAACAGCGTGGGCGTGGCCTGGGCGAACCCCATGAACACCAGGTCCTCGAGCCCCGGCTTGAACATCCGCTTGTAGAGCCGGATGTGGTTGTCGGGTGCGCTGACCAGCTCGGGGTCGAAGAACGGGAAGGTGATGTTGTAGCCGGTGGCGTAGACGATCACGTCGAAGTCGCTGCTGGTGCCGTCGTCGAAGTGCACGGTGCGACCGTCGAGGCGGGCGACGTTGCCCTTCGGCGTGATGTCACCCGAGCCGAGCCGGAGCGGGAGCTCCACCGACTGCGTGGGGTGGGCCTCGAAGAACTTGTGGTTGGGCTTGGGCAGGCCGTAGAGCTCGGGGTTCGACCCGGTCATGAACTGCATCTTCTGCACCAGCTTGCGCTGCCACGACAGCGGCAGGTACGGCGTGGTGACGTAGTACTTGTCGGCCGGCAGCCCGTAGGTGTACTTCGGCACGATCCACGCGCTCGAGCGGGTGGAGAGCGTGACCTCGTTCTGCAGCGACCGGCTCGACAGCTCCACGGCGATGTCGGCGGCGCTGTTGCCCAGGCCCACGACGAGGATCCGCTTGCCGGTGAAGTCGAGCGGGTCGTGGGGGTCGATGTAGTGGTGGGAGTGGATCGACTCGCCGGTGAACTCGCCCGGGAAGTCGGCGGTGCGCGGGTCCCAGTGGTGGCCGTTGGCCACGACGAGCAGGTCGAAGCGGCGCCGCTCGCCCGACTGGAGGTCGAGATCCCAGCCGCCGTCGGGCAGCCGCTCGGCGTGCACGACGCCGTTCTCGAACTCGATGGGGTCGAGCAGGCCGAACGCCTCGGCGTAGGAGTCGAGGTAGGCCTTGATCTGGGTGTGGTGCGGGAAGTCGGGGTAGTCCTCGGGCATCGGGAAGTCCTTGAAGGACAGCCGGTGCTTGGAGGTGTCGATGTGCAGCGACCGGTAGGCGCTGGAGTGACCGTTGGGGTTGCCGAACGCCCAGTTGCCGCCGATCCGGTCGGAGGTCTCGAAGCAGGTGTAGGGCACGCCGTAGTCGCCCAGCATCTTGCCGGCGGTGAGCCCGCTGATGCCCGCTCCGATGACCGCGGTGGTGGGTCTCGCCATCTGCTGCTCCTGCTCCCGATCCGGTGCGGATCGGTCCGGGGGGTGTTGACAGCGCGACGCTAGGCCCTAGGTTGACACGCGTCAATTAGTGACGCGGACCACACGGGAGGGCCGGATGGCGGAGCAGGACGACGACGGCGGTGGCGCGGCGACCCGGGTCGCGGTGGTCGTGGGCGGGGTCGGGGATCGGGGCGGCGTGCGTCACCGCGCTCCGGGCCGACGGCTGCCGGGTCGTCTCGGCCGACCTGCCGGGGACTGGCGCGGACGTCGACGTCGACGTCACCGACGAGGACGGCGCCGCCGGGGTCGCGGCGCTGCTCGACGGCGTCGTGGCCCGCGAGGGCCGGCTCGACGTGGTGGTCAACAGCGCCGGCACGTCGACGCTCGGCCTGGTGGTCGAGCACGACCTCGCCGAGTGGCGGCGGGTCGTGGACGTGTGCCTCACCGGCGCGTTCCTGGTGCTCAAGCACGCCGGCCGGGTGATCGCCGACGGCGGCGCGATCACCTCCCTCACCTCGCTCAACGCCCGCCAGCCCGGCACCGGCATGGCGGCGTACTGCTCGGCCAAGGCCGGGCTCGCGATGCTCACCCAGGTCGCCGCGCTCGAGCTGGCCGGCCGCGGGGTGCGGGTCAACGCGATCTCGCCCGGACTGGTCGTCACGCCGCTGACCGCCCCGGCCCTCGACATCCCCGGCATCGAGGACGACTACCTCGCCAACACGCCGCTCGGCCGGGCCGGCACCCCCGAGGAGGTCGCCGACGCCGCGGTGTGGATCAGCCGGGCCGCCTGGCTCACCGGCGAGGTGCTCGACCTCAACGGCGGCGCCCACCTGCAGCGGTACCCCGACATCCACGGCCACGTCGCGCGGGCGTTCGGGTGAGCAGGGGCACGGAGGTCGCCGGCGCCCAGGCGGTGGTGACCGGCGGAGGCTCCGGCATCGGGGCCGCGCTGACCCGGGCGCTGGTGGCGGCCGGCGCCTCGGTCGTCTGCGCCGACCTCGACCTCGCCGCCGCCGAGGCGGTCTCAGCCGCCGCGACCGGCCCGGGCACCGCTCGGGCGGTCGCCCTCGACGTCACCGACGCGGCCGCGGTGCGCGCCGTGGTCGACGACGTCGTGGCCACCGCCGGTCGGATCGACCTGCTCTTCAACAACGCCGGCATCACCTGGGCCGGTGACACCGAGCTGCTCACGCTCGAGCAGTGGGACGCGATCGTCGACGTCAACATCCGCGGCGTGGTGCACGGCGTGCACGCGGCGTACCCCCACCTGGTGCGGCAGCGCCGCGGACACATCGTCAACACCGCGTCGATGGGCGGCCTGGTGGCGGGCGGACTGATCACCAGCTACTGCATGACCAAGCACGCGGTGGTGGGCCTGTCGCTGGCGCTGCGCAGCGAGGCGGTCGCCCACGGCGTCGGCGTGCTCGCCGTCTGCCCGGCGGCGGTCGAGACGCCGATCCTCGAGAAAGGCGTGGTCGGCCGCTTCGTCGGCCGCGACTACTACCTATCGGGCCAGGGCATCAAGACCCCGCTCGACCCGGACGACCTGGCCCGCCAGGTGCTCGACGCCGTACGCCGCGGCGACGCGCTGCTGGTCGCGCCCCGCCGGGCCAGGCTGACCTGGCTGGTGAGCCGGCTGGCCCCGCGGTGGACCAACGACCAGGCCGCGAGGTTCGTGGCCCGGCAGCGGGCGGCGGCCGGATGACCTCGACCACCACCGGGCAGCTGCCGGAGCTCGCCTGCTACGGGCTGCCCGGCCACACCGCCTCCCCGCGCGACGTCCTGGCCGAGGCCCGCCGGGCCGAGGAGCTGGGCATCGGGTCGGTGTTCCTCTCCGAGCGGTTCAACCTCAAGGACGCCGGGGTGCTGGCGGGCGCCGTGGCCGCCGCGACCGAGCGCACCGGCATCGCGACCGCCGCCACCAACCACAACACCCGGCACCCGCTGGTGACCGCGACGCTGGCGACCACCGCCTACCGACTCAGCGGCGGCCGCTACGCGCTGGGCCTGGGCCGCGGCTTCGGCGCGCTGTTCGACGTGATGGGGCTGCCGCAGGTCACCGGCGCCCAGCTCGAGGACGTGATCGGGATCTACCGCAGGCTCTGGCGCGGCGAGATGGTGCTCGGCCACGAGGGCCCGGCCGGCAGCTACCCGTTCCTCCACCAGGACTCCTCGTTCGCCGAGGACGTGCCGGTGCTGCTGATGGCGATCGGCGACCGGTCGCTCGAGCTGGCCGGCCGGGTGGCCGACGGCGTGGTGCTGCACACCTTCTTCACCGACGAGACCCTGACTCGCGCCGTCGCCACGGTGCGCGCGTCGGCCGAGCGGGCCGGGCGCGACCCGGCGTCGGTGCGGATCTGGTCGGTGCTCGCCACCGTCGAGGACTCGCTGCCCGAGGAGGCCCGGCAGCGCAAGCTCGTGGGCCGGCTGGCGACCTACCTCCAGGGCTACGGCGACGTGCTGGTGCGTGCCAACGGCTGGGACCCCGACGTGCTGCGCCGGTTCCGGGAGCACCCGCTCGTGCAGGGCTACCCCGGCGCCTTCGACGCGATCGGCACGGTCGAGGAGCTGTCCCGGCTGCGCGAGGAGGTGCTGCCCGACGAGTGGCTGGCCGCGGCCGCCGTCGGCAGCGCGGAGGCCTGCGCCGGCCGGGTGCAGGACCAGCTCGACGCCGGCGCCGACAGCGTGGTGCTGCACGGCGCCACCCCCGACGAGCTCGCGCCGGTGCTGGCCGCCTGGCGTCGGGTCCGCGACGACGCGCTGGACGAGCTGCCGGTCAACCCCGGGCGGTCGGCGTGAGGGCGGGGGTCGTGGCGGAGGTCGACGGGCTCACCGCCGAGTGGCTCTCGGAGGCACTGGGTGCGCGGGTCGACGCCGTCCGGTGGGAGCCGGTCGGCACCGGCCAGATCGGCAGCGTCTTCCGCGGCCACCTCGCCGGCCACGCGGTGCCGCCGACGCTGCTCGCCAAGCTGCCCTCGCCCGACCCCGCCACCCGCGAGCTGCTCGCCGGCGCCTACCGCGGCGAGGTGCGCTTCTACGCCGACCTCGCCCCCACCGTGGCGGTGCGGGTGCCGGCTTGCTACTACGCGGTGGCCGCCGCCGAGGGCGGCGACTTCACGCTGCTGCTCGAGGACCTCGCACCCCGGCGGCAGGGCGACCAGGTCGCCGGCTGCGGCGTCGAGCCGCTCCGTGACGCCGTGGTCAACCTCGCCGGACTGCACGGACCTCGCTGGTGCGACCCCACCCTGCTCGACGTCGAGGGACTCTCCCTCAGCGGGCCCGACGACGCGGCGATGCTCGCCGACCTCTACGGCCCCACCGTCGACCTGTTCGTCGACGGCCGCGAGCACCTGCTCGCCGACGAGGACGTCGCCACCCTGCGCGACTGCGTCGAGGTGACCGCGGCCTGGGTGCTGGGCCGGGCCGAGCGGTTCGGGCTGGTGCACGGCGACTACCGGCTCGACAACCTGATGTTCCCGCCCGCCGGACACGACGTGGTCGCCGTCGACTGGCAGACCCTGTCGCTGGCGCTCCCGGCGCGCGACCTGGCCTACGTCGTCGCCACCAGCCTCGAGCCGGCCACCCGGCGCGCCCACGAGCGGTCGCTGGTGGCGTCGTACCACCGGGCGCTGGTGGACCACGGCGTCACCGGCTACGACGGCGACACCTGCTGGGACGACTACCGCTGGTCGCTGCTCCAAGGCCCGCTGGTCGCGGTGTTCGGCTGCGCCTACGGCGCCCGCACCGAGCGCGGGGACCGGATGTTCGCGGCGATGGTCACCCGCTCGTGCGCCGCGATCCGCGACCTGGGGGTGCTCGACGACCCCTCGCTCGGTCTACGCTGACGGCATGGACGTCACCGAGGCCCCGCGCGCCGGTCACGAGTCGCTGGTCGAGCGGGTGCGTGGCTGGTTCCTGTCGATGCCGCTGGCCGGGCGGGTGGCGGTCGCGGCGATCCTGCTCGCCACCCTGGTGCTCGTCGTCGTGCAGGTGCTGCTCGGCCTCGACGTCCTGGCCTCGTCGTCCCTGTGCGGCGCCGACGGCAGCTGCGCGCGGGAGTCGGAGGTCGGCGGCGCCTCCTGGTGACGTGCCGCTCGCTGGTTGAGGAGGGACGAAGTCCTGTCGCGAAACCCGGTGAGCCGAGCGCCCTCCCTTGCTCGGGACTCGGGTCGCCCCGGTGCTGACTCGGGGCGCCCGCGCGCCTAGCAGGCCGACGCTCACTGTCAAGGATCCCCTGCGGCGCCTTCGGCGTCCTTGACCGCGAGCCTCGGTCCGCCTGCTGGTACGGCGCACTGCCGGCACTCGCAAGCTCGCGCCGCCAGCCTGCGCGGGCGCTCGTCCCATCGTTGGTTGAGGAAGGCGTGCAACGCCTGTCTCGAAACCCGGTGAGCCGGCAGCCCTCCGGCAACCACGGCGGGCGGCCCAGGTTTCGCCGAGCCGTCGTTAATTGACGCCGGGTCGGCGCAAGCCGGCGACAACAAGCGCCGGGTCGGCGATACCTGCGCCCGCATCCGTTGGGGACGGGAGGGTGTTCGGCCGGCGGAGGATTCGAGAACGTCGGCAGCGCGACTTCCTCAACCAGGGGTGGGCACGGTGGGCGCTGGTTGAGGTGCGAGGAGCGCTAGCGACGAGCCTCGAAACCAAGCGCTCAAGAACCTAGGTAACGATCGGGTCACAACCGCGAATCCCGTTGTGGACAACGCGAAAACCAGCCGGGGACTGTCGGTGGTCGGTGCTTGAGTAGAACACATGACAAGCCCGCACACCACCCGCTACCGGCACCGCGTCACGCGTGCCGTCGGTGAGGCGCGTGGTGTGCTCGACGACGTCCGCGACCTGCCGCTGTGGAGCATGGACGCCGCCGAGACCGGCCATGCCCTGACCGAGATCGCCAAGCTCAAGAGCCAGGTCGCCGCTCTCGAGCTCCGGCTCGCCAAGCACGCCCAGACCCAGCATCTCGAGGCCGCCTCCGGCGCCACCAGCACCGCGGCGTGGCTCGCGGTGGCCACCCACGCGACCCGCCGGGACGCGTCGCGAACGATGCGGCTGGCCGAGCAGCTCGACACCATGCCGATCGTGGCGCGGGCCCTGGCCCGCGGCGAGCTGCTGCTGGAGCAGGCCGAGGTCATCGCGCGGGCGATCGACAAGCTCCCCGACGACCTCGACCCCGACACCCGCGGCGACGCCGAGCACCACCTCGTGGAGCTCGCGCAGCACCACGACGCCCGCGACATCACGATCTTCGGCAACCGCATCCTCGACGTCGTCGCACCCGAGGTCGGTGAAGCGCACGAGGCCGCCGCGCTTGCGAAGGAGGAGCGCGAGGCCGAGGCGAAGTGCAAGCTCACGATGCTCGACGACGGCGAGGGCAGCACACACGGCCGGTTCGTGGTCCCGACGATGCATGCCGAGGCGCTCAGGAAGGCGCTCTTCGCGCACGCCGCGCTAACCCACGAGAAGGTCACGTCGCAGTCGCTGGGCCAGGCGTTCTGCGACTACATCCTCAAGTACCCAGCAGACGTGCTGCCTCAGCGCGGCGGCGTCAACGCCACCGTGGTGGTCACGATCCCGCTGGCGGTGCTGGAGGGCCGGCTCGCGGCGTGCGAGCTCGACACCGGCACCCGGATCAGCCCCGGCGCCGCCCGCAGGCTCGCCTGCGAAGCCGGACTCATCCCCGCGGTCTTGGACGGGCAGTCGCAGGTCCTCGACCTCGGCCGCACCCGACGACTCTTCTCGACCGGTCAGCGGATCGCACTGGGCTTGCAGCAGAGGACCTGTCGAAGTGAGGGCTGCGACCGGCCGGCGTCGACCTGCGAGGCCCACCACCGAGTCCGCTGGACCGACGGCGGCAGGACCGACCTCCGCGACGGCGTCCTCCTCTGCCCCTCACACCACCAGCGAGCACACGACCCGACGTACCAGACCACCTACCTACCGACCGGGAAGGTTCGGTTCCACAGGCGGAACTGAGCCACCCGAGCAACCTGAAGTCCTCTCGGACCGCAACCCGCCGCCCACTGGACCGCGTGCGCCGGTGGTTGGATGACGCGCATGACGACTGACGAGCAGGTCCGGGTCGAGGCACGCGACGGCGTGCAGGTCATCACGATCAACCGTCCCGACCAGCGCAACGCGCTCAACGGCGCCGTGGCCCACGCGATCGCGGCCGCGGTCGACGAGCTCGACGCCGACGACGACCTGCGGGTCGGCGTGCTGACCGGCGCCGGCGGCACCTTCAGCGCCGGCATGGACCTCAAGGCGTTCCTCGCCGGCGACGTGCCGCTGGTCGAGGGCCGCGGGCTCGGCGGCATCACCCAGCGGCCGCCGGCCAAGCCGCTCATCGGCGCGGTCGAGGGGCACGCGGTCGCCGGCGGCTTCGAGCTGCTGCTCGCCTGCGACCTCGTCGTCGCCGCCGAGACCGCGAGGCTCGGCGTACCCGAGGTGAAGCGGGCGCTGGTCGCCGGTGCCGGCGCGGCGCTGTTCCTGCCTCGACGCATCCCGCAGGCCGTGGCGCTCGAGCTGTTGCTCACCGGCGACCCGATCACCGCCCGTCGGGCCGCGGAGCTGGGGCTGGTCAACCGGGTCACGGCCGAGGGCGGGGCGCTCGGCGGGGCGCTGGAGCTCGCCGCCCGGATCGCCGCCAACGGCCCGCTCGCCGTCCGCGTCACCAAGCAGCTGGCGCGCTCGGCCGGCGACTGGACGACCGAGCAGGCGTGGGAGGAGCAGGCTGCGCTGGTAGCCCCGGTGTTCGGCTCCGAGGACGCGATCGAGGGCGCGACGGCGTTCGCCGAGAAGCGCCCGCCGGTCTGGAAGGGCCGCTGAGCCTCAGGCGACCCAGTCGCTCCAGCCGGTGCTGAGGTAGTCGACGAACGCCGGCCCGACCCGCTCGGCCGCGAGGTGGTCGCGGGTCACCGGCTGGGCGCACGCCACGAACGCCGGGTCGGCCAGGGCCCGCCGCGGGAAGTCGTGGTGGAGGATCGCGCCGGAGCCGATGAGCGCGAAGTCGGCGCCGTGGTCGAGGCACCACTGCGCGTCGGCGGCCGAGAGCACCTTGCCGGCCACGCCGAGCCGGGTCTCCCCGCGGGGCAGCTCTGTGAAGTGCTCGATGAGGAGGCCGTCGTGCTCCTCCTCGTAGGGCGTCTTGAACGCGTCCCACAGCGACATGTCGAGGTAGTCGAGCCAGCCCGACGTCATCAGGTCGGCTGCGACCGTCTTGGCCTCGGCGAGCAGGATCCCCTGCCGCTCGGGCGTCAGCCGCAGGCCGAGCTGGAAGTCGGGACCGGTGGCGGCGCGGATCTCGCGCACCACCTCGGTGACGAAGCGGGCCCGGGCGGCGAGCTCGCCGCCCCAGCCGTCGGTGCGCTGGTTGTGCCGGTGGTCGAGGAACTCGCCCACGAGGTAGCCGTGGGCGCCGTGCACCTCGACTCCGTCGAAGCCGGCCCGCTCGGCGCGCACCGCCGCGGCCACGAAGTCCGCCACGGCCTGCTCGACCTCGCCGGTGCTGAGCGCGCGGGCCGTTCCCTCGACCGCCCACGGCGCCACCCGGCCGGTGCCGCTGGCGGCGGGGTCGGCGCGCAGGCCGCCGTGGTGGAGCTGCACCGCGGAGCGGCTGCCGGCCGCGCGCAGCTCGGTGGCGAGCCGCTCGAGACCCGGGAGCATCGCGTCGTCGTGGATGCCGAGCTGGCCGGTCCAGGCCTTGCCCGCCGGCGCGACGTACGCCGCCGCGGTCATCGTCAGCCCGAAGCCGCCCTCGGCCCGGGCCACCAGCCAGCGGATCTCGTCGTCCGACAGCGTCCCGTCGGGGTGGCTCTGCTTGTTGGTCAGCGGCGCCAGCGCGAACCGGTTGTCGAGCGGGGCGCCGTGGGCGAGCGGGAGCTGGTCGGCGATCGTGGTCACGACGGGTTCAAGCGAGCGGTCGCTCGGCTTGTTCCCCGGTGTCGGTGCTCGCCGTCACCATGGCGCCGTGGACGGCACCTGGGAGTTCGAGGCGGAGATCTGGCTGGCCGACGGCGGCAGCTGGGCGTTCGTCACCCTGCCGCCCGAGGTCGACGACGACGTCCGGCTGCTCAGCGGCCCGCCCACCGGCTTCGGCTCGGTGCGGGTCGAGGTCACGCTGGGTGGGTCGACCTGGCGGACGTCGGTGTTCCCGGACAAGCGCCGCGGCTTCGTGCTGCCGCTCAAGAAAGCAGTGCGCCGCGCCGAGTCCCTCGAGATCGGGGACTCGACGCGGCTGCGACTGTCGTTGCTGTGAGGGTCAGCCGACCTTCATCACCTGGGTGCCGCCGGCGAACTTGTCGTGCCAGCCCTGGCGCTTGACCGTGTCCTGCTGGATGTTCACGGCGATCAGCACCTCGGCCACGAGCGCGGCGAGGCCGGCGAGGGCCGCCTGTGCGCCGATCGGGACGATGTAGGCGAGCGGGAAGGCGTTCCAGATGTTGCGCTTCACCGACTGCTCCACCGTCGGGTGCGAGGTGCCGTCGGGGCCGTAGACCTTCAGCTTCATGATCTGCTTGCCGAAGGTGGCGCCCTGCGAGGTCTCCAGGAAGACCTGGTAGCCCATGAACAGCACGGTGCCGACCACGCCGGTGAAGAGGCCGTAGAGGAACAGCTCACCGGTGGAGTAGATGAAGCCGTTCAGGAAGATGCCGCTGAAGATCGCGGTCAGGATGCCGAACGGGATGCCGACGATCACGCTGTCGATCAGCCGGGCCAGGAAGCGGTCGAGCAGCTCCGCGGGCCGCGGCACGCCCGCGACGGGCGCGGCCGCCGGCGGCGGGGTGGCCGGGGCGGGCGGGGGCGGCGGTACGGCGCCGCCCGCAGGTGGCGGGGTCGGGTCCCCGGCGGGCGGGGGAGGCGGGGTCTCGGTCATCGTGTGCTCCTCGTGCGGATGTGCAGCCGCTATCGGCCTTGTCTGCTGCGGATCGGTGCTGTCCGCGACGGCAGCAACCTAGCGGTCGGTGGCCACGGCGGACAGGGCCCACACGGGCCATTCCCCAGCCACGTGGGACGCGCGGGAGGGTCAGGTGGTTGCAGCGTGGCGCTCCGGTTCGACGACTGAGCAACGAGTGAAGGACTTCGTTCTTCCTCAACCAGCGCGGCCGGGACGGCGTACGTCCTCGACCACCTGTTGACGCGCGGGACAGGATGGACGCATGAGCCGCAAGCCGCCGGTCGACGACATCGACGAGGCCGACCTGCGGGTCGGGGAGCCCAAGGAGGCCGCGGCCGGCCCGGCGGCGGTCGCGGTGAGCCTGAAGCGCGCCGTGGAGCAGATGGGCGTACGGCGGACGGCCTCCACCCTGAGCAGGCTCAACCAGGCCGACGGCTTCGACTGCCAGGGCTGTGGCTGGCCCGACCCCGACCCGGGTGACCGGGCGGCCGCGGAGTTCTGCGAGAACGGTGCCAAGGCCGTCACCGAGGAGGCGACGCTGCGCACCATCGGCGCCGAGTTCTTCGCCGCCCACCCGGTGGCCGAGCTGGCGCAGCGCACCGACTACTGGTTGGGCCAGCAGGGCCGGATCGTGGAGCCGATGGTGCTGCGCCCGGGCGCCACCCACTACGCACCGATCGGCTGGGACGAGGCGTTCGACCTCGTCGCCGGCCACCTCACCGGTCTCGACGACCCCGACCGCGCGGTGTTCTACACCTCGGGCAAGACCTCCAACGAGGCCGCCTTCGCCTACCAGCTCTTCGTCCGCGCGTACGGCACCAACAACCTGCCCGACTGCTCGAACATGTGCCACGAGTCGACGTCCGTGGCCCTCGCCGAGGTGATCGGCATCGGCAAGGGCTCGGTGACGCTGCACGACCTCCACGAGGCCGAGCTGATCGTGATCGCGGGGCAGAACCCCGGCACCAACCACCCGCGGATGCTCACCGCGCTCGAGGTGGCCAAGCGCAACGGCGCCCGGATCATCTCCGTCAACCCGCTGCGCGAGGCCGGGCTGGTGCGCTTCCGCAACCCCCAGAAGCCCCGCGGCGTCGTCGGCACCGGCACCGAGCTCGCCGACCTGCACCTGCCGATCCGGCTCAACGGCGACCTGGCGCTGTTCCAGGCGATCGGCGCGCTGCTGCTGGAGTGGGACGCCGTCGACCACGACTTCGTGGAGCAGCACACCACCGGGTTCGAGCGGTACGCCGAGCACGCCCGCAACCTCGACTGGGACGTCGTCCTCGCCTCGACCGGGCTGAGCCGGGAGCAGATCGAGGAGGCCGCGGCGATGTTCCGCGAGTCCGGCCGCACGGTGACCTGCTGGGCGATGGGGATCACCCAGCACCGCAACGCGGTCGCGACCGTCAAGGAGATCGCCAACGTCGCGTTCCTGCAGGGCAGCATCGGGCGGCCCGGCGCCGGGCTGTGCCCGGTGCGCGGCCACTCCAACGTGCAGGGCGACCGCACGATGGGCATCTGGGAGCGGCCGCCCGCGCACTTCCTCGACCGGCTGCGCGACGAGTTCGGCTTCGACCCGCCGCGCGAGCACGGCCTCGACTCGGTCGCCGCCATCACCGCCCTCCACGAGGGGCGCGCCAAGGTGTTCGTCGGCCTCGGGGGCAACTTCGTCGCCGCCGCACCGGACACCGCGACCACCGAGGAGGCCATGCGCCGCGCCGACCTCACCGTCCACGTGTCCACCAAGCTCAACCGCTCGCACGTCGTGCACGGCCGCCAGGCGCTGATCCTCCCGGCGCTCGGGCGCAGCGAGCGCGACCGCACCGGCGGCCGCGACCAGCGGGTCACGGTCGAGGACTCGATGTCGGCGGTGCACGCCTCGCGCGGTCCGCTCGAGCCGGCCTCGCCCCACCTGCGCTCGGAGGTGGACATCGTGTGCTCGCTGGCGATCGCCACCCTCGGCGACCGGCACCGCATCCCCTGGGCCGCGATGCGCGACGACTACGCCGAGATCCGGGCCCGGATCGCGCGCGTGGTGCCCGGCTGCGCGGCGTACGACGAGAAGGTCGACCGCCCCGGCGGGTTCACCCTGCCCCACCCGCCGCGCGACAGCCGGACCTTCCCCACCGAGAGCGGCTCGGCGGTCTTCACCGTCAGCCCCACCGAGGTGCTGCACGTGCCCGAGGGCCACCTGCTGCTGCAGACGCTGCGCTCACACGACCAGTTCAACACCACGATCTACGGGCTCGACGACCGCTACCGCGGCGTCTCGGGCGGGCGGCGGGTGGTGTTCGTCCACCCCGACGACGTCGCCGCGCTCGGCCTCTCCGACGGCGCGCACGTCGACCTGGTCAGCGTCTGGGAGGACGGCTCGACCCGGCGCGCGCCCCGGTTCCGGGTGGTGCCCTACGACCAGCCGCGGGGCTGCGCCGCGGCGTACTACCCCGAGACCAACCCGCTGGTGGCGCTCGGCTCGACCGCCGAGGGCTCCAACACCCCCACCTACAAGTCGGTGGTGGTGCGGCTCGAGCCCGCGCGCGGAGGCGTGGAGGCCCACCCCAGCGACGCCGGCGAGGTGGTGCCCCCGGGGCGCGGCGACGAGGACAAGCGGCAGGTCGACCCCGACCAGCTCGGGTGAGCGGCACACTGGTGGGGTGAGCAACCCCGACCGCGACCCCGACGAGCTGACCTGCACCGCCGCCGGCGCGGCGGGGGTCGAGGTGATGACGCCCCGCGAGGTGCCGCTCGGCGGCCCCCGGGCGATGTCGGTGCGCCGCACCCTGCCCCAGCGGCAGCGCTCGCTCGTCGGCGCGTGGTGCTTCGTCGACCACTACGGGCCCGACCCGGTCGCCGAGAGCGGCGGCATGCGGGTGCCGCCGCACCCCCACACCGGGCTGCAGACGGTGAGCTGGCTGTTCACCGGCGAGATCGAGCACCGCGACAGCGCCGGCCACCACGCGATGGTCCGGCCCGGCGAGGTGAACCTGATGACCGCGGGCCACGGGATCAGCCACTCCGAGGTCTCCACCGCGGCCACCACCACGCTGCACGGCGCCCAGCTGTGGGTGGCGCTCCCCGACGCAGCCCGCGACACCGCGCCGGCGTTCACCCACCACGCGCCCGACCCGGTGAGCGGTGACGGCTGGGAGGCCCGGGTCTTCCTCGGCAGCCTGCTCGGCGTGACCTCGCCGGTGCCGGCGTTCAGCCCGCTGGTCGGCGCCGAGCTGCTGCTCGAGCCCGGCACCGTGCTCGAGCTCGACGTCGACCCGGAGTTCGAGCACGGCGTGCTCGTCGACGCCGGGGCGATCTCGCTCGCCGGCGTCGCGGTCGCGCCGCACGAGCTGGCCTTCCAGCCCGCCGGCTCCTCGACCCTGGTCGTGCACGCCGGCCCCGACCCGGTGCGGCTGCTGGTGCTCGGCGGGGAGCCGTTCGCCGAGCCGATCGTCATGTGGTGGAACTTCGTCGGCCGCAGCCACGACGAGATCGCCGGCTTCCGCGAGGAGTGGCAGGCCCAGCTCGGCCCCGACGGTCTGCGTGACGGCCGCTTCGGCGTCCCCGTCGACGACCCGCTGCCGCCGTTGCCCGCGCCCGCCCTCCCCAACGCCCGCCTCCGGGAGCGGGGCGCGCCGCGGTAGTCCCTGGCGTTCCCGGGGTCGTCAGCCGGTGCGGACCCCGAAAACGTCAGGGACTATCCCCCGCCGGGGGGCCGGCTGTCGGCGCGGCACGACAGGATGGCCGGCATGGGACCCGTGATCGGTGACGACGGAGTCGCCCGCTGCCCGTGGGCAGGCGGGCCGGGCGTGATGCGCGACTACCACGACCAGGAGTGGGGGCTTCCGGTCCGGGGGGAGGCCGCCCACCTCGAACGGCTGACCCTGGAGGCGTTCCAGTCCGGGCTGTCGTGGTCGACCATCCTCAACAAGCGGCCAGCCTTCCGCGAGGTGTTCCACGACTTCGACGCCGAACGGGTCGCGGCGTTCACCGAGGCCGACCAGGCCCGGCTGATGGCCGAGCCCCGGATCGTGCGCAACCGCGCCAAGATCGCCGCGGCCGTCACCAACGCCCGGGCCACGGTGGCGCTCCGCGACGCCGAGGGGCTCGAGGCGCTGGTCGCCGCCCACGCCCCGGACGTGCCGCCCGCCCCGGCGACCACCGAGGAGCAGACGACCACGTCGCCGGAGTCGCTGGCGCTGTCGAAGGCGCTGAAGAAGCGCGGCTTCGTCTTCGTCGGACCCACCACGATGTACGCGCTCATGGAGGCCATCGGCGTCTTCGACCCCCACCTCGTGGGCTGCCACCGGCGCGGCGCGACTCGCTGAAACCCCCGTGCGCTCCCCGGCCTGCCCCTAGGGTTGCCGCACCGGGCGACGACGACAGCGAGGTGGTCATGCCAGGCGCTGGCCAGGGGAGGCGTGCGGGCGGTCCCCGCCGCCACCGCGACGCGCTCCTCGCGGTCGTCGCGGCGGTCGTGGCCTTCACCGCCTCCTGGGGGCTGGGGCTGGCCGAGGGCTACGACGACTGGGCCTCCGAGCACGACCACGAGCTGCTCGACGCGCTCGCGTTCGGCCTCGTCGTGCTGCTGCTCGGCCTCTCGCTGGCCGGCTGGCGGCGCGGCCTCCGCGCCCGCGACGACGCGGAACGGGCCGCGGCCACCGACCGCGCCCTCAGCGAGACCGCCGAGCGCTACCGCTCGCTGTTCGACTACCACCCCCACGGCGTGTTCACCGTCGACCTCGAAGGCCGCTTCGGCAGCGCCAACCCCGCCTGCGAGCGGATCAGCGGCTGGACCACCGAGGAGCTCGAGGGCACGCCGTTCCTCGAGCTGCTCCGCGAGGAGGACCGGGGGCCGGTGCTGGAGCTGTTCGGCGCGCTGCTCGACCGACGGCCCCAGCAGTTCGAGGCCTCGATCCTGCACCGCTCCGGCCGGCCGGTGCCGCTGAGCCTCACCGGGCTCCCGATCGTCGTCGACGACGAGGTGGTGGGCGTCTACGGCATCGCCGAGGACATCTCGCAGCGCGCCCAGATGCAGGCCCGGCTCGCCGACGCCCGGGTCACCGCCGAGCGCGCCACCGAGGCGAAGTCGCGGTTCCTGGCCACGATGAGCCACGAGATCCGCACCCCGCTCACCAGCGTGCTGGCCTCCCTGGAGCTGCTCCGCGAGACCGAGCTCGACGACGAGCAGCGCGAGCTGACCCGGATCATGGACCGCTCCGGCGTCCGGCTGCTCCGCCTGGTCGACGACATCCTCGACTACTCCCGGCTGGAGGCCGGGGCGGTCGCGCCGGAGGCGGTGCCGTTCGCCGTCCGCGACCTCCTCGACGAGACCACCGTGCTGCTGCGCCCCCAGGCCGAGCGCAAGGGCGTGGTGGTGAGCGCGGTGGCCGACCCGGACCTGCCGGCGCCCGTCGTCGGCGACGTCACCCGGATCCTGCAGGTGCTCACCAACCTCGCCGGCAACTCGGTGAAGTTCACCGACGAGGGCTGGGTGCGCCTCTCCGCCGACCTCCAGTCTCGGCGCGGCGACGTGGCCGAGGTGCTGTTCAAGGTCGTCGACTCGGGCATGGGGCTCGGCGAGGACGTCGACGCCACCGAGATCTTCGACTCCTTCACCCAGGGCGACCCCAGCGTGCCGCGCCGGTTCGGCGGCACCGGCCTGGGCCTGGCCATCGCCAAGGAGGCCGTCACCCTGATGGGCGGCTCGATCTGGGCCGAGGCGCACGCCCACGGCCGCGGCGCGACGTTCTCGTTCCAGCTGCCGCTGCGGGTGACGCCCGATCGGCGCGCGACCGGCTGAGGGCCGATGCCCTACCGTGCCTGCATGGACGACGCCCCCGCGCAGCCCGGACGGCCGGCCCACCACGAGCCGCGACAGCGCGTGCACGCCTTCGGCGACGACGCCCTCGGCACCCACGACGCCGTGGGCCTGGTCGAGGCCATCCAGTCCGGCGCGGTCTCGATCCCCGAGGTCGTCGAGGCGGCCATCGCCCGGGTCGAGCAGGTCGACCCCGTGCTCAACGCGATGGCCCACCGCGCCTACGACCGGGCGCGCACCGAGGCCAGCGACCCGCGCGGGGGCTGGTTCGCGGGCGTGCCGACCCTGGTCAAGGACAACGTCGACGTGCGGGGCATGCCGACCCGCAACGGCAGCGACGCCTACGTCGCCGCACCGAGCCGGGCCGACGGCGACTTCGCCCGGATGTACCTCGCGACCGGGCTGCTGCCGCTGGGCAAGTCGCAGCTCTCCGAGTACGGCTTCTCGGCCGCCGCCGAGCACCCGCGGCTCGGCCCGGTGCGCAGTCCGTGGCACACCGCGCACGTGGCCGGTGCGTCGTCGTCCGGCTCGGCCGCGCTGGTGGCCGCGGGCGCGGTGCCGATCGCCCACGCCAACGACGGCGGCGGCTCCATCCGGATCCCCGCCTCGGTCAACGGCCTGGTCGGGCTCAAGCCGACCCGCGACCGGCTGGCGCAGGACAAGCTGATGCGGGACATGCCGATCCGGATCGTCTCCGACGGCGTCGTGACCCGCTCGGTGCGGGACACCGCGGCGTTCCTGCGCGAGGCCGAGAAGGTCTACCGCGCCCTCTCGCTCCCGCCCGTCGGCGACATCACCCGGCCGGGCCGGGCGCGGCTGCGGATCGGCGTCCAGACCGACAGCGTGCAGGGCCGCCGGGCCTCCGCCGAGGTCACCGAGCTCACCCTCAAGACCGCCGCGCTGCTCGAGGAGCTCGGCCACCGCGTCGAGCCGGTCCGTGCGCCGGTGCCGGAAGGCTTCCCGCAGCTCTTCGTGCGCTACTGGGCCCTGCTCGCGTTCTTCATCGTCCGCACCGGCCGCCGCACCTACGGCCCGAGCTGGGACCCCGGCCGCCTCGACAACCTCACCCTCGGCCTGGCCCGCCACGCCGGGCGCAACCTGCACCGGATGCCGGCCACCATCGCCCGGCTGCGCCTGGCCGCCCGCGCCTCGACCCGCTTCTTCTCGCGGTACGACGTCGTGCTCACCCCGACGCTGGCCCACGAGACCCCGCGGGTCGGGCACCTCGACCCGACCCAGGACTACGACACGATCATGGAGCGGCTGATGGAGTGGGTGCAGTTCACGCCGATCCAGAACGTGACCGGTGAGCCGGCCATCAGCCTGCCCCTCGCGACCACCGCCGCGGGGCTGCCCCAGGGCATGATGCTGGGGGCCGCGCGGGGGCGCGAGGCGACCCTCCTGGAGCTCGCCTACGAGCTCGAGGAAGCGGCGCCGTTCGCCTCGATCCGCGCCTGAACCGAGCCCGTGGGGGCCGATTTCTGCATCGGGCCGACCCGTGTGTATCGTTCTCCGTCGTTGCCCCTTTAGCTCAGTCGGCAGAGCGTCTCCATGGTAAGGAGAAGGTCTACGGTTCGATTCCGTAAAGGGGCTCTGGGTGGGGGTTGTGACCGCGAGCCATACTCGAGTCGCAACCCCTCTCATGTGGCGGGGTAGCTCAGGTGGTTAGAGCACACGGCTCATAATCGTGGTGTCGCGGGTTCGAGTCCCGCCCCCGCTACTCAGCACGACCACCGAGCACCACCAGCTGCACCAGCAACCGAAGGACTTCCCGTGGCCAGCAAGAGCTCCGACGTTCGCCCCAAGATCACGCTCGCGTGCGTGGACTGCAAGGAGCGCAACTACATCACCAAGAAGAACCGGCGCAACGACCCCGACCGCCTCGAGCTGTCGAAGTTCTGCCCGCGCTGCCGCAAGCACACCGAGCACCGCGAGACCCGCTAGTCCGCAGGTCGGGCCCAGCCCCGACCCGTGCTCGGAACAGAGTTCCGTCCGACCCGCCCGGCAACCTGCGCCGGGCGGGTCGACGTCGTTCCGGGGCCCTCCGTACCCCTCCCTACCCCTCCCTGACACGCCCTAGGCTGGGACCCATGCCCGTCGACGCCGGCCTCGTGGGCCGCACCTTCCCGCCGACCGAGCCCTACGACGTCACGGCCCACGCCGTGCGGGCCTTCGCCGAGGCCACCGGCACGCCGTGGACCGACGGCGACCCGGCCCCCGCCACGTTCCCGATCGTGGTCGCCTTCGCCGCCATGCAGGCCCTGATGGACGACCCCACCGTCGGCATCGAGCTCCACCACGTCGTCCACGGCGAGCAGCGCTTCGTCCACGAGCGGCCGGTGGTCGCGGGCGACCGGCTGACCGCCGAGCTCACCGTCGAGACCCTGCGCCAGGTCGGCGGCGCCGACATCATCGGCACCTCCTCCGCGCTCACCGACGCCGACGGCGCCTTGGTCTGCACCGCGCGGGCCACCCTGGTGCACAAGGCCGGTGCCTGATGACCACGGAGCTGGAGCCGCGCACCTACCGGGTCACCCGCGCCGACCTGGTCGCCTACGCCGCCGCGAGCGGCGACCCCAACCCGATCCACCAGGACGAGGACGTCGCCCGCGCCGTCGGCCTGCCCGGAGTGATCGCCCACGGGATGTACACCCTCGCCCTGGCCGCGCGCTACGTCGACGAGTGGGCCGGGCGGTCCGGCCGGATCGTCGAGCTCGGCGCCAAGTTCACCCGCCCCGTCGTCGTACCTGCGGGGGAGGAGGGCGCGGAGGTCTCGGTCAGCGGCGTGCTCCACACCGACGAGGACGGCGTCGAGACCGTGGCCCTCACCGTCACCTGCGACGGCCAGAAGGTGCTCGGCAACCCGCGGGCGGTCCTGCGTGCCTGAGCTGCGCGAGCGCACCACCCTGCGCCTCGGCGGACCCGCCGACGAGTGGGTCACCGCGACCACCGAGGACGAGCTGGTGGCCGCGCTCGACACCGACCTGCCGGTTCTCCTGCTCGGCGGCGGCAGCAACCTGGTCGTCGCTGACGAGGGCTTCCGGGGCCGGGTGGTCGAGATCGCCACCCGCGGGGTGCGCAGCGACGCCGACGACGACCCGACCTGCGGCGGCGCGATGGTCACCGTCGCCGCCGGCGAGGGCTGGGACGACCTGGTCGCGCTCGCGGTGCAGCGCCGCTGGATCGGCGTCGAGGCGCTCTCGGGCATCCCGGGGTCGGTGGGCGCGACGCCGATCCAGAACGTCGGCGCCTACGGCCAGGAGGTCGCCCAGACCATCGCGTCGGTGCGGGTGTGGGACCGGGTGCTGCGCGGCGTGCGTACCTTCGCCAACGCCGACTGCCAGTTCTCCTACCGCCACTCCCGGTTCAAGGCCGACCCGCAGCGGCACGTCGTCCTCGACGTCACCTTCCAGCTGCGCCAGGGCGATCTCGGCGAGCCGGTGCGCTACGCCGAGCTGGCGGCCGCCCTCGGCGTCGAGGTCGGCACCCGGGCGCCCGCGGCCGAGGTGCGCGAGGCGGTGCTGGCCCTGCGCCGGGCCAAGGGCATGGTGCTCGACGCTGCCGACCACGACACCTGGAGCGCCGGCTCGTTCTTCACCAACCCGGTCGTCGCCCCCGACGTCGTGCCCGACGGCGCCCCGGCCTGGCCCCAGCCCGACGGCCGGGTCAAGACCAGCGCCGCCTGGCTGATCGAGCACGCCGGCTTCTCGAAGGGCCACGGCACCGACCGGGCCTCCCTGTCGACCAAGCACACCCTCGCCCTCACCAACCGCGGCACCGCCACCACCGCCGACCTCCTCGCCCTCGCCCGCGAGGTCCGCGACGGTGTCGAGTCCCGCTTCGGCATCCGCCTCGTCAACGAGCCGGTGCTGGTGGGGTGTGAGCTGTAGGCGCCACCCGCTGCTCGAGCAGCGAGCGCCAGCGATCGTGGCGCTGGTCGAGGTGCGAAGGCCGCCAGGCCTGAGCCTCGAGACCCGGTGAGCCGAGCGCCGACCGCTGGTCGAGGTGCGAAGGCCGCCAGGCCTGAGCCTCGAGACCCGGTGAGCCGAACGCCCTCCCTGTAGCGGGCGACTCCGCGGACGGGGCTGAGGCGGGTGGTGACTGCGGGGTTGGTGTGATCCGGCCGAGTGGTGACTGTGGGTGGGGGTGGGTGCGGGGTGCCGCGCGTGGTGGGCACTGCGGCTGCTGCGCGCCGGACGTCGTTCGGCACTCGTTGCCGTGTCGCCGGACGCTGCCCTGCCGTTCCCCGGCCGTCGCTTCGGCGCCACGCCGCCGTCTACGTGCCGAACGCCGCCCGTCTCTCCGCCGCCTCCGTGCCCTGCGGCGCGGCACGCCAGCGTGCGGTGGTCGAGGTGCGAAGGCCGCTGGGCCTGAGCCTCGAGACCCGGTGAGGCGAGGGCCCTCCCCCTGTAGCGGGCGACTCCGGGGACGGGGCTCGGGCGGGTGGTGACTGTGGGGTTGGTGTTATCTGGGCGGGTGGTGACTGTGGGGTGGGTGTGGGTGCGGGGTGCCGCGCGTGGGTGGGCACTGCGGCTGCTGCGCGCCGGACGTCGTTCGGCACTCGTTGCCGTGTCGCCGGACGCTGCCCTGCGGTGCCCCGGCGTTCGTGTCGGCGCCACGCCGCCGTTGACGTGCCGAACGCCGCCCGTCGCTCCGCCGCCTCCGTGCCGTGCGGCGCGGCATCCCGGCGTGCGGTGGTCGAGGTGCGAAGGCCGCTAGGCCTGAGCCTCGAGACCCCGTACGACGAGAACCCTCCCGCTCCCACCGGAGGGCGTTCGGCCGGCGCGGGTTTCGAGGCTCGCTCCGCTCGCACCTCAACCGGCGCAGCTCCCCCAGGCGGCGTCAGGCCGTCGGCACCGACATCACGAAGCCGAAGAGGAGCACCATCCCCACGATCGCCAGGACCAGGAGGAGCGTGCCGACGACGCCCATCACCAGCCCGGCGGTGGCGGCGCCCTCGTTGCCGTAGGTGCCGGGGGCGGCGCGGCGGATCTGGCCGCGGGCGCGGGCGCCCAGCACCCAGGCGACGGGGGAGCAGACCGCCAGGGGGAGGGTGGCGCAGCAGACGAAGGCGCCGACGGTGCCGACCAGCCCCACGATCCCGAGCGTCATCGCGGTCTGGGCGCCGCCGTGGTTGCCGGTCGGGTACGCCGGGAGGTACGCCGGCGTCCAGTACGGGGGCGGCTGCTGCGGAGGAGGCGGGGGCTGCTGGGGCCACTGCTGGGTCGGCCACGGCGTGGTGGGTGGCTCCTCGCCCCAGCCGGGGTGGGACGACGACGGCGACGCCGGCGGCGGGTACGGCTCGTACGACGGGCCGCCCCCCGCAGGAGGTTCAGGCGGCTCGGGGCGCACGGGCTGGGTGGGCTCGGGCTCGTGGTCGCTCACGGGGCGGTCCCCTCCAGCCAGGCGTCGACGTCGGCGAGCAGGCGGCGCTTGGTGTCGTCGGGTGCGGCGGAGGCGCGCACCGACATCCGGGCCAGCTCGGCGAGCTGGGCGTCGGTCAGGTCGTGGGCGGCGCGCATCGCGGCGTACTGCCCGAGCAGCTGGGACCCGAAGAGCAGCGGGTCGTCGGCGCCGAGGGCGACGGTGGCGCCGGCCTCGAGCAGCGTGGGCAGCGGCACCGAGGTGAGGTCGGAGTAGACACCGAGGGCGACGTTGGAGGTCGGGCAGACCTCGAGGGCGACGCCCTGCTCGACGATCCGCTCCAGCAGCGCCGGGTCCTCGGCCGAGCGGATGCCGTGGCCGAGCCGCTGCGCGTGGAGCGTGTCGAGGCAGGTGCGCACGTGCTCGGGGCCGCGCAGCTCCCCGCCGTGCGGCACCAGCCGCAGGCCGGCCCGCTCCGCGATGCGGAACGCGCCCTCGAAGTCGGCCGTCGAGCCGCGCCGCTCGTCGTTGGAGAGCCCGAAGCCCACCACCCCGCGGTCGGCGTAGCGGGCGGCGAGGCGGGCCAGGGTCCGGGCGTCCAGGGGGTGCCGGGTGCGGTTGGCGGCGATCACGACGGCCATCCCCAGCCCGGTGGCCTCCGACGCGACGCGCACCGCGTCGAGCACCAGGTCGGTGAAGTCGGTGATGTTGCCGAACCGGGCGGCGTAGCCGCTGGGGTCGACCTGGATCTCCAGCCAGCGGCCGCCGTCGCGGACGTCGTCCTCGGCCGCCTCGAGCACCAGCCGACGTACGTCGTCCTCGGTGCGCAGCACCGACCGGGCGACGTCGTAGAGCCGCTGGAACCGGAACCAGCCCTTCTCGTCGGCCGCGCTCAGCCGCGGCGGCCACTCGCTCACGAGCGAGTCGGGCAGCGAGATGCCGTCGCGCTCGGCGAGCTCGAGCAGCGTGCCGTGGCGCATCGAGCCGGTGAAGTGCAGGTGCAGGTGGGCCTTGGGCAGGGCGCGCAGGTCCCGCGCGTCAGACGTGTGGACGGTCCCGGGGTCCGCGCTGGCCGCCACTCAGGCGAACAGCTTCTGGATGCGGGTGATGCCCTCGACGATGTCGTCGTCGCCCAGGGCGTAGGAGAACCGCAGGTAGCCGGGGGAGCCGAACGCCTCGCCCGGCACCGCCGCCACCTCGGCCCGCTCGAGGATGAACTCGGCGAGCTCGGCGGAGGTCTCGACCCGCACCCCGTCGTGCTCGCGGCCCAGCAGCCCCTTCACCGACGGGTAGGCGTAGAACGCGCCACCGGGGGTGGGGCAGTAGACGCCCTCGATCTCGTTGAGCATCGACACGATCGTCTCGCGGCGCCGCGCGAACGCCGCCTTCATCTCCTCCACGGCTGAGAGGTCGCCCTCGAGAGCGGCGATGGCGGCGCGCTGGGCGACGTTGGCGACGTTGGACGTCGCGTGCGACTGGAGGTTGGTGGCGGCCTTGACCAGGTCGGCCGGGCCGACCATCCAGCCGACCCGCCAGCCGGTCATCGCGTAGGTCTTGGCGACGCCGTTGACGACCACGCAGTTGTCCTGGAGGAAGGGGCACAGCACCGGCATCGAGC
Organism: Nocardioides sp. SYSU D00038; assembly: GCF_016924665.1. GTDB lineage: Bacteria > Actinomycetota > Actinomycetes > Propionibacteriales > Nocardioidaceae > Nocardioides. The sequence goes on from NZ_JAFFJT010000018.1 coordinate 68,496, forward strand.
CGGTGTCCTGCGGTCCGTCGGGGCCGTCGTAGACGAGGTGCTCGTAGATCTCGTCGGTCAGCACCCACAGGTCGTTGTCCTCGACCCACTGCCCGATCGCGCGGATCTCGTCGGCGGTGTAGACGGCGCCGGTGGGGTTGGACGGCGAGACGAAGAGCAGCACCTTGGTGCGCTCGGTGCGGGCCGCCTCGAGCTGCTCGACGGTGACCTTGTAGTCCTGGGTCTCGTCGGCGAGGACCTCGACGGCCGTGCCGCCGGCGAGCTGGATCGCCTCCGGGTAGGTGGTCCAGTACGGCGCCGGCACGATCACCTCGTCGCCCGGGTCGAGCATCGCCGCGAAGGCGGCGTAGATGGCCTGCTTGCCGCCGTTGGTGATCAGCACCTGGGCGGGGGTCACCTCGAGCCCGCTGTCGCGGCGGGTCTTGTCGACGATCGCCTGCTTGAGCTCGGGCAGCCCGCCGGCGGGGGTGTAGCGGTGGTTGCGGGGCTCGCGGCACGCCTCGACCGCCGCGTCGACGATGTAGTCCGGGGTCGGGAAGTCGGGCTCGCCGGCGCCGAAGCCGATGACCGGGCGACCCTCCGCCTTCAGCGCCTTGGCCTTCGCGTCCACCTTGAGGGTGGCCGACTCGGCGATGGCGCCGATGCGCTGGGAGACTCGTCGTTCGCGGGGGTTGCTGGTCATGGCCCCATCGTAGGCGGCGGCGGGGGTCGGCCCGCCACGAGGTTTGGGGCGCGGGGCGCACCGGCCCCGGGTCCGGGCCGGTGCTGCGGTTTGGACGGTGCGTGCGCGGCCCCGTAGACTTCCACGGCGGTGGCTCTCCTCCATGCTGAGGCATGCCCTGACCTCGGTCGGGGACCAGGTCCTCGGACCGGGGCGAGACCGACCTAGGGCACTAGCTCAACTGGCAGAGCATCGGTCTCCAAAACCGAAGGTTGGGGGTTCAAGTCCCTCGTGCCCTGCGAGAGCAGGACGACCAACCGGGTCAGCCGATCCGGTGCAGGCAACGGGCCGGCCGGGAGGCCGACCGGAGACGAGGAGTGACGTGGCGGACAAGGCAGTCCGGAGCGAGTCGGGCGAGCAGAAGCGCACCGGCCCTTCGACGTTCTACCGCCAGGTGGTCGCCGAGCTGCGCAAGGTCGTGTGGCCCACGCAGGAGCAGCTGATCACCTACTTCTTCGTGGTGATGATCTTCGTCGTCGTGATGATGGCGCTGATCTCGGCCCTCGACCTGGGCTTCGGCAAGCTCGCCTTCGAGGTCTTCGGGGGACGCGGCGACTGAGCCGCCCGCCGGGGCCGCCCGGACCGCAGGACCACGCACAACCCAACTGATGGAGCAGCACGTGTCGGAGCAGAACGTCCCGATCGACGACGCCGTCGAGGCGACCGAGCCCGTCGACGCAGTCGACCCGGTCGAGACCACGGACGAGTCCACCGACGACCTCGAGGCGGCCGCGGCCGCCGAGCCGGGCGACGTCGAGGAGCCCACCTGGGGCGAGTCCGAGGAGGGCGCGCCCGAGGGTGCGACCGCCGAGGCCACCGAGGACGGCACCGACGACCCGGCCGACGACGTCTCCGCCGAGGCGGTCGACGCCGTCGTCGCCGACGACACCGCCGACGCCGAGCTCGACACCCTGGCCGACGACGAGGCCGACCTCGACGACGCCCCGGCCGACGTGGCCGCGGAGATCGAGGAGGAGGCCGCCGTCGAGGCCCCGGAGGACGCGGTCGCGGCGTTCCGCGCCGAGCTCGAGATGCTGCCTGGGGAGTGGTACGTCGTCCACACCTACTCCGGCATGGAGAACCGGGTGAAGTCCAACCTGGAGAACCGGATCATCTCCCTCAACATGGAGGACTACATCCACGACATCCGCGTCCCCACCGAGGAGGTCGCGGAGATCAAGAACGGCCAGCGCAAGATGGTCAAGCGGACCGTCCTGCCCGGCTACGTCCTCGTGCGGATGGACCTCACCGACGAGTCGTGGGCCGCCGTGCGCCACACCCCGTCGGTCACCGGCTTCGTCGGCCACAGCCACCAGCCGGTGCCGCTCAGCCTCGACGAGGTCGAGGGCATGCTCGCCCCCGCGATCGTCCGCCAGGCCGAGGCCGAGGCCGCCGCAGCCGGCGGCCCCGTCGCGGCCGGCTCCGCCACCACCGCCAAGAAGCCCGTCGAGGTCGCCGACTTCTCCGTCGACGACTCGGTGCTGGTGGTCGACGGTGCGTTCGCCACGCTGCACGCCACGATCACCGAGATCAACGCCGAGTCGCAGCGGGTCAAGGCGCTCATCGAGATCTTCGGCCGCGAGACCCCCGTCGAGCTGTCGTTCAGCCAGATCCAGCGCGTCTGAGGCGCGTCCCGAAACCTCAGGTAGGAGTGCCACGGCACCGACCACCACGATTTCGTCCTGACGCGGCACCGGAGCAGAATGGTCCGGTTGCCCGGCAGGGCAGCCAGGTTGCACCAGGTGGCAGAGGGCCTCCCGCCCTCGTCATGACCACGAGAAGAAAGAGAACATCGAGGATGCCTCCCAAGAAGAAGATCGCTGCGCTCGTCAAGGTGCAGCTGCAGGCCGCGTCGGCGACGCCGGCCCCGCCCGTCGGTACCGCCCTCGGTCCCCACGGCGTCAACATCATGGACTTCTGCAAGGCCTACAACGCGCAGACCGAGTCCCTCCGCGGCAACGTCATTCCGGTCGAGATCACCATCTACGAGGACCGGACCTTCGACTTCATCACCAAGACGCCGCCGGCCGCCGAGCTGATCAAGAAGGCCGCCGGGCTGAGCAAGGGCTCGGGCGTCCCGCACAAGGAGAAGGTCGGCAAGCTGACCAAGGACCAGGTGCGCGAGATCGCCCAGACCAAGCTGCCCGACCTCAACGCCAACGACATCGACGCCGCGATGAAGATCGTCGAGGGCACCGCCCGCTCCATGGGCATCACCACCGACTGAGCGACCCCTCAGCTTGTAGTCCCGTGGCAGGGCCGCGCTGGCCCACTCAGACCACATCTGGCACGACAGAGAAGAGAACCCAGACATGCAGCGCAGCAAGACCTACCGCGCGGCGGCCGAGCAGTTCGACCGCAACGAGCTCCACGCCCCGCTGGCCGCGATCAAGATCGCCAAGAGCACGAGCAAGAAGAAGTTCGACGAGACCGTCGACGTGGTCATGCGCCTCGGCGTCGACCCCCGCAAGGCGGACCAGATGGTCCGCGGCACGGTCAACCTGCCCCACGGCACCGGCAAGACCGCCCGCGTCCTGGTGTTCGCGAACGCCGACAAGGCCGAGGCCGCCCGTGAGGCCGGCGCCGACGTCGTCGGTGGCGACGAGCTGATCGAGAAGGTCAACGGCGGCTGGCTCGAGTTCGACGCCGTCGTCGCGACCCCCGACATGATGGGCAAGGTCGGCCGCCTCGGCCGCGTGCTCGGCCCCCGCGGCCTGATGCCGAACCCCAAGACCGGCACGGTGACCCCCGACGTCGCCAAGGCCGTGACGGACATCAAGGGCGGCAAGATCGAGTTCCGCGTCGACCGCCACGCCAACCTGCACTTCATCATCGGCAAGGCCTCCTTCTCGGAGACCCAGCTCGCGGAGAACTACGCCTCGGCGCTCGAGGAGGTGCTGCGGCTCAAGCCCGCCAGCTCCAAGGGCCGCTACATCAAGAAGGTCACGGTCTCCACGACCATGGGCCCGGGCGTCCAGGTCGACCCCAACCGCACCAAGAACGTCGCGGAGGAGGACGAGGCCTGAGCCTCGCCCCAGCCGCTCCCGACGCCCCGGTCACCTGCAGGTGACCGGGGCGTCGTGCTGCTCGGGGCGGCTGCTCACAACGCCCAGGGCGGCGTGCCGACCACGGTCCCGTCGGCGGTGGTCGCGGTGAAGCCGGCCCGGATGGCGACGTGCACCCGCGCCGGCGTGCTGCCGGGGTTGGCGACCTGGATCGGCTCGCCGGCCGGCACCACGACCACGTCGCCGGCGCGCGCCTCCGGCGCGTCGGGTCGGGTGCGGATACGGCCTTCGACGACGAGGAACACCTCGTCGGCGTCGAGGGTGTGCGGCTCCGGGGACTCCAGTCCCGGCTCGAGCGTGAGCAACCAGGCGCAGAGCTGCTCGGAGCCGCGGCTGGGGGCCGCGAGGGCGGTGAAGGTGATGCCGGGCAGCTCGAAGGTGGCGGCTTGGGCGGCGGGGATGACGGGCACGACGGCTCCTCGGAGATAGACAAGCGCACTTGAACAAGTGCGCTTGACTAGGATGCCGCCGTGGCCCAGTCGACGCAACCCCCGGCCGTCCCCCGCGACCTCGGGATCCTTGTCCTGCTCGCCTACCAGGGCTTCGTCCGCGGCCTGCACGAGGAGATGGCGGTGCAGGGGTACGACGACCTCGGTCACGCCGACGGGGTGATGTTCCGGATGCTGCACGTGGCGCCGCAGACGGTCAGCGTGCTGGCCGGCAAGCTCGGCATCAGCAAGCAGGGCACCGCCCAGATCGTCGACGACATGGAGGCGCGCGGCTACGTCGTCCGCCGCCCCGACCCCGCCGACGCGCGCGCCCGGCTGGTCGAGCTGAGCGCCCGCGGGCGGGCGGCGCTGGGCGTGGCTCGGGCCTACCACGCCGCCTACGAGGAGCGCCTGGTCGGGCAGTACGGCGAGGGCGCGCTCGCCGGGGTGCGGACGGTGCTCGAGGGGATGGCGGGCTCGGCGCCCACCGGGCTCGACAAGGAGCTGCGCAGCCTCTACCTCTGACCTCGATTTGGTGCACCCGCCGCACGCCCGTACTGTTCTCCACAGAAACCAGAGACCGCCGGTTGTCAGGCTGCGCACGCAGCTCGACCGAAGGTGCCGCGGAAGCGGACGGCCAGCGCAGGATTTCAGAGCAGCGACACTCCGCCCTGAGCCTGTGCTCGGGGCGTTCGTCTTCTCCGGGGCCAGGGGCGGTCTCCCAGTCCGGAAGGAGACCCATGGCGCGGGCAGACAAGCAGGCCGCCGTCGCGGAGATCGTTGAGTCGTTCAACGACGCCGCCGGTGCCGTGCTGACCGAGTACCGCGGTCTCACCGTCAAGGAGCTGCAGGACCTCCGCCGCTCCCTCGGTGCGAACGCTGATTACGCCGTGGTCAAGAACACGCTGGCCAAGATCGCCGCCAACGAGGTGGGCATCTCCGGCTTCGACGACCTGCTGACCGGCCCGACCGCGATCGCCTTCATCAACGGCGACGTGGTCGAGGCGGCCAAGGGTCTGCGTGACTTTGCCAAGGCCAACCCCGCCCTCGTCATCAAGGGCGGCGTCCTGGACGGCAACATCCTCGACGCGCAGGAGGTCGCCAAGCTGGCCGACCTCGAGTCGCGCGAGGTCCTGTTGGGCAAGCTGGCCGGCGCGATGCTCGCGTCGCTCAGCCAGGCCGTCTACCTGCTCAACGCTCCGATCGCCCAGGCCGCCCGTCTCGCGGGTGCGCTGCAGGCGAAGGCCGAGCAGGACCCCTCGATCCTCGCAGGTGGTGCGGGCGAGCCCGCCGCCGCCGAGGAGGCCCCGGCCGAGGAGGCCGCCCCCGAGGCGGCCGCCGAGACCGAGGCCCCCGCCGACGAGGCCGAGGCAGCGGAGGCTCCCGCCGAGGAGACCCCTGCCGCCGAGACCTCCGACGAGGGCGTAGCCACCGAGGCCTGAGCACCAGCTCGAGCCGACGTACCCACCACCTGAAACCCGGCCGACCCGGAACCCCGGAGCGGCCACCGAACGGAAGGAACCGCCATCATGGCGAAGCTCAGCACCGACGAGCTGCTCGACGCGTTCAAGGAGATGACCCTCATTGAGCTGTCGGAGTTCGTGAAGCAGTTCGAGGAGACCTTCGGCGTCACCGCCGCCGCCCCCGTCGCGGTCGCCGCGGCCCCTGCCGCTGGTGGCGCCGCCGCCGGCGGTGGTGCCGAGGAGGCCGCCCAGGACGAGTTCGACGTCATCCTGGAGGCCGCCGGCGACAAGAAGATCAACGTCATCAAGGAGGTGCGCGCCCTCACCTCGCTCGGCCTCAAGGAGGCCAAGGACCTGGTCGAGTCCGCGCCCAAGCCGATCCTCGAGAAGGTCGCCAAGGACGCCGCCGAGAAGGCCAAGGAGGCCCTCGAGGGCGCCGGGGCCACCGTCACCCTCAAGTGACGCTCCGCTAGTCACGCACCACCGCCCGGGGGCGGTCGACCGGTACGCCGGTCGGCCGCCCCCGGTCGCGTCCCGGTGCGCTGGTCGAGCAGCGACGAGCGCCAGCGAGGAGCGTCCGTCGAGACCCCGCCGGCCGTACGCCGACCGTCCCCAGCGGAGGTTTGCCGTCTCACCGGGTCTCGACGACGCTCGCTGGCGCTCGCTGCTCGACCAGCGGCGATGTCGGGACTGACCTGCAGGTCCGCAAGGTCTCGGGATGGTCTCGGGTCTCGGCGTCACCGTGACGGACACCGCATTTCCGCGTAACCTCGCCGCCGTACGTCCGTTGTTACTCACGGGTGTGGTGCGGTGCAGGTCCACAGCCGTGCTGCCCGGTGGGCGGACGGCGACAGCTCTGCATGGGGACCGCAGCACGGTCGGGTTGGCCGAAGTCAAGGGAGTGCGACATGGGCGTGGAGATCAGGGTCGAGGACCTCTCGAAGTCCTTCGGCAAGCAGCTGATCTGGGGAGACGTGACGCTGACCGTTCCTGCCGGCGAGATCTGCGTCATGCTCGGCCCGTCCGGCACCGGCAAGTCGGTCTTCCTCAAGACCCTCATCGGCCTGCTCAAGCCCGACCAGGGCTCGATCGTCATCGAGGGCACCGACATCGCGAGCTGCTCCGAGAAGGAGCTCTACGAGATCCGCAAGCTGTTCGGCGTGCTGTTCCAGGACGGCGCGATGTTCGGCTCGATGAACCTCTACGACAACGTCGCCTTCCCGCTGCGCGAGCACACCAAGAAGAGCGAGTCCGACATCCGCTCCATCGTGATGGAGAAGATGGACCTCGTCGGCCTGATCGGCGCCGAGGACAAGCTGCCCGGCGAGATCTCCGGCGGCATGCGCAAGCGGGCCGGCCTGGCCCGCGCGCTGGTGCTCGACCCGGAGATCGTGCTCTTCGACGAGCCCGACTCGGGCCTCGACCCCGTCCGCACGGCGTTCCTGAACCAGCTGATCGTCGACCTCAACGCCCAGATCGACGCGACGTTCCTCATCGTCACCCACGACATCAACACCGCCCGCACCGTGCCCGACAACATCGGGCTGCTCTACCACCGCCACCTGGCGATGTTCGGGCCGCGGGAGATGCTGCTCAGCTCCGAGGAGCCGGTGGTGCGCCAGTTCCTCAACGCCCAGAAGGTCGGCCCGATCGGCATGTCCGAGGAGAAGGACGCCGACGAGCTCGAGGCCGAGAAGGACCAGGAGCTCCCGCCGCTGCCGCCGATCCCGCTCCAGCTCGAGCCCTCCAACGGCATCCCGCGCCGCAGCCAGCGCGACCCCGGCGCCTGGTGCCGCGAGAACGGCGTGACCCCGCCCCCGGGGTCGTTCTCGGAGAACATGACCATGGTGACGGGAGCCTGACCCCCTCCGATGGCATCCCTGACCTCGACGCGGGTCCTCGCGCCGGTCGGCACCGCGGGCAAGCTCTTCGCCTTCGGCCTCGACGTCGCCAGGAACCTGTTCAAACGGCCCTTCCAGCTGCGGGAGTTCCTGCAGCAGGCGTGGTTCATCGCGTCCGTGACGATCATCCCGACCGCCCTGGTCGCGATCCCGTTCGGCGCCGTGATCGCGCTCCAGGTGGGCGGCCTGATCAAGCAGTTCGGCGCACAGTCGTTCACCGGCTCGGCGTCGGTGCTGGCCGTCGTCCAGCAGGCCGGCCCGATCGCGACCGCGCTGCTGATCGCGGGGGCGGGCGGCTCGGCCATCGCGGCCGACCTCGGCGCCCGCAAGATCCGCGAGGAGCTCGACGCCATGATGGTGCTGGGCATCGACCCGATCCAGCGCCTCGTGGTGCCGCGGGTGCTGGCCTGCATGCTGGTGGCCTTCTTCCTCAACGGCCTGGTCAGCGTGGTCGGCGTCTCCGGCGGCTACGTCTTCAACGTGCTGCTCCAGGACGGCACGCCGGGCTCCTACCTGGCCAGCTTCACCGCCCTGGCGCAGCTGCCCGACCTCTGGATCGGCCTGGTCAAGGCGCTGGTCTTCGGCCTCATCGCCGCGATCGTCGCCTCCTACAAGGGCATGAACGCCGGCGGCGGGCCGAAGGGCGTCGGTGACGCCGTCAACGAGTCCGTGGTCATCACCTTCCTGCTCCTGTTCGTCGTCAACTTCGTCCTGAGCACGATCTACCTCCAGATCGTCCCCCCGAAGACGGGTTAGCGGCCATGGCGAACATCAAGAGCGTCTACCAGAAGCCCCTCGGGTCCTTGGACACGTTGGGTGAACAGCTGTCCTTCTACCTCCGGGTGCTCGGATCGGTGCCGCGCTCGGCGGCGCGCTACCCCCGCGAGGTGCTGCGGGTGCTGGCCGAGGTCACCCTCGGCTCCGGCGCGCTCGCGGTCATCGGCGGCACCGTCGGCGTGATCCTGGGCATGACCTTCTTCACCGGCGCCCAGGTCGGCCTGTCGGGCTACGCCGCACTCAACCAGCTCGGCACCGCGGCGTTCTCGGGCTTCGTCTCGGCCTACTTCAACACCCGCGAGATCGCGCCGCTGGTGGCCGGCATCGCGCTCGCCGCCACGGTCGGCTGCGGCTTCACCGCCCAGCTCGGCGCGATGCGGATCTCCGAGGAGGTCGACGCCCTCGAGGTGATGGCGATCCCCTCGCTGCCGTTCCTGGTGTCGACCCGGGTGATCGGCGGCCTGATCGCGATCATCCCCCTCTACGTCGTGGGCCTGCTCTCGTCGTACTTCGCCAGCCGGGTGGTCGTGACCCAGTTCTACGGCCAGAGCTCCGGCACCTACGACCGCTACTTCGACCAGTTCCTGCCACCAGGAGACGTGTTGTGGTCGTTCGGCAAGGTGCTGGTCTTCGCCGTGGTGGTGATCCTCATCCACTGCTACCACGGCTACAACGCCTCGGGCGGCCCGGCCGGCGTGGGCGTCGCGGTGGGTCGTGCGGTGCGCACCAGCATCGTGGCGATCAACGTGATCGACCTGTTCCTGTCCATGGCCATCTGGGGGGCCAACACCACCGTGAGACTGGCGGGGTGACGCGACCATGATCCTGCGCAGCTACAAGCTCCTCGGCGTGATCTTCGTCGTGCTGCTGCTGGTCGGCGTCTGGCTGACCTACGCGGTGTTCACGAAGAAGTTCACCGACTACGACCGAGTCTCGCTGCAGACCTCCAACATCGGCCTCCAGCTGCCCAACCGGGCCGACGTGAAGATCCGGGGCGTGATCGTCGGTGAGGTCCTCGACGCCACGAGCCGCGGCGACGGTGCCGAGCTGACCCTGGGCATCTTCCCCGACAAGCGCGACCTGATCCCGGCCAACGTGACCGGCTCGATCGTGCCCAAGACGCTGTTCGGCGAGAAGTACGTCTCCCTGGTCGTGCCGCAGGAACCGGCGGCCGAGCCGCTCGCCACCGGCGCCAGCATCGAGCGCACCGTGGTCTCCACCGAGGTGGAGGAGGTGCTCGCCGACCTCTACCCCCTGCTGCGCACCGTCCAGCCGGCCGAGATCAACATGACCCTCAACGCGCTGGTGACCGCCCTCGAGGGCCGCGGCGACCAGCTCGGCCGGAACCTCGAGACCGTCGACTCCTACCTCAAGCGGCTCAACCCGCAGATCCCGCTGCTGGTCGAGGACCTCCGGCTCACCTCGCAGGTCTCCGACACCTACTCCGACGTGCTTCCCGAGGTCGCGACGATCCTGGAGAACACGATCACGACGACCACCACCCTCGAGGACCGCAAGGCCAGGCTGGCCGCGCTGTTCAAGAACGTCTCGCAGTTCTCCGGCACCGCCGAGACCTTCCTGCGCGACAACGGCGACAACCTGATCAAGCTCGGTGACGTCAGCCGCACCCAGCTGCAGACGCTGGCGCGCTACGCCTCCGGCTTCCCGTGCCTGCTCAAGGGCATCGTCAACATCGGTGCGCTGCAGGCCGAGGCGTTCCGCGGCTACACGCTGCACATCATCCTCGAGACGATCCCGAACCAGCCGCGCAAGTACACGCCGGCCGACAAGCCCCGCTTCGGCGCCGACGACGGCCCCGACTGCATCAACCTGCCCAACCCACCGTGGACCGAGGACAACCCGGCCCGTCGCCAGCCCGACTTCGACGACGGCGTCGACAGCCCCACCGGCAAGGGGACCAGCCGCGCCGGCGCGTCGTACCGCCCGACCGGCATCGGGTACGCCGGCGGCACGGCCGAGTCCGACGTGCTCAAGGAGCTGCTCGGGCCGGTGATCGGCGGCACCGCCTCCGACGTCGACGACCTCGGGGTGCTGCTCCTGGCGCCGATGGCGCGCGGCAACACCGTCTCGATGGGGGAGGCCCGCTGATGGCGATCCTCGACCGGCGCACCAGCGCCGACCTGGTCAAGCTCACGATCTTCATCCTGGTGACGACGCTCGCCACCGGGCTCCTCGTGCTGGTGATCGGCAACATCTCGTTCCAGAACACCCGCTCGTTCAAGGCCGTCTTCGTCGACGCGACCGGCGTGGTGAAGGGCGACGACGTGCGGATCGCCGGCGTCAAGGTCGGCACCGTCGAGGACGTCGAGGTGCACGACCGCACCCGCGCCCTGGTCACCTTCAGCGTCGCCGACACCAGCGAGGTCACCGAGGCCACCAGCGCCGCGATCCGCTACCGCAACCTGGTGGGGCAGCGCTACATCAGCCTCACCGAGGGCATCGGCTCCAGCGAGGCGCTCTCGGAGGGCGAGACCATCCCGGTCTCGCGCACCAAGCCCGCGCTCGACCTCACCGTGCTCTTCAACGGCTTCAAGCCGCTGTTCCAGGCGCTGTCGCCCGACGACATCAACCAGCTCTCCTACGAGATCGTCCAGGTCTTCCAGGGCGAGGGCGGCACGCTCGAGAGCCTGCTGGGCCACACCGCCTCGCTGACCAACACCCTGGCCGCCCGCGACCAGGTGATCAGCAGCCTGATCGACAACCTCAACGAGGTGCTCGACCACGTCGGCGACCGCGACGACCAGCTGTCCGACCTGATCGTGACCTTCAAGCAGTTCGTGCAGGGTCTCGAGGGCGACCGCGAGGCGATCCTCGGCTCGCTCGACCAGATCTCCGACCTGTCGGTGGAGACGGCGAGCCTGGTCTCCGGCATCCGCTCGCCGTTCGTCGAGGACATCAAGCACCTGCGCCAGTTCACCGAGAACATCCAGCGCAACAAGAGCGAGCTCGACCGGGCGCTCCAGGTGCTGCCGATCAAGCTCAACAAGATGGGCCGGACGGCCAGCTACGGCTCCTGGTTCAACTTCTACCTCTGCAACTTCCAGGGACGGGTCAAGCTGCCCGGCAACCTCAACATCCCCGTCAACTACAACACGACCGCGGAGAGGTGTGATCTCGGATGAGCGTCCCCTTCCGCGAGCGCAACCCGGTCGTCATCGGCTTCATCGGCATCGTGGTGATCGCCGCCCTCCTGGTGGCCGCCCTCCGGGCCGGGTCGCTGCCGCTGATCGGTGGCGGCGACGTCTACTACGCCCGGTTCAGCGAGTCCGGCGGCCTCAAGCAGGACGACGAGGTCCGCATCGCCGGCGTGCGCGTCGGCAAGGTCGAGGAGGTCGCGCTCGACGACGGCGAGGTGCGGGTGAAGTTCCGGGTCAAGACCGACTCGGCGTTCGGCACCCAGACCGGCGCCGCGATCCGGGTCAAGACCCTGCTCGGCGCCATGTACCTCGCGCTCGAGCCGGCCGGCACCGGCCAGCTCCGCGAGGGAGCGGACATCCCGGTCGACCGCACCAGCTCGCCGTACGACGTGGTCGAGGCGTTCAGCGGCCTGGCCGACACCGCCTCCGACATCGACACCGACCAGCTCGCCGCGTCGCTCACGACGCTGGCCGACCTGACCCGCAACACCCCCGAGGAGTTCCGCTCGGCGCTCCAGGGCGTGGCGGCGCTGTCGTCGAACATCGCCGACAAGAGCGGCCGGATCAACACCCTGCTGCAGAACCTCAAGCGGGTCTCGACCGTGCTCGACGAGCGCGACACCGACATCATCGGCCTGATGCGCAGCTCCGACGTGCTCTTCCAGGCGCTGGTCGAGCGGCGCGAGAGCGTGCACCGGCTGCTGGTCTCGACCTCGCAGCTCTCGACCGAGCTGACCAAGCTGGTCCGCCAGACCCGCAAGGACCTCAAGCCGGCGCTGACCCAGCTCGAGGACGTCGTGCAGGTGCTCAACAAGAACGAGGACAACCTCGACAACAGCCTGCGGCTGATGGCGCCGTTCTACCGGCTGTTCGCCAACACGCTCGGCAACGGTCCGTGGTTCGACACCTACATCCAGAACCTGCCGCCCGTCGGCGTTCCGGGAGGCCCGCGATGAACCCCGCGAAGGTGATCGGTCCGATCGCGATCCTGGCCCTGGTGGTCGCGGCGGGCTTCTCGCTGATGCGCACCGACGACGTCAAGACCGTGACGGCGCACTTCCCGCGCACGATCTCGATCTACGAGGGCAGCGACGTCCGGGTGCTGGGCGTGGCCGTCGGCAAGGTCGACTCGGTGACCCCGTCGGGCACCGAGGTGATCGTGGAGATGCACTACGACGCCGACGTCAAGGTGCCCTCCGACGCCGAGGCCGTGATCGTGGCCCCGTCGATCGTCGGCGACCGCTACGTCCAGCTGACGCCGGCGTACACCAAGGGCCCCCAGCTCGACGACGACGCGACGCTGTCGTCCGACCGCACCTCGGTGCCGCTCGAGCTCGACCAGATCTACTCCAGCCTCGACCGGCTGACGGTCGCGCTCGGTCCGAACGGCGCCAACGAGAACGGCGCCCTCACCGACCTGCTCGAGACCACCGCCGCCAACTTCGGCGGCCAGGGCGAGCAGTTCAACCGGACCATCAAGGACTTCAGCAAGCTCAGCGAGACGCTCGACGACAACAAGGAGGAGCTCTTCGGCTCCGCCCAGGAGCTCGAGAACTTCATCAAGACCCTCGCCGACAACGACTCCACCGTGCGCCGGTTCAACCAGTCGCTGGCGCAGGTGTCGACCATGCTCGAGGGGGAGAAGGAGGAGCTCTCGGCGTCGCTGAAGAACCTCTCGGTCGCCCTCGGCAACGTCGCCGACTTCGTCAAGACCAACCGGGCGGTGCTGGGTCGCAACATCAAGGGCCTCAACCGGGTGGCGAAGGTGCTGGTGCGCCAGCGGGAGAACCTCGACGAGACCCTGCGGGTGGCCCCGCTCGCGCTGAGCAACCTGGCGCTGACCTACAACCCCCAGGCGGGCACGCTCGACGCCAACGCCAACCTCGGTGAGCTGGTCAACCAGATCACCGGTGACCCCGGCACCCTGCTCTGCGGGTTCGTCGGCAACGTCGACAAGAGCGGTGCGCTGTGCGACCTGATCGAGGCGATCACCCCGCGCTCGGCCTTCGCCGGCGCGGGCGCCGGCACCGGCTCGGCGTACACCGGGAAGTCCGACCCGACGCTCGGCGGACTCGTGGAGGTGGCCCGGTGAAGCGACTGCGCCTCGCCCTGGCCGTCCTGGTCGGCTCGCTCGCCCTGAGCGGCTGCGACTTCGACGTCTACAGCCTGCCGCTGCCCGGCGGCACCGACACCGGCGACGACGCCATGACCCTGAAGGTCGAGTTCGAGGACGTCCTCGACCTGGTGCCCCACTCCTCGGTGAAGGTCAACGACGTCTCGGTGGGCAAGGTCACCGACATCGAGCTCGACGACTACCAGGCCACGCTGACCCTCGAGATCCGCGGCGACACCGAGCTGCCCGAGAACACCGTCGCCGAGATCCGCCAGACCAGCCTGCTCGGCGAGAAGTTCGTCTCGCTCGAACCCCCGGCCGAGGGCGCGACCGGCACCCTGGCCGACGGCGCGACGATCCCGATCGAGCGGACCGGCCGCAACCCCGAGGTCGAGGAGGTGCTCGGTGCGCTGAGCCTGATCCTCAACGGCGGCGGCGTGGCGCAGCTCAAGACCATCACCCAGGAGCTCAACAAGACGCTCAGCGGGCGCGAGGACAACGTCCGCTCGGTGCTGCGCCAGATCGAGTCGTTCGCCGGCACCCTCGACGAGAACAAGGGCGACATCGTCGAGGCCATCGAGGCTCTCGACCGGCTGTCGGTCTCGGCCAACCGCCAGATGGACACCATCGACGCGGCCCTCGACGAGCTGCCCAGCGCGCTGCGGAGCATCGACGCCCAGCGCGGCGACCTGGTCAAGATGCTGCGGGCGCTGAGCAAGCTCGGCGACGTCGGCACCCGGGTGATCAAGGCCTCCAAGGAGAGCACGATCGAGTCGGTGCGGCTGCTCCAGCCGGTGCTCTCGCAGCTCGCGGCCTCCGGCGACGACTTCGTCAAGGCCTTCAACGTCTTCCTGACCTACCCCTTCGTCGACGAGGTGGTGGGCCGCGACCCGCAGGTGGCCCGCAACCTCCACATGGGCGACTACACGAACCTCTCGATCACGCTCGAGGTCGACCTCAGCGCCGAGATCCCGCCGCTCGACATCCGCGACGTGGTGGGTCTGCCCCAGCAGGTCATCAAGGAGGTGCAGGAGTGCCTGGCCACCGGGCCGAACCTCCTGCACAAGCAGTGCACCGAGCTGGTCGGCACCACGGTGCTGGTCAACTACTGCACCAAGAAGGAGTACGCCAAGACCACGCTGTGCGTGCTGCTCAAGCCCCTGCTGATCGGCCTGCCGAACCTCGGTGACATGGTGCCCAACCAGGGCGGCGGGCACGCCGGCGGCAACGGCGGTCGCCCCGGCGGCGGCACCGGCAACGGCGGCGGCCTCGGCGGGCTGCTGGGCGGCGTGCTCGGCAACGTCAACGAGGGGCTGGGAGGCCTGCTCGGCCGCGCGCCGGCGCTGCTGCCCCGCGAGGCCGGCGGCGCCACCGTCGAGCAGCTCGTGGCGCTCTACGACCCGGCGCTGGTGAGCATGCTGGCCCCGCCGATGATCGTCCCGTCCGCCGACCAGCAGAAGGGCGGTGGCCAGCAGTGATCACCCGTCGCACCAAGGTCCAGCTGCTCGTCTTCGTGATCATCACGCTGGTGGGCTGCACGTTCGTCGGCGCCCGCTACGCCCAGCTCGACCGGATCTTCTTCGACGACCACTACGAGGTCACGGCCCACTTCGAGAACTCCGGCGGCATCTTCGACGGCGGCTCGGTCACCTACCGCGGGGTCCGGGTCGGCGAGGTGACCGAGCTCGAGCTCACCGAGGACGGCGTCGACGTCACGCTGGCGATCGACAACGAGTGGGACAAGATCCCCGCCGACTCGATCGCGCTGGTGGGCAACCAGTCGGCCGTGGGCGAGCAGTACGTCGAGCTCCAGCCGCAGTCGGCGAAGAGGCCGTACTTCGAGGACGGCTCCGAGGTCACCCAGGCCGACACCGAGATCCCGATCGCGACCGAGGTGCTGCTCGAGAACCTCTCCGACACGGTCGGCTCGGTCGACCAGGAGTCGCTGGCCACCACGGTGCGCGAGCTCGGCAAGGCGTTCGGCGGCACCGGCGAGGACCTGCAACGGATCATCGACACCGGCAACTCGTTCATCGAGACCGCCAACGACAACTTCGAGCTGACCCGTTCGCTCATCCGCGACAGCAACACCGTGCTCAAGGGCCAGGTCGCCTCCACCGGGGCGATCCGCACCTTCGCCCGGGACCTCTCCCTGTTCAGCGACGTGCTCGCCGGCTCCGACAAGGACCTGCGCCGGCTGATCGACACCGGCTCGGTCGCCGCCAACGAGCTGCGCACGTTCCTCGAGGACAACAAGGTCGACCTGGCCCAGCTGATCAACAACCTCGTCACCACCGGCGAGGTCGTGGTCAAGCGGCTCGACGGCGTGCAGATGATCCTCTCGATCTACCCCACCGTGGTCGAGGGCAGCTTCAGCGTGGTCACCAAGACGCCGGCCACGGGCCTCTACGACGCCCACTTCGGCCTGATCCTCACCACCACCGCGCCCTGCCACCAGGGCTACGAGAGCACCCGCACCCGGGCGCCGCAGTACGGCGAGAACACCCCGCTCAACACCGAGGCCCGCTGCACCGAGCCGCCCTCGAAGAGCAACGCCCGCGGTGCCCAGAACGCCCCGCCCCGCGCCGCGCCGGGCTACCAGGCGCCGGTCGTGGCGGCCTACGACCCCGAGACCGGCGAGCTCACCTGGGGAGCCCCGGAGAAGTCCTTGACCTCGGCCGGTAGCGTGGCCCCGGCGTCCCTGGGAGAGGAGTCGTGGAAGTGGCTGTTCCTCCAGCCCCTGATGAGCGGTCAGGAGTGACGAGCAGCAGCGACCCCGACGGCACCGACCAGGCCGTCTCCGAGGCGGCGACCGAGGCCCCCGAGCCGGGCGCCGCTGCCGGCGTCGGCCCCCGGGGCTCCTGGCTGCGGATCGCTCTCCTCGCCGTGCTCCTCGTCGCCCTGGTGGCCAGCGCGGCGACGCTGACGGTCACGGTGCTCGACCGCCGCGACGACGACGACCTGCAGTCGCAGCGCGACCAGGTGATGGCCCAGACCCGCCAGTTCGCGCTGCGGATCAACACCTACGGCCCCGAGCTGCTCGGCGACGACGGCAAGACCATGCCGGAGTACCGCGAGCTGTGCACCGAGGTGATGACAGCCAAGTTCGGCCAGGACCTCCTCGAGTCCGGCATCCAGCTGGCCGAGCAGTCGGTCGCCCAGGCCGGCGTGGGCCGCAGCGCCAAGGTCTACGCCGCGGGCGTCTCCGCGCTCTCCGACGACCGGGCGACCGCGCTCGTCGCTCTGGAGTTCACGACGTCGTACCCCGACCCCGACGACGAGGAGGAGCGGATCAACGACGTGCCGCTGCCGCTGCGCTGGGAGGTCACCCTGCTCAAGGTCGACGGCGAGTGGCTGGTCGACGACTACGAGCCGGTGACGGGGGAGGCCCAGTGAGCCCCGCGCCCAGCCCGAGCTGGTACGACCTGCTCGACGTCGACCAGGACGCCGGCACCGACGAGATCCGGGCGGCCTGGAAGGCCGCGATCGCCGACCTCGAGCCGACCGACCGCCGGTTCCGGGTGCTCAACCAGGCCGCCGAGGTGCTGCTCGACCCCGAGGCCCGAGCGGCGTACGACGCCGGCCTGGCCGAGGAGGTCGAGACCCCGGTCGACGACCCGGTCGACGAGCCCGCCCCGGCCCGCGACGTGCGCAGCGACGAGGCGCCGCCGCGTGCCGAGGACCTGGTGGCGCCGGCGCCCGCCGGGCCCGACGACGCGCCCCTCGACGAGCCTGACGACGCGCCGGTCGAGGGCTCCGAGCCCACGGCCGGCCGGAGCCGCCGCCCGGCGCCGTTCCAGGTGCCGGTCTGGGCGCTCGCGGCGCTGGCCGTGGCGACGGCGGTGCTCGTGGGCCTGACGGTCTGGCAGGCGCAGACGCCCAGCCCCGACGACGTCGAGGACGGCGCCCGCGCCGCCCAGAGCGCGGCCGAGCGGGCCGCCGTGCCGGTGCTCTCCTACGACTACCGCACCCTCGACGAGGACCAGGCCGAGTCGCAGCGCTACCTCACCGCGAAGTACCGCAAGGAGTACGACAGGTTCTTCGACGGCGTGGTGCGCGAGAACGCCGGCGAGACCAAGGCGGTCGTCGAGGCCGAGGTGGTGTCGTCCGCGCTGGTGCGCTCCGGAGAGGACCGGGTGCAGGTGCTGGTCTTCGTCAACCGGCCCACCACCAACGCCAAGCAGACCACCCCCGAGGTGTTCCGCGACCAGGTCACGATCACCATGGCCCGCCAGGACGACGGCGCCTGGCTGGTCGACGACATGGTCACCACCGGCCCCGCCGCCTGACCGCCCGGGTCCGGTCGTCCACACCACCGCGGCGGCGCTGCTTGACCTCGGGGCCGCGAGGGCACATCATCGTCGCAAGCCGAGTGCCGAGCGTTCGGGCCCTCCTTGTGGTGCGCGCCGCTGTGCGGTAATGTTGCGCTTTGCGCCTGCCCTCATATGCTCCTCGGTCGCCGGATGCCCGATGTTGTGGTGAGCAGGCGTGTCCACCTGCGAGTTCCGTCGAAGGAAACCTCTTGGCCGCGCGCAGCACCTCCACCGCCAGCCCCCGCCGCATCTCGTTCGCGAAGATCACCGAACCTCTCGAGGTTCCCCAGCTCCTCTCGCTCCAGACCGACAGCTTCGACTGGCTGATCGGCAACGACGCCTGGCAGACCACGGTCGCCGACCGTCGCAGCAAGGGCGAGGACGTCTCCGAGAAGTCGGGTCTGCAGGAGATCTTCGAGGAGATCTCCCCGATCGAGGACTTCTCCGAGACGATGTCGCTCTCGTTCGAGAACCCGGTCTTCTACGACCCGAAGTACTCGGTCGACGAGTGCAAGGAGAAGGACTTCACCTACTCCGCCCCGCTCTACGTCACCGCCGAGTTCACCAACAACGACACCGGCGAGATCAAGATGCAGACGGTGTTCATGGGCGACTTCCCGCTCATGACCCCCAAGGGCACCTTCGTCATCAACGGCACCGAGCGCGTCGTCGTCTCCCAGCTGGTCCGCAGCCCGGGCGTCTACTTCGAGCGCAGCCCCGACAAGACGTCCGACAAGGACATCTACACCGCCAAGGTGATCCCGAGCCGCGGCGCCTGGCTCGAGTTCGAGATCGACAAGCGCGACATGGTCGGCGTCCGCCTCGACCGCAAGCGCAAGCAGAACGTCACCGTGCTGCTCAAGGCCCTCGGCTGGACCGACGCCCGGATCCGCGAGGAGTTCGGCGAGTACGAGTCGATGATGCTCACGCTCGAGAAGGACTCCAGCCGCGAGCGCGACGAGGAGAAGGAGACCGAGGAGTCGTACGCCGAGCGCGTGCAGACCGAGGCGCTCCTCGACATCTACCGCAAGCTGCGCCCGGGCGAGCCGCCCACGCGCGAGGCGGCCCAGACGCTGCTCAACAACTACTACTTCAACCCCAAGCGCTACGACCTGGCGAAGGTCGGCCGCTACAAGATCAACAAGAAGCTCGGGCTCACCGAGGCCTTCGACCAGCAGACGCTGACCGTCGACGACATCGTGGCCGCGATCAAGTACATCGTCGCGCTCCACGACGGCCGCGAGCAGGTCGAGTCGCCCCAGGGCACCCTCGACATCGCCGCCGACGACATCGACCACTTCGGCAACCGCCGGATGCGCACCGTGGGCGAGCTGATCCAGAACCAGCTGCGCACCGGCCTGGCCCGGATGGAGCGCGTGGTCCGCGAGCGGATGACCACCCAGGACGTCGAGGCGATCACGCCGCAGTCGCTGATCAACATCCGCCCGGTCGTCGCGGCGCTGAAGGAGTTCTTCGGCACCTCGCAGCTGAGCCAGTTCATGGACCAGACCAACCCGATCGCCGGCCTGACGCACAAGCGTCGCCTCTCGGCGCTCGGCCCCGGCGGCCTGTCCCGCGACCGCGCCGGCATGGAGGTCCGCGACGTCCACCCGTCGCACTACGGCCGGATGTGCCCGATCGAGACCCCGGAGGGCCCGAACATCGGCCTGATCGGGTCGCTGGCCTCCTACGGCCGGATCAACCCGTTCGGCTTCGTCGAGACCCCCTACCGCAAGGTCGAGAAGGGCAAGGTCACCGACCAGGTCGACTACCTCACCGCCGACGACGAGGACCGCTACGTCATCGCGCAGGCCAACGCCGCGCTCGACGACAAGGGCCGCTTCACCGACGAGCGGGTCCTGGTCCGGATGCGCAACGGCGAGGTCTCCGAGGTGCTGGCCGGCGAGGTCGACTACATGGACGTGTCGCCGCGCCAGATGGTGTCGGTCGCGACCGCGCTGATCCCGTTCCTCGAGCACGACGACGCGAACCGGGCCCTGATGGGCGCCAACATGCAGCGCCAGGCCGTGCCGCTGATCCGCAGCGACTCGCCGCTGGTCGGCACCGGCATGGAGTACCGCGCCGCCGTCGACGCCGGTGACGTCGTCGTCGCCGAGCACGCCGGTGTCGTCAAGGAGGTCTCCGCCGACGTCGTGGAGACCATGAACGACGACGGCACCTACTCCACCTACAAGCTGGCCAAGTTCCGGCGCTCCAACCAGGGCACCTGCATCAACCAGCGCCCGCTGGTGGGCGAGGGCGACCGGGTGGAGGTCGGCACGCCGATCGCCGACGGCCCGTGCACCGACAAGGCCGAGATGGCCCTCGGCACCAACCTGCTCGTGGCGTTCATGCCGTGGCAGGGGCACAACTACGAGGACGCCATCATCCTCAGCCAGCGCCTGGTGCAGGAGGACGTCCTCACCTCGATCCACATCGAGGAGCACGAGGTCGACGCGCGCGACACCAAGCTCGGCCCCGAGGAGATCACCCGGGACATCCCGAACGTCTCCGAGGAGATGCTGGCCGACCTCGACGAGCGGGGCATCATCCGCATCGGCGCCGAGGTCACCACCGGCGACATCCTGGTCGGCAAGGTCACGCCCAAGGGCGAGACCGAGCTCACCCCGGAGGAGCGGCTGCTCCGCGCGATCTTCGGCGAGAAGGCGCGCGAGGTGCGCGACACCTCGATGAAGGTCCCCCACGGCGAGTCCGGCACCGTCATCGGCGTCCGCGTCTTCGACCGCGAGGAGGGCGACGAGCTGCCGCCCGGCGTCAACCAGCTGGTGCGGGTCTACGTCGCGCAGAAGCGCAAGATCTCCGTCGGTGACAAGCTCGCCGGCCGCCACGGCAACAAGGGCGTCATCGCGAAGATCCTGCCGATCGAGGACATGCCGTTCATGGAGGACGGCACCCCGGTCGACGTGATCCTCAACCCGCTCGGCGTGCCGCGCCGGATGAACATCGGCCAGATCCTCGAGCTCCACCTGGGCTGGCTGTCCAAGCAGGGCTGGGACCTGAACCTCTCCGAGGACAAGAACGACTCGGACTGGAAGCAGCGCCTCATCAAGATCCACGCCGACCAGGCCGAGCCCGGCACCAAGGTGGCGACGCCGGTCTTCGACGGCGCCCGCGAGGACGAGATCACCGGCCTGCTCGGCTCGACCATCCCCAACCGCGACGGCGTCCGCGTCGTCAAGGAGGACGGCAAGGCCGCGCTGTTCGACGGCCGCTCGGGGGAGCCGTTCCCCGACCCGGTCTCGGTCGGCTACATGTACATCCTCAAGCTGCACCACCTGGTGGACGACAAGATCCACGCGCGCAGCACCGGCCCCTACTCGATGATCACGCAGCAGCCCCTGGGCGGTAAGGCCCAGTTCGGCGGCCAGCGGTTCGGCGAGATGGAGGTCTGGGCGATGGAGGCCTACGGCGCCGCCTACGCCCTGCAGGAGCTGCTCACGATCAAGTCCGACGACGTGCCGGGTCGCGTCAAGGTCTACGAGGCCATCGTCAAGGGCGAGAACATCCCCGACTCCGGCATCCCGGAGTCGTTCAAGGTGCTCGTCAAGGAGATGCAGTCGCTGTGCCTGAACGTCGAGGTGCTCAGCCAGGACGGCTCGTCCATCGAGCTCCGTGACGCGGAGGAGGACGTCTTCCGCGCCGCCGAGGAGCTCGGCATCGACCTGTCCCGTCGCGAGCCCAGCTCGGTCGACGAGGTCTGAGGGGCGGGGCCCGGGGGGGGGGGGCGGGGCGCCCCCCCCCACCCCCACCCAGACCCCCCAAACAATAAGGGG
>NZ_JAFFJT010000019.1 GCF_016924665.1 Nocardioides sp. SYSU D00038
TGGCCCGCGGCGCGCCCTGCTGGGTCGCGGGGGTGGGGGGGGGGGGCCGGGGGCTGCCGCGCGGGCCCGCCTCCGACCCCCACCACCTTCTCCACCAACACTTTCGAGGGAAGCAGCCAAGTGCTCGACGTCAACTTCTTCGACCAGCTTCAGATCGGCCTGGCCACCGCGGACGACATCCGCACGTGGAGCCACGGTGAGGTCAAGAAGCCGGAGACCATCAACTACCGCACGCTCAAGCCCGAGCGTGACGGCCTCTTCTGCGAGAAGATCTTCGGTCCCACCCGGGACTGGGAGTGCTACTGCGGCAAGTACAAGCGCGTGCGCTTCAAGGGGATCATCTGCGAGCGCTGCGGCGTCGAGGTCACCCGCTCCAAGGTCCGCCGCGAGCGGATGGGCCACATCGAGCTCGCCGCACCGGTGACCCACATCTGGTACTTCAAGGGTGTGCCCAGCCGGCTCGGCTACCTGCTCGACCTGGCGCCGAAGGACCTCGAGAAGGTCATCTACTTCGCCGCCTACATGATCACCGCCGTCGACGAGGACGCCCGTCACCGCGACCTGACCTCGCTCGAGAACAAGGTGCAGCTCGAGCGCGACCGCCTCGAGCGGCGCCTCGAGGAGACCCTCGCCGAGCGCTCGCGCAAGGAGGAGGAGGACCTCGCCGCCCTGGAGGCGGAGGGGGCCAAGGCCGACGCCAAGCGCAAGGTGCGCGACGGCGCCGCCCGCGAGCAGGCCGCCATCCGCCGCAAGGTGGAGGGCGAGATCGCCCGCCTCGACGAGGTGTGGAACACCTTCAAGAGCCTCAAGGTCCAGGACCTGATGGGCGACGAGCTGCTCTACCGGCAGATGAAGGAGTGGTTCGGCAAGTACTTCGAGGGCCACATGGGCGCCACGGCGATCCAGAAGCGCCTCGAGTCCTTCGACATCGCCGCCGAGGTCGAGTCGCTGCGCGAGACCATCGCGACCGGCAAGGGCCAGAAGAAGGTCCGCGCCCTCAAGCGCCTCAAGGTGGTCGACGCGTTCCGCAAGACCGACAACAAGCCGCAGGGCATGGTCCTCGACGCCGTGCCGGTCATCCCGCCGGACCTGCGCCCCATGGTCCAGCTCGACGGTGGCCGGTTCGCGACGTCCGACCTCAACGACCTCTACCGCCGCGTGATCAACCGCAACAACCGCCTCAAGCGGCTGCTCGACCTCGGCGCGCCCGAGATCATCGTGAACAACGAGAAGCGGATGCTCCAGGAGGCCGTCGACTCGCTGTTCGACAACGGCCGCCGCGGTCGTCCCGTCACCGGGCCGGGCAACCGGCCGCTGAAGTCGCTGTCCGACATGCTCAAGGGCAAGCAGGGCCGGTTCCGCCAGAACCTGCTCGGCAAGCGCGTCGACTACTCGGGCCGCTCGGTCATCGTCTCGGGCCCGCAGCTCAAGCTGCACCAGTGTGGTCTGCCCAAGCAGATGGCGCTCGAGCTGTTCAAGCCGTTCGTGATGAAGCGCCTCGTCGACCTGTCGCACGCGCAGAACATCAAGTCCGCCAAGCGGATGGTCGAGCGCGCGACGTCCGGCCTGAGCCGCTACGCGATGGTCTGGGACGTGCTCGAGGAGGTCATCATGGAGCACCCGGTGCTGCTCAACCGCGCACCGACCCTCCACCGCCTCGGCATCCAGGCCTTCGAGCCGCAGCTGATCGAGGGCAAGGCCATCCAGATCCACCCGCTCGTGTGCGGCGCGTTCAACGCCGACTTCGACGGTGACCAGATGGCGGTGCACCTGCCGCTGTCGGCCGAGGCCCAGGCCGAGGCGCGGATCCTGATGCTCTCGACCAACAACATCCTCAAGCCGTCGGACGGCCGTCCGGTGACCATGCCCTCGCAGGACATGATCATCGGCCTGTTCTGGCTGACGACCGACCGCGAGGGCGAGCCCGGCGAGGGGCGCTACTTCGCCTCCCAGGCCGAGGCGATCATGGCCTTCGACCGCCGGGAGATCACGCTGCAGAGCAAGGTCCGCATCCGGCACGCCGACACGGTGCCGCCGCTGGACTTCGACGCTCCCGAGGACTGGGAGCAGGGCCAGACCCTGACCCTGGAGACCACCCTGGGTCGCTCGCTGTTCAACGACACCCTGCCCGCCGACTACCCCTTCGTGAACTACGAGGTGGGCAAGAAGGCGCTCGGCGCGATCGTCAACGACCTGGCCGAGCGCTACACCAAGGTCGAGGTCGCCGCGTCGCTGGACGCCCTCAAGGACGCCGGCTTCCACTGGGCGACCCGCTCGGGCGTCACGGTGTCGATCGACGACGTCGTCACCCCGCAGGACAAGATCGGCATCCTCGCGGAGTTCGAGGCCAAGGCCGCGAAGATCCAGGGCCAGTTCGAGCGCGGTCTGGTGACCGACGACGAGCGGCGCCAGGAGCTCATCGAGATCTGGACCGAGGCGTCGAACGTCGTCGGCCGGGCGATGGAGGAGAACCTCGAGCAGAACAACCGGAGCAACCCCATCTACATGATGGTCAACTCCGGTGCCTCGGGTAACTTCAACCAGATCCGCCAGGTCGCTGCGATGCGAGGCCTCGTGGCCAACCCGAAGGGCGAGATCATCCCGCGCCCGATCAAGTCCAACTTCCGTGAGGGCCTCACGGTGCTGGAGTACTTCATCGCCACCCACGGTGCCCGCAAGGGTCTGGCCGACACCGCGCTGCGGACGGCCGACTCGGGCTACCTGACCCGTCGTCTGGTCGACGTGTCGCAGGACGTCATCATCCGTGAGGACGACTGCGGCACCGAGCGCGGCCTGACCAAGCGGATCGGCGAGCGCAACGGCGAGGGCACGGTCGTCAAGGCCGAGAACGTCGAGACCGCGGCGTACGCCCGCACGGCGGCCGTCGAGATCACCCACCCCGAGTCCGGCGAGGTGCTGGCCGGTGCGGGTGACGACCTCGGCGACGTCAAGATCGGCGAGCTCATCGCGGCCGGCATCGAGGAGGTCAAGGTCCGCTCGGTGCTGACCTGCGACGCCCGCACCGGCACCTGCGCGAAGTGCTACGGCCGCTCGCTGGCCACCGGCAAGCTCGTCGACATCGGTGAGGCGGTCGGCATCATCGCCGCCCAGTCGATCGGTGAGCCCGGCACCCAGCTGACCATGCGCACCTTCCACACCGGTGGTGTGGCCTCGGCCGACGACATCACGCAGGGTCTGCCCCGCGTGGTCGAGCTCTTCGAGGCCCGCACGCCCAAGGGCGTCACCCCGATCTCGGAGGCCGCCGGCCGGATCGAGATCGAGGAGACCGACAAGGCCCGCAAGGTCCTGGTCACGCCCGACGATGGCTCCGAGGTGCAGGAGTACCCCGTCAGCCGCCGCTCGCGCCTCAACGTCGCCGACGGCGACCACATCGAGGTGGGTCACCGGCTCACGGTCGGCACCCCCGACCCGAAGGAGGTCCTGCGCATCCAGGGCGTCCGGACCGCGCAGGAGCACCTCGTCGACGAGGTGCAGGCGGTCTACCGCTCGCAGGGCGTGGCGATCCACGACAAGCACATCGAGATCATCGTGCGGCAGATGCTGCGCCGGGTCACGGTGCTCGAGTCCGGTGAGACCAACCTGCTGCCGTCCGACCTCGTCGACCGCCCGGTCTTCGAGGCGGAGAACCGGCGGGTGCTCTCCGAGGGCGGCAAGCCGGCCGCCGGTCGGCCCGAGCTGATGGGCATCACCAAGGCCTCGCTGGCGACCGAGTCGTGGCTCTCGGCGGCCTCCTTCCAGGAGACCACCCGCGTCCTCACCGACGCGGCGATCCACGCCCGCTCCGACTCGCTGCGCGGCCTGAAGGAGAACGTGATCATCGGCAAGCTGATCCCGGCGGGCACCGGCCTGGAGCGCTACCGCAACATCCGGGTGGAGCCCACCGAGGAGGCCCGCGCCGCGGCGTACTCCGTCACCGGCTACGACTCCTACGACTACGAGTTCGGCAACGCCGGCAGTGGTCAGGCCGTGGCCCTGGACGACTTCGACTTCGGGTCGTACCAGAACTGAGCCCGACCCCGGGCAGCTGAACGAGGCCCGCACCCCCGACGGGGGTGCGGGCCTCGTGCCGTGTGTGGGACTCGTCACGGCACGCGCGGGTACGGGTGGGGGAGGCAACGACGAAGGGACGGTCATGGGCTTCGAGTCGCACCACGACGACCACGAGCGGGCGGGCACCGAGCACGACCCGCCCGCACCCGAGGACGAGGAGCGCGAGGAGCCCGGGGAGCGGGAGATCGACCGAGCCGGTGCCGCGGGCGCCGTCTCCGAGCAGTTCGCCGTCAAGCCGACCCGGGAGGAGGCCGAGGCGGTCGAGCGCGACCGGGCCGAGCGCCTCGATCCCGACAACCGCCCCGACAACGTCGAGGTCGACAACACCGGCCGCACCTTCGACGCCGAGCGCGGGATGTTCACCGACTCCGAGGGCTACGACGACGCCGACGCCAAGTTCCCCCCGCCCGGGGAGCAGGGGGCCTGACCCCGCCGAGTCGTCGTTACTCGTGCCGAATAACGACGACTCGACGCGGACGGGTCAGAACTCGTCGGGGTCCTTGCGGCTGCGGAAGTACTCCGCGTGGTCCTCGCTCGGGGCGTAGTCGGCGTCCCCGAGGAAGACCAGGTCGTAGCCGTCGGAGGTGATCATCGCCGGCGTCGACCGGGCCGCGAAGCACTCGGTGCGGCCGTCCGCCCCGGTGACGCCCTCGCAGACCGGCACCACGTTGCGGAAGATCGGCTGCACCACCGTGAACGACACGGTCCGCCCGGCGAGGGGGGTGCCGTCGGCGTCGGTGAGCAGCGCGCCCACGTGGCGGCCGTCGTCGCCGAGCTCCTCCCAGAGCTCGTCGCCCTTGAGCCGGGTGGCGGCCCGCTCGACCCGCTGGACGTACGGCGCCGACGTGCTGGCCAGGTGGGTCGCGTCACCGGAGTACGTCGCCACCACCGGGTGGTCGCCGCCGCCGAGTCCCGCCACCTCTAGCGTGGCGACCCGTCGGCCGTCGACCTCCGCGACGGGCGCCGAGCCGAGCACCGTGTCGCCGTCGACGAACGTCACCGTGCCGGTGGGCACGCCCGGTGCCGGGGCGGTGGTCGTGACCACGGCCCGCAAGGTCACGGTTTCGCCGTACGTCGCGGGGTCGGGCGAGCCCTCGACGCCGGTGATGGTCGGGGTCGCGGCGACGACCTGGCCCACCGTGGCGACCGAGCCGGTGAAGTTGAAGTTGCCGACGTACTCCGCCCGGACGGCGTGGTCACCGGGCGCCAGGGAGGCCGAGACGAAGCTCGCCACCGACTCGCCGGGCCCGGCCGGCTGGAGGCTGCTGGCCCCCAGCAGGACCTGGCCCTCCCAGAACCGCACCACCCCGGTGGGGCGACCGGTGGCGGGCGCCACGGCCGCGACGGTGGCGGTGAAGGTCACCGGCTGGCCCGGGCCGGCGACCGGCAGGTCGGTCGTCAGCGTGGTGGTGGTCGCGCCCTGGGCGACCGCCTGGCCGGCGCCCTGGTCGAGCAGGCCGCTGCTGGCTAGGAACCCGCCGTCGCCGAGGTAGCGGGCCTCGACCCGGTAGGTGCCCGGCGAGAGGGCCGCGAAGGCCGTGCTGGTCGCGACGCCGTCGACGAGCTGAGCCGGTGCGCCGAGGTCGGCGCCGTTGACCGTGAACCGGACGCTGCCGGTGGGCTCACCCGCGCCGGGCGCCACCGGGGTGACCTGGGCGCTGAAGGTGACGGCCTGGCCGGTGCGGGCCGGGTTGGCCGAGGAGGTCACCAGCGTGGACGTCTGGGCTCGCTGCACCCGCTGGGTGACCGAGTCGGTGCTGGGTGAGAAGTCGCCGTCGCCGCTGTAGGTCGCCACCACGGCGTGCTGCCCGACGCCCAGCGCCGACGTGGTCAGCATGGCCTGGCCGCCGGTGCCGGAGCCGACCGCGACCTCGCCGAGCACGGTGGGGCCGTCGGTGAAGGTGACGGTGCCCGAGGGCGCGCCGGCGCCGGGCGCGCTGACCGCCACCGTCGCGGTGAACGTGACCTCCTGGCCCGTCACCGAGACCGGTGCCGAGCTCTCGAGCGACGTGGTGGTCGCGGCCCGGTTGACGACGTGGGTGGCCTCGGGGGAGGTGCTGGTGAAGAAGCTCGGGTCGGCGCTGAGGAACGTCGCGCGCACCGTGTGGCTGCCGCGGGTCAGGGCCGCGGTCTCGAGCTCGGCCGCGCCGTCGACCACGTCGACGAAGCCGAGCGTGGTGCCGTCGACGACGAACCGCACCACGCCGGACGGCGAGCCCGACGCCGGGGCCACCGGGTCGACCTCGGCGCGCAGCGTCACGGACTGGCCGACCACCGACGGGTTCGGGGACGACGACACGGTGGTCGCGGTCTGGGCGGCCTCGACGGCCTGGCCGAGCGTGGCGCCGGCACCCGCGAAGGCGGCGTCGCCGCTGTAGTCGGCGGTCACGGTGTGCGCACCGGCCGCGAGCCGGGCGACCGGCGAGGTGGCCGCGCCGCCCGAGACCGGCACCGGGTCGCCGAGCGCGATGCCGTCGACCGAGAACTGCACGGTGCCGGTGGGGCTGCCGGCGCCCGGTCCCACGGGGGCGACCTGCGCGGTGAAGGTCAGCGGCTCGAAGGCGACCGCGTCGGCGTTGGAGGTGCCCAGCGTGACCGAGGTGTCCGCACGGTTGACGCCGTGGCTGACCGGGTTGGACTGGCTGGTCGCGAAGTCGGCGTTGCCGTTGTAGGTCGCCGTCACGACGTGGTTGCCGGGTGCGAGGTTCGCGATCGTGGCCGTGGCGACGCCGTCGACCAGGGTGACCGCGGTGCCGTGCACCTGGCCGTCGACGGTGAACTGGACGCCCCCGACCGGCTGACCGACCCCGGGTGCCACGACGTCGACGGTGGCGGTGAAGGTGACCGCCTGGCCGCTGACCGTGGGGGAGCCGGTCGAGGTGAGCACGGTCGTGGTGGCGGCCTTCTCGACCACCTGGGTGCGGGCCGACGACGCACTGGCGGTGAAGCCCGGGTCGCCCAGGTAGCGGGCCACGACCTGGTGTGAGCCGGTGGGCAGCAGGCCCGCGGCCGAGGTCGCGGCACCGCTGGAGTCGAGGACCACGGGCGCTCCGAACGGCGCTCCGCCGACCTCGAACTGCACCTCACCGGTCGGGACCCCCGTGCCGTTGCCGGCCGCGACCGTCGCGTGGAAGGTCACCGCCTGGCCGTGCACCACCGGGCTGGTGGGCGCCAGGGTGGTCGACGAGGCGTTCTTGGTGACCGTGAACGGCGCGCTCGCCGAGCTCGCCGTGTAGCGGGCGGTGCCGGCGTAGCTCGCCGTCACCGTGGCCGACCGTGGCGGACCCGCCACCGGCAGGCTGGCCGTGGCGACGCCCTGGGCGTTGGTCGTGGCGCTCACGGTGGCGCCGCCCGAGAGCGTGAACGACACCGAGCGCCCGGGCAGCACCGAGCTGCCCAGGTTCGGGTCGGTGAGGGTCGCCGAGACCGTCGCCGTGGTGTTCTGCGGCGCACTGGTCGCGCCGCCGTAGGCCAGCTCGGTGACGTTCTGGATCGTCACCGCGCGGTTGAACGTCGACGTGCTGCTCGAGCAGATGAACGTGCCCGAGCGGCGGCGCTCGTTGGTGCGCACCGTGTAGGCGCCGTTGTCGTAGTTCTGCGTCACCAGGCTGACGCTCTTGGCCCCGGTGCCGTCCTGGTTGCTCTCGAAGACCACCTGGTTGGCGGAGTTGATCAGCTGGAACTGCACCCGGGGGCTGCTGCCGCTGACGCAGAGGCTGCCGTCGGAGACGCCCGAGGAGCTCAGGGTCACGGTGCCTCGCAGGGTCGCACCGGCCGCCGGGGCGGTGATGTCGGCGGCGGCCGGGCCGGCCGCGGCGAGGATCGACCCGAGGGCGAGGGAGGCGGCGGCCGCGGTGGCCGTCAGGATCGTGCGCATGGTGTTCCTTCCTTCTGTCCGTCGGGTCACTTGAGGATCGGTCCGTGGCCGGTGCTGGGCAGGCGGTCGGCACTCCCGGCGTACGACGCGCGGTAGCCGCCCGCGAGCACCAGCTGGAGGAGCTGGGCCGAGGCGTTGCAGGTGGCGACGCCGGCGCCGTTGGTGGTGGCGGTGCAGACCGTCGCGGTGCCGATGGTGAAGACCACGGTCGCGCCGGCGACGGGCTCGCCGCCGCCGGTGAGGGTCGCCCGCAGCTGGCCGAGCGGCAGCCCGAGCGGCACCACCTTGACCACGGCGCCGTCGGCGCTGACGACGGTCGGCTGCCTGGCCACGGTCACCGACCGCGCCGGTGAGGTGCTGGGCGCGAACGCCGGGCCACCCTCGTAGACCGCCGTGAGCTGGTGCGCACCGGCCCCGAGCGCGTCGGTGGTGAGGGTCGCGGTGGCCGTGCCGTCGGCACCGGGCACTACCGGGACGGTCGCGATCGTGGTGGTGCCGTCGACGAACCGCACCGTGCCGGTGGGGGCGCCGAGGCCGGCCGAGGCCGCGGTGACCGTGGCGGTGAGGGTGAGGTCGTCGCCGAAGGTCGTGGCGGAGGCCGAGCCGGCGAGTGCCGTGGTGGTGGCGATCCGGGCCACCGACTGGGTGAGCGACCGCTGGGCGGGCGCGAACCGGACGTCGCCGGAGTAGAGGGCGGTGACCTCGTGGTCGCCCGGTGCCAGGTCGGGCAGCGCCGGGCTGGTGGCGGTGCCGTCGACCAGCGCGACGGCGTCGCCGAGCGGGGCGCCGTCGACGCGGAACTGCACGAAGCCGGACGGCGTGCCGGTGCCGGGGCGCTGCGACGCGACGGTGGCGGTGAGCGCCACCGGCTCGCCGTGCTCGCTCTGGGCGTCCGACGAGGCCAGCCCGAGGTCGACCTCGGCGGCCGCGACGGTCTGGGTCAGGATCGCGCCGCTGCCGGCGTAGCCGACGCCCGGCGCGAACGCCGCGATCACGGTGTGGTCGCCCGGGTCGGGCGAGCCGAGGGTGACGCTCCGCGCGCGGCCCTCGGAGTCGACCGCCACCGGCTCGCCGACGTCGGCGCCGTCGACCGAGAACTGCACCGTGCCGCTGGGGGCGCTGCCGTCGGCCGCGGTCACGACGGCGGTGTAGCGCACCAGCTCGCCGTAGGTCGACGGGTTGACCGAGGAGGTGACCTCGGTGGTGGTGGCCACGATCGCCGCCCCGGCGATCACGGTGTGGCTGAGCGCCTCGGAGTGGCTGGCGACGTAGCCGGAGTCGCCGGCGTAGGACGCCCGGACCTGGTGGCTGCCCGGCGCGAGGTCGGAGAGTGCCAGCGTGGCCTGGGCGCCACCCGGGCCGGCCTGCAGCGGCGCGGCGCCGATCGGCTCCCCGTCGGCGGTGAAGGTGACGGTGCCGGTGGGGGCGCCCGAGCCGGGGGCCACGGCCGAGACGGTCGCGGTGAAGGCGACCTCCTGGTCCTCCTGCGAGGGTGACGGGGTGGCGGTGACGACCGTGGTCGTGGCGGCGGTGGTGACGTCCTGGGTGACCGAGTCCTGGCCGCCCTGGTGGGACGCGCTGCCGGCGTAGACGGCGGTCAGCGTGTGCTGGCCCGCCGTGAGCGAGGTGAGCGGCGCGAACATCGCGGCGCCGCCGTCGAGCTCCACCGGGTCGCCGGTGGGCGTGCCGTCGACCAGCAGCTGCAGGCTGCCGGTGGGGGTTCCGCCGCCGGGGGCGATGGGGGTGACCGAGGCGCTGAGGTTGACCGCCTCGCCGGAGACCGTGGTGTCGTCGGCGACAGTGACCGCGACCGCGACCGCGGCCCGGGTCACCGAGACCGTGCGGGGCGGGGCGGCGCTCGCGGCGTGGACGTCGTCGCCGGAGTACGTCGCGACCACGCCCTGGCTGCCGACCGCGAGGTCGTCGACCACGAGGGCGGCGGTGCCGTCGGGCTCGACGGCGGCAGTGCCGAGCGTGGTGCCGCCGGCGGAGAAGGTCACCGTGCCGGTGGGGACGCCGCCTGCTGCCGCGACGACGGTGGCGCCGAGGGTGACGTCCTGGCCGAACACCGCCGTGGCCGGCGAGGCGGTCGACGTCGTGGTGGTCGCCAGCAGCGGGTTGCGCACCCGGAAGGTGACGGCCGGGGAGGTCGAGGTGGCGTGGTCGGCGTTGCCGAGGTAGACCGCGCGGACCGTGTGGTCGCCGAGGCCGAGGGTGGACAGCGGGGCGCTGGTGGCCTGGCCACCCGTGGAGAGGGCGACCGGACCGCCCAGGTCGGCGCCGTCGACGACGAACTGCACGCTGCCGTCGAAGGTGCCGCCGGCGGAGTCGGGGGTGACCGTCGCGCCGAACGTGACCGGCTCGCCGATCGTGACCGGGTCGGGGCTGGCCGCGACCGTGGCGGTGGTGCCGATCTTGCCCACGGTGAACGGCACGACCGCGGAGGCGGGGTCGAGGGAGCCGCTGCCGGCGTACGACGCCGTCACGGTGGTCTCGCGCACCGGCCCGTTGACCGGGAGGCTCGCGGTGGCGACCCCGGCGGCGTCGGTGGTGCCCTGGACGGTGGCCCCGCCCGCGAGGGTGAAGGTGACCAGCCGGCCGGCGGTGCCGGCACCGGTGAGGTCGCCCAGGGTGGCGCTCACGGTCGCGGTGGCGCCGCGCGGGGCGGCGGAGTCGCCGGTGTAGGCGAGCGTGGAGCAGTTGCGCGGGGTGACGACGAGCGTCGCGACGTTGCGCGCGGCGCCGGCGGAGACCAGGACTCCCCAGCTCGCGCGGGCGCCGTTGCGCCCCAGTCCGTCGGCCTGGGCGGGGGCCGGGAGCGTGACGCTGTAGGCGCCGCCCGCGCCGGTGGTGGTGCCTGCCGAGACGCCCTGGCCGGGGTTGAGCTGCGACTGGTCGAGGCGTACTTGCACCGGTACGCCGGGCAGGCCGCTGCTGAGCGTGCCGGCGACCGTGACGCCGCCGCCCGCGCAGGACAGCGACGGGGTCACCGTCTGCGAGACCGTGAGCGCTGGGGCGGGCGCCGAGGCGGTGCTGAGGTTGCGGGTCAGGGTGAGGCGAGCGCCGTCGAGGGGCAGCTCGAGCACCTGGCGGGCGACGTTGCGGTGGTTGGGCGACCACCACTCGGTGTTGCGGGTCTGGCCGTCGGCGCTGACCGTGGTGACCTTGTCGGCGGCGACGTTTCCGATCGGCACGGCGACGTTCTCGGCGGTCACGGTCGAGGGCCCCTCGACCGGCAGCGTGCCGGCGAAGGTGTCGTTGCCGGTGCCGCCGATGCTGCCGGCGTCGTAGCTGAAGCCGCCGTCGTAGGTGACGTCGACGTCGTTGTTCCACGAGTCGCCGGGGTTGAGCGGGAAGTCGTAGGTCTTCCAAGCGCCCTCGGGCGTCAGCGACAGCGCGATGCTGGCGGAGATGTTGGCCGAGAGCAGGGAGATCGAGGCCCGCGCGGTGAGGTTCTGCTGCTGGGTCTCCTGCAGCAGAGCGAGGTCGGAGCGGCGCACGAAGCGGGTGCCGCTCACCGTGCCGGCGAAGTTGGAGAGACTGGCGGTGCCGACGCCGTCGACCGCCACGCTGCCGCTGCCGCTGGTGATGGTGCCACTGAGGTTCAGCCGGTAGGCGTCCTGGCCCTGGAAGGTCTCGGTGCCGGCGACGGTGTAGCTGACGGTCTCGTTGATCGTCACGTCGGTGCCGTCGGCCTGGTAGCGGAAGCTGGTGGCGTAGGTCCACGACCAGCCGGTGCTCCACGGCACCACGTCGTGGCCGGGCGCCTGGGCCGCGCTGGCGGGGCTGCCGCCGGCGGCCGCGAGCACGCCGAGGCACAGCGCCAGCACGCTGACGACGTGCGTCAGCAGGCGGGCCGCCCGTCGTGGTGGTGGGGTCCGGTGCGGACCTCCGGGAGTGGGACGTGCACGGTCGACCGACGCACCGATGCGCATGCGCTGTTGCCTTTCGAATGACCCCCATGGCGCGGATCGACCTGGTCCGAGAGTCCGCGTCAGGGTGATCCAAGCAGCGCCTAAGTAAAGGTCTCAATGCTTGTGCAGACCACCGTTACCGCCACGTAACACCGCGGCGCGACCGTCGTTGTCAAGGGTTGCGCGGTGGTCGGCGACGAGCGCGCCGCCCGGCCGGCCCCGCGTACGGCCGGTCGACGCGCTCGTCGCGGTGGGTCAGCCGACCTGGGTGATGCGCGACCGGCCCACGGCCAGCCAGATGCCGGCGATGATCAGCCCGACGAGCACGATCGCGGGCAGGCCCGGCACGCCGGTGACCGCGACGGCGCCGATCAGCAGCGTGGCGTAGACGCCGGCGACGACGCCCAGGGGCTTGGAGACCAGGCCCTCCTTGAGCGCCATCCAGGCCAGCCCGTAGCAGGCGCCGAGGAGCGGGATGAACGAGATGTAGGGGCTGAAGTCGTTCATGACGTAGTAGTTGTAGAGGCCCTCGGTGTCGTAGGTGTTCTCCTCGGGGCCGCCCGGCAGGTAGTTGCCCAGCGCACCGCGCCAGCCGAAGGCCAGGGTCACCAGCGCTGCGGTGGCCACCGCGCTGAACGTCACCAGCGTGGAGCCCGTCGAGTCCGGGAACCGCTTGGTGACCCGCTGGTGCCAGGTGGCGGCCAGCACCAGCAGGAGCAGCGCGACGACGTAGCCGAGCACGCCCGCGATCCGGAAGAGGTCGTTGTCGACCGAGATGGCGTCCTCGGCCGTCACGGGGTACTTGAAGCCGGAGCCGTTGTCGTCCGGGCGCGCCTCGCAGAACAGCGCGACCAGGCCGAGCAGGCCGACCAGGCTGGCCAGCAGCGGCCAGGCGGTGAACCGCCGGGTGGAGGGCGGCGTGGTCGTGGACGGGGTGACGTCGGTCGTGGACATGGTCTTCTTCTCTTTCGTCCGTGACGGCGACCGCACCGTGCGGCGCCGCGACGAATCTGCTGTGCACGGGGACCCGACGATCAGGTGCACAGGTCCTGACTTGCCCGGGCGGGCGGCGTCAGGACTCGCCGGAGTCGCCGAGGCCGGCCTCGCGCGCGCGGACGATCAGCTGGGCGCGGTCGGGCACGTCGAGCTTGACCAGCACGCCGTAGACGTAGTTGCGCACGGTCTTGGAGCTGAGCACCAGCCGGCGGGCGATCGTCGCGTTGTCGTAGCCGCGGGCCACCAGGTCGACCACCTCCCGCTCGCGGTCGGTGAGCTCCGGGAAGACCACGCCGCCGCGGGTGCGGGTGCCGGAGATGTACGTCGCCGCGCGCGAGGCGACCTGGGGGCCGAGCAGCATCTCGCCGTTGGCCACCGCGCGCACCGCGCGCTCGACGTCGTCGGGGGCGGCGCCCTTGAGCAGGTAGCCGCGGGCCCCGGCCCGGATCGAGGCGAACAGGCTGTCGTCGTCGCCGAACATGGTCACGACCAGGATCCCGATGTCGGGGTCGGTGCGCAGGATCTCGCGGGTCGCCTCGACGCCGGAGTCGCTGCCGAGGTCGAGGTCCATGATCACCACGTCGGGGCGGTGCTCGCGCGCGACGGCGAGCGCCTCCTCGAGGTTGCTGGCCTGCCCGACCACGTCGATGCCGTCCATCGAGCGCAGCAGCGCCACCATCCCGATCCGGAAGACGGGGTGGTCGTCGACCACCGCCACCCGCACCGCGGCCTGGCTCCTGTTCACGGCAGCACCACCGTCACCCTCGCTCCCGTTCCGTCACTCCCGGCGCTGGCCATCTCGAAGGTGCCGCCCAGCTCGGCGGCGCGCTCGCGCATCGACGCCAGGCCGATGCCGGTCACCGCCCCGCTCGGCACCCCGGCGCCGTCGTCGGTCACGCTGAGCCGGACGGCGCCACCGAGCCGGTCGAGCACCACGGAGCAGTGCCGCGCGCCGGAGTGGCGGTAGGCGTTGAGGACGGCCTCCGCAGCCACGTGGTAGAGCGCCACCTGGCGCCGGCTGTCGAGCTCGTCGGGTCGCTCGGCCGAGACCGTGACCGCGAAGCGGGACTGGGTGAACCGCTGGGCGAGTGCGTCGAGCGCCTCGCCCAGCCGGCCGTGCTCGAGCGCCGGCGGCAGCAGCACCCGGGCCATCTGGCGCACGTCCTCGGCCCGGTGCGAGAGCTCCTCCTGGAGCTGGCCGAGCAGCACGGCGTCGTCGGGCTCGAGCGTGGAGGTCTTGTCGATGGCGGCCAGCGCGAGCGAGATGCCGGCCAGGCTCGGACCGAGCCCGTCGTGGAGCTCGCGCCGCAGCAGCCGGCGCTCCTCCTGACGCACGTCGACCAGGCGGGTGCGGGCCCCCTCGAGCTCGGAGTTGACCAGGGCGAGGTCGAGCGCCACCGCGACCAGGCCGGCGATCTGCCACACCAGCTGGACGGTGCGACCGTCGAGGCGCTCGCCCGACGGCGCCCCGAGCCGGAGCACCCCCACCTCGCGACCGCGGCTGTGCAGCGGCACCGACACCATCCGGTCGTGCGGCTGGCCGCTGGCGACCCGCAGCCCGGGTCCCCGCGACTCCACCACGACCGCGTCCAGCCGCAGGCTCCGGCGCAGCCCGTCGGCCAGGCCCTCGAGGATGGTGAGGTCGTCGCTGCCGGTGCTCATGTCGGTGCCGAGCCGGTCGAGCAGCTCGCCGGCGTCGGTGGTCGACCCGAAGACCAGCCGCTCCACCCGGCGCTGCAGCCAGGTCCGCACCGGCATCACCACCAGCGCGAGCAGCGCCACCGACAGCAGGCCCGCGGAGTCGCGACCGACGGGCAGCACCCGGCCACCGGCCCACACCAGCACGACGTACGCGCCCAGCACCGCAGTGGTGAGCAGGGCGCCGACGGTGGCCCGGCTGACGGCCAGGTCGAGGTTCCAGGAGTCGTGGCGCACCACCAGCACGAAGATCGCCGCGGGCAGCATCACCATCGCCGCGAACAGGCCGGCGGCGCTCAGCCCGAGCAACGGCTGCCCCAGGGAGAGGCCGACCTCGAAGACGAGGTAGGCGAACGACGTCAGCGCCACCGCGACCAGCACCCACAGCAGCGACCGCCGCTCGCCGGGCTCGGCGCGGCGGGCCCGCCACCCGAGGTGGGCGACGCCGACCAGGCCGAGGAGGAAGTAGACGGGGATGACCGCGGCGTCGTAGGCGGCCGCGGCGTCGGAGACCGCACCGCCGCCGGTGACCGGGTTGGTCGGGCCGCCCTCGATCTGGGAGAGGTAGCGCACCACACCGGCCGACAGCGCGACGAGGAGACCGACGACCGCCGCCACCAGCCGCGGCCCGCTCGGCCCCCGCTGCCCGATCAGCCAGGGCACCACGAGCAGGCAGACCAGGGCTCCGGTGACCCAGCCCGCGACGATCACCTGCACGACCGCGGCGTAGCCGGGCAGGTCGCGGTCGAGGCCGAGCACGGCGTACTGGATGCCGAAGCCGGTGAGGGCGAAGCCGAGCGCGACGAGCTGGAGCGCCCAGCCGATGACGTGCCCGCTGCGGATCATCACCAGCGCCCCGAACGGGCCGTAGAGGAGCGCCAGCACGACGTCGGTGACGAAGAACTCGGGGTGCACGGCGAAGTCGGGGGAGTCGGCGCCGAGGTTGGCCACCGCGATCACGACCGAGACCAGGGAGAGCAGGCAGATCAGGCCGCCGAGGCCGATCGCGACCGGACGGTGGATGCCGGGGGCGCCGGGGACGACGCGCACGCCGACCACCACCCCTGCCCCTGCCATGCCGTCCGCCGTTCCGACCGTGGGCCGCTGCGCGGCCATCGAGCCATCATCGTGCCTCACCCGGCCCGGGGTTCAGGGTCGGATGGCCCGAGAGACCGGGACGCGGGCGGCGATGTAGGCGCGCTCGGGTGGCCTTGCGACAATGGCGGGGTGAGCGTGCCCACCTCCACCGACGTGCTGGTCGTCGGCGCCGGCCCGGCCGGCTCCGCGGCCGCGGCCTGGGCCGCGCGCGGCGGGGCCGACGTGGTGCTCGCTGACGCCGCGGTCTTCCCCCGCGACAAGACCTGCGGCGACGGGCTCACCCCGCGCGCGATCGGCGAGCTGTCGCGGCTCGGGCTCGAGGACTGGCTGCGCGCCCGGGCCGTCAACCGGGGCCTGCGCGCCCACGGCTTCGGCCAGACCCTGCTGCTCCCGTGGCCCGGCGGCACGCTGCCCGACTGGGGCTCCGCGGTCGCCCGCACCGAGCTCGACGACCACCTGCGCACCACCGCGGTCAAGAGCGGCGCGTCGGGGGTCGACGGCGCCCGGGCGGTCGACGTACGTCGGGAGGGCGACCGGGTCGCCGCGGTGGTGTTCAAGGGCGCCGAGGGCACCTTCGAGATCGCCTGCCGCCGGCTGGTCGTCGCCGACGGCGTCCGCTCGCCGCTCGGCAAGGTGCTCGGCCGAGAGTGGCACCGCGACACCGTCTACGGCGTGGCCGGGCGCTCCTACGTCTCCTCCGCGATGGCCGACGACCCGTGGATCAGCTCCCACCTCGAGCTGCGGGGCGAGGACGGCGCCATCCTGTCCGGCTACGGCTGGATCTTCCCGCTGGGCAAGGACTCCGGCGAGGTCAACCTCGGCGTCGGCACCCTCGCCACCGCCAAGCGCCCGGCCAACATCGCGATCAAGCCGTTGATGCACTTCTACGCCGAGGCCCGCCGCGAGGAGTTCGCCCTCACCGGCGACCTGCGGATGCCGACCTCGGCGCTGCTGCCGATGGGCGGCGCCGTGAGCAACGTCGCCGGACCCAACTGGGCGCTGATCGGCGACGCCGCCGGCTGCGTGAACCCCCTCAACGGCGAGGGCATCGACTACGGCCTCGAGACCGGCCGGCTGGTCGCCGAGATGATCGCCGACGGCGACGACCTCGCCACCGCCTGGCCCGCCCTGCTCCGCGACCACTACGGCGAGGCCTTCTCGATCGCCCGCCGCCTCGCCGGCCTGGTCACCGTCCCCCGCCTCCTCCCCGCCCTCGGCCCCGCCGGCATGCGCTCGGACTGGCTGATGACCCTCGCGCTGCGCTGGATGGGCAACCTGGTCACCGACGACGACCGTGACCGCGCCGCCCGGGTCTGGCGCTGGGCCGGCCGCCGCTCGCTCGCCCGCGACGCCCGGCCGCCGTTCTCCTGAGGGGTCTCGCTGCCCCTGGTTGAGGTCCGAGGAGCGTCAGCGACGAGCCTCGAGACCCGGTGAGCCGAACGCCCTCCCTCGCTCGGGAACCGGGTCACTCCGGTGGTGACTCGGGGACGCCCGCGCGCCTCGCTCGTCGGCGCGGTTGGCGCTGGTTGAGGTGCGAGGAGCGCTAGCGACGAGCCTCGAAACCCGGTGAGTGCGAACGCCCTCCCCTCGCTCGGGCGTTGGGCCACTCCCGTGGTGACTCGGGGCGCCCGCGCGGCTAGCAGGCCGACGCTCGCCGTCAAGAATTCCCTGCGGCGCCTTCGGCGTCCTTGACCGCGAGCCTCGGTCTGCCTGCTGTACGGCGCACTGCCGGCACTTGCAAGCTGGCGCCGCCAGCAGTGCGCGGGCGCTCGTACCCACCGCTGGTTGAGGAGGGACGAAGTCCCGTCTCGAAACCCGGTGAGACGAACGCCCTCCCGCAACCACCCGGCGGGCAACCCAGGTTTCGCCGAGCCGTCGTTAATTAACGCCGGGTCGGCGCAACCCCGATGCGCATCTGGCGGTTGCGGGAGGGCATTCGGTGCGGGGGTTTCGAGACAGTCGCTAGCGCGACTTCCTCAACCACCGGGCGCTGGTTGAGGTGCGAGGAGCGCTAGCGACGAGCCTCGAAACCCGGTGAGCCGAACGCCCTTCCTTGCTCGGGATTCGGCTCACTCCCGTGGTGACTCGGGGCGCCCGCGCGCCTAGCAGGCCGACGCTCGCCGTCAAGGATTCCCTGCGGCGCCTTCGGCGTCCTTGACCGCGAGCCTCGGTCGACCAGGTACGACGGCGCACTGCCGGCACTCGCAAGCTCGCGCCGCCAGCACTGCGCGGGCTTCGTGGACCGCTGGTTGAGGAAGGACGAAGTCCTGTCTCGAAGCCCGGTGAGCCGGCAGCCCTCCGGCAACCCTCCGGCGGGCAACCCAGGTTTCGCCGAGCCGGCGGTAGTTGACGACGGCTCGGCGATACCCGAGTCCGCATCCGTGGGGGCGGCAGGGTGTTCGGCCTGCGGGGGTTTCGAGACAGTCGCTAGCGCGACTTCCTCAACCACCGGCAGCAGCGCCCGGCGCTGGTTGAGGTGTGAGGAGCGCTAGCGACGAGCCTCGAAACCCGGCGAGCCAAACGCCCTCCCTGGCTCGGGACTCGGGTCACTCCCGTGGTGACTCGGGGCGCCCGCGCGGCTAGCAGGCCGACGCTCGCTGTCAAGGATTCCCTGCGGCGCCTTCGGCGTCCTTGACTGCGAGCCTCGGTCGGCCTGCTGGTACGGCGCACTGCCGGCACTCGCAAGCTCGCGCCGCCAGCCTGCGCGGGCGCTCGCTCGTACCCACCGCTGGTTGAGGAAGGCGTGCAACGCCTGTCTCGAAACCCGGTGAGCCGAACGTCCTCCCGCAACCACCCGCGGGCAACCCAGGTTTCGCCGAGCCGTCGTCAATTGACGACGGGTCGGCGATACCCGAGTCCGCATCCGTGGGGGACGGAGGGCGGTCGGCCGGCGGGGGTTTCGAGACAGTCGCTAGCGCGACTTCCTCGACCACCGGCGAGCAAGGTAACGATCGGGTCAC
Source organism: Nocardioides sp. SYSU D00038 (assembly GCF_016924665.1). Taxonomy (GTDB): domain Bacteria; phylum Actinomycetota; class Actinomycetes; order Propionibacteriales; family Nocardioidaceae; genus Nocardioides. The sequence goes on from NZ_JAFFJT010000019.1 coordinate 18,615, forward strand.
AACCCCGAATCCCGTTGTGGGCAACGCGGAAACCAGGCCGGGGACTGTCGGTGGTCGGTGCTTGGGTAGAGGCATGACAGCGAAGGTCACACCCCACGGACGGCACCGCATCTCGCGTGCCGTCGCGGAGGTGCGCGCCACGCTGGGCGCGGTCGGGGAGCTGCCGCTGTGGAGCATGCAGGCACCTGAGGCCGCCGAGACCCTCACCGAGATCGCCAAGCTCGAGTCCCAGGTGGCGGCGCTGAAGCTGAGGGTCGCCAGGCACGCCCAGACCCAGAAGGTCGAAGCCGCCTCCGGCGCCACCAGCACCGCGGCGTGGCTCGCGGTCGCCACCCGCGCGACCCGCCGCGAGACCGCCAGGACGATGCGGCTGGCAGAACAGCTCGACACCATGCCTACCGTCGCGCAAGCGCTTGGACGCGGTGAGCTGCTGCTGGAGCAGGCCGAGGTCATCGCCCGCGCGATCGACAAGCTCCCCGACGACACCGACCCGCAGATCCGCGAGCAGGCACAGGTCAAGCTCGTCGAGCTGGCCCAGCAGCACGACGCCAAGGACCTGATCGTCCTCGGCAACCGGATCCTTGACATCGTCTGCCCCGAGGTCGGCGAAGCGGCCGAAGCAGCCGCGCTGGCCAGGGAGGAGCGCGAGGCCGAGAAGGCCTGCAAGCTCACCATGCTCGACGACGGCGAGGGCCGAACCCACGGCCGGTTCGTGATCCCGACGATGCACGCCGAAGCTTTGAAGAAGGCGCTGTTCGCCCACGCGGCGCTGACCCACGAGAAGGTGACCTCGCAGTCGCTGGGGCAGGCGTTCTGCGACTACATCCTCCGCTACCCCGCAGACGCCCTGCCGCAGCGCGGGGGCGTGAACGCCACCGTCGTCGTGACCATCCCGCTGGCGGTGCTGGAAGGCCGGCTCGCCGCCTGCGAGCTCGACACCGGCACCCGGATCAGCCCCGGCGCCGCCCGCAGGCTTGCCTGCGAAGCCGGACTCATCCCCGCCGTCCTCGATGCGCGGTCCCAGGTCCTCGACCTCGGCCGCACCCGACGACTGTTCACCACCCCGCAGCGCATCGCGCTCGGCCTGCAGCAGAAGACCTGCCGCAGCGAGGGTTGCGACCGGCCAGCGTCGACCTGCGAGGCCCACCACAAGACCCGCTGGACCGACGGCGGCAGGACCGACCTCCGCGACGGCGTCCTCCTCTGCCCCTCACACCACCAACGCGCCCACGACCCGACGTACCGGACGACCTACCTGCCCACCGGCACGGTCCGGTTCCACAGACGCACGTGAGGGACCGACCGCTGCTTGAGGAAGGACGAAGTCCTTCACTCGTGACCCCGGTGAGACGAAAGCCCTCCGCAACCACCGCGGAGACAACAAGCGCCGGGTCGGCGATGGAGGAGCAGACGCATAGGGTCGGGGAGTGGCTCAGGGAAGCGGGAGGAGCGGCCGTGGGGGCCGCCGGACGCAGCGGGTGGCGGCGTACGCCGTCATCGTCCGCGGCGACCGCATCCTGCTGAGCCGGCTGGCCGAGCGGCTGACCCCTGACGAGCTGTGGACGCTGCCGGGCGGCGGCATCGAGCACGGCGAGGATCCCCGTGACGCGGTGGTGCGCGAGGTGCACGAGGAGACCGGGCTCGACGTCGAGGTGGGCGACGAGGTGCGGGTCTTCTCGAGCCACCAGCCGTCGGCCTGGCGGGGTGGGCGGAGGGTCGACGCGTGGTCGGTGCGGATCGTGTACGACGGGTGGGTCGCGCCGGACGCGCCGGCGCCGGAGGTGCAGGAGGTCGACGGGTCGACCATGGAGGCGGCGTGGAAGCCGCTCGCCGACGTCCTCGACGGGACCGTGCCGACGGTGGCGCTCGTGGGCGAGGCGCTGGCGGTGCACCGTCCGGCCCGGCTGCAGCGGGTCTCCGCCCACGCGCTGGTGGTCGACGGCGACCGGGTGCTGCTGGTGCGCCATTCGGTGCGGGGCCCCCACCCCGGCACCTGGAGCCTGCCCGGAGGCGGCATCGAGCACGGCGAGTCGCCGCGCGCTGCCGCGGCCCGCGAGGTGGCGGAGGAGACCGGGCTGGTCGCCGAGGTCGGCGAGGTGCTCGACGTCGCCGACGCCCACTTCGAGGGCACCGCGCCGTCGGGTCGCCACGAGGACTTCCACGCCGTCCAGCTCGTCTTCGCCGCGGCCGTCCCGCCCGGCAGCGAGCCCCGGGTCGCCGAGATCGACGGCACGACCGACGCGGTGGCCTGGGTGCCGCTGGCCGAGGTGGGCTCCGAGCGCTACCCGGTGCGCGAGCTGGTCACCGTCGCCCTGGCCCGACGCATGCGCTGAGACCGCCGCGCGCGGCGTACTTCTCGGCCAGAACTACGACTGGTCGGCCAGAACTCCGGCCGAGAAGTCAGGGTTTCCCCGGTTCACCGGGGAAACCACCCCCCGCCCTGTGCGCCGCGCCCACTGACGACCCCAGCACCCCCGCACTAGGGTCGGCGGGGTGAGCGAGACCGTCTTCACCTACGCCGCGCCCGCCCTCAAGTTCGGCCGGGGGGCCGCCGACGAGGTGGGCCACGACCTGCAGGGCTGGGGGGTGAGGCGGGTGCTGGTGGTGACCGACCCAGGGGTCGCGGCGACCGGCAGCCCGCAGCGGGTCGCCGACCAGCTCACGGCCCGCGGCCTCGAGGTGACGACGTACGACGGCGTGCGGGTCGAGCCCACCGACGCCTCGATGGCCGAGGCGATCGAGTTCGCGCGGGCGGCGGGGCCGTTCGACGCGGTCGTCGCGATCGGGGGCGGGTCGAGCATCGACACCGCCAAGGCCGTCGACCTCCTGCTCACCAACCCCGGCGAGCTCATGGACTACGTCAACGCACCCGTCGGCCGGGCGCTCGACCCGGTCGAACCGCTGCTGCCGCTGGTCGCGATCCCCACCACCACCGGCACCGGCAGCGAGAGCACCACCATCTGCGTGCTCGACGTGCTCTCCCTGCACGTCAAGACCGGCATCTCCCACCCCGCGCTCCGGCCCCGGCTGGCGGTGGTCGACCCGTCGCTGACCGCCACCCAGCCGCCGATGGTCACCGCCGCGGCCGGGATGGACATCCTCTGCCACGCACTGGAGAGCTACACCGCCAAGTGGTACGGCGACTTCGACGCCAAGCGGCCCGAGCAGCGGGTGCCGTACTGCGGCGCCAACCCGATCTCCGACCTCTGGTCGGAGCGGGCGATGGGACTGCTCGCCGGCTCGTTCCGGCGCGCGGTCCGCGACGGCTCCGACGAGGTGGCCCGCGACGAGATGGCGCTCGCGGCGACGTTCGCCGGCCTCGGCTTCGGCAACGCCGGGGTGCACATCCCCCACGCCAACGCCTACCCGATCGCCGGTCGGGTGCGCGACTTCCGGCCCGAGGGCTACCCCGACGGCGAGCCGATCGTCCCCCACGGCATGGCGGTGTCGCTGACCGCCCCGGAGGCGTTCCGGTTCACCTTCGAGGCCGACCCCGCCCGCCACGTGCGCGCCGCCCGGCTGCTCGACCCCGACGCGACCGGCGACGGGCCCGACCTGCTGCCCGGGGTGCTCACCGCGCTCATGCAGGACGTCGGCATCCCCAACGGCCTGGCCGCGGTCGGCTTCGGTGACGCCGACGTCGACGCCCTGGTCGCGGGCGCGGTGCAGCAGCAGCGCCTGCTGGCGACCGCGCCGAGGAGTCCCACGGACGAGGACCTCGCGTCGGTGTTCCGGGGGTCGATGGAACACTGGTGACGTGACGTCACCGGCTGCCGCGACCGCTCCCGAGGTCGTCGCGGAGCTGCGGCGCCGGGGCTTGGCGGACGTCGACGACTCGGCCCTCGCCCGGGCGCTCTACAGCTCCGATGCCTCCCTCTACCGGGTGGTGCCGCAGGTCGTGGTGCGTCCCCGGGCCACCGACGAGATCCTCGCGGTCCTCGACGCCGCCCGCGCCACCGGCGTGCCCGTCACCATGCGGGGCGCCGGTACCTCCATCGCCGGCAACGCCGTCGGGCCGGGCATCGTCGTCGACACCGTGCGCCACCTGCGCGACGTGCTCGAGGTCGACCCCGACGCGCGCACCGCCCGGGTGCAGCCCGGCGTCGTGCACGCCGACCTCCAGCGCGCCGCCGCGCCCCACGGGCTGCGGTTCGGGCCGGACCCCTCGACCCACCCGCGCTGCACGATTGGCGGGATGATCGGCAACAACGCCTGCGGGTCGCGAGCACTGGGCTACGGCCGCACGGTCGACAACGTCGAGTCGATGCGCGTCGTCTTCGGCACCGGCGAGGTCGCCGAGCTCGGGCCGGGTGCCGCAGGCGGCGCAGCCGCGACCGCCCTCACCGGCCTCGTCGACGACCACCTCGGCCACGTGCGCACCCACTTCGGCCGGTTCACCCGCCAGGTCAGCGGCTACTCCCTCGAGCACCTGCTGCCCGAGCACGGCCGCCGCGTCGACCGGTTCCTGGTCGGCTCCGAGGGCACCCTCGGGCTGGTGCTCGACGCGACCGTCCGGCTGGTCGTCGACGAGGACGACCGACTGCTGCTGGTGCTCGGCTACCCCTCGATGCCCGAGGCGGCCGACGCCGTGCCGGCGCTGCTCGCCGCGGCCCCCGGTCGGCTGATCGCGTGCGAGGGGCTGGACGCGCGCATCGTCGACCTGGTCCGCGCCAAGGGCGGCGCCGTGCCCGAGCTGCCGCCGGGCGCCGGCTGGCTCTTCGTCGAGGTGGCCGGCGCCGACGCCGCCTCGCTCGCCACCACCCTCACCGCCGCCGCAGGCGCCCTCGGCCACCGCGTCGTCGCCGCCCCCGCCGAGGCGGCTGCGCTCTGGCGGATCCGCGAGGACGGCGCCGGGCTCGCCGCGCGCAGCCTCACCCGGCCGGCGTTCTCGGGCTGGGAGGACGCCGCCGTGCCGCCCGAGCACCTCGGTGCCTGGCTGCGCGACTTCGACGAGCTGCTCAAGGCCCACGACCTCGACGGGGTGCCCTACGGACACTTCGGTGACGGCTGCGTGCACGTGCGCATCGACTTCCCGTTCGCCCCCGGCGACGACCGCGGGCCGCAGGTCTTCCGCGACTTCCTCACCGCCGGCGCGATGGGGCTGCAGAAGTACGGCGGCTCGCTGTCGGGCGAGCACGGCGACGGCCGGGCCCGCTCCGAGCTGCTCCCGCTGATGTACGACGAGGAGTCGATCCGGCTCTTCGCCGCGGCCAAGGCGGTGTGCGACCCCGACGGGCTGCTCAACCCCGGCAACATCGTCGACCCCGACCCACTCGACGCCGCGCTGCGGCCGGTGCGGCCGCGCCGACCGGTGCGCGCGGCCCTCGAGCTCGTGCACGACGGCGGCACCTTCGGCAACGCCGTCCACCGCTGCACCGGCGTCGGCAAGTGCGTGGCGCCCCGCACCGGCGGCGTGATGTGCCCGTCCTACCTGGCGACCCACGAGGAGAAGGACTCGACCCGCGGCCGGGCCCGGGTGCTCCAGGAGGCGCTCGACGGCTCGCTCGTGCAGGGGCTGGGCGACCCGGCCGTCGCCGAGGCGCTCGACCTCTGCCTGGCCTGCAAGGGCTGCGCGTCCGACTGCCCGACCGGGGTCGACATGGCGACGTACAAGGCCGAGGCGCTCCACCAGCGCTACGACGGTCCCGACACCACCGAGCGGCGCCCGCTCAGCCACCGCCTGCTCGGCCAGCTGCCGAAGTGGGCCCGCCTGACCGCGCCCGTCGCGCCGTTCGCCAACGCCACCCTGCGGGTCAAGCCGCTGGCGTCGGCCGCCCGCGCGCTCGCCGGCATCGACCAGCGCCGCTCGCTGCCCCGCTTCGCCACCCGCACCCTGCGCCGCTCGGCGACGACCGCCCGGCTGCGCGACGACGTCACCCCCGACGTCTGGATCTGGGCCGACTCGTTCACCGACCACTTCCTGCCCCAGAGCGGGCACGCCGCCGTCCGGTTCCTCGAGGCGCAGGGCCTCACCGTGCGGGTGATCAAGGAGCGCGCCTGCTGCGGCCTGACCTGGGTCACCACCGGCCAGCTCGACCGCGCCCGCCGGATCGTCGGCAGCACGGTCGAGACCCTCGCCGCGTACGTCGACAGCGGCGTGCCGGTCGTCGGCCTCGAGCCGTCGTGCCTGGCCACCCTGCGCAGCGACGCGGTCGAGCTCACCAGCGACGAGCGCGCGGTGCGGGTCGCCGAGGGGGTGCTGAGCTTCGCCGAGCTCGTCACCCGCCTCGACCTGCCGCTGCCGGACCTCACCGGCGTCGAGGTCGTCGCCCAGCCGCACTGCCACCAGCACGCCATCATCGGCTGGGCCGCCGACCAGGCGCTGCTCACCCGGGCCGGCGCCACCGTGACCAAGGTCGCGGGCTGCTGCGGCCTGGCCGGCAACTTCGGCATGGAGAAGGGCCACTACGAGGTCTCGGTCGCCGTGGCCGAGACCCACCTGCTGCCCGCCCTGCGCGCCCAGCCGGACGCCGTCGTGCTGGCCGACGGCATGTCGTGCCGGGTGCAGCTCGACGACCTCGCGGGGACGCCCACGATGCACCTGGCCGAGCTGCTCGCTTCTAGACTCGAGCGGTGAACCCGCGCCACCGCCGACTCGTGATCAGCCTCGCCCTGCTGGCGCTGCTCGTGGTGGTGGTCGTCGCGGCGGTGGTCCCGTGAGCGAGCCGCTGCTGCGCGGGCTGGCGATGATGCGGGCCCACCTGCTCGACCCCGACCAGCTCGTGCGCGCCGTCGGCTCGGGCCGGCGCAAGGGCATGCAGCCCCGCTGGCGGCGGGTCGAGCTGCGCTACGTCGACCTCAAGGCCGGCCGCCACCTCCAGGTCACCGCCTACGACGAGACCCAGGCCCACACCGCCAACCACCTCGTCGGCGAGCCCGCCCGCGAGGCCGTCGACGCGCTGCTCGACGAGCCGTTCGGCAACTGGCACGTCGACACCACGACGCAGGCCCACCAGCTGCGGGTCACCAAGAAGCACGAGGCGGTCGTCCACTCCGCCGACCGCGCCGAGCCGCTCGCCGCCGACCGCGGCCACGACCGCGACAAGGAGCGGCTGCTCGCCGAGGACGACCCGGTCTTCCGCGCCCTCGGCCTCACCGACGCCCGGGGCCGGCTCAAGCCGAGCCGCCAGTCGAAGTACCGCCAGGTCGAGGAGTTCCTGCGCCAGCTCGACGCGGCGATCACCGACGCGCTCGACCGCGGCGCGCTGCGCCGGCCCACCGACGACGAGCCGCTCCGGATCGCCGACCTCGGCTGCGGCAACGCCTACCTCACCTTCGCCGCCCAGCGCTTCCTCACCGGGGTGCGCGGGCTGCCGGTCGTCGTCACCGGCGTCGACGTCAAGGAGCAGTCGCGCGAGCACAACAGCGCCGTCGCGGCCGAGCTCGGCGTCGCCGCCGAGTTCGCGGTCGGATCGATCCTCGGGGCCGAGCTCGACCCGGCCCCCGAGGTGGTGCTGGCGCTGCACGCGTGCGACACCGCCACCGACGAGGCGCTCGCCCGCGCCATCGGCTGGGACGCCCCGCTGGTGCTCGCCGCGCCGTGCTGCCACCACGACGTGGCGGCCCAGCTGCGACGCGCGGCCACGCCGGCGCCGTACGCCATGCTCACCCGCCACGGCATCCTCCGCGAGCGGCTGGCCGACACCCTCACCGACGCCCTGCGCGCCTCGCTGCTGCGCCAGCAGGGCTACCGCGTCGACGTCGTGCAGTTCGTGGAGAGCCAGCACACGCCGCGCAACACCCTGCTGCGCGCGGTGCGCACCGGTCGGCCGGTCGCCGGCGGCGGCGTCCGCAAGGAGTACGACGACCTGGTCACCACCTGGGGGATCGAGCCCCGGCTCGCCGCGCTGCTCGCGGAGGTGTGATGGCCGAGCGCTTCCTGGCCGGGGCGATGGTGGTGCCGTTCGTGCTCGCCGCCGTCGCCGCGCCCACCGAGGAGCGCGCGGTCGTCACGACGTTCACCGACCCCGCCATCGACGAGTCGAGCGGGCTGGTGGTCGAGGACGGGCTGTTCGTCACCACCAACGACTCCGGCGACGAGGGTCGGGTCTTCGCCGTCGACCCGCGCACCGGAGACACCGTCGGTGTGACCCGCTGGGCCGACGACCCCACCGACGTGGAGGCCCTGGCGCCCGCGGGTCCGGGAGAGGTCTGGGTCGCCGACGTCGGCGACAACCTCGAGCGCCGCGACGCCGTGCAGCTGGCCCGGGTGCCGGTCGGCGAGGGCGACCGCGAGGTCGACCCCACCGTCTACGACCTCGTCTACCCCGACGGCCCCCACAACGCCGAGACCCTGCTCGCCCACCCCGCCACCGGCGAGCTGCTCGTCGTCACCAAGGAGCTGTTCGGTGGCCGGGTCTTCGCCGTACCTCGGCGCCTCGACCCCGACGCCCCCAACCGGCTGGTCGAGCTGGGCGACGCGCTCGCCTGGGCCACCGACGGCGCGTTCCTGCCCGACGGGCGCCACCTGGTGCTGCGCGACTACGTCCGCGCCCGGGTCTACACCTTCCCCGGCCTGGAGGAGGTCGCCACCGTGCCGCTGCCGCCGCAGCAGCAGGGGGAGGGGCTGGCGGTCGACGACACGGGCCGGATCTTCCTCTCCTCCGAGGGCCACGAGGCGCCGGTGCTGCGCTTCCGCCTGCCGGACGACGTCCGCGCGCTGCTCGACCCGCCCCCGGCCTCCCCGGCCGCGGAGCCCGAGCCCGACCCCCTACCCGACCCCGCGCCGGTGGTCGAGGAGGAGACGCTGCGTCCCGGCTGGCCGTGGGTGGTCGCCGGACTGGTCGGCCTCGGCGCGCTGGGTGCCGTGCTGCTCGGCCGCCGTCGCCGCCGCTGATCGCCGACCCGGCGCTCGTTCACGCCGGGGATCGCCGACCCGGCGTCAATTGACGCCGGGTCGACACAGCCGGGCGTCGACAAGCGCCGGGTCGACGCAGAAGCCGCCGGCCCGGGTTCGCCGGGGTCAACCGGAGGCGGGCAGCCGCACCCGGAAGGTGCTGCCGGCGCCGAGCTCCGACTCGACCTCGATCCGGCCGCCGTGGCGCGCGACGATCCGGTCGACGATCGTCAGGCCGAGACCGGTGCCGGGCTGGGCCAGCGCCTGGGGGTTGGTGGAGCGGAAGAACTCGTCGAAGAGGCGGGTCTGGTCGGTGGGCGAGATGCCGATGCCCTCGTCGATGCAGCTCAGCACGATCTCGTCGGCCTCGCGATGCAGCGTGACCCGGATGGTCCGGCCCTCGGGGGTGTACTTCACCGCGTTGCTCACCAGGTTGTTGACCACCCGGTCGAGCTCGCCGGAGTCGCCGATCGCGACCACCGGGTCGGGCGGCGCCTCGACGACGACCGTGAGGTCGCGGCGCTGGGCGGCGACGGCGGTGAGCTCGCGGACGTCGTCGACGATGGGCCGGAGGTCGACCGGGGAGGGGATGAGCGGGTTGCCGGGGTCGCCGACCTTGGCCAGCAGGAGGAGGTCCTCGACCACGCGCACCAGACGGCGGGCGCCGCGGTCGATGGCGTCGAGCCCCTGCCGGGCGTCGGGGTCGATCTCCTCGAGGGTCTGCTCGAGGAGCTCGAGGTTGCCCTGGATGGCGGTGATCGGGGTCTTGAGCTCGTGCGAGACCGTCGCGATCAGCTGGCTCTTGTAGGAGTCGAGGGCCTGGAGCTCGCGCACCAGCTGCTGCTCCCGCTCGTAGGCGCGGGCGTTGACGATCGCGCGGCCGAGGTCGTGCCCCACGTCGAGGGCGACGTCGGTGGAGGCGCGGGTCCAGGCGGGGTCGTGGAGGCCGCGGGTCAGCACGAAGTTGCCCAGGCACTCCTGCCCCGAACCGATCGGCACGAACAGGATCGACCCGATCCCGATGCCCTCGAGGAACGACAGGATCAGGTTGGTCTCGGCCTCGGTGATCTCGGTGCCGACCCGGTGGCGGCGCGAGACGAGGTCGACCCGCTGGGCCCGCCACGCGGCACCGGCGGCCCGCTCGGCGATCGACACCAGCGCGGGCGGCACGGCGACGTCGAACCCGCCGTTGGAGTGGATGGCGCCCTGGTTGCCGGCGCCGTCCTCGCCGAAGGTCTGGATCCACATCCCCCGGGCGCGGAAGCCCCTGACCAGGGCCGGCTGGCACTCGTCGAGCAGCGTCGACAGCGTCAGCTCGGCCGAGGCGTCGCGGACGGCGTTGCGCGCCGCCCGGGCGGTCTCGAGCTGCTCGGTGAGCACCTCGCGCTCGAGCGAGACCAGGATCGCGCGACCGGTCTGCGCGGCGTACTTGTTCAGCAGCCGCCGCTGCGACTGCGAGGGGCGCAGGCCGTCGGTCGGCAGGTCGATGGCCACCAGGCCGCGCAGCGCGCCGTCCTGGTCGTGCAGCGGGGCGACCAGCATGTCGAGCGGGTGCCAGGCGTCCGGGGCGTCGATCGGCTCGACGTCGGGCACCCAGCCCCAGGTGGTCATGTCGTTGCCGAGCCGGTCGTGGGGGATGAACTTGAACATCCCCCAGTCGTCGGCGCGGGCCAGCTCGACGAGCAGGATCTCGATCTTCGAGCGGCTGCCCAGCAGCTGCTCGCGGGCCGATTCGCTGCCGGCCACCGCGACCACCTCGAACTCGTCGCCGCGCGCGATGCTGATCGCGGCGACGCCGAAGCCGACGAGCTCGGTGATGCCCTCGGCGATGAGGTGCAGCACCTCCCGGGTCTCGTCGTCGACCCACGACACGCTCGAGGTGGCGACGCCCGGGAGCGCGGCGTCCCGGGGGACGTCGACGGTGGGGCCGGGGTCGTGCTCGGGCATGCGGAACCTCGGGAGATGGTGTCTCGGGCATCCTACGTGCGGGGGAGACGGGGTCGCCGTCGTTTCATGACGCCCGTCCCGGCCCCGTACGATGGCCTCGTGCCCTACGTGAGCAGCAGTGGCAGGTCCCGGCGGCGCGGCGACGGCCGGCTCACCCACGACCTCGATCCGCAGGAGAAGGGGCCCCAGGACGCGTGCGGCGTCTTCGGCGTCTGGGCCCCGGGTGAGGACGTCGCCAAGCTGACCTACTTCGGCCTCTACGCCCTCCAGCACCGTGGCCAGGAGTCCGCCGGCATCGCGGTGAGCAACGGCCGCCAGATCCTGGTCTACAAGGACATGGGCCTGGTCTCGCAGGTCTTCGACGAGACCACCCTCGAGTCGCTCAAGGGCCACCTCGCGATCGGCCACTCCCGCTACTCGACCACCGGCGCCTCGACGTGGCAGAACGCGCAGCCGACGTTCCGCCCCACCGCAGACGGCTCGATCGCGCTCGGCCACAACGGCAACCTGATCAACACCCACGAGCTCGCCGAGATGGTCGACGCCCTGCCCGGGCCCGACGACGAGCTCGAGCTCCACACCCGGCCGCAGGAGCCGTCGACCAACGACACCAGCCTGGTCACGGCGCTGTTCGCCCACCACCCGGACACCTCGCTGGAGCAGCGGGCGCTGGAGGTGCTGCCGCTGCTGCGCGGCGCCTTCTCGTTCGTCTGGATGAACGAGGACACCCTCTACGCCGCCCGCGACCCCCAGGGCATCCGCCCCCTGGTGCTCGGACGGCTCGACCGCGGCTGGGTCGTCGCCTCCGAGGACGCCGCGCTGGCGACCATCGGTGCGAGCGTGGTCCGCGAGGTCGAGCCCGGCGAGATGATCGCCATCGACGAGCAGGGGCTGCGCTCCCACAAGTTCGCCGAGCCCGCGCGCAAGGGCTGCGTCTTCGAGTACGTCTACCTCGCCCGACCCGACGCCACCATCAGCGGCCGCAGCGTCCACCAGGCCCGGGTCGAGATGGGTCGCGAGCTGGCCCGCCAGTTCCCGGTCGAGGCCGACCTGGTGATGCCGGTGCCGGAGTCGGGCACCCCCGCCGCCGCCGGCTACGCCGAGGAGAGCGGGATCCCGTTCGGCCAGGGCTTCGTCAAGAACGCCTACGTCGGCCGCACGTTCATCCAGCCGAGCCAGACCCTGCGCCAGCTCGGCATCCGGCTCAAGCTCAATGCCCTCGAGCACATGGTGCGCGGCAAGCGGCTGGTCGTCGTCGACGACTCGATCGTGCGCGGCAACACCCAGCGCGCCCAGGTGCGGATGCTCCGCGAGGCCGGGGCGCTCGAGGTGCACGTGCGGATCTCGAGCCCGCCGGTCAAGTGGCCGTGCTTCTACGGCATCGACTTCGCGACCCGCGCCGAGCTCATCGCCAACGGCCTCGACGGCGACGAGATCGCGGCGAGCGTCGGCGCCGACAGCCTGGGCTACATCTCGCTCGAGGGCATGATCGCCGCCACCGGCCAGCCGGCGTCCTCGCTCTGCCAGGCCTGCTTCACCGGCGAGTACCCCGTCGCGCTCCCCGACGAGTCCCTGCTCGGCAAGCACCTGCTCGAGGCCACGCTGTCCTCGCCCACGCTGGGCAAGGCGCTCCCGGTCCTCAACAACCCGTGAGCACCCACCACCCCGAGAGGCCGGACGTGACCGCAGCACCCGAGCCCGGCAACGCCTACGCCCGCGCCGGCGTCGACATCGAGGCCGCCGACAAGGCCATCGAGCTGATGAAGGTGTGGGTCGACAAGGCCCGACGCCCGGAGATGATCGGCGGCCTGGGCGGCTTCGCGGGGCTCTTCGACGCCTCCGCGCTCACCCGCTACCAGCGGCCGCTGCTCGCCACGTCCACCGACGGCGTCGGCACCAAGGTCGCGATCGCCCAGGCGATGGACGTCCACGACACCATCGGCTTCGACCTGGTCGGCATGGTCGTCGACGACCTCGTGGTCTGCGGCGCCGAGCCGCTGTTCATGACCGACTACATCGCCACCGGCCGCGTCGTCCCCGAGCGGATCGCCGCGATCGTCAAGGGCATCGCCGAGGCCTGCGTGGCCGCCGGCTGCGCGCTGGTGGGTGGCGAGACCGCCGAGCACCCCGGCCTCCTCGACCCCGACGAGTACGACGTCGCGGGCGCCGCGACCGGCGTCGTCGAGGCCGACCGGCTGCTGGGGCCGGGCCGGGTCCGGCCGGGCGACGTCGTGCTGGCGATGGCCTCGAGCGGGCTGCACTCCAACGGCTACTCGCTGGTGCGCCACGTACTCCTCGAGCAGGCCGGCTGGGCGCTCGACCGCGACGTCCCCGAGCTCGGCCGCACCCTCGGCGAGGAGCTGCTCGAGCCCACCCGGATCTACACCCGGGCCTGCCTGGCGCTGGCCGAGCGCACCGAGGTGCACGCGCTGTGCCACGTCACCGGTGGCGGCCTGGCCGGCAACCTCGAGCGGGTGCTGCCCGTCGAGCTGACCGCCACCCTCGACCGCTCGTCGTGGACCCCCGCACCGGTCTTCGACCTGGTCCGCCGGGTCGGCGAGGTCTCCCAGCCCGACCTCGAGATGACCCTCAACTGCGGCGTGGGCATGGTGGCACTGCTGCCGCCCGGCGAGGTCGACGCCGCCGTCGCGCTGCTGGCCGAGCACGACGTCGCCGCGTGGCCCGCGGGACAGGTCGCCGTGGCCGGCAGCGACACCGCCGGCCGGGCGGTGCTGACCGGCCAGCACCCCGGTTGGTGACCGGTCGCCCGCACTTTCCTGCGACTTCGGTCACCGCGGGGCCCAATTCGGCCCGCCGGTGTGCGGGAACACCCGGTCATTGGGTAGCGTTGCTCCCACGACATACCTTTCTAGTCCGGGAGCCACGGTGCCCCGGCCAAGCGAGCGAGGGGGCTGGACCCTATGGGCCGCGGCCGAGCTAAGGCGAAGCAGACGAAGGTCGCACGCGACCTGAAGTACCGGACTCACGAGACGGACCTCTCGGCGCTGGCGCGCGAGCTGCACGGCGGGGAGAAGGACGACGTCGAGTCGGACGCCCCCGACGAGTGGGCCGACTACGAGCCCCGACGCGACTGACGGACGCGACTGACCCTCGCGGATCCCGCTGCCGCTAGCGCAGCAGGGCGGTGACGGCCCAGGCCGCGCCGAACGACCCCGCGAGGACCAGCGCGAACAGCAGTGCGGTCGCCACCGGTCGTCCGGTGGACGCCGGCGAGGGGCCGACGGTCGGTTCGGCCGCGGGCGCCAGCCGGGTCGGGTGGTGCACCGAGACCGGCAGGTCGCCCGGAAGCGCCCGGCGCAGGTCGTCGACGAACCGGCGCACGTCGCCGGGTCGGCGCTCGGGGTCGGGGTCGAGGGCGCCGAGCAGCACGTCGTCGACCGCGGCCGGCACCGCGACGTACGCCGAGGGCGGCACCGGCCGCTCGGCCGCGGCCAGCGAGCTGATCGGTCCGCTGCGGGCCAGCCGCCCGGTGAGCATCTGGTACGCCACCGCGGCCAGCGCGTGCACGTCGGCGCGGACGTCGACCCCGCCGCCGGTCGCCTGCTCGGGCGCCATGTAGGCGGGGGTGCCCACCACCTGGGTCAGCCCGCTGGCGTGCAGCATCGCCTTGGCGACACCCAGGTCGGCCACCAGCAGCCGCTCGCCGGCCGTGCCGGCGCTGCGCAGCAGCAGGTTCTGCGGCTTCACGTCGCGGTGCACGACGCCGTGCTCGTGCAGCACCGCCAGGCCCGCGCCCGCCTGGGCGACGAGGTCGGCGACCGCGCTGAACGGCATCGGGGCGTCGTCGAGCCGGTCGGCCAGGGTGCCGCGGTCGGCCCAGGTCATCACGAAGTACGGCGTCGCGTCGACCTCGCCGATGTCGTAGACCCGCACGATGTGGTCGGAGTCGGCGCGGCGCAGGATCCGCGCCTCCTCGAGGAAGCGCTCGCGCACGTCGAGCCGCTGGGCCCAGTTCTCGGCCAGCGCCTTCACGGCGACGTGGGAGTCCAGCTGGTCGTCGTGGTAGAGCCAGACGGTCGAGAAGCCACCCGCACCGAGCCGGTCGACCCGGCGCAGCCGGCCGAGGCGTTCGGGCAGGGGCACGGCGGTATCGTGCCACGAGTGACCGAGGACCCCGCCGACGTCGAGGAGCTCGCGAGCCGAGCCGCCGCCGGCGACCGGCAGGCGCTCGAGGACCTGCTCGCCGCCGTCCAGCCGCGGGTGCGGCGGATCTGCGGCCGGATGCTGCTCTTCCCCCAGGACGCCGAGGAGGCTGCCCAGGACGCGCTGCTGCTGGTGGCGACCAAGATCGGGCAGTTCGACGGGCGCAGCCGGTTCACCACGTGGCTGCACGCGGTGGCCTCCAACAGCGCCCGGATGACCTACCGCACCCTGAAGCGCCGGGCCGGCGAGCGGCTGACCGACGAGCTCCCGGTCAGCGCCGACCCGCGCACCACCAGCGTCATCGCCGGTAGCCGCCTGGACCTGCTCGAGGCGCTGGAGGTGGTGGGCGCCGACCGGCCCGAGCTGGTCGAGCCGCTGGTGCTGCGCGACGTGCAGCAGCTCGACTACAACGAGATCGCCCGGCTGCTCGACATCCCGCTCGGCACCGTGAAGTCGCGCATCCACCAGGCCCGGCACGCCGTCCGGCCGCTGCTGGCCGTCACCGACTGAGTCACCGGCCGACGCTGCGCAGCACCACCACGTCGCCGTGGCTGCCGTAGCCCACCAGCCGGCCGCCGACCGGTCGCCCGTTGAACGCGACCATCAGCCACCCCTCGCCGTGCCGGAGCAGCGTCGGCCACGGCAGGTTGGTCGGGTACGGCGCGTCGAGCGCGCCCACCTCGCGCATCGTGAGGTCGAACGCCGGGTAGCGCTCGCGCTGCCCCCGGCGGCCGTCGCGACCGTCGCTGGCCAGCACCCGCCAGCCCTCGTCGAGGCGCACCAGCGTGGTGCCCTCGGTGGCCCGGCGGTCGCCCGCCGCCCCGAGGAGGCGGAGGTCGTCGAGGGTGGGGCCGCCGGCCAGCGCGGGGTGGAACTGGAAGAACCGCCGCGCCGAGACGAAGCCCACCAGCCAGCCGTCGTCGGTGCGCACCAGGTGGGGGTCCCACGTGCCGACCGAGGCCAGCCCGTCGGTGGGCAGGGCCAGCGGCTCGGTGTCGAGCACGTGGGTGCCGGTGAGCAGGTCGGCCGCGGTGCGGGCCAGGGTGACGCCGACGCGGGGGTGGCGCTCCTTGTCGAAGTCGCCCCAGGTGCTGGTGGCGACCAGCCACCGGTCGTCGTCGCGCACCAGGTGGCTGGCGTGGTCGCCGTAGACGCCGGACCGGTCGGGGCGCCGGAAGAACAGGTCGCTGCGGTGCTCCAGCGCCAGGGTGTCGGGGTCGAGGGTCCAGCCGAGGTGTGCGCACACGGGAAGAAGCCGGGCCCGGCGCTCGTGGCGCTGAGCAGCAGCCGGCCGGCGTCGTCGGTGACCGGGGTGCCGTCGGGCCTGCTGACGGCCCTGAGGTCGCGCAGCCCGAGCTGCCCGAAGGCGCCGGTGGTCACCGCCCCGCCGTCGCCCGAGCCGCGCACCGTCGCGAGCCACGCCTCGTCGTGGGTGTCGAGCCGCTCGACCAGGTCGTAGCGGCCGCGCACGACCCACTCGTCGTCCTCGCGGGTGAGCGCGACCAGGTGGGTGCCGGTCAGCG
Source organism: Nocardioides sp. SYSU D00038 (assembly GCF_016924665.1). Taxonomy (GTDB): domain Bacteria; phylum Actinomycetota; class Actinomycetes; order Propionibacteriales; family Nocardioidaceae; genus Nocardioides. The sequence goes on from NZ_JAFFJT010000019.1 coordinate 35,085, forward strand.
CCAGCGCCAGGCGGGTCGGCTGGGTGCGGGGCCGCGCCGAGCGACGGCTGGCGTGGCGGGTGGTGCGGCCGCCGGCGTCGACCTCGAGCGCGACGCCGCGCTCGTCGAGCCGCGCCGACAGCACGGCGCCGTCGGCGGTGAGGGTCGCCGACGCCTGCTCCCGCTCCAGGGCGACCTCGACCGCGTGCGAGGGCACCGCGGCCGGCGGACCGGGTCGCACCAGCGTCACCGGGCGGGTGCGGGCGACGATCTCGAGCCGGGGCAGCAGCGGACCGATCGACACCGGGACAGTCTGCCGTTTCTCCACTTTGGGTGATGTGTCGGTCCGCGCCGGCCCGGTTGGGTGGTGCCGCGGCACCGCCGCTTCCGTGTACGCCGACGGCCGCACCTCCACGCAGGGAGTGCGGCCGTCGGGGTGGAGCGTCGGGGGGGGACCGTCAGCGCAGCCGGCCGAGGTAGGCCGCCGCCTGCTGCAGGTCGTGCATCCGCTTCTCCCAGGTCACGCCGACCACGGTCAGCACGGTGCCGGCGAGGCCGATCAGCAGCCACTGCGGCGTCTGCGCGGCGTACGGCGCCAGCTCGCGCAGCACGAGCACGCCGCCGACGACGGCACCCGCCACCACGGGGGCGTTCCAGCGCAGCCGGGTGCCGAACAGCACCAGCGCGAGGCAGCCGACGCCGAGCAGGGCCGCGCGCAGCGACACCGGGTCGACCAGCGCCCACAGCAGCGACGGCACCGTGGCCAGCCCCAACCCGGCGCCCAGGGTCGCCCCGGTGGCGGCGTGCGGGTCGCGCAGCAGCCGGTGCACACCGACCGCGAGCAGCGCCACGGCGGAGGGCAGCGTGTAGGGCTCGGGCGCGGTCACCCCGACGTCGGCGAGGCGCACCCAGGTGGCCGCCGCGAGCAGCAGCCCGCCTGGCCAGGCCAGCAGCCGCCGGTCGAGGTGCACCACGGCGCTGGCGGTGACCAGCACGCCCGCGAGGGTCAGGTGGAGGGCGGCGGCCGTGGGCTGGTCAACCGCCCCGCCGACCGCGACGACGGCGGCGGTCGCCCCGCCCAGGGCCGCGGCCACCTCGGTCTCGAGCTGCGGCCGCGCCAGGGCGAGCAGCCCGAGGGACAACAGCACCGGCGCGCCCCACCAGGCCCGGTCGACGCCGACGACGTCGGCGCCGAGGAGCAGGAACGCCGTCACCGCCAGCGGCAGCACCAGCCCGCCGACCTCGTCGGCGCCCCGGTGGGCGCCGAGCCGGAGGACCACGGCCGACACAGCGACCAGCACGCCGGCCACGCCGAGGGTCAGCACCTCGCTCGGCAGCGCCACCAGGCCGGCGACCACCACGAGGCCCAGGCCGCTGCAGGTGCGGGCCAGGTCGCGCGGCTCGGTGCGGCGGACGGCCTCGAGCGCCAGCGCGGCACCGGTGCCCGCCACCAGGGCCACCACCACGGCCAGCGGCACCGGGTGCAGGGCCACGGTCGCGACGAGGGCCAGGCCGGCGACGGCGGCGTAGGTCGGGAGGTGCGACAGCGCGGCGGGCAGGGCCACCCACGCCGCGACGAGGAGGCCGACGACGAGCGCCGGCAGCAGCAGCGGCTCGAGCACGCCGGGCACCGGGTCGATGCGCACGCCGGCCCCGCTGCCGAAGATGGGTCCGACGTCGCCGAGCGAGGCCCCGGCGTCGGCCAGCAGGCCGGCGATGCATCCGGTCACGGGCACCGCCGCGAGGCCCAGCGGCACGAGCGGCACGGCCCGCCAGCGACCCGGCGCGACGGCGAGCACCGCCGTCCAGGCCACGAGGGTCGCGAGCGCCGCCAGGGCGAACCGGTTGGCGGACTCGTCCCAGCCGGGCAGCGTGACCGCGACGGTGACGAGCGTGGCGCTCACCGCGCCGCAGGCCTGCCCGAGCAGGTCGTCGCGCACGACCACGAGCGGCAGCAGGGCGAGCCCGGCCGCGGCCAGCAGCGGCAGCACCTCCAGGTCGGCCCAGAGCAGGTGCAGCGTCGGGTCGGTCAGGCGCTGCGCGGCCTCGGCGAGCAACCCCAGCCACCAGCAGCCGGCGAGCCCCGCGGCGCCCCACGCCAGCACCGGCAGCCGGCCGCGGCGCCCGGCCTCGGCGACCGCCGCCGTGCCGACGACGGCAAGGACCAGGACCGTCGCCGTGCGACCGCTCAGGGCGAGCGCGCCGCCGCCCACGAGCACCGCACCCAGCAGGATCGCCAGCTGCGGCACGACCAGCTCGCGGCGCAGCGCGACCAGCGCGGCGGCCACCGCGGCCAGCACCAGGCCGAGCAGCACCGCCAGGCCGTTGCCGTCGACGCCCAGCCAACCGGCGTCGGCGGCGCCGAACACGTCGAGCACCAGCAGGCCGAGGCCCACGGCCGAGAGCGACTCGCCCGCCACCCTCAGGCCGCGGCCCGCGAGCCCGACCGAGAGGCCGAGCGCCACGACGGTCAGCACCACCAGCACCGCGGTGCGCCCGCCGATGCCGAGCCACGACCAGGCGACGGCGAGGAAGATCACCGCGGCGACCAGCAGGCAGGTCGCGCCCAGGCCGAGCAGCACCTTCGGCACCGAGGCGCCGGAGATCCCGGTCCGGCGTGGGGGGAACGGCGCGGGGGCGGGGTAGGGGCCCGGGGCCGGCGTGGGCGTCGGCGCCGGGATGCCCGCCGGGACCGGTGCCGGAGCGGTCGCGGTGGCCCGGACGCCCTCGAGCAGCACGTCGGCGCGCTGCAGCGTCCGGAACAGCTCGGTGACCAGCGGCCCCCGCAGCGGCAGGTCGCAGGCCGGGCAGGCGGCGGGTCGGGCGGGGAGGGTGGCCCGGCAGTCGGGGCACCGGGACGGGTCGGCGTAGCGCGGCATGGCTCCATCCAAGAGCGCCCGGGCTCATCCGGGCAGAGCATCCATGCTCAGGCCAATTTTCTGCTGGGCTCTTGTGCCGGGGGTGCCGGTCGGGGTACGACTCTCTGACCACCTCTTGTGCACTGCCTGTTCTCGGAAGGACTCGTGCCATGTCTCGGACCCCGGTGGCGACACGCATCCGCGTGCGCACCCTGATCACCGTCATCGTCTCCCTGGTCGGCCTCGCGCTCGCGCTGGTGCCGGCCGTCTCCTCGGCCCACGAGGACGACGCCCAACGCCGGGCGCCCAACGTCGCGGGCGGTGAGCAGGTCGACAACGAGCTCGGCTGCCCGCCCGCGCTCGTCCGCAAGCTCCGCAACGCCTCGGACCGCTTCGGCCTGGGCTGCGACCTCCCCGGCGGCAGCCTCGCGGCGCTCGACGACAGCGACGCCGTGCTGCCGCCCGGCGCGATCGCCAGCAGCCGCAACATCGGGCTGGTCGCCAACGTCCCCAAGACGGGTGCGTTCGCCCCGACCGACTCCTACAACAGCGACCTGGCCTTCAAGGGTCGCTACGCGTTCGCCGGCAACTACAACGGGTTCACCGTCTACGACATCAAGAAGCCGACCCGGCCCAAGGCCGTCAAGCAGGTCGTGTGCCCCGGCTCGCAGAACGACATCTCGGTCTGGAAGAACCTGCTGGTCCTTAGCGTCGACTCCAGCCGCAGCGACGACTCCTGCAACAGCACCTCGCTGCCGGCCAGCAACAAGGACGCGTGGGAGGGCATCCGGGTCTTCGACATCTCCGACCCGAGCGAGCCCAAGTACGTGAAGGCCGTCGAGACCGCGTGCGGCTCGCACACCCACACGCTGGCGCCCAGCCAGGACGGCAAGGTGCTCTACGTCTACGTGTCGTCGTACTCGCCGCAGCCGACCTACCCCGACTGCCAGCCGCCGCACGACAAGATCAGCATCGTCAAGATCCCGCGCAGCGCGCCGGACGCGGCGTTCGTCAAGAACGCGCCGATCCTCTTCCCCGACGGCGGCAACCCGTCGGGCAACACCTCCTCGACGACCAGCGGCTGCCACGACATCACCGCCTTCCCCGCCAAGGACATCGCGGCGGGCGCCTGCATGGGCGACGGCATCCTGATGGACATCTCCGACCGCGAGCAGCCGGTCGTCACCGACCAGGTGCGCGACCTCGAGAACTTCGCGTTCTGGCACTCCGCGACGTTCAGCAACAACGGTCGCAAGGTGGTCTTCACCGACGAGCTCGGTGGCGGCGGCGGCCCCACCTGCAACCCCACGGTCGGGCCGAAGCGGGGCGCCGACGGCATCTACGACATCGTCCGCGGCGAGCTGCAGTTCCGCAGCTACTACAAGATCAAGCGGACCCAGGCCAACACCGAGAACTGCGTGGCCCACAACGGCTCGCTGATCCCGGTGAAGGGCAAGGACATCATGGTCCAGGCCTGGTACCAGGGCGGGATCTCGGTCTTCGACTTCACCAACTCCGCCAAGCCCCAGGAGATCGCCTGGTTCGACCGCGGGCCCCTCTCCACCGAGGAGCTGATCCTCGGCGGGTCGTGGTCGGCGTACTGGTACAACGGCTACATCTACTCCAACGACATCCAGAAGGGCCTCGACGTGCTGGCGCTCAACGACAAGCGCGTCAAGAAGGCCAAGAAGGTGCGGATGGACGTGTTCAACCCGCAGTCCCAGCCCTCCTACAACGGCTGAGCAGCACGTGACGAGGGGCCGGGCCGCGAGGTCCGGCCCCTCGCCGCGTCCGGGGCCGGAGACGGCGTCTGGTCAGGCGCGGGGTGCGGTGACAGGGTGGCCCGCATGAGGCGCGAACCTCACGAGAACGTCGCGACCGTCCTGGTCGAGCCGCGGATGCTGCGCGACCTCGAGCTCGACCTGATGACCCACGACCTGTGGGTGTGGCCGGTCGCGACCGCACCGGTGCACGTGGACGGCCCGCGGGCGGCGTTCCAGCTGCGCCGCCGGATGGTCGAGGCGCGCCGCGGCGCGTGGGACGTCGCGGCCGAGTGGGTGCCGGTGTGGGTGACGTTCGGGGCGAGCTGGCGCACCGGCGACGAGCCGCTGCCGTGGGCGGCGCACGCCGCCCTGTGGGACTGCCTCGCGGCGCACGGCGACCACGTGCGCTACCGCAAGTGGCTGGGCGGCGTGCCCCGGCTGCAGGTGCGCGAGGAACGGCGCTCGGCGGACTCGTAGGTCCGGGTCGCCTCAGCGACCGAGGTGGCTCAGGAGGTCGGCCGGGTCCTCCGGGGAACGGGTGACGCCCTCGTGGTCGACGGTTCCGGCGGGCTGGCGCTGCGGGTCGTCGTTGAACGACGACAGGTCGGGACCGAGCAGGCTCAGCACGGCGAACAGGCCGATGACTTGGAGGACGATCAGGAGGCCGAGCTGGGCCGACCTCAAGGACCGCGGGCTGGGAGTGTCGGACAAGGAGGGAGCATGGGTCCAGCGTGCGGTGCCGGCGCGGCCGGCGGAAGACCGCGTTAGACCACTGCGCGGCGGATGCCCTGGTGGCGGGCCGGTCACACCGCCAGGATCCGCAGCGCCTGCTTCCACCGCTCGACGACGAGCGGCGTCCTGGCGCGGGGCTCGACCAGGCCGGCCATCGTGGTGCCGGTCAGCAGGTCGATCGTGAACTGGGCGAGCGTCGGCACCCGGGGGTCGCCGTCGCCGACCAGCGCGGTGACCGAGCGCCGGCCGCCGGTGTGGACCGACCGCTGACGTCCCTCCGCCCGGCGAGGGGTCAGGCGTCGTCGACGCCGGCCTCCTCCTCGGCGTAGCCGTCGGTGCGGGACGGCTCGCCCGCACTGGGGGTCGACGACGGCGAGACCGGCCCCTGGTGCTCCTCGGCGGTGTCGGGGACGCCCGACTGCTCCTCGGCCGCGCCGCGTCCGTCCTCGTCCTGCTGAGCCGGCTGCTCGGTCATGGTGGTCCTCCTGTCGGATGGTGTGCCCGGGGGGTACCCGGGGCTGGAAGGATGAACCGGTGGAGATCGCGCTGTTCCTCGTGGTGCTGGCCGCCGGCGTGCTGGCGGTGACCGCGGTCTCCGACCGCCTCGACCTGCCCACGCCGCTGGTGCTGATCGCGGTGGGCATGGTGGTCGGCTACCTGCCGGGGATGCCCGAGGTGCACCTGGAGCCGGAGGTGGTGCTGCTCGGGCTGCTGCCCCCGCTGCTCTACGCCACCGCCATCCACACCTCGCTGGTCGACTTCAACGCCAACCGGCGCCCGATCCTGCTGCTCTCGGTCGGGCTGGTGGTGTTCACGACCCTCGGCGTCGGCGCCCTGGTGCACTGGCTGCTGCCCGGCACGCCGTGGTGGGCGGCGCTGGCGATCGGGGCGGTCGTCGCGCCGCCCGATGCGGTCGCGGCGACGGCGATCGGCCGGCGGATCGGGCTGCCGCGTCGGATCACCACGATCCTCGAGGGCGAGTCGCTGCTCAACGACGCCACCGCCCTGGTCGCGCTGCGCACCGCGCTCGCCGCCGGCGCCGTCGGCGTGCACGCCGCCGACGTCGGGCTGGACTTCCTGGTCGCCGCGGGCGGTGGCACCGTGATCGGCCTGGCGCTGTTCAAGCTGGTCGCCTGGATCCGCCAGCACGTCGAGGACCCGGTGCTCGACACTGCCATCTCGCTGGTCGTGCCGTTCGCGGCGTTCGTGGTCGCCGAGGAGGTGCACGCCTCCGGGGTGATCGCCGTCGTCGTCGCCGGGCTGCTGCTCGGCCACAAGGCGCCGGTGCTGATGTCGGCGCAGTCGAGGATCTCCGAGCGCCTCAACTACCGCACCATCGCCTACGTCCTCGAGAACGCCGTCTTCCTGCTCATCGGTCTCCAGGCCCGGTGGCTGTTCGAGGACGTCGGCGCCAGCACCCTCTCCACCGGCCGGATCGTCGCCGTCTGCGCGGCCACGCTGGCCACCTGCGTGGTGCTGCGCCTGGTCTGGGTGTTCGTGACCCGCTACCTGCTGATCCGGCCGGTGCCCGATCCCCAGACCGGTCGGCAGCCGACCTGGCGCGACACCTTCCTGCTGGGCTGGGCCGGGATGCGCGGCGTGGTGACGCTCGCGGCGGCGTTCGTGATCGACGCCGACGCCCCGCACCGCGAGATCCTCCTGCTGGTGGCGTTCACGGTCGTGGCCGGCACCCTGTTCCTCCAGGGGCTCACCCTCTCGCTGGTGGCCCGCTGGCTGCGGCTGCCCTCGCCCGACCCGATGGACGACGCGCTGGCGCGCGCCACCCTGCTCCAGCAGGCGACCAAGGCCGGCTACCACGAGCTGAAGAAGCAGGAGTACGACGACGCGCACGGTGTGGTCGAGCTGATCCAGCAGCGCGTCGACCAGCGCAACTTCGCGGCCTGGGAGCGGCTCGGCACCACCGCCGAGCAGGAGACGCCGAGCGAGCTCTACGCCCGGATCCGGCTGGCGATGATCGACGCCGAGCGCCGGCGGGTGCTGGAGATCCGGTCGCAGGGCACGGTGCCGGCGCAGGTCGTGTCGGAGGTGCTGGCGATGCTCGACGTGGAGGAGTCGATGATCGACCGGGCCGCCGCCGAGCGTGAGCAGATCCGCGTCGGCAGCGCCGCTCGCACGTCGTTCGGCGCGGCCTGCGACCACCTGGCGGCCACCGAGGTGGTGGCGACCGACGAGGACGTCGCCTGCCAGACCTGCCTCGACGAGGGCCTCCAGTGGGTGGCGCTGCGCCGCTGCCTCTCCTGCGGCCGGGTGGGGTGCTGCGACAGCTCACCCGGGCAGCACGCCACCGCGCACTTCCGCGAGTCGCTGCACCCCGTGATGCAGTCGGCGGAGCCGGGCGAGACCTGGCGCTGGTGCTACGTGCACCACCTGACCGCCTGACCGCGCGACCGGCCTGCCCGGAGGGCTCAGTGCCAGGCGCGAACGTACTCGACCTCCATGGTCGCGACGCCCGGCAGGTACGGTCCCGGCGCGTTGACGCCGCTGCCGAGCCCCTGGGTCAGCACGGTGACGAACGGCCGGTCGAACGGCGCCGGCGCGGTCAGCGGCGCGGCCGGCGTCCAGCTGGTGCTCCAGCAGGGTTTGCCGTCGTAGGTCATCGTCATCCGGGTGGGTGTCCACTCCAGCTGGTAGGTGTGGAAGGTCAGCAGGCTGTCGATGAAGCAGCCCGGCCCGGACTGCTGCACCGGCGTCGCCGGGCGGTAGAGCAGCGACGGGATCACCCGGCGCGGCATGAAGCTGTAGTGCTCGACGAGGTCGATCTCGCCGGAGGCGCCGGGGCCGTACCAGAACTTCTCCGGGTAGAACCACAGCGCGCTGTGCAGTCCCGGCTGCTGGATGGCGGGGAACCGGGCCCGGATCTCGTAGAGGCCGTAGGACTGGCTGAACTGGCCGCGGGTGTGCACCATGCCGGCGGTCCACCGGGTCGCGAAGTTGCCGCTCACCGGGTCGGTGCAGGTGCGGGCGGTGGGCAGCCGGCGCGCGGTGAGGCGCAGCTTGCCGCCCGAGACCGCGACCGTGGTGCGGTCGTCGACGAAGCACTCGTCGGCCAGCCGGTAGCCGGTCTCGGCGGTGGTGGTGACCGCCCACTTGTCGCGGTCGAGCGAGCTGCCGCTGAAGTCGTCGCTGAACGAGCAGCGCCACGCGACGCCGTTGGCCTTGGTGCGGCGGGTGCCGCAGGCGTCGGCTGCCTGGGGTGCGGCCGCCGCGACGCCGGGCGCGGCGTCGGCGGGCGCCGGGTCGCCGGCGGCGACGGGGAGGAGGAGCGGGGCGGGGAGCACGAGCGCGACCGCGACGCGGCGGAGGAGGGTGCGGGGGGAGTCCACGGTGCCGAGACCACCTGTAGGTCGGGAGATACGGAGGGGGGTATGCAGGACGGTAGCGGTGCCACCGGGCTGGCGCCTGGCGTTCCGCTGGACGGTGGGCGAAATCTCGTCGACCCGGCGCTTGTCGACGAGCCTGGGCCCGCCTCCGGTGGGCACCGAGGCGTACGGCCGCCCGGGGGGCGAGACGGTTGCCACCGCAACCTGCTCAACCAGCGGCCGGCTTCCCCGCGTCGGCGTAGGACCGCACCACGGAGATGTTGAGGGGGAAGTCGACGGGGAGGTCGCGGAAGAGGAGGCCGGCGGCGGTGGTGGCGGCGGCGGTGGCCTCGGCGGCGACGGCGTTGGCGAGGGCGGCGGGCGTGTGGACGACGACCTCGTCGTGGAGGAAGAAGACCAGGTGGGGCCGGTCGGTGAGGGGGCCGGTGCCGCCGAGGCGCCACAGGCGGTTGCGGAGGTCGGCCAGCCAGCACAGCGCCCACTCCGCGCCGGTGCCCTGGACGACGAAGTTGCGGGTGAACCGGCCGAACGCGCGCCGGTGGCGGGCCCGGCTGTCGGGGTCGGGCGGCGGGTCGTCGGGGTCGTGGTCCCAGGCGTCGCCGAGGCCGGGGGAGCCGCGGCCGAGCAGGGTGCGGACCACCTCGCCGCGCTCGCCGGCCCGGGCGGCCGCCTCGACCAGCCCGAACGCCGCGGGGTAGCGCCGGGTGAGTCCGGCCACCATCCGGCCGCTCTCGCCGCTGGTCGCGCCGTACATCGCGCCGAGCAGGCCGAGCTTGGCGTCGGTGCGGCTGGTCACGGCGCCGTCGTCGACCATGCCCTGGTAGAGGTCGGCGCCTCGGGCCGAGCGGGCGAGCGCCCGGTCGCCGCTCATCCCGGCGAGCACCCGCGGCTCCAGCTGGGCGACGTCGGCGACGACCAGCACCCACCCGTCGTCGGCGACCGACGCGGGGCGCACCTGCACCGGGATCGACAGGGCACCGCCGCCGTTGGACGACCAGCGGCCGGTGGCCGACCCCGCGGGCTGGTACGACGGCCGGAACCGGCCGCCGCTCACCCACTGGTCGAGCCACGCCCAACCGTTGGTCTGGAACAGGTGGGCCAGCTGCTTGTAGCGCAGCAGCGGCTCGACGCCGGGGTGGTCGAGGCGGCGCAGGGACGACGCCCGGGTGTCGGCGACGTCGAGCCCGCACCGGCGCAGCGCGGCCAGCAGCTCGGGGCGTGAGTCGGGGTTGAGGGCGGGTGCGTCGAACGCCGCCCGCACCTCGGCGACCAGCTCCTCCAGCACCCGCGGTCGGGCCCCGCGCGGGGGCCGGGGGCCGAGCAGGTCGGCGAGCAGCCGCTCGTGGACGTCGACCCGCCACGGGATCCCCGCCCAGGTCATCTCAGCGGCCACCAGCGCGCCGGACGACTCGGCCGCGAGCAGCAGCCCCAGCCTGGCGGCCTCCTCGGACGCCGACACCGCCGCGAGCTGGCGGGCGTCCTCGAGGTCGGCGCGCAGGTGCTCGGCCGACTCGTCGACCGCGAACAGGGTGGGGTGCGACGGCGTGGTCGGGCCCAGCCGGTCCCAGTGCTTGGACTGGTCGCCGTCGAGCAGCCGGCCGTCGACCGCCGGCGCGCGCCGCAGCAGGTGGTGGGCCAGCCGGAGATCGTGGCAGCGGGCGACCCGGACGCCGGCGGCGAGCAGCGGCGGGTACCACCGCGCGGTGTCGTCCCACACCCAGCGCGGCGGGTCGCGCTCCTCGGCCTCGCGAGCGGCGACCAGGCCCGGCAGCTCCGCCAGCGCCACCTCGGCGGCCCGGTCGCCGTCGACCACCAGCACCCGCTCGCCCGGCAGGCGCGACAGCGAGACCCGGGTCACGGGCCCACCCTCGCACCCGGCGCCGACGGTCCGCGGTGTCGCCTGCATCGAAGGGATGAACCCCGCGACCTCCATCCCGCGCGGCTCGTGGTCGCGGCGCCGGATTCCTAGCGTCGACGACGTGCCCACTCCAGGAAGGACAACCCCGATGACGACCACCCTCGACACCACCGGCCGAGCCTCCGCGGGCCAGCCGGCCGACCGACCCACCAGCCGCTGGCGCGACGTCGTGAGACGTCGACCGCTGCTGGTCTTCTTCGTGCTGGCCAACGTCGCCAGCTGGGTCGCCTGGACGCCGTACGTGCTGTCGCAGAACGGCCTCGGCGTGCTCGACCTCCGCTTCCCCGGCGGGCCGGGCGTCTCCCAGCTCACCGGCGTGCTGCCCGGCGCCTACCTCGGCCCGATCGGCGCCGCGCTGCTCGTCACCGCGGTGGCCGACGGCCGGGCGGGCCTGCGGGCCTGGGCGGCCCGGCTGTGGCGCTGGCGCGTGGGCTGGCGGTGGTACGCCGGCGTGCTGCTCGGCGTGCCCGCCGCGATGGTGCTCGCCACCATGGCCCTCGGCGCCGACGCGAGCACCCCGTCGCCGTTCGTGCTCGTGGCGCTGGTGCCGGGCCTGGTGGTGCAGATGATCACCACCGGGCTCGCCGAGGAGCCGGGCTGGCGCGACTTCGCGCTGCCGCGGCTGCAGCACCGGTTCGGTCCGCTGGGCGCGGCCGCGGTGCTCGGCCCCGCCTGGGGAGTCTGGCACCTGCCGCTGTTCCTCACCGAGTGGGGTGGGTGGCCGGACGTCGCCTGGTGGCGGCCGGTGGAGTTCGTCGCGTTCTGCGTGGTCTTCAACGTCGTGATGACGTGGGTGTTCAACCGCACCCACGAGAGCCTGCCGATGGCCATGCTGCTCCACGTCAGCGTCAACAACTTCGCCTCGATGGCCTGGAGCGACGTCTTCCCCGGCCGCGCCGACGAGCACCTCCAGCACGCGATCCTGCTCGCCTCGACGGTCGCCGCCGCGGTGCTGCTGCTCACGACCCGGGGCCGGCTCGGCTACGTGAGAGAGTGACGCCGTGCGGATCAGGGTGGCACTCGGTTGCGCGCTGGTCGCCGCCGCGCTGCTCGTCGCGGTCCCGCTGGCGGCGTCCGTGGACGCCGAGGCGGTGACCGCCGTGCCCGAGGTCGCCACCGGGTCCTGGTGGCTCGGTCTGGCCGTCGTGCTGCTCCAGGCCGCGGCCCTGCTGCGCCGCCCCGAGGCGCCGCGCGCCGTCCTCGTCGGGGTGGCGTCGGGCGCCCCGGTGGCCGCCGCCGTCGGCCTGCAGGAGGCGACCGGCGTGACGTCGGTAGCGGTGCTGGCCGCGGCGTTCCTGGCCGTGCTGTCCGAGCCGCCTCGCTCGGTCGTGCCGGCGCTGGCGGCCGCGGCCGGGCTGGTCGGTGCCGGCGAGCTGTGGCAGCAGCTCGACACGGGTGGCGACGCCGCCACCGCCGTCGGCGGTGCGGTGGTCCAGGGGCTGGGCACCGTCGGCGTCGCCGCGCTCGCCGGGGTGGTGGTGCGGTCGCGGCGCGACGCCCGCTCGGCCGCCGAGGACTCCGCCCGGGCGCTGCTGCGCGAGCAGGACGCGCTGGTCGAGGTCGCGGTGGCCCGGGAGCGCACCGCGATGGCCCGCGAGCTCCACGACATCGCCGCCCACCACCTCTCCGGCATCGCGGTGATGACCGGGGCGATCGGGCGGCAGATCGACACCGACCCCGAGGGCGCCAAGCGCGCGGTCGGCGAGGTCCGGCGACACAGCACCGAGATGCTGCGCGACCTGCGCAAGCTGGTGGGCCTGCTCCGCGAGGACGCCGCGGGGTCCGGCGACGGCTCCGTGCGCGAGGAGTCGCTCGCCGGCGTCGCGCGCCTGGTCGAGGCGGCTGCGCGGGTGGGGGGCGAGGTCACGCTGACCGTGCACGACCGCCCCGACGGTTCCGCGCCCGGTGCGGGCGTCGGCCCGCTGGCCCAGCTGTCGGCGTACCGCACCGTGCAGGAGGCGCTGGCCAACGCCGCCCGCCACGCCACCGGCGCACGCTGCGAGGTGGTGGTCGACGGCCGCGACCCGGCGGTGGTGCGGGTCAGCGTGCGCAACGACGCCCCGCCGACCCCGCGGCCGCCGGGCCGTCCGCCGTCCGGCGGATTCGGGGTGGTCGGCATGCGCGAGCGCGCCGAGCTCACCGGCGCCCGCCTGCACGTCGGCCCCGAGCCCGACGGCGGCTGGCTGGTGTCCCTGGAGCTGCCCACGACCGACGAGCCGGAGGAGGGCCGATGATCCGGGTGCTGGTGGCCGACGACCAACCGCTGGTGCGGGCCGGGCTGACCACCCTGCTCGACGTCGAGCCCGACATCGAGGTGGTCGCCGCGGTCGCCGACGGCGAGCAGGCCGTCGAGGCCGCCCGTCGGCTGCGGCCCGACGTGGCCTGCCTCGACATCCGGATGCCCGGCACCGACGGCATCGCCGCGACCCGCCTGCTCGCCGGCCCCGACGTGGCCGAGCCCGTGCCCGTGCTGATCCTCACCACCTTCGACGTCGACGAGTACCTCTTCGGGGCGCTCGAGGCCGGTGCCTCGGGGTTTCTCCTCAAGGACGCCGAGCCCGACGCCGTCGTCGCCGCCGTGCGGTCGGTCGCGGCCGGCAACGGCACCCTCGCCGACGGCCTCACCAAGCGGGTGCTCGGCGAGCTGGTCAGCCGGCGCCGGACCCAGCCGGTGACCGCGGCGCGGGCGCACGACCTGCTGACCCCGCGCGAGCTGGAGATCCTGCTCCTGCTGGCGCAGGGGATGTCGAACGACGAGATCGCACGCGAGCTCGTGGTCGAGGTGTCGACGGTGAAGTCGCACCTGGCCCGGATGATGCCCAAGCTGGGCGTGCGGTCGCGGCTGCACGCCGCCGTGTGGGCCTACCAGAACGGCGTCGTCGACACCGGTCGCTGAGCCCGCCTCCACCGAAGGATGCAAGCCCCGCAATGCGTTCCTGCGCGGCTCGTGGCGGCCCCTCGCGCTGCCTAGCGTCGACGACATGGACATCCACACCACCACCCTCCCGCGCACGACGACGCAGCCGGCCGTCCGGCTCGTCGACGTGCACAAGACCTACGCCGGCGCGACGCCGGTCGCGGCCCTCCGCGGCGTCACGCTCGACCTCGGCCGCGGCACCGTCACCGCGATCATGGGCCAGTCGGGCTCGGGCAAGTCGACGCTCCTCAACGTCGCCGCCGGCCTCGACCAGCCGACCCGCGGCCGGGTCGTCATCGGCGACCAGGACACCGCCGGGCTCTCGCCCGACCGGCTGACCCGGCTCCGGCGTGAGCAGGTCGGCTTCGTCTTCCAGTCCTACAACCTGATCGGCCACCTCGACGTGCGCGCCAACATCGAGCTCCCGCTGGTGCTCGGCGGGCGCAGCACCGACGAGGCCTGGCTGGCCGAGCTGGTCGGGTCGCTGGGCCTCACCGGCCTGACCGGCCGGCTGCCCGGCGAGCTCTCCGGCGGCCAGGCGCAGCGGGTCGCCATCGCCCGCGCCCTGGTCACCCGCCCCACGGTCGTCTTCGCCGACGAGCCCACCGGGGCGCTGGACTCGCGCACCGGGGCGCAGGTGCTCGAGCTGCTGCGCGACACCGCCCGGCGGCTCGACCAGACCGTCGTCCTGGTCACCCACGACAGCGTGGTGGCCGCGGCCGCCGAGCGGGTGGTGCTGCTCGCCGACGGCCTGGTCGTCGACGAGCTGCTCGCCCCCACCGTCGAGCAGGTCACCGCGCGCATGCTGGGCCTGGGCCGATGACCGGTCCGTGGGGCCTGGCCCTCTCCGGTGCCCGGGCCCACCGCGCCGGCCTGTCCGGCACCGCCCTGGTGCTGGCCGCGGCCGGGGCCGTGGTGTCGATGGTCGGCGTGCTGCTCGAGTCGGGTCTGCGCGCCGCACCGGGCGTCGACGGCGGCCTGCTGACCGCCCTCGCGTCGTCGTACGCCGGCACCGCGCTGGTCGTGGTGCTGCTCGTCACCGCGACCACCGTGACCCTCGCGCTGCGCGGTCGCCGCCGCGAGCTGGCGCTGCTGCGCACGGTCGGCGCGACCCGCGGGCAGGTGCGCCAGCAGGTCTCGCGCGAGGTGCTGCTCGTGGCCGGGGTCGCGGTGCCGCTCGGCGCGCTGCCAGGCGTCCTCCTGGCTCGGCGGCTGGTGCCGCTGCTGGTCGACGCCGGCGTGCTCGCCCCGGGCGGCGAGCTCGCGATCTCCCCGCTCCCCGCCCTCGGCGCGGTGGCCCTGCTGCTGCCGACCGCGCTGCTCGCCGGCCGGCTGGCCGCCCGCGAGACCCTGCGCTCCTCGCCCACCGAGGCCGTGCGCGACAGCGCCCACGAGGCGCCCGGTATCGGCGGGGTGCGCCGCTGGCTCGCCGTCGCCGGCGCCGTCGCCGGCCTCGCCGCCGCGTTCAGCCCGCTCGTCGTGCCGGGCACGATCGGCGCCGCGAGCGCCGCGACGTCGGCCTTCCTGCTGGTCGCGGCGGCGTGCCTGGCCGGCCCGCTGCTGGTCGCGGCGACCTTCGGCCGCGCCTCGCGGCTCCCGGGTGCGCGCACCGGCGCGCCGACCCGGCTGGCGCTGCACAACCTGCGCGGCTACTCGCGCCGGCTGACCACGGTCGTCGTGCCGCTGGCCCTCGCCCTCGCCACCGGCACCATCCAGACCAGCGTGGACCGGTCCGTCGCCGAGGCCGCCGGTCAGCAGCTGACCGCGGCCCTGGGCGCCGACCTGGTCGTCACCGGCGCCACCACGCCCGACCGGGTGCGCGAGGCCACCGCCCTGCCGGGTCTGGCGCGCGTCGTACCCCTCACCGACACGCCCGCCGAGGTGCGCACCGACTCCGACGACCTGCCCGACGGCCTGGTCTGGGAGCGCACGTCGCTGCGCGCCGTGCCGGCCGACGTGCCGCGCGACGTGCTCGACCCCGGCGTCACCGAGGGGTCGCTGGCGGCCCTGGCCGAGCCGGGCACCGTGGCCGTCAGCTCCGACGCGGCGTTCGAGCTGGGGCTCGACCTCGGCGACGCCGTGCCGGTGCGGGTCGAGGGCGCCGAGCACCGGCTCGACGTGGTCGCGGTCTACGACCGTGGGCTCGGCCTGGGCGACTACCTCACCGACACGTCCACCGTCGCCGCCCTCGGCGGCGCCCCCGCCGCGACCACGCTGCTCGTCGACGCCGACGACCCCGCCGCCACCGGGGCCCTGCGCGGGCTCGAGCTCGGCGTCGCCACGGCCGAGGGGTACGCCGCCTCGGTGGTCAGCGCCGACGCGGCCCTGCAGCGGCTCTCGACCGTGCTGCTCCTGGCCCTGCTCGTCTTCGTCGGGCTCGGCGCGGCGACCGCGCTGGTGCTCTCGACGGCCGGGCGGCGCGCCGAGCTGGCGCTGCTGCACCGCACCGGGGCCACCCGGCGCCAGCTGGTGCGGATGACCCTGGTGGAGTCGGTGCTCACCGGCCTGCTGGCCTGGGTGATCGGCACCGCGGCCGTGGTGCCGGCCGTCGTCGGGGTCAGCGCCGGGCTGCTCGGCTGGCACCTGCCGGTCGTCGACCTGCCCACCTACGCGCTGCTGAGCGGGGCCGTGCTGGTCACCTCGGTGGCCGCGACCGTCGGCGCCGCGACGTGGGCGGTGCGGCTCCCCCGCGGGCGGACCGCGGCGGCGTAGGCCGCTCAGCCGCGGGCGATCGCCTCGCGCAGCGCGTCGGCGTCGAGCTCGGCGCCGTAGGCGGGCCTGTCGCGGTCGAAGCGCCGGCCCTCGACGAGGGGGCCGGCGTCGACCACGTCGAAGCCGAACGCGTCGATGACCCCGGCGACGACGGCCTTGGCCTCGACGTCGTCGCCGGCGATGGGCAGGGCCCGGCGACCGGCGGTGCCGGGCGGGGTGCCGGCGGTGCCGATCTGGGCGGCGGCGATCGCGTTGAACGCCTTGACCACCCGCGAGGTCGGCAGGTGCGCGGCCAGCAGCTCGCTCGGGGCGGTGCGGCCCTCGTCGATCTCGGCGTAGTGGCCGTCGCGCTCCCAGTAGTAGTTGTTGGTGTCGATCACGACCTTGCCGGCGAGCGGCTCCACCGGCACCTGCTCGTAGGCCTTGAACGGGATGGTCACCACGACGACGTCGCCGGCGCGCCCGGCCTCGGCGGGCGTCGCCGCTCGGGCCCGGTCGCCGAGCTCGGCGACCAGGTCGGCGAGCGTCTCCGGCCCGCGCGAGTTGCTGAGCACGACGTCGTAGCCGTGGGCCACGGCCTGCCGCGCGATGGCCTGTCCGATGTGGCCGCTTCCGATGAGTCCGATGGTGGTCATGGGGGGTGAACGTCGAACCCGGGCCACCGCTTCCCCGGTCCGCCGGTGTGATCAGGAGCGGGTGCGGCGGGTGGCGCGCACGACGACGTCGTGGAGCGTGACCTCGCGGCCGTCGCCGGCGGGCAGGGTGCGGTCGGGTTCCAAGGCCGTCGTGACCTCCCAGTCGGCGGGGTCGAGGCGGGCCACGACGCTGGCGGCGGTGACCGAGGCCTCGGGCGGGGGGTTCGGGCCCTCGCTCGCGTGCCCGTGGCCGTGCCCGGTGCCGTGGCGGTGGCGGTGCGCCACGACGAGCAGGGTGCCGCCCGGGGCGACCCACTCGACCAGCCGGCCGTAGAGGTCGAGCTGCGGGATCGCGGCGTGGGCGTAGTGGGTGGTCACGAGGTCGAAGCGGGTCGACGGCGTCCAGGTGGCCAGGTCGGCGACCTCCCACGCCACGGTGCCGGGGGCGGTGCGGCCGGACGCGCGCTCGGCGGCCCGGGCCAGGGCCTCGCCGGAGATGTCGACGGCCGTGACCCGCCAGCCGGCCGCGGCGAGCCAGGTCGCCTCGGCTCCCGCGCCGCAGCCGGCGTCTAGCGCGGTGCCGGGTGACAGCTCGGCGACCTCGCGGACGAGGTGGGGGTTCGGTGGGTTGGTGGCCACCGAGCCGGGGCCGCCGGGGCGGTCGCGCCAGTGCTGCTGCCAGAACTCCCGGTCGAAGTCGGGCGGGCTGTCGGGGTCGGTCATGGGGTCCTCCTGGATGCGGTCACCTCGCCAGCGTGCGAGCATGGATGCCGAGAAGCAAAGAATGTTGCCGAACGGAAAAGAGACGCGCGATGGACGACACCACCGATCGCACCCTCGACGCGGTGGGCCCGCGGCTGAAGCTGCTGCGCCAGCGCCGCGACATCACGCTCGCCGACCTGTCCGACCTGACCGGCATCTCGGTCAGCACCCTGTCCCGGCTCGAGGCCGGCCTGCGTCGTCCGACCTTGGAGCAGCTGCTGCCGCTGGCCCGGGTGCACGGCGTCACGCTCGACGAGCTGGTCGACGCCCCACCCACCGGCGACCCGCGGATCAACCTCCGCCCGATCACCACCGGCGACGGCTCCACGGTGCTGCCGCTGAGCCGGCGGGCCGGCGGCATCCAGGCCTACAAGTTCGTCAAGCCGCGGGGCCGCGACGACGACCAGCCGGTGCTGCGCACCCACGAGGGCTACGACTGGGTCTACGTCCTCGACGGCACCCTGCGCCTGGTGCTGGGCGAGCACGACCTGACGCTCAAGCCGGGCGAGGCGGCCGAGTTCGACACCCGCACGCCGCACTGGTTCGGCGCGACCAGCGCGGGACCGGTGGAGTTCCTCAGCCTGATCGGCAAGCAGGGCGAGCGCGCGCACCTGCGGGCCGCGCCCTCGTCGGGCCGGTCGTCGGGCCGATCGTCGGGCCCGGCCGGGCCGGCCTGACCGGGTCAGCGCTCGTCGCCGGCCTCGCGGGCCAGGTTGCGGCGGCGGGTCACCCAGGCCTTGCGGGCCGCCCGGCTGCGCCGCCGCCGGAGCCGCTCGGCCTCGAGCCGCTGCCGCTCGATCACCCGCAGCCGGCGCTTCTCGGCGTTCTCCGCCCTGCGCCGCTCGGCCTCGACGGCCGCCTCGGAGCGCACCGGCCAGTGGTACGGCAGGTCGTCGGGGACGTCGGGGAAGAGCGGCCGGTAGAACTCGGGGTCCTTGCGCACCAAGGCGGAGCGGTGGCTGCGGTGCACCGCCTCGTCGCCCAGCCAGGGGGGCAGCAGGCCGGCCCCGGCCAGCTCATCCTGGCTGCGGAGGGTGGCGACGCCGGCCGCGCGGAGGTCGGTGGTGATGGTGAGCGCGCAGGTGTCGCCGAAGCCGAGCTCGGTCCAGACCGCGCAGCAGGTGACGCCGTAGCGGCCGAGCGCCTCCTCGTGCCCCTTCCACATCAGCACGGCTGGGTGGTTGGCCCAGCCGTAGCCCGGCCGGGTCAGCGCGCGCACCACCTGGATGGTCTCCACCCGCTGCTTGCCGAGGCGCTTGGGGTCGAGGGCGCGGGCGGAGCGCTCGAAGTCGGCGTACGGCAGGAAGGTCTGCACGCTCACGCCCCTCCGTCGTCGGGCTGCTCGACCGGGCAGTGGTACGCCGTCCGGCCGCCCACCTGGCTCACGACGACCGGGGCGCCACAGTCGCGGCAGTGCTCCTGCTTGTAGACCCGGCGCGCCTCCGCCTCGGGCACGCTGAGCCGGTCGGGGCCGTCGACGGTGACGATCCGGCCGTCCTCGACGGCGGTCGCCATCATCGTCCGGAGCACCTCCCAGAGCCGGTGCCGCTGCTCCTCGTCCAGGTTGCGGGCGGGGCGGGTGGGGTGGATCCCGACGGCGTGCAGCGCCTCGGCGCGGAACACGTTGCCGACGCCGGCGACGACCGCCTGGTCGAGCAGCACCGTGCCGATCGGGCGGCCGTCGGCCGCCCACGACGAGAGCACCCGGCCGACGTCGGCGTCGAGCCGCAGTGGGTCGGGCCCGAGCCGGTCGGTCAGGATCGCGACCCCGGCCTCGTCGAGCAGCTCGCAGGTGCTGGGCGCGACCAGGTCCCACGCCACCCGGTCGGAGGCGAGCCGGAGCCGGGTCTGCGGCATCGGGTCTCGCCCCGGGTCGTCGCCGCGCAGGAAGATCCCGCGCATGCCGAGGTGCACGTGCACGACGCCCGCCGGCAGCAGGTCGAGCAGGAGGTGCTTGCCCACCGCGTCGGCGCCGCGGAGCACCGCGCCGTCGACGGCGGCCGCGCCCTCGGCGAACCGGCCCTGCGGCGACCGGGCCGCCACCGGCCCGCCGCTGAGCTCGGCGAGGTCGCGGGCCAAGCGGTGCACGGTGTGTCCCTCGGGCATGCGGCGGCGTCCTCTCGGGTGACCGTCCTGGCGGTCCGGCCCGGTACCCGATCTCACCCGGGGAAGCACGAACGCCCCCGCCGGAGTCGGCGGGGGCGCTCTGCAGGTCCGGAGACCCGTGCTTGCTCGTGGGCAGGGGCGGGGTCGAACCGCCGACCTTCCACTTTTCAGGCGGACGCTCGTACCAACTGAGCTACCTGCCCGAGCGAGTCGAAACCTTACCCGAGCCGGTGCGGCCTGTCCGAATCGCGGTCGGGTCCGGGGACCGCCGGCTTTGTGGCGGCCCCGGCGCCGCCCATATGCTGTGCGGGCACGACGGGCCCCCATCGTCTAGCGGCCCAGGACCCCGCCCTTTCACGGCGGTAGCACGGGTTCGAATCCCGTTGGGGGTGCTACGCACACGACCGGCCCTGCTCCCGGGTCGCGGGGCTCCGCCCCGATTGGGACGGCGCCGGGTCCGTGGGTTAGAGTTCCACCGCTCCTCACCGAGCAGTCCTGGCCCCGTAGCGCAGTTGGTTAGCGCGCCGCCCTGTCACGGCGGAGGCCGCGGGTTCGAGTCCCGTCGGGGTCGCTACCGACCGGGGTCCACCTCCACTGCGAGGCTGGGCCCCGGTCGCGCATCTCCACCTCCGCTTCCCGGGGTTGCGACAATGACCGGGTGCCCATCGACATCGAGCCGGAGCGCTTCGACGAGCTGGTCGACCGCGCCCTCGACGGGATCCCCGACGAGCTGGCCGGCCTGGTGCGCAACGTCGTCGTGCTGGTGGAGGACGAGCCGCCCGAGCACGAGCCCGACGACCTCCTGGGCCTCTACGACGGCGTGGCGCTGACCGAGCGCGACAGCAGCCTGCTGCCCCAGCTGCCCGACCGGATCTTCATCTTCCGCGGGCCGCTGCTCGACATGTGCGAGTCGGAGGAGGAGCTGGTCGAGGAGGTCCGGATCACCGTCGTGCACGAGGTGGCCCACCACTTCGGGATCGACGACGCCCGGCTCCACGAGCTCGGCTACGCCTGACTCAGGCGACCACCACGAAGCCGAGCGCGCACGCGGCCAGGCCGCAGCCGATCGTGGCGGCGGCGTAGAGGCCGCCGCGGCGCGGGCCGGCCGCGTGGGTCTGTACCGCGAACGACGAGTACGTCGTGAACCCGCCGCACAGCCCGGTGCCGAGCAGGGCGAGCGCGTCGCCGTCGACCGACGCGCCGGCGAGCAACCCGAGCAGCAGCGAACCGGACGTGTTGACCGCGAAGGTGCCACACGCCCACTCCGGCCGGTCCCACCACGAGGCCAGCAGGAAGCGCAATGGCGCGCCCACGGCGGCCCCCAGCGCCACCAGCAGCGCGGTCACCGCGGGCCGCCGCGGGTCGCGAGCCGGCTGCCGAGCGCCACCGCGGCCAGCCCGGCCACCAGCGTGCCGACCAGGTACGCCGCCGCGAGACCCGGTCGTCCGGCGTCGACCAGCGCCCGGCCCTGCTCGGAGGTCGCCGACAGCGTGGTCCAGCCGCCGAGCAGCCCGGGGCCGAGCCCGGCGGCGAGCACCTCGGAGCGGCGTACGGCCGGGGCCGCCGGAAGCAGGGCGAGCAGCAGCGCACCGCTGACGTTCACCGCGAAGGTCGTCCACGGCCAGCCACCGCTGTCGGGCACGGCGTCGGTGGCGGCCCAGCGCAGCACCGCACCCGTCGCGCCCCCGACGGCGACCGCCGCGAGAGCACGCGGCGAGGGGGAGGTCACGAGACGACGCTACGGCTTCTCCCGTCGGCCGGGACGTGCCACGCCACCGGAGCCTCGCCGGCGGCCTGGCGCACGAACTCCCCGAAGAACCAGGCCTGGAACCGGCGCTGCTCCGGGCTGCGGGCCAGCGACAGCAGCCGCTCCTCGCGGCAGAACTCGTCGGCCAGGTCGAGCAGCTCGAGGAACCGGTTGAGGGTGCGCGCGTCGCCGCGCGGCACCGAGACCTCGACGTCGGTCGTCTCCCGACCTGCCTGCAGCGCAGCCTCGACCCGCTCGAGGCCGGCGATGTCACGCAGCTGGCGCTCGAGGGTGCCGAACAGGTCGGAGAGGTTCTTGGCCAGCGGGTACTCCGCCTCGTGGGCCAGCGCCAGCAGCCGGACCTCGCGCCGCAGCTCGCGGAAGTGCCGCTGGAAGCCGGCGTACGCCGCCAGCGGGATCCCGCGGATCTCCACGCGGACCGCGTCCGGGTCGGCGGCGTGGCGATGGGGTCGACGCTGGGGACGCCAGCCCGTGATCACGCCCTCCACGCCCTCGCCGGTGGCGACGTCGCGGGCCGGGGTGAACCAGACGACCTTGCCCTCCTCGTCGAGGTCGGCGCCCCACGCGGTGGAGGCCCGGGCCACGATCGTGAGCCCGCGGCCGAAGGTCAGCAGCAGGTCGTCGGGGTCGCTGCCGGCGGGCAGCGGTACGGGGAGGCGGGGCGGGTCGGAGGAGCCGTCGCGGACCTCGATCCGCGGGTGCTCGCGGGTGCCGCGCAGCCGGACGGTGATGGGGGCGTCGGCGTGGAGCAGCGCGTTGGTGACCAGCTCGGAGGTGCCGAGCTGGGCGCACTCGGCGAGGTCGGGCCGTCCGATGTCGGTGCACGCCTCGACCACCCAGCGGCGGGCGTCCTGCACGCCGCGGGCTCCGGTGCTCAGGGGCAGCGCCGGCCGGTCGAGGGACACGGGTGGGTCTCCAGGGTCGAGGTGGGCGGGACATGGGGCGCCACACGGCACCACGCAGACATTCTCGCGGCATCTACCCCGCGTGCGCGGGAGGCAAACCAGATGTCTTCGGCCGAGTTCGGGGCACGGATCCGTGGCCGCGAGCACGACGTACGACGGTTTCCGTGGTGTCTCGCCGACGGCTGGGCGGGCACCGGGGCTGTGACCGACGAGACGTCCCCCGGGTTGGGGGATGAGGCCCCGCGCGCGGGACAATGGAGGCGCGAGGATCGACGAGGTCCGAGAGAGGGATGTCATGACGACGAGCACCACCGGCCGCCACCAGGTGGTCGTGATCGGTTCCGGGTTCGGCGGACTGTTCGGCACCAAGGCGCTGCGACGCTCCGACGTCGACGTCACGATGGTCGCCAAGACCACCCACCACCTGTTCCAGCCGCTGCTCTACCAAGTGGCGACCGGCATCCTCAGCGAGGGCGAGATCGCCCCGCCGACCCGCGAGGTGCTGTCGGGGCAGAAGAACGCCCAGGTGCTGCTCGGCGAGGTCACCGACATCGACCTGGCCGCCCAGACCGTCACCTCCCACGTGCTCGGCCGCGAGACGGTCGTGCCCTACGACTCGCTCATCGTGGCCGCCGGTGCAGGTCAGTCCTACTTCGGCAACGACCACTTCTCCGAGTTCGCCCCCGGCATGAAGAGCATCGACGACGCCCTCGAGCTGCGCGGCCGGATCTTCGGCGCCTTCGAGATGGCCGAGCTCGGCGCCCAGCGCGGCGACAACGTCGACCACCTGCTCACCTTCGTCGTCGTCGGCGCCGGCCCCACCGGTGTGGAGATGGCCGGCCAGATCGCCGAGCTGGCCCACCGCACCCTGCGTCGCGACTTCCGGGCGATCAACACCCGCAGCGCGCGGGTGATCCTGGTCGACGCCGCGCCGCAGGTGCTGCCGCCGTTCGGCGCCAAGCTCGGTGCCAACGCCCAGAAGGGGCTCGAGGACCTCGGCGTCGAGGTCATGCTCGGCGCCATGGTCACCGACGTCGACGAGCGCGGCCTGACCGTGAAGTACAAGGACGGCTCCACCGAGCGGATCAACGCCGTCACCAAGATCTGGGCCGCCGGCGTGCAGGCCAGCCCGCTCGGCAAGATCCTGGCCGAGCAGACGGGTGCGCCGCTGGACCGGGCCGGTCGGATCGGCGTCAACCCCGACCTCACGCTGCCCGGCTACCCCGAGGTGTTCGTGGTCGGCGACATGATCGCCCTCGACAACCTCCCGGGCGTGGCGCAGGTCGCCATCCAGGGCGCGAAGTACGCCGCCAAGTCGATCGACGGCCGGCTGCGCGGCAAGCCGGTCACCAAGCCGTTCAAGTACTTCGACAAGGGCTCGATGGCCACCATCAGCCGGTTCCGGGCGGTGGCGCTGGTCGGCAAGATCCGGCTCACCGGCTTCGTGGCCTGGCTGATGTGGCTGGCGGTCCACCTCTTCTACATCACCGGGTTCAAGAACCGGGTCACCGCGGTGCTGCACTGGCTGGTCTCGTTCCTGGGCCGCGGCCGCTCCGAGCGCACGGCGACCGAGCAGCAGATCTTCGGGCGCAACGCGCTGGCCCGGCTCCGCCGTGGCGCCACCGACCTGGTCTCCGAGCCCGGCGAGTTCGACGCCGCCCTGGAGGCCGAACGCCGAGCCGCGCTCGAGGAGCAGGCGGCCGAGGAGGTCCGGCTCACCGACGAGGGCGTCCGCGGCAGCCGGATCGCGCAGTCCCGCGTCAACGCCTGACCCGGACTACTCGAAGTAGCTGGGCGGCTCGTCCGCCGCGTCCTGCTTCGCCTTGAGCTCGCGCGCCCAGCGCGGCAGCACGAAGAGGCCCTCGGCCTCGACGGTGACGCCCTCGGCGTCCTCGATGTGGCCCCGGGCCCAGGTCTTGTGGTCCTCGACCCGATCGATCCACGCCTTGGCCCGCAGGTCGCCGAGCGGCGTGGGCCGCCGGTAGGTCATGGTGATCGTCGCGGTCATCCCGGGCCGGCCGCCGGCGCCGGCGGCCTCGCCGAGCATCTGGTCCAGGATCAGCGCCGAGACGCCGCCGTGCACGAAGGTCGGTGGCCCCTCGTACGCCGCGCCGAGGTGGAACTCCGACCACACGTCGCCGTTGGCGCTGGGGTCGTGGTCGATGACCAGGGGCGGTGCGCAGGCGTTGCGCAGCCCCACCACCGTGTTGCCCCACGGACGACCGCGCCCGGTGGGCCCGAACCGCACGCCGTACGAGCCCTCGAGCTGCGAGCTGCGCAGCCGGGCGGTGATCGCCTCGATCTCCGCCTGTGCCCGCCGTACCTCGTCGTCGTCGACGGTGGTGCGGATCGTCGCGTCGACCAGCTCGCGGACCGCCTGGGTGAACGGGCCGTAGAGCGCACGCTGGCGCTCCAGCTCCTCGGGGGAGATGTCGTCCTGCACGTAGCCGTGGGGCACCCGGCGATCCTAGAACAGGTTCCAGTTTGATGGGTCGGGTGTCTGCGGTCGTTGAGGAAGGACGAAGTCCTGTCTCGAAACGCGGTGAGACCAACGCTCTCTTCGGCGTCCTTGACCGCGAGCCTCGGCCGGCCTGCTGGTACGGCGCACTGCCGGCACTCGCAAGCTCGCGCCGCCAGCCTGCGCGGGCTTCGCGGATCGTTGGTTGAGGTGCGAGGAGCGCTAGCGACGAGCCTCGAAACCCGGTGAGCCGAAAGCCCTCCGGCGGGGACGCAGGGCGTTCGGCCGGCGGGGGTTTCGAGACAGTCGCTAGCGCGACTTCCTCAACCAGCGGTTGGCGCTGGTTGAGGTGCGAGGAGCGCTAGCGACGAGCCTCGAAACCCGGCGAGACGAACGCCTCTCCTTGCTCGGGATTCGGGTCACGCCGGTGGTGACTCGGGGCCCCCGCGCGGCTAGCAGGCCGACGCTCGCCGTCAAGGATTCCCTGCGGCGCCTTCGGCGTCCTTGACTGCGAGCCTCGGTCGGCCTGCTGTCACGGCGCACTGCCGGCACTCGCAAGCTCGCGCCGCCAGCAGTGCGCGGGCGCTCGTGCCCACCGCTGGTTGAGGAAGGCGTGCAACGCCTGTCTCGAAACCCGGTGAGACGACAACCCTCCCGCAACCCTCCGGCGGGCAACCCAGGTTTCGCCGAGCCGTCGTCAATTGACGCCGGGTCGGCGCAAGCCGGCGACAACAAGCGCCGGGTCGGCGATACCCCGACGCGCATCCGTTGGGGACGGAGGGCGTTCGGCCGGCGGGGGTTTCGAGACAGTCGCTAGCGACGAGCCTCGAAACCCGGTGAGCCGAACGCCCTTCCTCGCTCGGGCGTCGGGTCGCTCCGGTGGTGACTCGGGGCGCCCGCGCGGCTAGCAGGCCGACGCTCGCCGTCAAGGATTCCCTGCGGCGCCTTCGGCGTCCTTGACTGCGAGCCTCGGTCGGCCTGCTGTACGGCGCACTGCCGGCACTCGCAAGCTCGCGCCGCCGGCACTGCGCGGGCTTCGCGTATCGCTGGTTGAGCAAGGACGAAGTCCTGTCTCGAAACCTCGTACGACGAACGCCCTCCGGTGGGGACGGAGGCGGTCGGCGGGCGGGGTTCGAGACAGTCGCTAGCGCGACTTCCTCAACCAATGGTGAGCGACGGACGACCCCGGTATCGATCGGGTCACAACGTCGAATCCCGTTGTGGGCAACGCGGAAACCAGGCCGGGGACTGTCGGTGGTGGGTGCTTGGGTAGAGGCATGACAGCGAAGGCCACACCCCACGGACGGCACCGCATCTCGCGCGCCGTCGGCGAGGTGCGCGCCACGTTGGACGACGTGGGCGAGCTGCCGCTGTGGAGCATGCCCGCCCCCGAAGCGGCAGAGACCCTCACCGAGATCGCCAAGCTCGAGTCCCAGGTGGCGGCGCTGAAGCTGAGGGTCGCGAGGCATGCCCAGACCCAGAAGGTCGAAGCCGCCTCTGGCGCCACCAGCACCGCAGCGTGGTTGGCGGTCGCGACCCACGCCACCCGCCGGGACGCGTCGCGGACGATGCGGCTGGCCGAGCAGCTCGACACCATGCCCGTCGTCGCGCAGGCGCTTGGACGCGGTGAGCTGCTGCTGGAGCAGGCCGAGGTCATCGCCAGGGCGATCGCCAAGCTCCCCGACGACGTGGACGCCGTGATCCGGGAGCAGGCACAGGCCAAGCTGGTCGAGCTGGCCCGGCATCACGACGCCAAGGACCTCATCGTCTTCGGCAACCGGATCCTCGACATCGTCTGCCCCGAGGTCGGCGAAGCAGCCGAGGCCAAGGCGTTGGAGCGTGAGGAGCGGGAGGCCGAGAAGGCGTGCAAGCTCACGATGCTCGACGACGGGGAGGGCCGGACCCACGGCCGGTTCGTGATCCCGACCATGCACGCCGAAGCCTTGACGAAGGCGCTGTTCGCCCACGCCGCGCTCACCCACGGGAAGGTCACCTCGCAGACGCTCGGCCAGGCGTTCTGCGACTACGTGCTCCGCTACCCCGCAGACCGGCTTCCGCAGCGCGGCGGCGTCAACGCCACCGTCGTCGTCACCATCCCCCTCGCTGTCCTTGAAGGACGCCTCGCGGCGTGCGAGCTCGACACCGGCACCCGGATCAGCCCCGGCGCCGCCCGCCGCCTCGCCTGCGAAGCCGGACTCCTCCCCGCCGTCCTCGACGGACAGTCCCAGGTCCTCGACCTCGGCCGCACCCGACGACTCTTCACCACCCCGCAACGCATCGCCCTCGGACTCCAGCAGAAGACCTGCCGCAGCGAAGGCTGCGACCGACCCGCATCCACCTGCGAAGCCCACCACAAGACCCGCTGGACCGACGGCGGCAACACCGACCTCAAGGACGGCGTCCTCCTCTGCCCCTCACACCACCAACGCGCCCACGACCCCGCGTACCGGACCGCCTACCTGCCCACCGGCAAGGTCCAGTTCCACAGACGCACGTGACCGAGCGGGCTAGAACTCCCGCTCCGGCCGGAAGAAGCGCAGCACCCGCATGAAGTCGTGCGGGTCGACCATGGTGCGGTCGACGACGAACGGCGGCATGCCGCGGCGCAGGAACAGCACCTTCCAGCGGCGCTCACCGGGCTGGCCGATCACCTCGACCGGGGTGTAGTGACCGGCCAGGTCGAAGACGAAGCGGTCGCCCTGGCGGCGGACCTCCAGCTGGCCGGTGCGCACCTGGAGGCGGGTCACCGGCGAGGAGGTCCGCACCGCCCACACCGCGAGGGTGGCGACCGCGGCGATGGCCGCGAGCCCCGTGCTCACCGCGGTGCGCTCCTGCCACGCCTGCCAGCCGAGGACGCCGGTCAGCACCAGCCCGGCCAGCAGCAGCAGCGTGGTCGCCGTCCGCGCCACGGTGAGCGGGCGGAAGTCGTAGACGGCCGGCATGGCGGCCACCGGGGTCGTGGTCTCGCGGCGTGCTGGGCGCGTCGGTGGGGCCTCGGGTTCGGGTTCGGGCTCCGGCGCCGCGGCCTCGACGGTGTTCTCGACGACCGGCTGGGCCGGAGGCTCGGCGCGCAGCCGGGCCAGCAGCTCCTCGGTCGATTCCGCCTCGGGCTCGACCTCGGGCAGGGGATCGGTCAGGGGATCGGGGGCCGGGGCCTGCCGACGGGCCCGGCGCAGCCGTCCGCGGCGCTCCGCGGCCGGGTCGGCCTGGGCCTCCTGCTCCAGGCGCCGGCGCACCGAGGCCAGCAGCACCGGCTCGAAACCGGAGTCGTCAGGCCCGGCAGCGGGGGCCGGGCGGGGTGGCTCGGGTGCGGCCTCCGGCGCCGGGGCACGGGCCGGGCGGCGCTCCGGATCGCGCTCGTGGTGCTCGAGCCAGCGTCCCAGCAGGTCGTCGGCGCCCTCGGCCTCGTCGCCGGCCGCCTCGGGGCCGGGCCGGTCGCCGCGCTGCTCCGTCACGGTCGCGAGCATAGGTCGCGCACGACGACCGCGGGCACGAGACGCAGAAAGCCCGCTCAGGCGCACCCCCCGATGTCACCTGAGCGGGTCTCCGCTGTCGAGGCCGGACGCTGCGTGATCCCCCCGGATGCACGACGTCCTGGCCACCGCCGGCCCGGGACCCCCCGGTCCTGGTCCGACACCGAGAACGCTACGAGACCGGCCGACACGATCCGACCACGGGAAGTCCACGGGTCGGTAACAAAACCCGCCGGCCAGCGAGAGCGTCAGGCAGGTGACTCGGGATCCTCGGGGTGCCGACGCCGGCGGTCGAGGTCGCGCAGGAAGTCCTCGTCGTCGTCCGGGGCCACCGGCCGGGCCGGGCGGGCCGGGCGCTGCGGGCGCCGGCGGGGCTGCTGCGGGAGCAGGCCGCGGCGCTCGATCACCCGGATCGTCGCGTAGGTGATCGCCGCGAAGACGAGCACCACCAGCAGGAGCTTCAGCACGCCTCCATCGTAGGCCGCGCGTGGTGACCCGGGGCCGGGCGGCGGCGCCCGGCCGGACGCGGGCACGGCCTAGGCTGGTGGCATGAAGCCGTTCGTCGTCTACACCGCCCTGCGCCTGCTGCTGCTGGTGGGCACGTTCGCGATCGTGGGCGGCGTCTGGCTGCTCGTCGCCGACGAGGTGCAGGTGCTGCCGGCGATCGTGATCTCGTTCGTGGTGAGCGGGTTGCTGTCGTACGTGTGGCTGCAGCGCCCCCGCCAGGAGTTCGCGCAGCGGGTCGAGCAGCGTGCCCAGCGGGCGACCAGGGCGTTCGAGGAGATGAAGTCGCGCGAGGACGCCGACGACGACCCGCCGGTCAACCCAGGCCGCTGAGGAGGGGAACGGCGACCAGCGCCGCCCACGCCAGCTGCGCCAGCCCGGTCGTCTGCAGCGCCGGCACCAGGTCGCGACCGGTCGCGCCGTCCAGCACCGTGCGCACGCCGGGCGCGGCGACCACGAGGAAGCCCAGCCCGACCAGGCCCCACCAGGTCGTGGTCGCGGCCACGGCCACCACCGCGGCGGCGGCGACCAGCACGAGCAGCAGGTAGAACAGCCGGGTGCGGCGGTCGCCCAGGCGCACCGCCAGCGTCCGCTTGCCGGCGACCGTGTCGGTGGGGATGTCGCGGAGGTTGTTGACGACCAGGATCGCGCAGGCCAGCGCGCCGACGCCGACCGCGGCGGCCACCGCGGCCTCCTCCCAGGTGCGGGTCTGCACGTACGTCGTGCCGACCACCGCCACCAGCCCGAAGAACACGAACACCATCACCTCGCCGAGCCCGAGGTAGCCGTAGGGGCGCGAGCCGCCGGTGTAGGCCCAGGCGGCCACCACGCACACCAGGCCCACCGCCACCAGCCACCACGCAGTCGTGGCGGCGAGCACCACCCCGGCGACGCCGGCGACGCCGAAGGCCAGGAAGGCGGCGCGCTTCACCGCTGCCGGCTGGGCAGCCCCGGACCCCACCAGGCGCATCGGGCCGACCCGGTCGTCGTCGGTGCCGCGCACGCCGTCGGAGTAGTCGTTGGCGTAGTTGACCGCGACCTGCAGCGCCAGGCTCACCACCAGCGCGAGCGCCGCCCGCCACGCGACCGCCCCGTCGAGGTGGGCGGCGACGGCGGTGCCGGCGAGCACCGGCGAGACCGCGGCCGGGAAGGTGCGCGGCCGGGCGCCGGCGAGCCACTGAGCAGGGGTTGCCACGAGGCCTGATTCAAGCAGGCATAGCCTCGGTGACGTGAAGCCAGGAGGGACGCCGCACGAGGTCGCCGCGGCGCTGGCCGGTTCGTTGGCCGCCTGGCTCGACGCCCCCGTCGAGCCCGAGCCGCTGGTCGTGGAGACCTCCGGCTCGACCGGCCGGCCCAAGCGGGTGATCCTGCCGCGGGCCGCGGTGCTCGCCTCGGTCGTCGCCACCGAGCGACGGCTGGGCGGGTCGGGCCGCTGGCTGCTGGCCCTGCCGCCGTCGTACGTCGCCGGGCTGCTCGTCGTCGTCCGCTCGCTCGTGGCCGGCCACCAGCCGGTGGTGCTGCCCGAGGGCGGCCGGCTGGCCGACGCCCCACCGGTCGACTACGTCTCCCTGGTGCCGACCCAGCTGCACCGGGCACTCGACGACCCCCGCGAGGCGGGGTGGCTGGCCGCGACCACGGTGCTGCTCGGGGGCGGGCCGGTCGACCCCGCGCTGCGGGCCCGGGCCGCCGACGCCGGGATCCGCGTCGTGGCGACCTACGGCTCGGCCGAGACCTGCGGCGGCTGCGTCTACGACGGCGTGCCGCTCGACG
Source organism: Nocardioides sp. SYSU D00038 (assembly GCF_016924665.1). Taxonomy (GTDB): domain Bacteria; phylum Actinomycetota; class Actinomycetes; order Propionibacteriales; family Nocardioidaceae; genus Nocardioides. The sequence goes on from NZ_JAFFJT010000019.1 coordinate 65,686, forward strand.
GGGTCGCCGTCGCGCTCGAGGCCGACGGTCGGATCCGGGTGGGCGGCCCCACCCTCTTCGCCGGCTACGACGGCGACCCGGGGCTGACCGCCGAGGTGCTCGTCGACGGGTGGTTCCGCACCTCCGACGCCGGACGGCTCGACGACGACGGACGGCTCCAGGTGCTCGGCCGGGTCGACGACGTGGTCGTCAGCGGCGGCGTCAACGTGCCTGCCCCCGCCGTCGCGGCCCGGTTGCGCCACCACCCCGGCGTCCGCGAGGTCGAGGTGCTCGGCGTGCCCGACGAGGAGTGGGGGCAGCGGCTGGTCGCCTTCGTCGCCGGCGACCTCGACCTCGACTCCGCGCGGGCCTGGGTCGCCGAGCGGCACCCGCGCTCCTGGGCGCCGCGCCAGCTGGTCGCGGTCGACGCCGTACCCCTGCTGCCCAACGGCAAGCCCGACCGGGTCGCGCTGCGGGCGCTCGTGACGGGACGGCCGGCGTGAGGGTGTGGTCGGTGCCGATGCGCACGCGCTTCCGCGGCATCACCGTGCGCGAGGGCATACTCGTCGAGGGCCCCGCCGGGTGGGGGGAGTGGAGCCCGTTCCTGGAGTACGACGCTCGGGTAGCCGCACCGTGGCTGCGCTGCGCCGAGGAAGCCGCGGCCGGCGCCTGGCCGGCGCCGGTGCGCGACCGGGTGCCGGTCAACGTCACCGTGCCGGCCGTCGATCCCCAGCGTGCCCACGAGATCGTCCGCGTCGGCGGGTGCACCACCGCGAAGGTGAAGGTCGCCGAGCCCGGCCAGTCGCTCGGCGACGACCAGGCTCGGCTCGAGGCCGTGCGCGACGCGCTCGGCCCCGGCGGGCGGGTGCGGGTCGACGCCAACGGGCTGTGGGACGTCGACGGGGCGGTCGCCGCGATCGGGGTGCTCGACCGCGCCGCCGGCGGGCTCGAGTACGTCGAGCAGCCGTGCGCGACCGTCGAGGAGCTCGCCGCCGTACGCCGCCGGGTAGGGGTGCCGGTCGCCGCCGACGAGTCGATCCGTCGCGCCGACGACCCCTACCGGGTGCGCGAGCTCGAGGCTGCCGACGTCGCCGTGCTCAAGGTGCAGCCGCTCGGCGGGGTGGCGGCGTGCCTGCGGATCGCCGAGGACATCGGACTGCCGGTCGTGGTCTCCTCGGCGCTGGAGTCGTCGGTGGGCATCGCCGCCGGGGTGGCCCTGGCCGCCGCGCTGCCCGAGCTGCCGTACGCCTGCGGGCTCGCGACCGTGCAGCTGCTCACCGCCGACCTGGTGACCGAGCCGCTGCTGCCGGTCGACGGGCAGCTGCCGGTGGGGGCGCCGGCCGTCGACGCCGACCGGCTCACCGAGCTCGCGGCCGCCCCCAACCGGGTGGCGCACTGGGAGGCCCGGCTCGCCGAGGTCCGCGCCGTGATGGGGGAGGATCGGCCGTCGTGACCTCCTCCGCCGCCGAGCTGGCCCGATCGGTCGTCGACCAGCTGGTCGCCGCCGGCGTCACCGAGGTCGTGGTGTGCCCGGGCTCGCGCAACGCCCCGCTGTCGTTCGCCGTCCACGACGCGGCCGTCGCGGGCCGGGTGCGGCTGCACACCCGGATCGACGAGCGCTCAGCCGGCTTCCTCGCCGTCGGCCTGACCCGCACCGGGGCGCGGTCCGCGGTGGTCTGCACCTCCGGCACCGCGGTCGCCAACCTCCATCCCGCGGCCCTCGAGGCCGCTCACGCCGGGCTCCCGCTCGTGCTGGTGACCGCCGACCGGCCCGCCCGGCTGCGCGGCACCGGCGCCAACCAGACCACCGACCAGGCGGCGGCTTTCGGGCCGCTGGTGCCCGCCGCCGACCTCGACGCCCCCGCCGAGCTCGCCACGCTGCTGGCGCACCCGGGGGCCGTGCAGCTCAACGTGCAGCTCGACGAGCCGCTGATCGCGCCGGGGTGGTCACCCGCCGCCGGTCCGCTGGCCGCGCCTGCCCAGCGGTCCGACGGCCCCCGGCCCCGGGCCACCGAACCCGCCCCGGTGCCGCTCGGGCCGCGCACGGTCGTGGTCGCCGGCGACGACGCCGGCCCCCCCGCGCGGCTGCTGGCCCAGGCCGCCGGCTGGCCGCTCCTGGCCGAGCCGAGCAGCGGCGCCCGCACCGGTGACCACGCGCTGCGCACCTACCGCCTGCTGCTCGAGGGGCCGCTCGGCCGCAGCGTCGAGCGGGTGGTGGTGCACGGGCACCCCACCCTGAGCCGGCCGGTCAGCCGGCTGCTGGCCCGCCGCGACGTCGAGGTGCTGGCGGCCCCGGCCCGCGGGGCCTGGGCCGGGCGGCCGTTCCCGGTCACCGGCACCATCGTCGGTGGCGACCCCCACCCCGACCAGGCCACCGACGACCCCGACTGGCTGGCCTCGTGGCAGCGGGCCGACCGCGAGCTGGGGCTGGCGGTCGACCGGCTGCTCGCCGAGGAGCCCGCGCTCACGCCGTACGCCGTCGCGGGCGCGGTCGCCCGGGCCCTGCCGTCCGGCGGCCTGCTGGTCGTGGGGGCGTCCAGCCCGGTGCGCGACCTCGACCTGGCCGCCCGACCCTGGCCGGTCGGCGAGCGGCGCAAGGTGGTGGCCAACCGCGGGCTGGCCGGCATCGACGGCACCGTCTCGACCGCGCTGGGTGCCGCGCTCGGCCGGCCGCACGGCACCCGCAACCTGGCCCTGATGGGCGACGTCACCTTCCTCCACGACAGCAACGGGCTGGTGCTCGGCCCCGACGAGCCGCGGCCCGACCTCACGCTGGTCGTGGTCAACGACGACGGCGGCTCGATCTTCTCGATGCTCGAGCAGGGGGCGCCGGCGTACGCGTCGGCGTTCGAGCGGCTCTTCGGCACGCCCCACGGCGTGGACCTCGAGGCGCTGTGCGCCGCCACCCGCACCCCGCACCTGCGGGTCGACTCGGCCGCCGCCCTCGAGCAGGCCCTCGCCTCGCCCAACGGAGGGGTCGAGGTGGTGGAGGCCGTCGTCGACCGCACCGGCCGCCGCGACCTCGACGAGCGGCTGCGCGCACTGGCCCCGCGGTAGGCGCTCTATCGTCGAACCCATGCGGATCACCAAGCTCGGCCACTCCTGCGTCCGGATCGAGCACGACGGCACCACGCTGGTGCTCGACCCCGGGGTCTGGTCCGAGCCCGACTCGGTCGACGGCGCCGACGCGGTGCTGATCACCCACGAGCACCCCGACCACGTGCTGGTCGACACGCTGCGCCGCAGCACCGCACCGGTGTACACGATCGACGCCGTCGCCGCCCTCCTCGCCCGGGAGGCACCAGACGTCGCCGAGCGGGTCGTGGTCGTGGCGCCGGGGGAGTCGTTCGACCCCGGCCTCCCGGTGCGCGCGGTGGGCGAGCTGCACGCGGTGATCCACCCCGAGCTCCCGCGCTTCGCCAACAGCGGCTACGTCGTGACCGCCGGCGACGCGAAGGTCTACCACCCCGGCGACGCCCTCACCGCCCCCGGCGAGGACGTCGACGTCCTGCTCCTCCCGGTCTGCGCGCCGTGGATGAAGGCCTCGGAGGGGGTGGAGTTCGCCCGCGAGGTCCGCGCCCCGCGCAACGTCGCGATCCACGACCGCGTCTACTCCGAGGCCGGCCTCGGCGTCGTCGACGGTCACCTCGACCGCTTCCTCACCCGGGACGGTCTCTCCTACGTCCGCCTCCCGGACGGCACCGACCTCTAGCCACTCACCGGTGGTTGAGGAAGTTGCGCTGGCGAACCGCCGGTGGTTGAGGAAGTTGCGCTAGCAACTGTCTCGAAAGCCCTGCACCCGAACGCCCTCCGGTGGGGACGGGAGGGCTGTCGGCTCACCGGGCAACGAGTGAAGGACTTCGTCCTTCCTCGACCAGCGGCGGTCGCCGAGTCGCTCGCGGTGCCTGAGGGAGGGTCGTCGTCTCGCCGGGTCTCGACGACGCTCGCTGGCGCTGGTGCTCGACCAGCGCTGGAGCGGCCCTACGCGTACGCGTAGTCGTCGAGCGGGAAGGTCTCGGCGGTGCGGTGGGTCTGGATCGTGGAGCTGGGGCGGAGGAGGGCGGGCTCGCCGTGCTGGTTGAAGTAGTAGCTGCGGGCGGTGGCGCAGGACCCCACGGTGAACACCGAGTCGCGGAGCCGCTCGGTGACCCAGCCGAGGAACGCCTCGTTGGCGGGGTCCCTGACCTCGAACGTCGTGGCGCCGCGGCGGCGTACCTCGCCCAGCAGGCGGCCCAGGTGCTTCATCTGGCCCTCGACGGTGGTGAAGAACGAGAGGCCGGAGTAGGAGTACGGCGAGGCGAGGTTGAGGAAGTTGGGGAAGCCCGGCACCGCGATGCCCTGGTAGGCCTGGAAGCGCGTGGACCGCCACCAGCCGCCGAGGTCCTTGCCGTCACGCCCGGTGACCCGGATCGCCGGGAAGTTGGTGTCCCAGACGTCGAAGCCGGTCGCAAGCACCAGCACGTCGAGGTCGACCGTGCCGGTGTCGGTGACGACGCCGGTGGGGGTGATCTCGGTGATGGTGGAGGTCTCGAGGTCGACGTGGTCGCGGGTGAAGGTGCGGTAGTAGTCGTTGGAGAACGTCGGGCGCTTGCAGCCGAAGGAGTAGTCGGGGGTGAGCTTGCGGCGCAGCTCGGGGTCGGCGACCTGGCGGCGCAGGTGGCGCCGGGCGATCGCGGCGGCGGCGGCGTTGAGGAACCGGGCGTGGCGGTAGTGCAGCACCGCCGCGATCATCACCAGCTCGAGCACCGTGGTGTTGACGGTGCGCGCCACCCGCTGGGTCAGCGGCACCCGCGCGAAGAGCTGCTGCACCAGGCGCGGCATCCGGTGGTCGAGCTTGGGGGTGACCCAGATCGGCGTGCGCTGGAAGACGGTGAGGTGTCCGGCCCGGTCGGCCAGCTCGGGGACCAGCTGCACGGCGGTGGCGCCGGTGCCGATCACGCCGACCCGCCGCCCGTCGAGCTCGACGTCGTCGTCCCAGGCGCTGGTGTGGACGACGGCGCCGGCGAACTGCTCGACGCCGGGGATGTCGGGCAGCTTCGGCTGGGAGAGGAAGCCGGTGGCGGCGACCAGGTAGCGGCACCGCAGCCGCTCGCCACCCGCGGTAGCGACCTCCCACTCCTGCGCCGCCTCGTCCCAGGTCGCACCCTCCACGGCGGTGCCGAACCGCATGTGGCGGCGCAGGTCGTAGCGGTCGGCGACGTGCTCGGCGTACCGCTTGAGCTCGGGGCCGCGGGCGTACCAGTGCGACCACCACGGGTTGGGCTCGAAGGAGTAGGAGTAGGTGACGCTGGCGATGTCGACGGCCAGGCCGGGGTAGCGGTTGACGTGCCAGGTGCCGCCGAGGTCGTCCTCGCGCTCGAGCATCAGCAGGTCGTGGATGCCCTGGCGCTTGAGCTCGATGGCCGCACCCATCCCGCCGAAGCCGGTGCCGATGACGATCGCCTCGTGGGCCATGACCACTGAATAGCATTCAGTAGCGACGCAGGGAAGCCGGGTGCTTCCCTCCGGCGGCCCCGGCCCGTCAGGATGCGGCCATGCCCGAACCCGTCTACGGTCCCCCGCCCGGCGCGCCGACCGCCGGAGCGTCGTACGCCCGCAGCAGCGGGGAAGACCTGCCGCTGGCGGCGCCCCCGCGGCGGGTGCCGGCGGTCATGCACCTGGGCCTGTTCGCCTGGCGGGGCTGGGAGCTGTTCACCGTGGTGATGGTGGTCGTGGCCCCCCTGGCGCTGTGGATCTTCCTGCCGGCCGGGCTGCCGGTGATGCTCGGCCTGGTGCTCGCGGTCGTCGTGGGCTACCGCTGGCGGCTGCACCGCCAGCGGATGCGGGTGCTCCGGTGGGGCAAGGTCGCGACGGTCACCGACGTCACCACCAGCCCGACCAGCACCAGCTACACCAACGTGCCGATGCGCCAGGCCCGCGGGTGGCGGACCACCTCCCGGGCCTACACGGGTCAGGGGGTGCGCTCGGAGGTCGCCTTCGAGGTCGAGGAGGCGCCCGGACGGCTCGTGCTCAAGGGCCTGCCCTACGCCGGCGGCGTGGTGCTGGCCGACCCGCGTCGCACCGCCGACGCGCTGTGCATCAGCTCGGTGCCGTTCTCGGTCGCGCCCGGCCCGGACGGCGAGCTCGCCGTGCACGTCAGCCTCTGGCAGGGCATCGGCGCCGGACTCACGCTCGGGCTGTACGCCGCGCTCGCCGGCATCGCGGTGATCGTGGCGGGCCACACCTGGACCTGACCGCGGCTCAGGCCTCGAGGGAGTTGCGCACCGGCACGAACTTCGCCTGCGACTCGGCGAGCTCGGCCTCGGGGTCGGAGTCGGCGACGATGCCGCACCCCGCGAACAGACGCACCGTCTCGCCCGTGACCTCCGCCGAGCGCAGCGCGATGCCCCACTCGCCGTCGCCGTCGGCGTCCATCCACCCCACCGGGCCGGCGTAGCGGCCGCGGTCCATGCCCTCGATCGCGGCGATGAGCGCCGTCGCGACGGGGGTGGGCGTCCCGCCGACGGCGGCCGAGGGGTGCAGGGCGGCCACCAGCTCCAGCGACGAGACCGTCGCGGCGTCGTGGACCACGCCCGCGACGTCGGTGGCCAGGTGCATGACGTTGGGCAGGTGGAGGACGAACGGCGCCTCGGGCACGTTCATCGACGAGCAGTGGGGCTCGAGGGCGTCGGCGACCGAGCGCACGGCGTACTCGTGCTCCTCGAGGTCCTTCGAGGAGCGGGCCAGCGTCGCGGCGAGGGCGAGGTCGCGGCCGTCGTCGCCGGTGCGGCGGATGGTGCCGGCCAGCACCCGCGAGGTCACCAGGCCGCGCTCGCGCCGCACCAGCAGCTCGGGGGTGGCGCCGAACAGGCCGTCGACGTGGAAGGTCCAGCACATGGGGTAGTCCGCGGCCAGCCGGGCCAGCGGCCAGCGGACGTCGACCGGGGCCGCGCACGTCGCCACCAGGTCGCGGGCCAGCACCACCTTCTCGAGCTCCCCGGCGGCGATCCGGGTCACCGCGTCGGCGACCACCGACATCCACTGCTCCCCGTCGAGCGCGCCGTCGGCGAAGACCACCCCGGCCGGGGCGGCGGGGGCGTCGGCGGCGTCGGGCAGCACGCCGGTGACGTGGCCCTCGCGCGAGGTCGTCGTCATCCAGGCGACGTCGCCGCGGCGGCCCACGACCACCTCGGGGACGACGAAGACCGAGTCGCCCGGCTCGTCGGCGAACCCGAAGGTGCCGAAGCCGACCAGGCCGGTGCCGGGCTCGCCCACCCGGTCGTCGACCTCGGCCTGCGCACACGTCTCGCTCCACCACTTCGCGGTCTCGGCGAACCGGGTCGCGCCGCGGGTGCGGACCTCGGCGGCGCTGCCCCAGCCGACCAGGCCGTCGCCGCGGCGCAGCCACGAGACGGGGGCGTCGGCCGGCAGCAGGTCGAGCAGCGAGGCGCCGGCGTCGAGGTCGACACGGACGGTGCGGGTGAACAGCCGCGAGACCGGGGTCGGCGCGGTCGTCGTCACGGGTCGAGACTACTCAGCGACGGGTGATCCCCCGCACGCGCCCGGCTCCCCGCGTGGGTAACGTCACGCCCATGGCATCGGACTTCCTGCGCGCCCGCGTCCTCCCGATCGTGACCGGGCTGCTCGTGCTCGGCGTGGTCGTCGGCCTCGCCGTCGGCCTGCCCCGGCTGTACGACGAGGACGGCGGGTCGGTCGACCTGCCCGACGAGCTGGCGGGCGGGTGGAGCGCGGTCGACACCGTGGGTCCCGGCGGTGACGACGCCGCGGAGTACGCCGAGACCCAGGCCACCGCCACCGAGTACGTGCAGGACACCTACCGCGACGTCTACGACGCACCCGTCGGGTTCCGGGCCTACGCCGACGAGGAGCGCCAGCGGTTCGTCATCGCCACCGTCTTCCCCGGGCCGGGCCGGGCGTTCGGCCCGCCCAACGGCATCGCCGACCCCGAGGTGATCCGCACCAAGAGGGCGCCCACCGAGCTGGTGCGCGAGGACGACGCGGTCTGCGTCGTCAACTGGGAGGCGGTCTCGGCCGACGACGACTCGCAGCCCGAGCCGGAGACCCCGCTCGGCGTCAGCTGCCAGGCCCCCGCCGGCGAGCGCACCGTGCAGGTGTCGACCTCGCAGCAGAGCGTCGACGACACCGTCGAGCTCCTCCACGAGGTCGCCGAGGCCGTCGCCTCCTGAGCCGCCGCTCAGGACCAGTAGACGACGACCCGGTCGCCCACCTCCACCTGGTCGAAGAGCCACTCCACCCCGCTGCGGTCGCGCACGTTGACGCAGCCGTGCGACGCGCCGCCGTACCCGGTGGCCGCGAAGTCGGCGGAGTAGTGGACCGCCTGACCACCGGAGAAGAACAGCGCGAACGGCATCGGGGTGTCGTAGAGCCTCGACACGTGGTCGCGGCTCTTGAGGTAGACCTCGAACACGCCCTCGCGGGTGGGGGTGTAGTCGGAGCCGAACCGCACGTCGACGGTCTTGCGCACCTCGCCGTCGACCACCCAGCGCAGGGTGCGGCTGCTCTTGTCGACGCACAGCGCGCGCCCGGTGCGGCAGCGCGGATCGAGCCGGCCGGGCTGGTTGACGTTGCCGTTGTGCAGCTGCTCCTGGGTGGGCGTCGTGCTCATCGAGCGGAGCCGCTTCAGGGTGCGCTGGTCGACCTCGCCGGTGACGGGGAAGCCCCGCTTGTCCTGGAACCCCTCGACCGCCTCGACGGTGTGGTCGCCGTAGACGCCGTCGACGTCCTCGGAGTACCACGCGAGCTGCTTGAGCCGGGCCTGCAGGTCGCGCACCGCCGGCCCCTCGTCGCCGGGTCCGAGCACGGTCGGCCCGGGTTGGCTCGCCGGGTCGGGCCGGGGCCCGCGGGGCGGGTCCGGCTCCGGGGCCGCCACGGTCGGGACGTCGTCCGGGGTGTCGGCGACCGGCACCACCACCCGCTCGGGGTCCGGCGCGTCGGCGCGCGCCTGCTGGCGCTGGGCGTAGCCGACGGCGAAGGCGGTGGTGGCGAGCAGGGCCAGCGTGAGCAGGCCCAGCGCCGCACGGCGCAAGGAGGTCATCGAGGGCTCCTGGAGGGGAAGTGGAGGTCTCTCACCCCAGGGTGACGCCGCGGACCGCGATTTGGTTGCCGCCTCGCCGGTGCGACCTACGGTGCTCGAGGTGCGAAGGCCGCCAAGCCTGAGCCTCGAGACCCGGTGAGCCGAACGCCGGGCGCTGGTCGAGGTGCGAAGGCCGCCAGGCCTGAGCCTCGAGACCCGGTGAGCCGAACGCCTTCCGTAGCTGCGACCGCGCGGACGGGACTCGGGCGGGGGCTGACTCCCTGGGGTGTGATCCGGGGCGCGGGTGACAGTGGGTGGGGTGCGGGGTGCCGCGCGTGGGTGGGCACTGCGGCTGCTGCGCGTCGGACGTCGTTCGGCACTCGTTGCCGTGTCGCCGGTCGCTGCCCTGCCGTGCCCCGGCCACCGCTTCGGCGCCACGCCGCCGTCTACGTGCCGAACGACGCCCGTCGCTCCGCCGCCTCCGTGCCGGGCAGCGCGGCATCCCGACGCGTGCGCGGACGGGCACCGCTGGTCGAGCAGCGAGTCCCTGCGGCCACCGCTGGTTGAGGAAGGACGAAGTCCTTCACTCGTTACCCGGTGAGCCGCACGCCCTCCCGTGCGTGGCGACTCCGGGGATGAGGCTCGGGTGGGGGCTGACTGTGGGTGGGGGTGGGTGCGGGGGGCCGCGCGTGGGTGGGCACTGCGGCTGCTGCGCGCCGGACGTCGTCCGGCACTCGTTGCCGTGTCGCCGGACCCTGCCCTGCGGTGCCCTGTCGTGGTCTTCGGCGCCACGCCGCCGTCCACGTGCCGAACGCCGCCCGTCGCTCCGCCGCCTCCGTGCCGGGCAGCGCGGCAGCTCGCTGGTTGAGGAAGTACGAAGTCCTTCACTCGTTACCCGGTGAGCCGATAGCCCTCCCGTGGGGACGGGAGGGCTATCGGCGTACGGGGTTTCGAGACAGTCGCTAGCGCGACTTCCTCAACCAGCGGGGAACGTCAGCTCCAGTAGACGACGACCCGGTCGCCGGTGCGGACCTGGTCGTAGAGCCATTCGATGCCGGGGCGGTTGCGGACGTTGACGCAGCCGTGGGAGGCGCCGTTGTAGCCGACCGCGGCGAAGTCGCTGGAGTAGTGCACGGCCTGGCCGCCGGAGAAGAACATCGCGAACGGCATCGCCGAGCCGTAGAGGGACGACACGTGGTCGCGGCTCTTGCGGAAGACGGAGTAGACGCCCTCACGGGTCGGAGTGGCGCTGGAGCCGAAGCGGACGTCCATCGACAGCACGACGCGGCCGCCGACCATCCAACGGATGGTGCGCGAGGACTTGTCGATGCACAGCACCCGGCCGGTGCGGCAGCGGCCGTCGAGGCGGCCCGGGCGGTTGGAGCCGCCGCGGGCGTGCAGCTCGCGGGGGCCGGGGGCGCGCGTGAGCTTGCGCAGCTTCACGATCGTGCGCTTGTTGACCTTGCCGGTGACCGGGAAGCCGTTGCGGCGCTGGAAGACCCTCACCGCGGCGGTGGTCTCGGGACCGTAGAACCCGCTGACGTCCGGGACGAACAGGCCGCGCTGCTTGAGCCGGGCCTGCACCCGGCGGACCTCGATGCCCTGGTCGCCCGGCTTGGCGAAGAACGTCGGGGCGGCGGTGGCCCCGTCGCCCGGGATCTCGTCCGCGGTCGCCGGGGCGGCGGTCAGCAGCGAGCCCGAGGCGAGCACGAGGAGGAGGGTGAGCGCGCCCAGGGCGGCGCGGCGGAAGGTGGTCATGGTGAGGTCCTGAGGTGAGTCGTGGGAGGTGACACCCAGATGACGCCCGGCCGGACGATTCGGTTGCATCGCCGGACCGGGCGCCGGTCACCGCCACAGGATAGGGCCGTACGCTCCCGTTCGTGGCCCGAGCCGACCTCGACAAGCAGCCGACCGACGTACGCCGGATGTTCGACGCGGTCGCACGCCGCTACGACGTGACCAACGACGTCCTCTCGCTCGGCCAGGACCGCCGGTGGCGGCGCGACGTGGTCGCGGCCGTCGACCCGCGGCCCGGCGAGCGGGTGCTCGACCTGGCGGCCGGCACCGGCACCTCGAGCCAGCCCTTCGCCGACCTCGGCGCGGTCGTCGTGCCGTGCGACTTCTCCCTCGGCATGCTCCAGGTCGGCAAGCGGGCCCGCCCGGCGTTGCCGTTCACCGCCGGCGACGGCACCCTGCTGCCGTTCGCCGACGCGACCTTCGACGCCGTGACGATCTCGTTCGGCCTGCGCAACATCGTCGACCCGGCGGCGGGCCTGCGCGAGCTGCGCCGGGTCACCCGCCCCGGCGGCCGGCTCGTGGTCTGCGAGTTCAGCCACCCGACCTGGGCCCCGCTGCGCACGGTCTACGTCGAGTACCTCATGCGCGCGCTGCCCCCGGTGGCCCGGGCGGTGTCGTCGTCACCGGACGCCTACGTCTACCTCGCCGAGTCCATCCGCGCCTGGCCCGACCAGGCGGGGCTGGCCGCGCTGGTCGCCGAGGCCGGCTGGCGCGACGTCGAGTGGCGCAACCTCTCGGCCGGCATCGTCGCCCTGCACCGCGCCACTGCCTGATGGCACAGGCCGTCTGAGACCCGTCTGGGCAGGTCACGACGGGTGCCAATTAGGCAACGTTCCCGTGCGCAAAATGTGCAGGTCAGGACCGCTTTCAGGGGGTCACCCCCCGCGCGTGACGGCGTGCCGGAGGAGTGGCAGACTGTGACCCGCGCTACTTAGTGATTGCGTTCACAAGCACACAAGTGGGCGTCGATCCAGGGAAGGAACGTCGCAGCAATGGAGCTCTACACGCCGGTTCTCGTACTGGCGGCCCTCGCCGCTCTGTTCGCCGTCGGATCGGTGGCGATGAGCGCGTTCGTGGGGCCCAAGCGCTACAACCGGGCGAAGCTCGACTCCTACGAGTGCGGCATCGAGCCGACGCCGCAGCCGGTGGGCGGCGGCCGCTTCCCGGTGAAGTACTACATCACCGCGATGATGTTCATCGTCTTCGACATCGAGATCATCTTCCTCTACCCCTGGGCCGTCCACTTCGACGCGATGAAGTTCTTCGGCCTGGTCGAGATGGTCATCTTCATCGCCACCGTCTTCGTCGCCTACGCCTACGTGTGGCGCCGCGGCGGCCTCGACTGGGACTAGGAGCAACACCATGGGTATCGAGGAGAAGCTCCCGAGCGGGGTGCTGCTGACGACGGTCGAGGGCGTCGCCGGCTACATGCGCAAGGCGTCGTTCTGGCCGGCGACCTTCGGCCTGGCCTGCTGCGCCATCGAGATGATGACCAGCGGTGGCCCCAAGTACGACCTGGCCCGCTTCGGCATGGAGGTCTTCCGCGCCAGCCCCCGCCAGGCCGACCTGATGATCGTGGCCGGCCGGGTCAGCCAGAAGATGGCGCCGGTGCTGCGCCAGATCTACGACCAGATGCCCGACCCCAAGTGGGTGCTCGCGATGGGCGTGTGCGCCAGCAGCGGCGGCATGTTCAACAACTACGCGATCGTGCAGGGCGTCGACCACGTCGTCCCCGTCGACATGTACCTGCCCGGCTGCCCGCCGCGCCCGGAGATGCTGATCGACGCGATCCTCAAGCTCCACGACCAGGTGCAGAACAAGAAGCTCGGCGCCAACCGCCTCGCGGAGATCGAGAAGCGCGAGGACGACGCGCTCAAGGCGCTGCCCACCTCGCAGATGAAGGGGCTGCTCCGGTGAGCGAGGACCAGAAGGACGTGCTGCCCGAGCCCAAGGGGCCCGAGCAGCGGGCCGAGGACGCGTCGCCCGAGAACTCCCCGGCGACGCTCGACCCGACCGTCCCCGCGGTCGGCGTGCGGCGTGGCATGTTCGGCGTCAGCGGCACCGGCGACACCAGCGGCTACGGCGGCCTGGTGCAGCCGGTCGTCTTCCCGGGCGTGGCCACCCGGCCGTTCGAGGGGTGGCACGAGGACGTCGCCGCGGCGCTCGACACCGCGCTGGCCGGCGGTGGCGTCGAGCACGCCGTGGAGTCCGTGGTCATCCACCGCGGCGAGATCACCTTCCACGTGCGCCGTGACGACCTCCCGGTGGTCGCCCGACTGCTCCGCGACGACCCGGCGCTGCGCTTCGAGATGTGCCTCGGCGTCAGCGGCGTCCACTACCCCGACGACGTCGGTCGCGAGCTGCACGCCGTCTACCACCTGCTCTCGATGACCCACAACCGCCGGATCCGCCTCGAGGTCACCGCGCCCGACGCCGACCCGCGGATCCCGTCGATCGTGGCGACCTACCCCACCAACGACTGGCACGAGCGCGAGACCTACGACATGTTCGGCCTCGTCTTCGAGGGCCACCCGGCGCTGACCCGGGTCCTCATGCCCGACGACTGGCCGGGCCACCCCCAGCGCAAGGACTACCCGCTCGGCGGCATCCCGGTCGAGTACAAGGGCGGCAGCATCCCGCCGCCCGACCAGCGGAGGAGCTACAACTGATGAGCACCACCGAGGACCTCTACGCCGGCGCGTCGGACACCACCGAGGGCCGCGTCTTCACGGTCACCGGCCAGGACTGGGACCAGATCAGCGAAGGGCTCGCCGACGACGGCCACGAGCGCGTCGTCGTCAACATGGGCCCGCAGCACCCGTCGACCCACGGCGTGCTCCGGCTGATCCTCGAGCTCGAGGGCGAGACGGTCACCGAGGCGCGCTGCGGCATCGGCTACCTCCACACCGGCATCGAGAAGAACATGGAGTTCCGCTCCTGGGTGCAGGGCGTCACGTTCTGCACCCGGATGGACTACCTCTCGCCGTTCCACAACGAGCTGACCTACTGCCTGGGCGTCGAGCGGCTGCTCGACATCGAGGACGACGTCCCGGAGAAGGCCCGCGTGATGCGGGTGCTGCTCTCCGAGCTCAACCGGATCTCCTCCCACCTCGTCGCGATCGCCACCGGCGGCATGGAGATCGGCGCGCTGACGGTGATGACCATCGGCTTCCGCGAGCGCGAGCTGGTGCTCGACCTCTTCGAGCTGATCACCGGGCTGCGGATGAACCACGCCTTCATCCGCCCCGGCGGCGTGGCGCAGGACCTGCCGCCCGGCGCGCTCGACGAGATCCGCGGCTTCATCGCGCTGATGAAGAAGCGGCTGCCCGAGTACGCCGCGCTCTGCAACGCCAACCCGATCTTCAAGGCCCGCCTCGAGGGCGTCGGCCACCTCGACCTCGAGGGCTGCCTGGCGCTGGGCCTCACCGGTCCGGTGCTGCGCAGCACCGGCTACCCGTGGGACCTGCGCAAGACCCAGCCCTACAGCGGCTACGAGGAGTACGAGTTCGACGTCCAGACGTGGGACACCGCCGACTCCTACGGCCGGTTCCGGATCCGCCTCAACGAGATGTGGGAGTCGCTGCGGATCGTCGAGCAGGCCGCCAACCGGCTGGCCTCGCTGGAGGGCGCCCCGGTCATGGTCGCGGACAAGAAGGTGGCCTGGCCCAGCCAGCTGGCCATCGGCTCCGACGGCATGGGCAACAGCCTCGACCACATCCGCCACATCATGGGCGAGTCGATGGAGGCCCTGATCCACCACTTCAAGCTGGTCACGGAGGGCTTCCGGGTGCCGGCCGGCCAGGCCTACGTGCCGGTCGAGTCGCCGCGCGGCGAGCTCGGGGCCCACGTGGTCTCCGACGGCGGCACCCGCCCGTTCCGCGCGCACTTCCGCGACCCGTCGTTCACCAACCTGCAGGCGACGAGCGTGATGAGCGAGGGCGGCATGGTCGCCGACGTCATCGTCGCGATCGCCAGCATCGACCCCGTCATGGGAGGCGTCGACCGATGAGCTTCACCCAGGAGACGCTCGCGGAGCTGCGCGAGATCGCCGGCCGCTACCCGCAGCCGCGCTCGGGCCTGCTGCCGATGCTCCACCTCGTCCAGTCCGTCGAGGGCCGGATCACCTCCGAGGGCATCGAGACCTGCGCCGACATCCTCGACCTGTCGCCCGCCGAGGTCAGCGGCGTGGCGACGTTCTACACGATGTACAAGCGCAAGCCCGTCGGCGACTACCTCGTCGGCGTGTGCACCAACACGCTGTGCGCGGTGATGGGCGGCGACGCGATCTTCGACCGGCTCAAGGACCACCTCGACGTCGGCAACGACGAGACGACCGCCGACGGCAAGATCACCCTCGAGCACATCGAGTGCAACGCCGCCTGCGACTACGCGCCGGTGATGATGGTCAACTGGGAGTTCCTCGACAACCAGACCCCGGAGTCGGCGACCCAGCTGGTCGACGACCTCCGTGCGGGCAAGGAGGTCCACTCCACCCGCGGGCCGAAGCTCTGCACCTGGCGCGAGACCGAGCGGGTGCTGGCAGGCTTCCCCGACGGCCGGGTCGACGAGGGCCCGGCCGCGGGCCCGGCGTCGCTGGTGGGTCTCTCCATCGCCCGCGAGCGCGGCTGGACCGCGCCCGACACCGACGAGACCGCCGCGGCCGACGGCACCGGCGCCGAGTCGAAGGTCGGCGCCGCCGAGCAGGCCGACACCTCGCGCGCCGAGTCCGAGACCACCCAGGAGGAGGGCCAGAAGAATGGCTGACACGCTGACGCCGGTCCTCACCGACGACTGGGACGCCGAGCAGAGCTGGAAGCTCGCCACCTACGAGTCGCGCGGCGGCTACCAGGCCCTCACCAAGGCGCTGGGCATGGCCCAGGACGACATCATCACCGCGGTCAAGGACTCCGGGCTGCGCGGTCGCGGCGGCGCGGGCTTCCCGACCGGCATGAAGTGGTCGTTCATCCCGCAGGACAACCCCAAGCCGAAGTACCTCGTCGTCAACGCCGACGAGTCCGAGCCGGGCACCTGCAAGGACATCCCGCTGATGATGGCCTCGCCGCACACGCTCGTGGAGGGCGTGATCATCAGCTCCTACGCCATCCGGGCCAACCACGCGTTCATCTACATCCGGGGCGAGGTCGCCCACGTGATCCGCCGCGTGCAGGCCGCGGTCGCCGAGGCCTACGCCGCCGGCCACCTCGGCAAGGACATCCACGGCTCGGGCTACGACCTCGACGTCGTCGTCCACGCCGGCGCCGGCGCCTACATCTGCGGCGAGGAGACCGCCCTGCTCGAGGGCCTCGAGGGACGCCGCGGCCAGCCGCGGCTGCGCCCGCCGTTCCCCGCCGTGGCCGGCCTCTACGCCAGCCCCACCGTGATCAACAACGTCGAGTCGATCGCCTCGGTGCCGAGCATCGTCAAGAACGGCGCCGCCTGGTTCGCCGGCATGGGCACCGAGAAGTCCAAGGGCTTCGGCATCTTCTCCCTGTCCGGCCACGTCACCCGGCCCGGCCAGTACGAGGCGCCGCTCGGCATCACCCTGCGCGAGCTGATCGAGCTGGCCGGCGGCATCCGCGAGGGCCACTCGCTGAAGTTCTGGACCCCCGGCGGCTCCAGCACCCCGCTGCTGACCGACGCCCACCTCGACGAGCCCCTCGACTTCGAGGGGATGGCCGGCGTCGGCACCATGCTCGGCACCCGCGCCATCCAGCTCTTCGACGAGACCACCTGCGTGGTCCGCGCGGTGCTGCGGTGGACGGAGTTCTACAAGCACGAGTCGTGCGGCAAGTGCACGCCCTGCCGCGAGGGCACCTGGTGGCTGGTGCAGACCCTGGCAGCGCTGGAGAAGGGACAGGGCAGCGAGAGCGACCTCGACCTCCTGCTCGACCAGTGCGACAACATCCTGGGCCGCTCGTTCTGCGCCCTGGGCGACGGCGCGACCAGCCCGATCACGAGCTCGATCAAGTTCTTCCGCGACGAGTACCTCGCCCACCTCACCCACGGCGGCTGCCCGTTCGACCCGGCCGCCTCCACCCTGTTCCCGTCCCTGTCGAGCACTGCTGTCGGAGCCCAGGCATGACGACCACGCCCGAGAAGGCCGCCCAGGAGACCGACCTGGTCACCGTCACCATCGACGGCGTCCAGGTGAGCGTCCCCAAGGACACCCTGGTGATCCGCGCCGCCGAGCAGGTGGGCGTGCAGATCCCGAGGTTCTGCGACCACCCCCTGCTCGCGCCGGTCGGCGCCTGCCGGCAGTGCCTGGTCGACGTCCCCGACGCCGGCAACGGGCGCGGCTTCCCCAAGCCGCAGGCCTCGTGCACCCTGCCGGTGGCCGACGGCATGGTGGTGAGCACCCAGCTGACCAGCGAGGTGGCCGACAAGGCCCAGCAGGGCGTGATGGAGTTCCTGCTCATCAACCACCCCCTCGACTGCCCGGTCTGCGACAAGGGCGGCGAGTGCCCCCTGCAGAACCAGGCGATGTCCAACGGTCGCGGCGAGTCGCGGTTCACCGACTCCGGTGCGGGCGGCATCAAGCGCACGTTCCCCAAGCCGATCAACCTCTCGCCGCAGATCCTGCTCGACCGGGAGCGCTGCATCGTGTGCCAGCGCTGCACCCGGTTCGCCGCCGAGATCGCGGGCGACCCGTTCATCGAGCTGGTCGAGCGCGGAGCCCAGCAGCAGATCGGCATCGCCGAGAACGCGCCGTTCCTCTCCTACTTCGGCGGCAACGTCATCCAGATCTGCCCGGTCGGCGCGCTGACCTCGGAGTCCTACCGGTTCCGGTCCCGCCCGTTCGACCTGGTCTCGACCCCCTCGGTGGCCGAGCACGACGCCTGCGGCTCCGCGATCCGCGTCGACCACCGGCGCGGCAAGGTGATGCGCCGGCTGGCCGGCAACGACCCCGAGGTCAACGAGGAGTGGATCACCGACAAGGACCGCTTCGCGTTCACCTACGCGACCGCCCCCGACCGGATCACCTACCCCCAGGTGCGCGACCGGGTCGAGGACGGCGGCGACGGGGCGCTGCGGCCGGCGTCCTGGCCCGAGGCGTTCGCGGTCGCGGCCCGCGGCCTCGCCGCGGCCGGTGCGATCGGCGTGCTCCCCGGCGGCCGGGTGACGGCCGAGGACGCCTTCGCCTACAGCAGCTTCGCCCGGGTCGCCCTGGGCACCAACGACGTCGACTTCCGGGCCCGGCCGCTCTCGGCCGAGGAGACCTCGTTCCTCGCCGCCCGCGTGGTGCTCGGCGCACCCCAGGTCGGTGGCGTGTCGTACGCCGACCTCGAGGCGGCCAGCACGGTCGTGCTCGCGGGGCTCGAGCCCGAGGACGAGGCCGGCATGGTCTTCCTGCGGCTGCGCAAGGCCGTCAAGGCCGGCGCCCGCGTGGTCGCGGTCGCGCCGTTCTCGACCCGGGGCCTGCGCAAGCTCGGTGGGGAGCTGGTCGCCACCGCGCCCGGTGGCGAGGCCACCGCCCTCGACGCCCTGACCGGCCTCGACGAGCGCTCCGTGGTGCTGGTCGGCGAGCGCCTGGCGACCTCGCCCGGCGCCCTGTCGGCCGCCGCCCGGCTCGCCGACGGTGCCGGCGCTCGGCTCGCCTGGGTGCCCCGCCGCGCCGGTGACCGCGGCGCGATCGAGGCCGGCTGCCTGCCGAACCTGCTGCCCGGCGGCCGACCGGTCGCCGACGCCTCGGCCCGCGTCGACGCCGCGGCCACCTGGGGCGTCGACGGCGTGCCCGAGACCCCCGGCCGCGACGCCGACGCGATCGTCGCCGCGGCGGTGGCCGGCGAGCTCGGCGGCCTGGTCGTCGGCGGCGTCGACCCCGACGACACCGCCGACCCGGCGGCCTTCCGCGCGGCGCTCGACGCGGCGTCGTTCGTGGTCGCCCTCGAGCTGCGCGAGACCGACGTGACCCGGGCCGCCGACGTGGTGTTCCCGGTGGCGCCGGTCAGCGACAAGGCCGGCACCTTCGTGACCTGGGAGGGCCGGGTCCGGCCGTTCGAGGCGGTCTTCAGCAACCCCGCCTCGCTGCCCGACCTGCGGATCCTCGCCGGCATCGCCGAGGAGCTCGGCCGCCCGCTCGGCTTCCGCACCGTCCAGGAGGTCCGTGCCCGGATGGCCGAGATGGGCCCCTGGGACGGCGCCCGCGCTACCCACGAGCCGGTCGCGGCCGCGCCCGCGGCGCCGGCGGCGGCGTCGGAGGGCTTGCTGCTCGCCACCTGGAAGCAGCTGGTCGACAACGGTTCGATGCAGGACGGCGACGACTTCTACCGCAGCACCGGGCGCACCCCGGTGGTGCGGGTGACCCGCACCGTCTACGACGCGGTCGGGCCGGTCGTCACCCTCACCGGCGACCGGGGCTCGGTGTCGCTCCCGGCCGAGATCGCCGACCTGCCCGAGGGCGTGGCCTGGGTGCCCGCCAACTCCTTCGGCAACGGGGTGCTGGCCGACCTGGCCTCGCCCGGCAGCCGGGTCACCGTGAAGGGAGTGGAGGCATGATCTCCGCCGCCGACGACCTCTCGGCCTTCGGCCAGGACCCCTGGTGGGTCATCGGTCTCAAGGTCGTGCTGATCTTCGTCGTCCTGGTGCTGCTGACGCTGTTCAACATCTGGTGGGAGCGCCGCGTGGTCGCGCGGATGCAGCACCGGATCGGCCCCAACGTGCACGGCCCCTTCGGCCTGCTGCAGTCGCTGGCCGACGGCGTCAAGCTGGCCCTCAAGGAGGACATCATCCCCAAGGCCGCCGACAAGGTGGTCTTCCTGCTCGCCCCCGTGCTGGCCACGGTGCCGGCGTTCGTGACCTTCGCGGTGATCCCGTTCGGGCCCGAGGTCAACTTCTTCGGCCACCAGACCCCGCTCCAGCTCACCGACATGCCCGTGGCGGTGCTGTTCGTGATGGCCGTCGCCTCGATCGGCATCTACGGCATCGTGCTCGGCGGCTGGTCCAGCGGCTCGACGTACTCCCTGCTGGGCGGCCTGCGCTCCAGCGCCCAGATGATCTCCTACGAGGTCTCGATGGGCCTCGCGCTCGTCGCGGTCTTCCTCTACGCCGGCTCGATGTCGACGTCGGAGATCGTCGAGGCCCAGGACGACCTCTGGTTCGGCCTGATCCTGGTGCCGTCGTTCGTGATCTACGTGATCTCGATGATCGGCGAGGTCAACCGGGCGCCGTTCGACCTCCCCGAGGCCGAGGGGGAGCTGGTGGGCGGCTTCCACACCGAGTACAGCTCGCTGAAGTTCGCGCTCTTCTTCCTCGCCGAGTACATCAACATGGCGACGGTCTCCGCGCTGGCCACCACGCTGTTCCTCGGCGGCTGGCACGCGCCGTTCTGGATCGACGAGCTCTACAGCGGCTTCAACGAGGGCTACTGGCCGGTGCTGTGGTTCTTCGGCAAGGTGCTCTTCTTCATCTTCATCTTCATCTGGCTGCGCGGCTCGCTGCCGCGGCTGCGCTACGACCAGTTCATGGCGTTCGGCTGGAAGCGGCTGATCCCCGTCTCGCTGGTGTGGATCGTCGCGGTGGCGACCATCCGGTCGATCTCGCTCGACGGCGGTATCGACCGGCGCTACCTGCTGATCGGCATCGGCGTGCTGGCCGTGGTCTTCCTCGCGCTGTTCTTCGTCGGCGACCCCGGCGGCGACGACGAGGAGGAGGCCGCCCCCGAGGGTGGTCGTGCCGGGGGCTACCCCGTGCCGCCGATGCCCGCCGGCGGCGCCGTCCGCGGGGCCGCTGCACCGCTGACCTTCGAGACATCGACCGTCGCCGCGAGCGCCGGGAAGGACGAGTAGCCCATGCCCACGTTGAAGGAGCAGTTCTGGGACCCGGTCGCCGGCTTCGGCGTCACGTTCCGGACCATGTTCAAGAAGGTCGTCACGGAGCAGTACCCGTTCGAGAAGCTCCCGACGGCCCCCCGCTTCCACGGCCGTCACCAGCTCAACCGCTGGCCCGACGGGCTGGAGAAGTGCATCGGCTGCGAGCTGTGCGCGTGGGCCTGCCCGGCCGACGCCATCTACGTCGAGGGTGCGCAGAACTCCGAGGACGAGCGGTTCAGCCCGGGCGAGCGCTACGGCCGCGTCTACCAGATCAACTACCTGCGCTGCATCCTGTGCGGGCTGTGCATCGAGGCGTGCCCCACCCGCGCGCTCACGATGACCAACGAATACGAGCTGGCCGACGACAACCGCGCCGACCTGATCTACGAGAAGAAGGACCTCCTCGCGCCGCTGCTGCCCGGCATGGAGCAGCCGCCCCACCCGATGCGGCTCGGTGACGACGAGGGGGCCTACTACCGCGGCGCCTACAGCGCCCCTGCCCCCGACGAGGCGCAGGCATGACCGCGTTCTACGTCCTGGCGCCGCTGATGGTGATCGCTGCGTTGTGCCTGCTCTTCGTGCGCAAGGCCGTGCACGCCGCGCTGCTGCTGGCCGTGGTGATGGTCAGTCTCGCGATCCTCTACGCCGTGCTCGAGGCGCCGTTCCTCTTCGCGGTGCAGATCATCGTCTACACCGGCGCGATCCTGATGCTGTTCCTGTTCGTCCTGATGCTCGTCGGCGTCGACGCCTCGGACTCGGTGGTGGAGACCATCCGCGGCCAGCGGCTGATGGCGGCGGTGGCCGGCCTCCTGCTGGGCGTCGTCCTGGTCGTCGGCCTCGGCCAGGTCACGCTCGGCACCGTGGTCGGCCTCGACGAGGCCAACTCCGGTGGCAACATCCAGGCCCTGGCCAACGTGCTGTTCTCCAAGTACGTCTTCGCCTTCGAGACCACCAGCGCCCTGCTGATCACCGCGGCGGTCGGCGCGATGGTGCTCGCCCACCGCGAGCGGCTGACCCCCAAGCCCTCCCAGGCCGACCTCGCCGCCCAGCGGGTGCGCGACTACGCCGAGACCGGCCGCAGCCTGGGCCCGCTGCCCGCACCGGGTGTGTTCGCGCGGCACAACGCGGTCGACACCCCCGCCCTGCTCCCCGACGGCACGGCCGCGGAGTCGTCGGTCTCCCGCGTGCTCGCCGCTCGGGGCACCGTGCGCTCGGTGCCGGCCGACGCGGCAGATCAGGTGGCCCGCACGATCGACGGCGTGCCCGGCGGGGCGTCGAGCGCGACGGACACCTCCGCCGGCT
Source organism: Nocardioides sp. SYSU D00038 (assembly GCF_016924665.1). Lineage (GTDB taxonomy): Bacteria > Actinomycetota > Actinomycetes > Propionibacteriales > Nocardioidaceae > Nocardioides. Next base: position 87,607 of record NZ_JAFFJT010000019.1, read on the forward strand.
CGGGCCACAACACCGAGAACCCGTCGACCAGCACCCCCGACCCGGGCGAGGAGGCCGACCGATGACCGACATCACCCCGTTCATCGTGCTCTCCGCGATCCTGTTCACGATCGGCGCGGTCGGCGTCCTCGTGCGCCGCAACGCGATCGTGGTCTTCATGTGCGTCGAGCTGATGCTCAACGCCTGCAACCTCGCGCTGGTGGCCTTCGCCAAGCAGCACGGCAACCTCGACGGCCAGATCGCCGCCTTCTTCGTGATGGTGGTGGCCGCGGCCGAGGTCGTCGTCGGGCTCGCGATCATCATGACCATCTTCCGGACCCGTCGCTCGGCCTCGGTCGACGACGCGAGCCTGCTGAAGTTCTAGGAGCCACCCACCGATGCTGTCCCTCTCCGAGGACCACCACATCCCGCTCGTGGACCCCTCCGCGGCCGACGGGGTCTTCTCGCTGACCTGGCTGGTGATCGGCCTGCCGCTGCTCGGTGCGGTCGTCCTGCTGCTCGGTGGGGCGCTGTTCCCGCGGGCGCTCGACCGGTGGGGCCACTGGTTCGGCACCGCGATGCCGATCGGCTCGTTCCTGATCAGCCTGGCGATGTTCTTCTCGCTCGCCGGCCGCGACTCCGGCGACCGCCAGGTGGTCCAGGAGCTCTACACCTGGATCGAGACCGGTGACCTCCACGTCGGCCTCGACCTGCTCTACGACCCGCTGTCCGCGCTGTTCCTCCTGCTGATCACGGGCGTCGGCTCGCTGATCCACGTCTACTCCATCGGCTACATGGAGCACGACGTGCGCCGCCGCCGCTTCTTCGGCTACCTGAACCTGTTCGTCGCGGCGATGCTGATGCTGATCCTCTCGGAGAACTACCTCGGGCTGTTCCTCGGCTGGGAGGGCGTCGGCCTGGCGTCGTACCTGCTGATCGGCTTCTGGCAGCACAAGCCGTCGGCCGCCGCGGCCGCCAAGAAGGCGTTCGTGGTCAACCGGGTCGGCGACCTCGGCATGTCGACCGCGATCATGCTGATGTTCGTCACCTTCGGTTCCACCAGCTTCGCGGTCGTGAGCGCCGGCGCGGGCGGCGCCTCCGACGCGGCGCTCACCGCGCTCGGCGTGCTGCTGCTCGTCGGTGCCTGCGGCAAGTCCGCCCAGGTGCCGCTGCAGTCGTGGCTGCTCGACGCGATGGAGGGCCCGACCCCGGTCTCGGCCCTCATCCACGCCGCGACCATGGTCACCGCCGGCGTCTACCTCATCACCCGCTCCAACTTCATCTTCGAGCTCGCCCCGCACGCCCAGACCGCCGTGGTGGTCGTCGCCACCGTGACGCTCCTGTGGGGCGCGATCATCGGTTGCGCCAAGGACGACATCAAGAAGGCGCTGGCCGGCTCGACGATGAGCCAGATCGGCTACATGATGCTCGGCGCCGGCCTCGGCGTCGCCGGCTACGCCTTCGCGATCTTCCACCTGCTGACCCACGGCTTCTTCAAGGCCAACATGTTCCTGGGCGCCGGGTCGGTCATGCACGCGATGGACGACGACGTCGACATGCGCCACTACGGCGCGCTGCGCAAGCTGCTGCCGGTCACGTTCCTGACCTTCGCGATGGGCTACCTCGCGATCATCGGGTTCCCGGGCTTCTCGGGCTTCTGGTCCAAGGACAAGATCATCGAGACCGCCCTGGTCGAGAACCCGGTCGTGGGCATCTGCGCGCTGCTCGGCGCCGGCATCACCGGCTTCTACATGACCCGCCTGATGCTGATGACGTTCTTCACCAAGCAGCGCTGGGAGGACCAGGTCCACCCGCACGAGTCGCCGAAGGTGATGACCGTGCCGCTGGTCGTGCTGGCGGCGCTGTCGGTGCTCGGCGGCCTGCTGCTGGCCGGCGACTGGATCGTGGAGTGGCTCGCGCCCGTCGTGGGCGAGGCGCCCCACCACGACCCGCCGCTGCCGGTCGTCGTGATCACCCTGATCACGGTCGCGACCGTCGCCGTCGGCGTGGCCGCCGCCTGGTTCCTGGTCGGCAAGCGCGACGTGCCCCGCGAGGCCCCGCAGGACGTCTCGTTCGCCACCCGCGCGGCGCGCGCCGACCTCTACGGCGACGCCACCAACGACGCCCTCGTCGTCCGCCCCGGCCGCGCGCTGGTGACCGGGCTGACCACCGCCGACCGCAGCGTCGTCGACGGCACGTTCCGCGGCACGGCGCTGACCGTGAGCGCGCTCGGCACCCTGCTGCGCCGCGCGCAGAACGGCTACGTGCGCAGCTACGCGCTCTCGCTGCTGGCCGGCGTCCTGCTCGTGGTGCTGGCGCTCCTGGCGGTGAACCTCGCATGAGCCTCCGCCAGCCCCGCCCCGTCCGCCCACGCGCCTGCGAGGACCCCGCATGAACGACTTCCCCTGGCTGACCGTGCTGGTCGCGGTGCCCCTGCTGGGCGCCCTGGCCACCGCGCTGGTGCCCAAGGGCGGGGCCCTGCCCAAGCAGGTCGCGCTCGCGGCGTCGCTGCTGACCCTGGTGGTCGGCGTGGTCGTGGCCGCGCAGTTCGACACCGGCGACGGCGGCCTCCAGCTCACCGAGACCCACTCGTGGATCGAGGCGTTCGGGGTCCACTACGCGCTCGGCGTCGACGGCCTGGGCCTGCTGCTGATCCTGCTCACCGTCGTGCTCGTCCCGGTCGTGCTGGGTGCCGCCTGGCGCGACGACGACACCCGCCCGGCGTTCTTCGCCTGGGCGCTGGCGCTCGAGGGCCTCTCGCTGCTGGTCTTCGCCGCCACCGACGTCTTCCTCTTCTACGTCGTCTTCGAGGCCACGCTGATCCCGGCGTACTTCCTCATCGGCGGCTTCGGTCGCGAGGGCCGGTCGGCGGCGGCGCTGAAGTTCCTGATGTTCCAGCTCGGCGGCGGCCTGGTGCTGCTCGGCTCGGTCATCGGCCTCTACGTCGTCTCCGCCGACGCCGGCCCCGCGTCGTACCTCTACACCGACCTGCAGGCGCTCGACATCCCCACCGAGGCGGGGCGCTGGCTCTTCGCCGGGTTCTTCATCGCGTTCGCGGTCAAGGCCCCGCTGTTCCCGCTGCACACCTGGCTGGCCGACACCACCGAGAAGGCCACGCCGGCCACCAGCGTGCTGCTGGTCTGCGTGCTCGACAAGATCGGCACCTTCGGCATGCTCCGCTTCTGCCTGGGGCTGTTCCCCGAGGCCTCGGAGTGGGCCACGCCGCTGGTGATGGTGCTCGCGCTGATCTCGATCATCTACGGCGCGCTGGTGGCGATCGGCCAGGACGACATCCTGCGGCTGATCGGCCTCACGTCGCTGAGCCACTTCGGCTTCATCACGCTCGGCATCTTCGCCCTCACCCAGCAGGGCGGCTCCGGCTCGATCCTCTACATGGTCAACCACGGCATCGGCACGGCGGCGCTGTTCCTCCTCGCCGGCTTCCTGATCAAGCGCCGCGGCACCTCGCTGATCAGCGAGATGGGCGGCCTCGAGAAGGCCACCCCGGTGCTGGCCGGCCTGTTCCTGGTCGCCGGCCTGGCGACCCTCGGCCTGCCGGGCCTGAGCCAGTTCGTCTCCGAGATCCTGGTGCTGATCTCGGCCTTCGACTACGCCCCGTGGGTGGGCGCGGTCGCCGTGCTGGGCATCGTGCTCGCGGCGGTCTACGTGCTGTGGGCCTACCAGCGGATGATGACCGGCCCGACGCCGCCCGACGCGGAGGCGACACCCGACCTCGACCGTCGCGAGGTCGGTGTGCTGGCGCCGCTGGTGCTGGCCCTCGTGCTGTTCGGCTTCTTCCCGATGCCGCTGCTCGACGTCGCCAACCCGACCGTCGACGCCCTGCTCGAACACGTCGGCGTGCCCGACGACGGACCGGACGTCGAGCCGGGCTCCGTCGACCACGCCGAGCCCGCTGAGGAAGGGGCCCACTGATGGACTTCGTGAAGCCCACGCTCGACTACACCACCCTGCTCCCGCTCTTCGTGGTGTTCGGAGCCGGCTGCCTCGGCGTCGTGGTCGAGGCGTTCCTGCCGCGCGAGCGGCGCCACCTCTCCCAGGTGGCGCTGGCGCTGGTCGCGCTCGTCGGTGCCCTCGGCGTCTCGATCTGGGTCGGCACCGACCTGACCAAGGTCGGCGACGGCGCCGCTCGCGGCATCCTCACCGCCGGCGAGACGCTGGTCGTCGACGGTCCCACGGTCTACCTCTGGGCACTGGTCCTGGTCTTCGCCATCGGCGGCGTGCTGCTCTTCGCCGAGCGGCGTCTCGAGGGCGGCGTCTCGGCGTTCGCCGGCCAGGCGGCCGCCCTGCCCGGCACCGAGGCCGAGCGCGAGGCCTCGACCAAGGGCCTCGACCACACCGAGGTCTACCCCCTGCTGATGTTCGCGGTCACCGGGATGATGCTGTTCCCGACGGCCAACGACCTGCTCACCATGTTCGTGGCCCTCGAGGTGCTGTCGCTGCCGCTCTACCTGCTCTGCGGCCTGGCCCGGCGCCGGCGACTGCTCAGCCAGGAGGCGGCACTCAAGTACTTCCTGCTGGGCGCCTTCTCCTCCGGCTTCTTCCTCTACGGCGCCGCGCTGGTCTACGGCTACGCCGGCTCGATGCAGTTCGCCCAGATCAACGAGGCGGTCCGCAACGACACCGACAACCAGGCGCTGCTGCTCATCGGCATGGGCCTGCTCGCGGTCGGCCTGCTGTTCAAGGTCGGCGCCGCGCCGTTCCAGGCCTGGACCCCCGACGTCTACCAGGGCGCGCCCACCGCGGTCACGGCGTTCATGTCGGCCTGCACCAAGGTGGCGGCGTTCGGTGCCCTGCTCCGGCTGTTCTACGTCGCCTTCGGCTCCGACCGCTGGAGCTGGCAGCCGATGCTGTGGGTGGTCGCGATCCTCACCATGGTGGTCGGCTCGGTGCTGGCCATCGTCCAGTCCGACGTCAAGCGGATGCTCGCCTACTCCTCGGTGGCCCACACCGGGTTCATCCTCACCGGCGTCCTCGGCGTGCAGGCGGCGGGCGACCTCGGCGACGGTCAGGTCACCTCGCTCCAGGCGGTGCTGTTCTACCTCACCACCTACGGCTTCTCGATGATCGGCGCCTTCGCGATCGTCACCCTGGTGCGCGACTCCGGTGGCGAGGCGACGTCGTTCGCCCGCTGGCAGGGCCTGGGCCGCCAGGCACCCCTGGTCTCGGCGCTGTTCGGCTTCTTCCTGCTCTCGATGGCCGGCATCCCGCTGACCGCCGGGTTCATCGGCAAGTGGGCGGTCTTCGCGGTCGCCCTCGACGCCGGCGCCTGGCCGGTGGTGCTGGTCGCGATCGGTGCGAGCATCGCGTCGGTGTTCTTCTACGTGCGGCTGATCCGGGTGATGTTCTTCAGCGACGGTGCCAGCCCGGTCGCGGACGGGCAGTCGGCGAGCGTCACGACGCCCTCGGTGCTGACCTCGGCGACCATCGGCGTGTGCGCCGCCGCGACCCTGGTGCTCGGCGTGGTGCCCGGCCCGGTTCTCGATCTGGCGGCCCATGCGGGACAATTCATCAGGTGAGCCATGACCAGGCCGGCGGCCTCGCGCTGCCGGTGACCGACGAGGCCCTGGCCCGCCGACTGGGCGAGCGCCTCGAGGTCGTCGAGAAGGCCCTCCAGGGGCACGTCCAGAGCCGCTTCCCCTACGTCACCGAGACGGCGGGGCACCTGCTCGCGGCGGGCGGCAAGCGGTTCCGGCCGCTGCTGGTGCTGCTCGCGGCCGAGACCGGCGACCGTCCCGACGCCGACGAGGTCGTCACCGCGGCCTGCATCGTCGAGATCACCCACCTGGGCTCGCTCTACCACGACGACGTGATGGACGAGGCCGCCCTGCGCCGCGGCGCCGACTCCGCCAACGTCCGCTGGGACAACCTGGTCGCGATCCTCACCGGCGACTTCCTGTTCGCCCGCTCCTCCGAGCTGACCGCCCAGCTGGGCGCGGAGGCGGTGCGCATCCAGGCCGAGACCTTCACCCGGCTGGTCGAGGGGCAGATCCTCGAGACCGTGCCGCCCGGCCCCGGGGACGACCCGCTGGCCCACTACCTGGAGGTCGTGGCCGGCAAGACCGGCTCGCTCATCGCCACCTCCGCGCGCTACGGCGCCCGGTTCAGCGGCGCCGGCACCGAGGTCGAGGAGGCGCTGGCGGCGTACGGCGAGCTCGTGGGCTCGGCGTTCCAGCTCTCCGACGACATCCTCGACATCGCCTCGGAGTCGGTCGAGTCGGGCAAGACCCCCGGCACCGACCTGCGCGAGGGCGTGCCGACGCTCCCGACGCTGATGGCCCGGGCGTCCACCGACCCCGCCGACGCCCGCCTGCTCGAGCTGCTCGACGCCGACCTCACCGACGACGCCCTGCACGCCGAGGCGCTCGGGCTGCTGCGGGCCCACCCCGCCCTGGCGCAGGCTCGGGCCTACGTCGTCGCGCAGGCCCAGGAGGCCAAGCAGCGGCTCGCGGTGCTGCCCGAGGGTCCGGTGCGCGACGCGCTCGAGGGCTTCGCCGACGGCGTCGCCACCCGCACCGCCTGAGGCGTCCCGGTCAGGCGCTGGTCGCCAGCGCGGTGAGGCGCAGCTGCCTCCGGTGGTGGCGCACCGCCTCGACGGTGAACACGGCCAGGGCCAGCCAGACCAGCCCGAAGCCGGTCCAGCGGCCGGCTCCCATCTGCTCGTGGAACCACAGCACGCCCAGCCCGAACTGGAGGATCGGCGCGAGGTACTGCAGCAGGCCCAGGGTCACCATCGGCACCCGGGTCGCGGCCGCGCCGAAGCAGACCAGCGGCACCGCGGTGACGACCCCGGTGGTGGTGAACAGCAGGGCGTGCCCGAGCCCGTGGGCCCCGAAGCCAGACTCGCCCACCGCCACCGCCCAGCCGATGTAGCCGAGGGCGAGCGGCAGCAGCAGCAGCGTCTCGAGGGTGAGGCTCTCGACGGCCGGGGCGTCCGCGGACTTCTTGGCCAGGCCGTAGGTGCCGAACGAGAAGGCCAGCACCAGCGCGACCCAGGGCGGGCGGCCGTAGTCGAGCGTCAGCACCACGACCGCCGCGGTCGCCACCCCCATCGCGACCCACTGGAGCGGGCGCAGCCGCTCCCGCAGGATGAGCACGCCCATCAGCACGGTCACCAGCGGGTTGATGAAGTAGCCGAGCGAGGCCTCGACCACGCGGTCGTTGGTGACGCCGTAGATGTAGGTGCCCCAGTTGAAGCTGATCGTCACCGCGGCCACGGTGAGCAGCGCCAGCCGGCGCCGGTCGGCGACCAGCGCGCGCAGCCGGCCGGTGCGGCGCAGCAGCACGACCAGCAGTCCCATGGTGAGCGCCGACCACGCCACCCGGTGGGCGAGGATCTCCACGGCGCCGGCCGGTTCGAGCAACGGGAAGTAGAGCGGGAACCCGCCCCAGAGCACGTACGCCGTGGCGCCGAGCAGCAGGCCTCGACGTCGCTCCGACACCACGTCAGGATAGGCGGGTGGCCGACCCGGCGGGTCGCGCGCCCCGGGCGGGTTTGGGGTCCGACGCGGCAGGGCAGGGTTGACCCGACACACACCCGTCTCGTTCCCGACCCCGAGGGGGAAACATCATGCGGATGACCCGCATCATCTCGGCCCTGGTGGCCCTGTTCATGGTCGCGACGGTGCCGTTCCTGGCGACCGGCTCGGCCACCGCGTCCGAGTCCGCGGCGAGCGCCGCCAAGGCCCGCCACGACCTGACCGTCTCCGGCAAGGAGATCGGCACCAGCAACCGGTTCATCGCCAAGGGCAAGGTGACGACGTACAAGAACCGCAAGATCATCGTCCAGCGCAAGATCAACGGCAAGGGCTGGAAGTTCTACAAGAAGGTCAAGACCAGCGCCAGCAAGGGCGCGTTCCGCACGAAGATCACCGCCGGCAAGCGCCGCGGTGACAAGTACTGCTACCGGGTCACCGTCCCGGCGACCGCTCGCTACAAGCTGACCCGCGGTCAGGTCGGCTGCATCACCACCTTCTGACCCGCACCACGCCACCGGGCCCCCACCACGAGTCGTGGTGGGGGCCCGATGCCGTCGCTGGTTGAGGAAGGCGTGCAACGCCTGTCTCGAAACCCGGTGAGTCGAAAGCCCTCCCGCGCGTGGTGAGTCCGCGGACGGGGCTCGGGCGGGTGCTGACTCCGGCTGGTGTGATCCGGGGCGTGGGTGACTGTGGTTGGTTGGTGGGTGCGGGGTGCCGCGCGGGGGTGGGGCACTGCGGCTGCTGCGCGCCGGACGTCGTTCGGCACTCGTTGCCGTGTCGCCGGACGCTGCCCTGCGGTTCCCCGGCGCCCGCTGCGGCGCCACGCCGCCGTTGACGTGCCGAACGCCGCCCGTTGCTCCGCCGCCTCCGTGCCCTGCGGCGCGGCCGCTCGCTAATTGAGGAAGGCGTGCAACGCCTGTCTCAAAACCCGGTAAGACGACAGCCCTCCCGTTCCCACCGGAGGGCGTTCGTCGTACCGGGTTTCGAGACAGTTGCTAGCGCAACTTCCTCAACCAGCGGTCAGGCGACGGTCCAGGTGTCGCCGCCGCCGATCAGCGCCGCGAGGCGGTCCTGGGGGGTGCCGGGGGCGGTCTGCTGGGCGGTCTGGATCTGGCTGCGCGCCTGGTCGTCGTAGGTGGTCCGCTCGACCTGGCGGAAGATCCCGATCGGGCTCTGGTTGAGGTAGCCCGCGTCGGTGAGCCGCGAGATCGCGAACGCCGTCGTGGGGTCGGGGTTGTGGGCGTCGTGGACGAGGATCGCGTCCTCGCCGACGTCGGCGACCAGCGCGACCTTGACGCCGCCGGTCTCGCTGTCGTGGATCAGGCCCTTGGCGCCCAGCCCGGAGGCATCGGGGGCCCCGAACCGGATCGGCCGGCCGTGCTCGAGCGGGATGATCGCGTCGGCCTTGGTGTCGTTGTCCTTGATCGCGTCGAACGCGCCGTCGTTGAAGATCGGGCAGTTCTGGTAGATCTCCACGAACGACGTGCCGCGGTGGGCTGCAGCGGCCGACAGCACCGCGGTGAGGTGCTTGCGGTCGGAGTCGATGGTGCGGGCCACGAACGACCCCTCGGCGCCGAGCGCGAGCGAGACGGGGTTGAACGGGTGGTCGATCGAGCCCATCGGGGTCGACTTGGTGACCTTGCCGGTCTCGGACGTGGGGGAGTACTGGCCCTTGGTGAGCCCGTAGATCCGGTTGTTGAACAGCAGGATCGTCATGTTCACGTTGCGGCGCAGCGCGTGGATCAGGTGGTTGCCGCCGATGGACAGCGCGTCGCCGTCACCGGTGACGACCCAGACCGACAGGTCCTCGCGCGCGGTGGCGATGCCGGTCGCGATCGACGGCGCCCGGCCGTGGATCGAGTGCATGCCGTAGGTGTCGAGGTAGTAGGGGAATCTGCTGGAGCAGCCGATGCCCGACACGAACACGATGTTCTCGCGGCGCAGGCCCAACTGGGGCAGGAAGCCCTGCACCGCCTTGAGCACGGCGTAGTCGCCGCAACCCGGGCACCAGCGGACCTCCTGGTCGGAGGTGTACTCCTTCGCGGTCTGCGGCTCGTCGTTGGTGGGGACCAGGTCGACGCCGGAGCGCAGGCCGGGCAGACCCAGGTCGGTGGCGGTCATCGGGAGACCTCCTCGGTTGCGGGCTCGGTTGCGGGCTCGGTTGCGGTGCTGGGGGTGGTCAGGTCGACGGCGATGCCCTCGGCGTCGGCGACCAGGTTGCCGATCGCCTCGGCCAGCTCGGCGGCCTTGAGCGGCAGCCCGCGCACGTGGTTGTAGCCGATGGCGTCGACGAGGTAGCGGCCGCGCAGGAGCAGCGACAGCTGGCCCAGGTTCATCTCGGGCACCAGCACCTTGTCGTAGCGCTTCAGCACCTCGCCCAGGTCCTTCGGGAACGGGTTGAGGTGCCGCAGGTGGGCCTGGGCGACGTCGTAGCCGGCCCGGCGCACCCGGCGGACGCCGGCGCCGATCGGGCCGTAGGTCGAGCCCCAGCCGATCACCAGCACCTTGGCGCGGCCCGACGGGTCGTCGACCTCGAGCGGCGGCAGCGACTCGGCGATCCGGTCGACCTTGGCCTGGCGGGTGCGGACCATGAAGTCGTGGTTGGCGGGGTCGTAGGAGATGTTGCCGTGGCCCTCACCCTTCTCGAGGCCGCCGATGCGGTGCTCGAGACCGGGGGTGCCGGGCACCGCCCACGGGCGAGCGAGGGTCTCCTCGTCGCGCAGGTAGGGCCAGAAGTCGGTGCCGGTGACGTTGCCGTCGGCGTCGACGAGCTCGTGGTTGGGCTCGGTGGCGAACGCGGGGTCGATGGTCGGCAGGTCGGCGATCTCGGGGATCCGCCACGGCTCCGAGCCGTTGGCGAGGTAGCCGTCCGAGAGGAGCATCACCGGGGTGCGGTAGGTGACCGCGATCCGGCACGCCTCGAGGGCGGCGTCGAAGCAGTCGCCGGGCGACTGCGGCGCCACGATCGGCACCGGCGCCTCGCCGTTGCGGCCGAACATCGCCTGCAGCAGGTCGGCCTGCTCGGTCTTGGTGGGCAGGCCGGTGGACGGGCCGCCGCGCTGCACGTCGACGACCACCAGCGGCAGCTCGGTCATCACCGCGAGCCCGATCGCCTCGGACTTCAGCGCGATGCCCGGCCCGGAGGTGGTGGTGACGCCGAGGTGCCCGGCGAACGACGCGCCGATGGCCGCGCCGACGCCCGCGATCTCGTCCTCGGCCTGCAGCGTCGTGACGCCGAAGCCCTTGTGCTTGCTGAGCTCGTGGAGGATGTCGCTGGCGGGGGTGATGGGGTAGGAGCCGAGGAAGACCGGCAGCCCGGACTGCACGCCGCCGGCGACGAGGCCGTAGGCGAGCGCCAGGTTGCCGGTGATGTTGCGGTAGGTGCCCATCGACATCGGGGCCGGCTTGATCTCGTACTGGACGACGAACGTCTCGGTGGTCTCGCCGAAGTTCCAGCCGGCCTTGAAGGCGGTGATGTTGGCGTCGCGGATGTCGGCGACCTTGGCGAACCGCTTGGTGAGGAACGCGATCGTCGAGTCCGTGGGGCGGCCGTACATCCACGACAGCAGGCCGAGGGCGAACATGTTCTTGGCCCGGGCGGCGTCCTTGCGGGAGAGGCCGAACTCCTTGACCGCCTCGACGGTCATGCCGGTCAGGTCGACCGGGTGGACGGAGAACTCCCGGAGCTGGTCGTTGGCGTCGCCGAGCGACTCCAGCGGGTTGGCGTCGTAGCCGGCCTTCTGCAGGTTGCGACCGGTGAAGTCGTGGGTGTCGACGATGATCGTGGCGCCCTTGGGCAGGTCGCCCAGGTTGGCCTTGAGCGCCGCCGGGTTCATCGCGACCAGCACGTCGGGGGCGTCGCCGGCGGTGAGGATGTCGTGGTCGGCGAAGTGGACCTGGAACGACGAGACGCCGGGCAGGGTGCCCTGGGGGGCGCGGATCTCCGCCGGGAAGTTCGGCAGCGTCACCAGGTCGTTGCCGAAGACCGCGGACTCCTGGGTGAACCGGTCGCCGGTCAGCTGCATGCCGTCACCGGAGTCGCCCGCGAACCGGATGATCACCCGGTCGAGCTGCTTGACCTGCTTGGCCACTGCGCCACTTCCTCGTTGTCCTTGACCCGCGCCGGACACGTGTCCAACCGACGAGAACTGTATCCCGCTCAGGCGTAGAACTGGAACACGTTCCAGTTCTGCCAGATGCGCCCGCCGGGGGCTGCACCGACCCTCCACTGTAGCCCGGCACGACGCCCAGCCCGGCTCGTCTCCGGCTGCGGACAGTGAGTCTCGACACAGCCCCGACCGGGCCCCGGCAGGACGGCGACACGCGGGTCCGTGGCGCGGACAATTGGCATCGAATCCACTAAGTCGAGTAGTCTGCCTGACATTAACGAGACAAGCCCCGCTCGGGTGGGCGGAAAGAGTGGAGATGAACATCAGGATCAAGGCTGCGGTAGCGGGACTCGCCGGGGTGCTGGCCTTGACCGCATGCGGTAGCGGCGGCGACAGCGCTTCGGACGACGACAAGACCATCCGGCTCGTGGGCTTCGCGGTCCCGGAGGCGGCGAACAAGGCCATCGCCGAGGAGTTCGAGAAGACCGACGCCGGCGACGGCGTGAAGTTCAAGACGTCGTACGGCGCCTCGGGCGACCAGAGCCGGGCGGTGGCCGACGGCCTCGCCGCCGACTACGTGCACTTCTCCGTCGCCACCGACGTCGCCCGGCTGGTCGACGCCGGGCTGGTCGACGCCTCGTGGAACCAGGACGAGAACAAGGGCATCGTCTCGACCTCGATCGTGGTGCTGGGGGTCCGCGAGGGCAACCCGAAGAACATCCAGGGCTGGGACGACCTGGTCAAGCCCGGCGTCGGCATCGTCACCGCCAACCCGGCCTCGTCGGGTGCGGCCCGCTGGAACGCGCTGGGTGCCTGGGGCCACATCACCGAGAACGGCGGCTCCGAGGCCGAGGCCACCGAGTTCGTCGACAAGCTGTTCGCGAACGTCGTCTCGCTGACCAACTCCGGCCGCGACGCGACCACCAGCTTCCTGCAGGGCAACGGCGACGTGCTGCTCGCCTACGAGAACGAGGCGATCCTGGCCGCCCAGAACGGCGAGGGCTTCGAGTACGTCATCCCCGAGACGACGATGCTCATCGAGAACCCGGGAGCCGTCCTCAAGGACGCCGTGCCGGTGGCCGAGGACTGGTTGGAGTTCGTGAAGAGCAAGGAGGGGCAGAAGCAGTTCGCCCTCACCGGTTTCCGTCCGGTCAACCCCGCCAACCCCGGTGTCGTCGACTTCGCGGCCGTCGGCATCGAGCCGACCGACGTCGAGGGCGCGCCCGACCCGGAGGACCCGTTCCCGGCGGTCACCAACCTGCTCACCCTCGACGGCAACTTCGGCGGCGGCGACTGGAGCGGCGTCGCGGACAAGCTGTTCGGCACCGGCGAGGACGGCCAGGCGCTGGGCATCGTGACCGAGGCCATCGCCAAGTCCGGCAAGGCCTCCGAGTAGGTCCCCGGACGAGAAGAGAAACACGCAAGGGTGCCATGAGCGTGCAGATCGAGGAGGTGCGTCCGGCTCCGACCCGGCGCACCCCGACCCACGACCTGACCCGGACCTCCGGGATCGGGCTGGGCGTGACCATGACCTGGTTCAGCCTGCTCGTCCTCATCCCGCTCGCCGCTGTCGTCACCACGGCAGCGGCGGGTGGGTGGGGCGGGTTCTGGCGGGCCGTGTCCAACGACCAGACCGCGGCGGCCATCCGGCTGACCGTCACCGCGGCGTTCGGCGTCACCGCGGTGAACGTCGTCATCGGGACCGTGATCGCCTGGGTGCTGGTGCGTGACCGGTTCCCGGGCAAGGGCATGCTGGAGCTGGTCATCGACATCCCGTTCGCCCTGCCGACGATCGTGGCCGGCCTGGTGCTGGCCTCGCTCTACGGCAACGACAGCCCGCTGGGCCTCAACCTCGTCAACTCCGGTTGGTCGGTCTACCTGGCCTTCCTGTTCGTGACGCTCCCGTTCGTCGTCCGCACGGTGCAGCCGGTGCTGGAGGAGCTCGACCAGGAGATCGAGGAGGCGGCCGCCTCGCTCGGCGCCAGCCGTTTCACGACGTTCCGGCGGATCATCCTGCCGGCGCTGACCCCGGCGATCGCCGCGGGCGCCGCACTGTCGTTCGCCCGTGCCATGGGCGAGTACGGCTCGCTGGTGCTGCTCTCGGGGAACCTGCCGTTCACCTCCGAGGTGACCTCGGTGCGGATCCTCAGCGCGATCGAGAACGACAACCGCGCGACCGCAGCGGCGATCGCCACGCTGCTGCTGCTGATCTCGCTCCTCGTGATCGTCGTCCTCGACGTGATCCAGCGGAGGGTGGCGAGTCGTGGCTGAGCGGCACCGCTACCCGAAGGGCCCCACGACGTACGTGCTGCGCGCGCTGGTCGTCGCCTACCTCGCGCTGCTCGTCGCGTGGCCGGTGGCCCTGGTGGTCACCAACACCTTCGAGCACGGCGACGAGGCGCTGCGCACGATCCTCGAGGACCCCGACATGCAGGCGGCGCTGCGGCTGACCGCCGTCGCCGCGGTGGTCGCGACCGCGATCAACACCGTCTTCGGCGTGAGCGTCTCGCTGCTGCTGGTGCGCAACCAGTTCCCCGGCAAGCGCGCGCTGAGCGCCCTGCTCGACCTCCCGCTGTCGGTCTCGCCGATCGTGGTGGGCCTCGCCCTGGTGCTGGTCTACGGCGGTCGCAACGGCTGGTTCGGCCCGTCGCTGGAGGAGAGCGGCTTCCAGGTCATCTTCTCCACGCCCGGGATCATCATGGCGACGGCGTTCGTCTCGCTGCCGCTGGTGATCCGCGAGGTCGTGCCGGTGCTCCAGGAGCTCGGCACCGAGCAGGAGCAGGCCGCCCAGAGCCTCGGGGCCAGCGGCTGGCAGACGTTCTGGCGGATCACCCTGCCGAGCATCAAGTGGGCCGTGATCTACGGCGTGGTGCTCACCCTGGCCCGGTCGCTCGGCGAGTTCGGCGCCGTCAAGGTCGTCTCGGGGAACATCCTCGGCGAGACCCGCACGGCCACCCTCGCCGTCGAGGAGAAGTACCTCAACTTCGACCAGGAGGGTGCTTACGCGATCGCCTTCCTCCTCGCCAGCGTCTCCGTCCTCGCCATCCTCGTGGTCTTCGTGCTGCGCTCGCGCGAAGCCCGTCGCTGAAAGGTCCCACCGACATGAGCATCGACGTCTCCGGCGTCTCGAAGCGCTACGGCGACTTCGTCGCCCTCGACAACATCAACCTGACGCTGCCCACCGGGCAGCTCACCGCCCTGCTCGGCCCGAGCGGCGGCGGCAAGACCACGCTGCTGCGGATCATCGCCGGCCTCGAGACTCCCGACGGCGGCTCGGTGGTCATCGAGGGCAACGACGCCACCCGGCTGCCGGTGCAGAAGCGCAACGTGGGCTTCGTGTTCCAGCACTACGCGGCGTTCAAGCACCTCTCGGTGGCCCGCAACGTCGCCTTCGGTCTCGAGATCCGCAAGCGATCCAAGGCCGACGTGAAGGCCAAGGTCGAGGAGCTGCTCGCGCTCGTCCACCTGAGCCAGTTCGCCGACCGGCTGCCCTCGCAGCTCTCCGGCGGCCAGCGGCAGCGGATGGCGCTCGCCCGCGCGCTCGCGATCGAGCCGACCGTGCTGCTGCTCGACGAGCCGTTCGGCGCGCTCGACGCCAAGGTCCGCAAGGAACTGCGCGACTGGCTGCGGCGCCTGCACGACGAGGTGCACGTCACCACGGTCTTCGTGACCCACGACCAGGAGGAGGCCCTCGAGGTCGCCGACGAGATCGTGGTGATCAACGAGGGCCGGGTCGAGCAGGTCGGCACCCCCGACCAGCTCTACGACCAGCCGGCGAACGACTTCGTGATGGGCTTCCTGGGCGAGGTCACCACCGTCGGCGACGTACGGGTGCGCCCCCACGACGTCGAGGTGGCGGTGGCTCCCGGGGTGCCCGGCGCGGTCACCGGGACGGTGCGGCGGATGCTGCGGATCGGCTTCGAGGTGCGGATCTCGGTGGCCACCGAGGGCGACGCCCCCGACGTCACCGTGGTGATGACCCGCACCCACGCCCGCCAGCTCGAGCTCGCCGAGGGCACCCGGGTCTGGCTCACCCCGGCCGCGGGCGCCACCACCATGGCCGCGGCCCGGGACGCCGTCCCGGCCTGACGCCGTTCCGGGCCCTCGATCCGGTCCGTCCCGCGGTGGTCGCCGCAGCCGCCGCGGGACGGGCCACGGGCACGCCGCACTAAGGTGCTGGCCATGGCGTTCGCGCACCCCTCGGCGTCCCGGGTGGGCCGCGCCTGATGGTCGACTCCTACGACGTCGCCGTGGTGGGCGGCGGGCCGGCCGGTGGCTCGGCGGCCGCGGCGGCGGCCCGGGCGGGGGCGAGCGTCGTGCTCCTCGAGCGGGCCGGGCTGCCGCGTTACAAGACCTGCGGTGGCGGCCTGATCGGGCCGACCCTCGGTGCGTTGCCGGGGGCCCCGCCGGTGCGGGCGACGGTCACCCGGGCGTCGTTCACCCTGCGGGGCGGCCGGGCGGTGGAGCGCTCGGAACCCGAACCGCTGCTGTTCACCGCTGCCCGCACCGAGCTCGACCACTGGCTGGCCCGCGAGGCGGTGGCGGCCGGCGCCGAGCTGCGCACCGGCTGCCAGGTCACCGGCGTCGACGACGGACCCGAGCACGCCGTCGTCACCACCGACGACGGCGTCCTGCACGCGCGGACGGTGGTCGCCGCCGACGGCACGTCGAGCCGGCTGGCCCGCGCGGTCGGCGTCCGGCTCTCCCGCGTGGACCTGGGCCTGGAGCTGGAGCTCGACGCCGGTCCGCTCACCGAGGCGTGGGCCGACCGCATCCACCTCGACTGGGGGCCGCTGCCCGGGTCGTACGGCTGGGTCTTCCCCAAGGGCGACTCGCTGACGGTCGGTGTGATCACCGCGAAGGGCCGGCCGGCCGAGACCCGCCGCTACCTCGCCGACCTCGTCGACCAGCAGGGCCTCGACGGGCTGCGGGTCCTCCACGACTCCGGCCACCTCACGCGGTGCCGCGCCCCCGGCTCCCCGCTCGGTCGCGGCCGCGTCGTCCTCGCCGGCGACGCGGCCGGCCTGCTGGAGCCGTGGACCCGCGAGGGCATCTCGTTCGCCGTCCGGTCGGGGATCGCCGCCGGCACCGCCGCCGCGGCCGGCGCCACCGGCCTCCAGCAGCGGTACGCCGCCGGGGTCGCCGACCTGGTGGAGGAGATGGCCGCCGGCGAGACCTGCCTGCGCGCCTTCGAGCGCCGTCCCGCCGCCTTCCACGCCCTCATCGGCCGCACCCCCGTCGGCTGGCGCCAGTTCGTCCGCCTCACCCGTGGCGACACCACCCTCGCCCGCGCCCTGACGCACCGGTCGGTGCGGCTGGGGCTGGGGGTGCTGGGGGCGGGCTTCGCTGGTTGAGGTGCGAGGAGCGCCAGCGACGAGCCTCGAGACCCGGTGAGACGAACGCCCTCCCGCAACCACCTGCGCCCGCATCCGTAGGGGACGGAGGACGTTCGGCCGGCGGCGGGGTTTTGAGACAGTCGCTAGCGCGACTTCCTCAACCACCGGCACTGGCTGGTTGAGGAAGGACGAAGTCCTTCACTCGTTACCCGGTGAGACGAACGCCCTCCCTGGACCAGGGTTCGGGCCACCCCGGTGCTGACTCGGGTTGCCCGCGCGCCTAGCAGGCCGACGCTCGCCGTCAAGGATTCCCTGCGGCGCCTTCGGCGTCCTTGACTGCGAGCCTCGGTCGGCCTGCCGTACGGCGCACTGCCGGCACTCGCAAGCTCGCGCCGCCAGCATGCGCGGGCGCTTGTCCCACCGCTGGTTGAGGAAGGCGTGCAACGCCTGTCTCGAAACCCGGCGAGACGACGCCCTCCCGCAACCACCCGCGGGCGGCCCAAGTTTCGCCGAGCCGTCGTTAGTTGACGCCGGGTCGGCGATACCCCGATGCGCATTCGGGGAGACGGAGAGCGTTCGGCCGACGTGGGTTTCGAGACAGTCGCTAGCGCGACTTCCTCAACCACCAGTGGCCCAGATAACGATCGGGTCACAACCCCCGAATCCCGTTGTGGACAACGCGAAAACAGGCCGGGGACTGTCGGTGGTCGGTGCTTGAGTAGGACACATGGGAAGGCCGCACACCACTCGCTACCGGCACCGCGTCACGCGCGCCGTCGGGGAGGCGCGTGGCGTGCTCGACGACGTCCACGACCTGCCGCTGTGGAGCATGCAGGCACCCGAAGCAGCCGAGACCCTGATCGAGCTCGCCAAGCTCAAGAGCCAGGTCGCAGCACTCGAGCTGCGCGTCGCGAGGCACGCCCAGACCCAGAAGGTCGAGGCCGCCTCCGGCGCCACGTCGACCGCGGCCTGGCTGGCGGTCGCGACCCACGCCACCCGCCGCGAGACCGCCCGGACGATGCGGCTGGCAGAACAGCTCGACACCATGCCTACCGTCGCCCAAGCCCTCGCGCGTGGTGAGCTGCTGCTGGAGCAGGCCGAGGTCATCGCCCGCGCGATCACCAAGCTCCCCGACGACATCGACCCGCAAATCCGCGACCAGGCCCAGGCCAAGCTGATCGAGCTAGCCCAGCACCACGACGCCAAGGACCTGATCGTCTTCGGCAACCGGATCCTCGACATCGTCTGCCCGGAGGTCGGTGAGGCCGCCGAGGCCAAGGCCCTCGAACGCGAGGAGCGCGCGGCCGAAGCCAAGTGCAGGCTCACGATGCTCGACGACGGCGAAGGCAGGACCCACGGTCGGTTCGTCATCCCGACCCTGCACGCCGAGGCGCTCAAGAAGGCGCTCTTCGCCCACGCGGCCCTGACCCACGAGAAGGTGACCTCGCAGTCGCTGGGCCAGGCGTTCTGCGACTACATCCTCAAGTACCCAGCAGACGTGCTGCCTCAGCGCGGCGGCGTCAACGCCACCGTCGTCGTCACCATCCCCTGGCGGTGCTGGAAGGCCGGCTCGCGGCGTGCGAGCTCGACACCGGCACCCGGATCAGCCCCGGCGCCGCCCGCCGCCTCGCCTGCGAGGCCGGCCTCATCCCGGCCGTGCTGGACGGGCAGTCCCAGGTCCTCGACCTCGGCCGCAGCCGCCGCCTCTTCACCACCCCGCAACGCATCGCGATGGGCCTCACCCAGAAGACCTGCCGCTCCGAGGGCTGCGACCGCCCCGCCAGCACTTGCGAGGCCCACCACAAGACCCGCTGGACCGACGGCGGCAACACCGACCTCCAGGACGGTGTCCTGCTGTGCCCCAGCCACCACCAGAGAGCACACGACCCGGCGTACGAGACGACCCACCTGCCCACCGGGAAGGTCCAGTTCCACAGAAGAACGTGAGTCGCCCAACGATGTGACCCTTTCGGACCGCAACCGCGACGGTCGACCCCAGCGGACCCGACGGCCGCCGACGACGCGCGACGACCCACCGCAACCACCCACGACGAGCAACCACATTGATCGTCTCGCGACTGCAACCCGGCGCATGTCCGTCAGACGAAGACGTCGGAGGGTTCCCGTCTCACCGGGTTTCGAGATAGGACTTCGTCCTTCCTCAACCACCGGCGCGGGGCAGCGTTCGTCGCTCCTCAACCACCAGTGGCGGCGAGGGCCTCGGCGCGCGCCTTCAGCCCCTCCGCGTGGCGGCGGAAGCCGTCGGCGACGCGGGCGGGGCCGGCGAGGGGGACGAGGGGGCCGGTGAACTCCTCGACGGTGTCGTAGCGGGTGGGGCCGCCGGGGGACTGCGTCAGCACCTGGTGGCGTACGCCGCGCACCAGGCGCAGTCGCGCGGGCAGGCCCTCGTAGGCGTAGGACAGTCGAGCGGTGGTGACGCCGTCGACGACGGCCGGCGGCTCGAGGGCGCTGATCCGCTCGGGCGAACGAGCGCCCCGGCCGTTGGCCCACCGCACGTGCAGCACGATCGGGTTGCCGACGGCCGGGGGAGCGGGGGTCTCGACGCGGACGACGAACGGGTTCCACTCGGCGTACGACGCGGTGTCGAGCATGACGTCCCACACCCGCTCGAGCGGGGCGTCGATGTCAATGGCCGCGCGCGGCCGGGCGGTGCTCACGCCTCGAGCGCGGACTTGAGCCGGGCCAGCGTCTCGTCGATGTGGGCGGCGTTGCCCGCGTCGCGGTCGGGCACGCCGGTGGCGAGCCCGGCCGGCCCCTTGAACCAGGCGGGGCGCTGGTCCCACGTCGACTCGGTGACCCGGCAGCGGTCGGCGCCGAGCGGCTCGACGTCGTACTGCCAGCGGGCGACGGGGATGCCGAACGACGACACCTCGAACGCGAACGTCCGGCCCGGCTCGGCGTCGGTCACCTCGCAGCGGGTCGACCAGCGACGCCAGCCGTTGCGGTTGCGGCCCTTGAACACCGCGCCCGGGGTGGCGGCGGTACCGGAGGTCCAGCGCATCGCCACCGCCTCTGCCGTCACGGTCGCCATCCGGTCGAGGTCGGTGACGAACGCGTACGCGGTGTCGGCGCTCGCGCCGATCTCGACCGAGCCGCTGGCGGAGGGACTGGCGGAGGGGTTGGTCGCGGGTGCGCTCATCGGTAGTTGGTGAACTGGACGGCGAAGTCGTAGTCCTGCTGCTTCACCAGCGCGATGACGGCCTGGAGGTCGTCACGCTTCTTCGACGACACCCGCAGCTCGTCGCCCTGGATCTGCGCCTTGACGCCCTTCGGGCCCTCGTCGCGGATCAGCTTGGAGATCTTCTTGGCGTCCTCGGACGAGATGCCCTCCTTGAGCGCGATCGAGATCTTGCTCTGCTGCCCCGACTGGCGCGGCTCGGAGGCGTCGAGGACCTTGAGGCTGACGTCGCGCTTGACCAGCTTGCCCTTGAACACGTCGAGCACCGCGCTGGCCCGGTCGTCTGCGGAGGCGGAGATCTCGATCGCCTGCTCGCCCTGCCACTCGATGGTCGCGCCGGTGCCCTTGAAGTCGAAGCGGGTCGCGATCTCGCGGGCCGTCTGACCGAGGGCGTTGTCGACCTCCTGGCGGTCGATCTTGCTCACGATGTCGAACGACGAGTCGGCCATGTCTGCTCCTTCGCGGCCGGGACGGCGGGGCCGCCCGGCGTTTTCCGTCTGGGGTTGCTGCTGCGCTATTGTTTCGCCTCGTTGTGCCCGTGCCAAACGGCCCGGTGCCCGGCACCCCGGCAGGTTGCCCGAGCGGCCAATGGGAGCGGACTGTAAATCCGTCGGCTTACGCCTACGCAGGTTCGAATCCTGCACCTGCCACGTCAGCGCCCCCGGTCCACCAGGTCCGGGGGCGCTCTGCGTCCCGGGGGTCGAGGGCCCGGCCATGGTGACCGAGAACGTCACGTGGCGGCCGGCTTGGTGACGTCCCCGTGCCCGGCGCGACACAACCGCGCAACGTGCGCTCCATACGTTTCCGGTGCTCGACACACATGTCTCGCTCTCGGCTCGTGCCAGTGCAGCCGCGGGCCGCGGACGACCGGACTCCTCAGGAGCCTCATCGTGCGCCTCTCCGCCCGACGGCGGGTAGGGCTCGGCCTCTCGGCCGCCCTGCTCGCCACCCCGCTGACCGCCCTGCTGCCGGCACCCGCCGTCGCGGCCGACCCGGACGGCGTCGTCGCCGCCGGTGACGACTGGGCCGTGACCAGGGCCCCCGGTGGCTACCTGGTCACCGTCGACCTCGACCAGCCGCTGCCCATCCGCTCCGACGCGCCCACCGTGGTGGTCGACGGCGAGACCGTGGGGTTGGCCACCCAGTCTGCCGACGGCCTCTCGCTCACCACCTTCACCACCGACCCGTCGGTGGGCGACGCGTCGTCGGCCTCCGCCGGCTGGGCCAGCCAGCCGCCGGGCGGCTCCGGCACGCCGTCGCGCGCGGTGGCGGTGCCGGACGTCACCGCGGCGGCGCCCGCCCTCGACGTCGACCCGGCCGCGCCGGGCACCTTCGACTGGACCGAGTCGATCTACAAGTTCGGCGACCAGGCGATCCCGCTGGCCGCCATCGGCGGAGTGCGCGGCGAGCTCGAGGGCAAGATCTACCTGCCCACCACGGGCGGTGCCCGGCCCACCGTGCTGCTCCTGCACGGTCGCCACACCTCCTGCTACACCGCCGTCAACGGCACGCCCGCCAACCCGGCCCGCTGGCCCTGCACGACCTCGCCCGACAACACCGGCCGCCTGTCGATCCCGAGCTACGCCGGCTACGACGGCACCGCCCGGGCGCTCGCCAGCCGCGGCTACGCGGTGGTCTCGATCTCGGCCAACGCGGTCAACTCCAACGACAACGAGCTGGCCGCCGACCAGGGCGCGCAGGCGCGTGGGCAGCTGCTGCTCGACACGCTCACCATGCTCGACAGGGCGAGCAAGGGTGAGCCGGTCAGCTACCACGACGCGTTCACCGACCGCGACGTCTCGCTCGCCCAGGCGCTGACCGACGGCGCCGCGTCGTACGCCGTGCGGTCCGCCGGGTTCGTGGGCGGGGCCCCGGAGCTCGACACCGTCACGCCGGCCGACCTGGTCGGCCGCTTCGACCTGACCACGATCGGCATGATGGGTCACTCCCGTGGCGGCGAGGGCGTCACCTCGGCGGCGACCCTCAACCAGGCGCTAGCCGAGCCGTGGAACATCGAGTCGATCCTGCCCCTGGCGCCGGTCGACTTCGGCCGGATGACCGTGCCGAACGTGCCGATGAACGTGATCCTGCCCTACTGCGACGGCGACGTCTCGAACCAGCAGGGCCAGCACATGCTCGACGACTCGCGCTACGCCTTCGGTGACGACGCGCTGCGCTCCGGCACCTGGGTGATGGGGGCCAACCACAACTTCTACAACACCGTCTGGACGCCGGGTAAGTACTCCTTCAGCGTCAGCGACGACTGGAGCGGTACCAACCCGACGTCGGCCCGGGCGACCGAGCCGATCTGCGGCACCGCACCGTCGACGGCCGAGACCTCGATCCGGATGACGCCGGACGAGCAGTACGCGCAGGGCACGTCGTACATGACGGCGTGGTTCCGGCTGACCCTCGGTGGCGAGGAGCAGTTCCTCCCGATGTTCGACGGCACCGGCTCGGTCCCGGCGGCACTGGGCGGCGAGGACGTGCGCACCACCGCCACCGCCCCCTCGAGCGCGCGGGCGACCATCACGTCGTTCGAGCGGTCCTCGTCGCTGGTGCGCACCTTCGGCACCGCAACCGCCAACCCGTGCGCGAGCATGAACGCCCGTACGACGCCGCAGGACCTGGCGCCGTGCACCACGACGCTGGCCAGCGCCCAGGTGCCGCACTGGACCCCCGCGTCCAACGGCGGCAACGTGCCGGCCACCCCGGTCACCCGAATGACGTGGACCAGCGCGACCGGCGAGGTCCGGGTCTCCGTGCCGGCCGGCAAGCGCGACGCGAGCGACTTCGAGCGGCTGTCGGTCAAGGTCGCCGCCGACGAGACGGTCGCCACCGGCACCGACCTCACGCTCACCGTGGTCGACGGCGAGGGCGAGACCTGGAGCTCGCCGGTCTCGGCGCTCAACCCGGTGGCGCTGGTGCGGATGCCGACCTCGGAGAGCAGCGCGGCGACCACCACGCTGAAGAAGATCGTGCTCCAGCAGGTGAACGTGCCGATCGCCACCCTGGCCGCCGACGGTCTCGACACCGGCGACCTGCGCGAGGTCCGCTTCACCGCGGCGGTCGGGGCCGACGCGGTCGCGAGCGGCGCGGCGTACCTCTCCGACCTGGCGTTCGAGAGCTCGTCGATCGGCGTCGCGGCCAACCGCACCGAGCCGGTCGTGAACGTCTACGCCCCCGGCGTCGACGAGGGCCGAGCCCCCGGCACCGTCGACCTCGCGGTCTGGCTCGACCAGCCCGCGACCTCGCCGGTGACCGGGTGGGTCTCGCTGCTCGGCTCCACCTCGAGCCGCGCCGGCGCCACCATGGAGAAGGTCACGTTCGCACCCGGCGAGACCTGCAAGGTCGTCACCGCGGCGGTGCAGGGCGACCTGGCCGACAGCACGAGCAACGTCACCAACGTCAAGGCGAGCGTCATCAGCGTCTCGGGTGCGGTGCAGGGCAAGGAGGCCATCGTCTTCATGCGGATCCGCGAGGACGACGGCCTGCTGCCCAGCGGCAACCCGCCGTCGACGCCGACCCCGCTGCCGGCGTTCGGCACGCCGGGGCCGGTCTGCGAGGAGCTGGCCGGCGTGCGCGCCGGAGGTGCGGTCAGCGTGCCCGCGACCACCGCACCCGGCGCCACGGCGCCGGTGTCGGCCGCCGGCTTCCGTGCCGGCGAGGCCGTCACCTTCGCCGGGACCGGCCTGGCTCCGGTGACCGCGGTCGCCGACGCCGCCGGCACGGCCACGGCGGCGCTGGACGTCCCGGCCGACGCGGCCCGGGGCGCCCTGCCCGTCACCGCCACGGCCGCGGCCACCGGCCGGGTCGCGCGCGGCGACCTCGGGGTGCGTGACGTCAGCACCACGACCCTGGCGATCGCGCCGGAGGCGCCGGCGCTGCGCGAACCGGTGACGCTGACCGCCACCGTCGCGGGTGGCGACACCGGCGGCACGGTCACCTTCCTCGACGGCACGACCGTGCTCGGCACGGCGCCGACCGCCGGGGGCGTGGCCACGCTGACCGTGCCGGCGGGCTTCGGGGCGGGTGCCCACTCGCTCACGGCCGCCTTCGACCAGACGGCGGTCACGACCGGGTCGGAGTCGGCACCGGTCGCCTTCGCGCTGGCCAAGGCCACGCCGACGGCCGTGGTCACGCTGAGCACCGCCAAGGTCGTCTTCGGCTCGCCGGCGGCCACCGCCGACGTCGTGGTCGGCGGGGCGGTGGGCGGCGGTGACGTCCGCCTGACCGTCGGGTCGACGACCGTGACCCTCCCGCTCGACGAGGCGGGCCGGTCGTCGTACGCCCTGCCGGCGCTGGCGGCGGGTACGTACTCCGTCGGTGTTCGCTACCTCGGCTCAGCGGACTCCGAGGAGTCGGCACCGGTCGCGGTGCCCTACACCGTCAGCCCGAAGCCGACCACCACCGCGGTGAGGGCGCCGTCGGTCCGGGCCGGCAAGAAGGTGACGGTCACCGTCACCGTCGCGGGCGCCGTGCCCGGGGTCCCGGCCACCGGGACGGTGCGGATCAAGGTGACCGGTGCGGTCACCCTCACCCGCACGGTCACGCTGCCCGCCTCCGGCAAGGTCGTGCTGAAGGTGCGCACCAAGGCGAAGGCCAAGGGCAAGCGGCTCAAGGTCCGCGCGACCTACACCGCCACCGGCAGCTACGTCTCCAGCACCTCGCCGCTGCGGACGGTGAAGCTGAAGTAGCCGGACGGCACGCCGCCGGTGGGCGGGAGGGCTCGGGCCCTCCCGCCCGCTAGGCGCGTCGCGCCGAGCGGGCCAGCCGGCCGGCGTGCCGGTCGCCCCAGGCGGCCACCGGGTCGAGCAGGTCGTTGAGCTCGCGGCCGTCGTCGGTGAGCCGGTAGTCGACCCGGCGCGGGAAGCCCTCGTGGTCCTCGCGGGCCACCAGGCCGTCGCGCTCGAGCTCTCGGAGCTGGGCCGTGAGCACCTTCTCCGACACCCCGCCCACGGCCCGGCGCAGCTGGGCGAAGCGGTGGTCGCCCTCGGCCAGGCGCCACAGGATCGTGGGCTTCCACTTGGAGCCGATCAGGTCCATGACGACGTTGACGCCGCACTCGGGATCGGGTGCCTCCACGCTGCCTCCTGGGTCGCGGGGTACGCACAACTTTGTGCGTACTGGACCGGGAGCGGTGCGCCTCGCAGGATCGTGGGCATGTCGAGCGCACAGCCTGATCCCCAGTCACCACACACGATAGCCGTGCTCGGCCTCGGCGCGATGGGAGTCGCGATCGCCGAGGCCGTGGCCCGGGCCGGGCACCGGGTCCGGGCCTGGAACCGCAGCCCCCGCGGGTTCGAGGGCGACGACGGCGGGCGGGTCGAGGTGGCGGCCACGGTGGCCGAGGCGGTGGCCGGGGCCGACGTCGTCGTGGTCTGCGTGCGCGACCACCCCGCCGCTCGCGAGCTCCTGGCGGCGGTGGCCGCGGTCCCCGGGCCGACGGGGGAGGGTCGCGTCGTGCTCAACGTCTCGACCGGCAGCCCGGCCGAGGCGGTGGAGACCGCCGCGCAGGCCGGCGACCTCGGCCTGCGCTACGTGACCGGCGCGGTGATGGTGCCCACGCCGATGGTCGGCTCGGCCGACTGCGTCGTCCTCTACGCCGGCGCCGCGGCCGACCTGGCCGTGCTCGGGCCGTTGCAGGAGGCCCTCGGCGGCCACGCCGACGCCACCGGCGCCGACCACGCGGTGCCGCCGGCGCTCGACCTGGCCATGCTCGACATCTACTTCAGCGGCATGTACGCCCACCTCCACGCCACCGCGCTGGCGGCCGCCCACGGCATCCCCGCGGCGCGCTTCCTGCCCTACGCCGACGGCATCGTCGAGACGCTCCGCGGGTCGTTGGCCGGGCTGAGCGACGCCGTCGTGCGGCGTACGTACGAGACCGGCGAGGCCCGCCTGGACATGTGCCTGGCCTTCCTCGACCACATCGTCTCCGCGAGCCACGAGGCGGGCCTCCCGGCGGGACCGGCCGGGCTGGTGCGCGACGCCTCGGCGCGGGCGCTCGAGGCCTGGCCCGGCAGCACCGACTGGGACGTGGTGGCCGAGGGGCTGACGCCGTCCGCGGCGCCGGTCAGGGGGTGACCGGCTGCTCCGGCTCCGGGCCGGGGTAGGGGTCGTTCTCGGGATCGGCGGTGATGTCGGGGTCGCCGACGCCGGGCTCGGGCACGGGTGCGGTCACGGTTCCTCCTCGGGATGCGGTCACCAGAGGTATCCGCATCCGCCGTGCGGCAACCCGGCACCGGGTCCGGCGCCGGGTCTGGTGGCGGCGGGGGTGGGGCATCGGGGGCGCATGGGAGAGCTCCGCGGTCTGCTCGGCCTGGCGCTGCTGCTGCTCGTCGCGTACGCGCTGTCGCGGCACCGCCGGGGCGTCTCGTGGCGCACGGTCGGGGTGGCGCTCGCGCTGCAGGTCGCGTTCGCGGCGCTGGTGCTGCGGTGGGGGCCGGGCGAGGCCGCGCTGCGCTGGACCTCCGACCGGGTGGAGTCGCTCATCGGCTACACCACCGATGGGACGGCGTTCGTCTTCGGCCCGCTGCTCGACGTGGGGGAGGAGGGCAGCACGATCTTCGCCCTCCAGGTGCTGCCGGTCATCGTCTTCCTCGGCGCGCTGATCGGGCTGCTCTACTACCTGCGGGTCGTGCAGTGGCTGGTGTGGGGCCTGGGCGGTGCGCTGTCGAAGCTGCTCGGGGTGAGCCGGGTCGAGTCGACGTACGGCGGCACGGTGATCTTCCTCGGCCAGAGCGAGGCGCCGCTGCTGATCGCGCCGTACCTGCGGCGGCTGCGGCGCGGCCAGCTGTTCACGGTGATGACGGCCGGCTTCGCGGCGGCCGCCGGCTCGACGCTGGTGGGCTACTCGCTTCTCGGGGCGCCGCTGGAGTACCTGCTCGCCGCGACCGTGATGAACGCGCCGGCCTCGCTGCTGATGGCCAAGCTGATGTGGCCCGACAGCACGCCCGACGAGCCGTGGGAGGGCGAGGAGGTCGACCCGGACGCGGACGATGCGGCCACCGACGAGCCCGACGTCCGGTCGGTGCGCGACGAGGAGTCGGCCAACGCCATCGACGCGATCGGCCGCGGCGCCCTGGCCGGCGGCCGGATCGCGGTCACCGTCGGTGCGCTCCTCATCGCCTTCGTCGCCCTGATCGCGCTCGCCGACGGCGTCCTAGGGGCGGTCGGCGGCTGGTTCGGCGCCGACGGGCTCACCTTCGAGAAGCTGCTCGGGTGGGCGCTGGCGCCGCTGGCCTGGCTGCTCGGCGTCCCGTGGCCGGAGGCGGTCGAGGCCGGCGGCTGGATCGGCGAGAAGACCGTGCTCAACGAGTTCGTCGCCTACGGCAACTTCGGGCCCGAGGTCGACTCGCTGTCGACGGTGACGGTCGCCGTGGTGACCTTCGCGCTCGCCGGCTTCGCCAACTTCTCCTCCATCGCCATCCAGATCGGCACCCTCGGCACGCTGCTGCCGGAGCGCCGGGCCGCCGTCGCCCGGCTCGGCCTGCGGGCCCTGCTCGCCGGCAGCCTCGCGAACCTGGCGAACGCCGCGATCGCCGGCGTGGTGATCTCGTTGTAGCGGCCAGCGCGCAGGACGCCGAGCCGTCGTCAACTGACGCCGGGTCGGCGCACCCCGGCGACGACAAGCGCCGGGTCGGCGACAGGGGAGCTCAGTGCGGGGTGGTCATCGGCTGCGTCATCGGCTGCAGGTCGGGGACGGCAGGCTCCTCCGGAGGGGCGGCCTCGGGGTCCTCGGGGTCGGGGTCGGGCGTCACGATCGGTTCGTCCGGGACCACCGGCGGCTCGTCGATCCCCGGGTCGTCCGGCTCGGGCACGGGTGCGGTCATCGCGCTCTCCTCAGCTGGGGTCCCGATCGGTACCCCCGGAGATCGGACCCATCCGGTCGGGCCCGGGCTCCGAACAGGGGGTGAGCGCGTCGACCGGCGTGCCACCCGCGACGAGAGGTCCGCCCGATGAGAACACCCAGCCTGCGCAAGCCCAGTCCGTCCCTGGTCGTCTCCGTCGCCGCGCTCGTCGTCGCGCTCGGCGGCACGTCGTACGCCGCGGTGAAGGTCAGCGGCGCCCAGATCGTCGACGGCACCGTCACCGCCAAGGACGTCAAGCAGAACAGCCTGGGTTCCGGCGTGATCCGCGACGGCTCGCTCAAGGCCCAGGACTTCCGGAAGCTGCCCACGGGTCCGGCCGGCGCCGACGGCCAGGACGGCCAGGACGGCCAGGACGGCGCACGGGGCCCGGCCGGGGTCGGGCGCTGGGCGCTGGTCGACACCTCCGGCGCGATCGTGGCGCAGTCGGGCGGGTTCACCGTCGTCTCCCGCTACGACGTCGACCCCACCACGCCGGCCGGGGCCGTGGGCAACGTCTACATCGACGCGGGTGAGGACCTCGCCGACAACGGCATCCTCGCCACCCTGGCCCTGCAGAACACCGTCGACCAGAACGCCGACGGCATCACCAACGGCCGATCGGCGAACCCGGACGCGAACCCGGAGTTCTCCGGGGAGGTCACCGTGAGCCGCTGCGCGTTCCCGGGCAGCACCGGCATTCCGACCAACTGCGCACCCCTCGTCGCCCGTACCGCGACCAGCTTCGTGGTCAGCCCGCGGCTCAGCGACGGACAGGTGACCGACGCGACCAACCGCAAGGCCTTCTACGTCGTCGTGACGGGCGACTCCTCGGACCTCGTCGCGACGCCCTGACCTCCTCGGGGGAGAGAGGGGGACGCCCCCGTCGGCCAGTGGCCGGCGGGGGCGTCGTCATGTGCGGACCCGGGTCGGGACGGGGGGTCAGGCGGTCCAGCGCACCGCCTCCTCGACGAGGTCGGCCATCGGCACGATGCCGGCCAGGTCGTCGCGGCGCTGGTAGAGCCCGGCGACGCCCGAGGCGTGCCGGGCCGCCACCTGCTCGCGGCGCACCCGGAGGGCGTCGTCGGCCTGCTGGTCGTTCGTGGTGGACGTACGGGACATGGGGGCCTCCTCGTGTGCTAATGTCTACTGAGTCAGTATAGTTCAGCGATATAAGGGGGTTAGCGATGACCGGAGCCGGGTGGGACCCGCAGCCCGGGCCCGTTGCCGTGCTGCTGCACGGTCGGCGGCACGTCGACCTCCTCCTCACGGCCAGCGCGCTCTGTCGCGGCTGAAGGTTGCGCCCCCCGCCGGCGCACCGCCACCGGCCAGCCCCGACCCCGGACAGCCGCGACCCGTCCGACCCACCCACACCCGAGGACCCTCATGACCACACCCATCGACGCCGCCGAGCTCCGGCGGCTGATCGACGAGCCGGACCGCGAGCTCGCGATCCTCGACCTGCGCCCGCCGCTGGTCCGCACCCAGGGACACCCCGCCCTCAGTGGCGGCATCCCGCTCCACGACCTCGAGCAGCGGGTCACCACCCTGGTACCCCGCCGCGGGACCACCGTGGTGCTCGCCTCCGAGCCCGACCTCGACGCCCGCGGCGCGGAGGTGCTCGCCCGGCTGGGCTACACCGACGTCCGCGTGCTGCGCGACGGGCTGGCCGGGTGGTCCGCCGCGGGCGAGCGCCTCTACACGGGCACCAACGTGCGCAGCAAGACGCTCGGCGAGTGGATCGAGGCCGAGCTCGGCACCCGCACCGTCGACAGCGAGACCGTCGCCCGCTGGCGCGAGGCGGGCGAGGACGTGGTGGTGCTCGACAGCCGCCCGCACGAGGAGTACGTCCACCACCACATCCCCGGCGGCCTCGACACCGGTGGCGGCGCCGAGCTCGCCTTCCGCGGCCTCGCGGCCGTCACCGGGCCGGCCACCAGGATCGTGGTCAACTGCGCCGGCCGCACCCGCGGCATCGTGGGCGCCCAGTCGCTGGTCAACACCGGCATCGTCAACCCGGTCTACTCGCTCCACAACGGCACGCCCGCCTGGGGCTGGGCCGGGCTGCGGGTCGAGGACGGCCCCGGCACCCCGCTCCCGGCCCCCGTCGAGGTCCCCGACGACCTTCGGAAGTGGGCCCAGCAGACCCTCGACAGCGCCGGTGCGACGGTGCTCGACGCGGTGGCGTACGACGCGCTGGTCGCCGACGCCCGGCGCACGACGTACGTCATCGACGTGCGGCGGCCCGAGGAGCACGCGGCCGGCTCGGTGCCGGGTGCCCGCTCCGTGCAGGGCGGCCAGCTCGTGCAGGGCACCGACGAGCACCTGCCGGTGCTCGGCGCCCGGGTCGTCCTCGTCGACACCGAGGACCTGCTCCGCAGCGCCAGCACCGTGCAGTGGCTGCGCTACCTCCACGACGGACCGGTGCACGTCATCACCCACGACGCGCCGGTGACCCGCCGGCCCGAGACCACCCCCGCTGCGCGCCCCGAGGTGCCGACCGTCTCCGCCGCCGAGCTCGGCGCCGCCCTCGCCTCCGGTCGGGAGCTGACGGTGGTCGACCTCCGCCCCTCGCGCGAGTACGCCGCCGGTCACCTCCCGGGGGCGGTGCACGCGCGCCGCGAGCACCTGGCCGGGCTGGTCGGGCGCGGGCGGCTCGTGCTGGTGGGGAGCGCGTCCTACGCCCCGCACTTCGCCGCCGCCGACCTGCTCGCCGCGGAGGCGGACGTCGCGGTGCTGACCGACGACCTCGCCGACGTCGGCGTCCCGCTGACCACGGCCGACCCGCAGCACGCCGGCGAGGTGGTCGACGAGGTCGGCCCACCCGAGTTCGGGCCCGAGCGCGACCGCTGGTACCGCGAGTACTTCGAGTGGGAGTACTCGCTGGTGCCGGCGTCGACCGGCGACCCCGACTTCGCGTTCGAGGAGAAGCGGCCGTGACCGCGCTCGAGACGCTGGGCGCCCCGGCCGGCGTGCCGGTGGCGGCGCCCACCACGACCCACACCTACGAGCGCGCCGGGGTGCCGGGGTCGGGCACGACCCGGGTCCGGCGGGTCCCCCAGCTGCTGCTCCGCGTGCTGGCCCCGCTGGCGCTGATCGGGCTCTGGCAGCTCAGCGACACCCTCGACTGGGTGAGCCCCCAGGTGCTGCCGGGCCCGATGGCCATCCTCGACGCCTACCGCGAGCTGTGGGCGGTGGGCGACCTCCAGGCGGCGCTGCCGATCTCGCTGCAGCGCGCGGGCACCGGCCTCCTCGTCGGCGGCACCGCCGGGCTCGTGCTCGGGGTGGTGGCCGGGCTGTCGGTCACGGCCGAGCGGTTCTACGACGCGCCGCTGCAGATGCTGCGCACCATCCCGTTCATCGCGCTGGTGCCGTTGTTCGTCGTCTGGTTCGGGATCGGCGAGACCTCCAAGGTGGCGCTGATCATCGGCGCCTCGATCTTCCCGGTCTACCTGAACACCTACCACGGCATCCGCGGCATCGACCGCAAGCTGCTCGAGGTCGGCCGCACCTTCGACATGTCCCGCTGGGAGACCATCCGGCTCGTCGTCGTACCGCTCGCCATGCCGGGGATCCTGGTCGGCTGGCGCTACGCCGCGGGAGCCGCGCTGCTCGGCCTGGTCGCCGCGGAGCAGATCAACTCCCAGGCCGGCATCGGCTACATCCTCAACACCGCCAACCAGTTCCAGCGCACCGACATCATCCTCGCGGGCATCCTCGTCTACGCCGCCCTCGGACTCGTGGTCGACGTGGTGATGCGCACGCTGGAGCACGTCCTGCTCCCCTGGAGGGCCACCCATGACGGCCGCTGACACCACCCCAGCCACCACCCCCACGACCACCCCCACGACCGGGCCGGCCGAGGAGGTCCTCAGCCACGAGGCCGTGCTCACCGGCGAGCCCGTGGTGCGGCTCGAGGGTCTGTCGAAGAGCTACGGCGAGCAGGTGATCCTCGACGGGATCGACCTCACCGTGGGCCGCGGCGAGTTCGTCGCCCTGCTGGGGCCCTCGGGCACCGGCAAGACCACGCTGCTGCGCATCCTGGGCCGGCTCGAGGACGCCTCGTCGGGCCGGGCCACCATCGCGGAGAAGACCTCGGTGGTGTTCCAGGAGCCGCGGCTGATCCAGGCCCAGCGGGTCTGGCGCAACGTGGTGCTGGCCGCGGGCCGCGGCGCGGGCGCCAGGCAGGCGGCGCACGCCGCGCTGGCCGAGGTGGGCCTGGCCGACAAGGCGCAGGCCTGGCCCAAGACCCTGTCGGGCGGCGAGGCCCAGCGCGTCGGGCTGGCCCGTGCGCTGTTCCGCGAGCCCGACCTGCTGCTGCTCGACGAGCCGTTCGGGGCGCTCGACGCGTTCACCCGCCGCAAGGCCCAGGACCTGGTGCTCGCCCTGTGGCAGGAGCACCAGCCGGGCGTGCTGCTGGTCACCCACGACGTCGAGGAGTCCCTGCTCCTCGCCGACCGCGTGATCGTCCTCGGGGGCGGGCACATCCAGGCGGACATCCGGGTCACCACACCCCGTCCGCGCGACACCACCTCGCCGGAGTTCAACGCCACCAAGCGCGAGGTCCTGGCCCACCTGAGCCAGGTCTCACCCCACGTGAGCCCGGACCACCCGGCTCACCGCGACTACGGAAAGATCTCATGAGAAAGCTCATCGCCTCCCTGTTCGCCACCACCCTGCTGGCCGCCGGGCTCTCCGCCTGCGGCGGCGACGCCGACGCGGGCTCGGGCTCCGACGGTGCCACCAAGCTGACCATCAGCTACCAGGACACCGCGTTCCCCGCGTTGATCGAGGCCTCGGGGGTCCTCGACGGCGCCGATCTCGACGTCGAGTGGGTCAACCTCACCGGCCCGGCCGCCAACCTCCAGGCGCTCTACTCCAAGGCCATCGACCTCGGCCACATGGGCGACACCTCGCTGACCATCGAGCAGGCGAACTCCAAGACCGACTGGACGGCCGACAATGCGCCGCTGGAGATCGTCGCCGGCTGGCGCAACGGCAACGACCCGGAGTTCTCCCCGCTGGTCACCGCGGTCCGCACCGACTCCGGCATCACCGAGGTCGCGGACGCCAAGGGCAAGAAGTGGGGCTTCAACTTCGGCGGCTACAACCACGCCCAGTACCTCGTCTCGCTGGTGCAGGGCGGCCTGACCGAGGACGACATCGAGCCCACGCAGTTCGCCGACGGCGCCACCTCGGCGGCGGCGTTCAACGCCGGCGAGGTCGACATCTACTCCGGCGGGCACGGCCCGATCCTCGGCGCCCTGGCCTCCGGTGACGCCGAGATCATCCTCGACGACAGCCAGACCGCGATCCCGGCGCTGAACGTGTGGACGGCCCGCAAGGACGTCCTCGACGACGAGGAGAAGGACGCCGCGCTGGAGGAGTTCTTCGAGCGGATGTCGGGCTACTGGGCCTGGCACGACGAGAATCCCGAGGAGGTCAAGAAGATCCTCGTCGAGCAGCTGAAGGTCGACGACGCCCGCGCGGACTTCGAGTACGAGGTGCGCCGGGGCGCCTTCCGGGCGTTCGACGACGGGCTCCTCGCCGAGGAGCAGGCGGTGGCCCAGGCCCTCTTCGACGGCAAGGCCATCCCGAAGCTGCCCGAGGTGGGCATCGGCTTCGACCCGCGCTACAACGAGGTCCAGGGCGCGATCTCGAGCGCGGACGCACAGGCGGCGCAGTGACGCTGGTCGCCGGGTCGCCCGCGGTCGCCGGGACCTTCCTCGACGAGCTCACGCAGGTCGTCGAGGAGGTCCGGGCGGGCGCGTCCGCCCGGGACCGCGAGCGCACCTACGCGGTCGCCGAGGTCGAGCGGCTGCGCGCGACCGGGTTCTGGGCGGCCACCGTGCCCGTCGAGCACGGCGGGCTCGGCCTCGACGCTGCGACCCTGGTGCAGGCGGTGCTGCTGCTGGCCGGCGCCGACGGCAGCCTGGGCCAGGTCCCCCAGAACCACTTCATGACCGTGGAGCGGATCCGGCTCGCCGCCCGACCAGACCAGCGACGGCGCTGGCTGGCCCTGGTCGGGTCGGGCGCGGTGCTCGGCAACGCCACGGCCGAGCCGGGGGAGCGGCCACCGGGCGAGAGCGCGAGTGCGCTGCGCCGGGCCGGCGACGCCTGGGTGCTCGAGGCCCGCAAGGTCTACAGCACCGGCTCGCTGCTCGCCGACCACATCGCCGTGCAGGCCCGCGACGAGGAGGGCCGGCAGCGCACCGCGCTGGTGGCCCGCGACGCCCCGGGCGTCGAGGTCGTCGACGACTGGCAGAGCATCGGGCAGCGGACGACGGCGTCCGGCTCCTCGGTCTTCCGCGGGGTGCGGGTCGCCGACGTCGACGTGCTCGACCACGCGGTCGCGCCGGTGGCGACCTACCGGATCTCGGCCCTCGGCCAGCTGCTGCACGCCGCCATCGACGCCGGCATCGCGGTCGCGGCGGTCGACGAGACCGTCGCGCTCGCCCGGCGGGTGCACGCCGGCCGCGGCGCCGGGGTCAAGGAGTTCGGCGACGACCAGCTCGGCGTCGCTCTCGTGGGCGACCTGTCCGTGCAGGCGCTCGCCGCCCGTCGGCTCGTGGAGTCGGCCGCCGCGCGGCTCTCGCTGCTCCACGAGGCCTCGCCGCTCGAGGAGGTCGTCGACACCTGGTACGAGGTCGCGGCCGCCAAGCTGGTGAGCACCCGGGCCGCGCTGGCGGTGACCGCCGGTCTGTTCGAGGTGGGCGGCGCCAGCTCGACCCACCCCGACCACGGGCACGACCGCTACTGGCGCGACGCCCGCACCCACACCCTCCACGACGCCGTGCGCTGGAAGCCCCACGCGATCGGTCGCTGGCGGATCGCCCGCGACGTCGGTGACCCGTGGAGCATCGGCCACCCCTTCCGTCCCCTCGACGAGCTCAGGAGCACCCCGTGACGACCGCTGCCCGCCCCCGTCGGCTGCACCTCAACGTCAACGTCAACAGCTCGGGCCGGCACCCCGCCTCGTGGCGGGTGCAGCCCGACCCGCTCGGCTTCCTGGACCTCGGCTACTTCGAGGAGATCGGGCGGCTGGCCGAGCGGGGCCGGCTCGACGCGGTGTTCTTCTCCGACGGCTTCGACCACTCCGAGACCCGGCCGTGGCAGGCGCTCGACCCGTTCGTGCCGCTGACCGCGGTGGCGCGGGTGACCGAGCACGTCGGCCTGGTCGCCACCCAGTCGTCGAGCTTCCAGCACCCCTACAACATCGCCCGGTCCACGGCGTCGCTCGACCTCGTCTCCGGCGGTCGGGCGGCGTGGAACGTCGTCGCCACCCGGGCCCCCGAGGCGGCCCGGCTGTTCGGCCTCGACGACCTGCCCGACCACGACGAGCGCTACGCCCGCGCCGAGGAGGCGGTACGCGTCGTGCTGGCCCTGTGGGAGTCGTGGGAGCCGGGCGCCTTGGTCGCCGACCAGGCCAGCGGCACGTTCACCGACCCGGCGCGGATCCACCCGGTGGCCCACGACGGCACCCACTTCCGGGTGCACGGTCCGCTCAACGTGCCCCGCTCGCCGCAGGGGCGGCCGGTGCTGCTCCAGGCCGGCGGATCGCCGCAGGGCACCGCGCTCGCCGCGAGGTACGCCGACGCGGTGTTCTCGGTCAGCCACACGCTGCCGGCGGCCCAGGGGTTCTACCGCACCGTCAAGTCCGCCGCCGCGGGCCACGGCCGGTCGCCGGACCAGGTCGTCGTGCTGCCCGGGCTCTTCCCCGTGCTGGGCGGCACCGAGGCCGAGGCGCGCGAGCGCAAGGCCTGGCTCGACGGCGTAGCCGGCTTCGAGGGCGAGCTGGAGTCGCTCAGCGGCACCCTCGGCCTCGAGCCCGGCGACCTCCACCTCGACCGGCCCCTGCCGTGGGACCTGCTGGAGCGGGCCGGCGGCAGGGGCAGGAGCCTGGGGTTCGCGGCGGCGATCCTCGACCTCGCCAGCCGCGAGGACCTCACCGTGCGCCAGCTGCTGGAGCGCAACCCCAACGGCCACCGCAGCCTGGTCGGCACGCCCGAGCAGGTCGCCGACGACGTGGAGGCCTGGTTCACCGGCCGGGGCGCCGACGGCTTCAACCTCAACGTCGACGCGTTCCCCGACGGGCTCACCGCGATCGTCGACGGGCTGGTGCCGGAGCTGCAGCGGCGCGGGCTGTTCCGCACCGAGTACGAGGGCACCACGCTGCGCTCGCACCTCGGCCTCGAGGAGCCCGGCCACGAGCGGGCGGGGGTGGCCTGATGGACCTCGACCTGACCGGCCGCCGGGCGATCGTCACCGGCGCGACCGGCGGCATCGGGGTCGAGGTGGCCCGGGTGCTGGCCGAGGAGGGCGCCGACCTGGTGCTCGCCGCCCGCACCCGCGAGCCGCTGGAGAAGCTGGC
Source organism: Nocardioides sp. SYSU D00038 (assembly GCF_016924665.1). Lineage (GTDB taxonomy): Bacteria > Actinomycetota > Actinomycetes > Propionibacteriales > Nocardioidaceae > Nocardioides. The sequence goes on from NZ_JAFFJT010000019.1 coordinate 123,947, forward strand.
CGCCGAGGTCGCGGAGCACGGCGGCCGACGTGCCCACCCGGTGGTCGCCGACGTGCAGGACGACGGCTCGGTGCGCGCGCTGGTGGCCGAGGCGGTCGACGTCCTCGGCGGCGTCGACATCCTGGTCAACTCCGCCTCCAACCAGCAGGTCGGCAGGCACATGCCGGGCCTGCTCGACACGACCGACGAGGTGTTCTGGGAGGACGTCGACACCAAGCTGGTCGGCTACCTGCGCACCGCCCGCGCGGTCGCACCCCACCTGGTCGCGCAGGGCTGGGGCCGGATCGTCAACATCGGCGGCCTCGGTGCCCGGGAGACGCGCTCGCTGGTGCGCTCCGTGCGCAACGTCGGCGTCGCTGCGCTGACCAAGAACCTCGCCGAGGAGCTCGGTCCCCACGGCGTCAACGTCACCGTCGTCCACCCCGGCCTGACCCGCACCCCCACGCTGTCGCGCGACCTGGCGACCCGGGCCGCGGCCGAGGGACGCACCGTCGCCGAGCTCGAGGACGAGCTCGGCGCCAACGCGCTCGGGCGCCTCGTCGACGCCGCCGAGGTGGCCGACGTGGTGGCCTTCCTGGCCTCTCCTCGCAGCGTCGCGGTCAACGGCGACGCGGTGTCGGTGGGAGGTGGGACCCGTGGCGTCATCCACTACTGAGGCCCCCGCCCGGTCCGTCCCCGCGGAGGGACCGGGCGCCGCCACGACCCCCGGGCGGCGGTTCGCCACTGCGCGTCGCCTGGGCCTCGCCGACCTCCTCCAGAGGGTCGCCGAGGGCGAGCCGGAGCGCGAGCGGACCGGACGGGCGCCGTACGACGAGGTACGGCTGCTCGCCCGGTCCGGCTGGGGCGCGCTCCGGCTCCCGCCCCGGCTCGGCGGGCGCGGTCTCTCGCTGGTCGAGCTGGTCGAGCTGACCGTCGAGCTGGCCGAGGCCGACTCCAACGTCGCCCACCTGCTGCGCAACCACCTCCTGTTCGTCGAGGGCGCGCTGGCCGACGAGGCGCACCACGGCCGCTGGCTGGCCGAGGTGGCCGACGGCTTGCTGTGGGGCCTGGGCTTCGGGGAGACCGCGATGCCGCGGGCCGGCGAGCGCGACTTCGCCACCACGCTGCTGCTCGACGAGGACGGCTGGGTGCTCGACGGCACCAAGCACTACTCCACAGGCAACCTCTACGCCGACCGCATCCACGTGCTCGCCACCCAGGCCGACGGCCGGGTCGCCCACGCGATGGTGCCGACCGACCGCAGCGGGGTGGCGCGGCTCGACGACTGGGACGGCATCGGGCAGCGGTTCACCGGCTCGGGGACCACGCGGTTCCGGCGGGTCCGGCTCAACGCCGACGAGGTGGTCACCGCCGACCAGCTCGAGCAGCGGCGCCCGCCGCGCGCGACGCCGTTCGCGCAGGTCTACCTCACCGCCGTGGTCGCCGGTATCACCGCCGCGGCCGCCGCCGAGGCCGTCGACCTGGTGCGCGGCCGGCGGCGCAACTACTTCCACGGCCTGCACGAGGTGCCACGCCACGACCCGCTGCTCCAGGCCACCGTGGGCCGGCTCTCCGCCGACGCGTTCGCCGCCCGGGCGACCGTGGTCGAGGCGGCCCGCAGCCTCGAGCGGGCCCTGGCCGCGGGCGGCGTCCCCGAGATGGAGGCCGCCTCGCTCGACGCGGCCCGCGCCAAGGTGGTCGTCGACGAGCTCGCCACCCGGACGACGTCCGGGCTGCTCGACGCCGGCAGCGCCTCCGCGGTGCGGGCCGACCTCGGCCTCGACCGCCACTGGCGCAACGCGCGCACCGTGATCGCGCACAACCCGGCGTCGTACAAGCTGCGCGTCGTCGGCGACCACGAGCTCAACGGCACGCCACCACCCGAGGGGTCGTTCTTCTGATGCCCACCGCCTCCACACCCGGCGGCCCCACCCGGGGGCACCTCCCGCTCGTGGTCAACATGCAGCCCTCCGGCGTCCACCAGGGCGCCTGGCAGGCGCCGGGCGCCGACCCGCGCGCGTTCGTCGACCTCGGCTACCACCGCGAGCTCGCGCGGCAGGCCGAGCGCGGCGTGCTCGACGCGGTGTTCCTGGCCGACTTCGCCGCGCTCCAGCCCGAGTCGCACCGCCAGCCCCGGTGGACCCTCGACCCGCTGGTCACCCTCTCGGCGCTGGCCGGTGCCACCGAGCACGTCGGCCTGGTGGCCAGCATCAGCACCACGCTGGTCGAGCCGTACGCCGTGGCCCGCGCGGTGGCCTCGCTCGACCACGTGAGCGGCGGCCGGGCGGGGTGGAACGTCGTGACCAGCTTCGACCCCGCGTCGGCGCGCAACGTCGGCCTCGCCGAGCTGCCCGACAAGGCCGTGCGCTATCGGCGGGCCGGGGAGCACGTCGACGTGGTCCGCGCCCTGTGGTCGAGCTGGGAGGACGGCGCCCTGGCGTTCGACCGCACGACGCACACGTTCATCGACACCGCGAAGGTGCACCCGGTGGACCACCACGGCGAGTTCTTCGACGTGGCCGGCCCGCTGCAGGTGCCGCCGCCGCCGCAGGGCCAGCCGGTCGTCTTCCAGGCCGGCGGGTCGGAGGGCGGGCGCGACCTCGCCGCGCGGCAGGCCGACGCGGTCTTCGCCGCGCAGCTGACCCTCGCCTCGGCCCGCGACTACCGCGCCGACATCCGGGCCCGGGCCGCCGCGCTGGGTCGCGATCCCCAGCACCTGCTGCTGTTCCCCGGCGTCGTCGTGGTCGCGGGCGAGACCCGCGCCGAGGCGCTCGCGAAGCGGCGCGCGCTCGACGACCTGGTCGGCACACCCGAAGCGCGGCTGGTCAACCTCGCCCACTTCCTCGGCGTCGACCAGGCCCTGCTCCGCCTCGACCGGCCGCTGCCGCCGGAGGCCCACCGGCCGGCCACCCACGGCGCCGACGGGTTCCGCCTGGCCGTGCTGAGCTTCTTCGCCGACGGCGAGCGCACCGTGGGCGACTTCCTGCGCGAGGGCAGCTTCGGCCACCGGTCCCTGGTCGGCGACCCAGTCACGATCGCCGACGACCTCCAGTCGTGGTGGGAGGGCGGCGCGGCCGACGGGTTCGTGCTGATGTTCGACGCGCTCCCGAGCGGCCTGCGCGACTTCGTCGACCTGGTCGTGCCCGAGCTGCGGCGCCGCGGGCTCACGCGGCCCGCGTACGACGGCAGCGACCTGCGCACCCGCCTCGGCCTCCCGGCCTGGGGCGCGACCACCCGCGAGCCCCAGGAGGCCACCGCATGACCACCCGTCCCCTGCCCCCGCGACGACTCGGCGCGCTGGCGGTCTCGGCCGTCGGCCTGGGCTGCATGAGCCTGGTCGGCGGCACGTCCGCCGAGGACGAGAAGCGCGCCCGCGCCGTCGTCGACGCCAGCCTCGAGGAGGGCGTCACCCTCTTCGACACCGCCGACGTCTACGGGCCGTTCGACAGCGAGGTGCTGCTCGGCCGCGCGGTGTCGGCGGTGCGCGACCGGGTCGTGGTCGCCACCAAGTTCGGCAACCCGCTCGGCACCCCCCACCCCGACGGCCGCGACGTCGACGGGCGCCCGGAGTACGTACGGGCGGCGCTCGACGCCTCGCTGCAGCGGCTCGGTCTCGACCACGTCGACCTCTACTACCTCCACCGCGTCGACGCGCGGGTGCCGATCGAGGAGACGGTGGGGGCGATGGCCGAGCTGGTAGCTGCCGGCAAGGTGCGCCACCTCGGTCTCTCCGAGCCCGGACCCGACACCATCCGGCGCGCCCACGCGACCCACCCGATCGCGGCGATCCAGACCGAGTGGTCGGTGTTCAGCCGCGACATCGAGCAGCACACCGTGCCGGTGGCCCGCGAGCTGGGCATCGGCCTGGTGCCGTACTCGCCGCTGGGCCGCGGCCTGCTCACCGGCGCGATCCGCGGCCTCGACGACGTGCCCGATCGGCTGCGCGGTCGCGAGCGGTTCGTCCCCGGTGCGCTCGAGACCAACCTGCTGCTCGCCGGCACGGTGCGCGAGATCGCGGCCGAGCTCGCGGTGGAGCCCGGCCAGGTCGCGATCGCCTGGGTGCTGGCCCAGGGCGACGACGTGGTGCCGATCCCCGGCACCAAGCAGGCCGACCGGGCCCGGAGCAACGCCCGCTCGGTGGACGTGGTGCTCACGGCCGAGCAGCGAGCGCGGCTCGACGGACTGGCCGGCGCGGTGGTCGGCCACCGCTCGCCGCGCCCCGAGCTGGTCACCGTCGAAGCGCCTCCGCAGGTGCAGCCCGGGCCCGCGTCGTCGGACGAGGTCGTCCGGTGACCCGGCAGATCGGGTTCAACGCCTTCGCCATGAACACCGTCGGGCACCAGTCGCCCGGCCTGTGGCGCCACCCCGACGACCGCTCGGCCCACTACCGCGACCTGGAGCACTGGACCGAGCTGGCCCGGGTGCTCGAGCGCGGGGTCTTCGACGGCATCTTCCTCGCCGACGTCCTCGGCACCTACGACGTCTACGGCGGCGACTCGACCGCCTCGCTGCGGGCGGCGGCGCAGGTGCCGATCAACGACCCGATGCTGCTGGTGCCGGCGATGGCGCTGGTCACCGAGCACCTCGGGTTCGGCGTCACGGCCAACACCTCCGCGGAGCACCCGTTCCCGTTCGCCCGCCGGATGTCGACGCTCGACCACCTGACCCGGGGTCGGGTGGGCTGGAACATCGTGACCGGCTACCTCGACTCCGCCGCGCGCAACCTCGGCGGCACCCAGCTGCCCCACGACCAGCGCTACGACCACGCCGAGGAGTACCTCGAGGTGGTGCGCCGGCTCTGGGAGGAGTCGTGGGAGGACGACGCTGTGGTGCGCGACGCCGCCTCCGGGGTCTTCACCGACCCCGCGAAGGTGCACCCGATCGACCACCACGGCCGGTGGTTCGACGTCCCGGGCTTCCACCTGAGCGAGCCGTCGCCGCAGCGGACGCCGGTGATCTACCAGGCCGGTTCGTCGCCGCGCGGCATCGGGTTCGCGGCCCGGCACGCCGAGGCGGTCTTCGTCGCCGCGTCCGGCCCGGCGTCGCTGGCCACCACCGTCGCGCGGGTACGCGCCGCCGTGGCCGAGGCCGGCCGCGACCCGCGCTCGGTGCGGATCTACACCAAGCTCACCATCGTCACCGACGCGACGCCGCAGGCGGCGCGCGCCAAGTACGACGACTACCTCGCCCACACCGACGCCGAGGGCGCGCTCGCCCTGGTGTCCGGCTGGATGGGGGAGGACCTGTCGCGCCACGACCTCGACCAGCCGCTCGCCGACGTGACGAGCAACGCCATCCACACCTACGCCAGCGCCTACTCGGGCGTCGACGACGACGGCCGGCCCTGGACCGTGCGCGACCTCGCGCTGCGGGCCGGCATCGGCGGTCTCGGCCAGCTCGTCGTCGGCTCGGGCGAGGAGGTCGCCGACGAGGTGCAGGCGCTGGTCGAGCAGACCGACGTCGACGGGTTCAACCTCGCCTACGCCGTCACCCCCGGGTCGTTCGTCGACGTGGTCGAGCACGTGGTGCCGGTGCTGCAGGCCCGCGGCGCCTACCCCACGGCGTACCGACCGGGCACGCTGCGGCACAAGCTGTTCGGCCGGGGCGACCGGCCCGCGCGGCGGCAGGCGGTGCTGACGGCGGGCGCCGGTCGCTGAGCGCGGCGGCGACCCGGGCGCTCACTCGTCCCCGTGCTCGTCCCCGTGCTCGTCGTGGTCGTCGTGCTCGTCATGGTCATCGGGTGCGTGGTCGGGCTCGCCGTCGCCGTCGTGGTCGTGCGCGACGCCGTCGCTGGCGCAGTGGTCGTTGAGGTAGGTCGAGAAGGCCGCGGCGGCCGCGGCGTCCTCGTCGGTGTAGGCGCCGGTGCCGGAGAGGTCCTCGGCGGTCATCCCCTCCTGCCAGCGGGTGAGTGGTCCGAGCACCACCTCGGCGCCGGCCCGGACCTCGTCGTCGACGCCGAGGCGGTCCACCAGGTCGACGAGGTCGCCGGCCGCCTCCCGCAGCTCCGGGCCCACGGACGGGTCGCCCGCGACCAGCGCGCCCTGCAGCCGGGCCATCGCGTCGAAGCCGGCGCAGAAGTCGGCGACGGTCGCCGCCGGTGCCGTCGCGGGCGCGCTCTCGTCGTCGTCCCCGCCCACGAGCACCACGACCACCAGCGCGAGCAGCAGCGTTCCCACGTCGGCGAGCAGCAGCGAGCGGCGGGTCACGGCTCGCTCCGCACGTCCAGGGGCTCGTCGACCGGCTCGTCGGGCAGGGGGGCGTGGGCCTCGTGCCCGGAGTTGAACTCGGAGTCCTTGCGGCTGAACACGTCGAGCCGCTCCTCGAAGGTCAGCCCCTCGACCAGCGGGGCGACGTCGCCGGGGTAGCCGGTGACCTCCGCCGCTGCGGCGAGCGGCACGGTCGTGTGCACCACGCGGTCGTCGTAGACGTGCACCACCGAGAACGCCTGACCGCCGTCGACACCCGAGACGAAGCGGTCGAGCGGTGCGGGATCGGTGGTGTAGCAGCTGGCCGAGGCCACCGACACCGGCACACCGGCGAACATCGAGTGGGTCGACAGGTGCAGGTGGCCGGCCAGCACGGCGCGCACGTCGGTGCCCCGCACCACGTCGGCGAGGCGCTCCTGGTCGAGCAGCTCGATCAGCTCGGCCGCCCGGAGCATCGGGGTGGGGATCGGCGGGTGGTGCATCGCCAGCAGCGTGCCGTCGGGGGCGGGCGTGGCGAGCACGTCGGCCAGCCACGCGAGCTGGTCGTCGTCGAGCGCGCCGTGGTGCCAGCCCGGCACGCTGGTGTCGAGCGAGACGATCCGCAGCCCGTCGACCACGTGCACCCGGTCCTGGGGGCTGGTGGCCTCGGCGCCGAACAGCTCGCGGGCGTAGTCGTCGCGCTCGTCGTGGTTGCCCATCACCCACACCACCTCTGCGCCGAGCCGATCGGCCACCGGCTCGACGAGCTCGCGCAGCCGCCGGTACGCCGCCGGCTCGGCCCGGTCGGCGAGGTCGCCGGTGAACACCAGCGCGGAAGGCGGCGGGTCGATGCGGAGCAGCCGGCCGAGCACGAGCCGCAGGCCGTCCTCGGGCCGCACCACGCCGTACTGCAGGAGGTCGCCGGCCAGCAGGTGGGGGTCGGAGAGGTGGGCCACGGTGTGCCGCGGCGCCGGGTGCTGCCCGAGCTGGATCACGCGCGTTCCAGCCGGAACACCGGGATCACCCGCGAGGTGCGCTGCTCGTACTTCGCGTAGTTGGGCCAGGTGCGCAGCATCACCTGCCACGCCGCCGTCCGCTCCTCGCCGGCCAGCTCGCGCGCGGTCACGGGCAGCCGGTCGCGCCGGACGCTGATCTCGGCCCGCCCGGCGGCGCGCAGGTTGCCGACCCACAGCGGCACCTTCGGCCCGCCGAAGTAGGAGCCCGCGATCAGCCAGCCACCGTCGTGGGGCACGCAGAGGAGCGGCGTGCTGCGTGGCACCCCGCTCCTCCGGCCGGGCACGGTCAGCACCAGGTTGGGCAGACCGGCGACGTCGAGCAGCGAGAGCCGGCCGCGGCTGGCGCGCTGCAGCGCCTCGTCGACCTTGACGATCTGCGGCAGGTACCGCGGCAGCCAGCCGATCGCGCCGATCCGCACGGCCAGCGGGGTGAGCACGCCCATGCGCGAAGGTTAGAGCAGCGGGGGCAGGTGCCGCCGCTGGCCGGATCCGGTCATCGTGAGGCGGCGGAGCGGTGTGACGGCGCTCACGATGTGAAACGTTCCATCTACAGTCTTGCCCCGGGGCATTCCAGGGTCGTATCAAGAGGCTCTCCGACGATGAAGGACCTGTCTTGATGCGATTCAACGCGCCCCGGTCGTCCCGGTCGCTGGCCCGCCCGCTGGCCGCCGTGGTGGCCGGCCTGCTGCCGCTCGCGGTGGTGCCGACCGTGACCGCCGCGGCCCCCGCCGTCGTGGCGCGCTCCGCGCCCGCGGCGGCGAGCACGCTCCGGGTGGCCGACCTGACCACCGACCTGCTGGTGCGCCCGCTCGGCACCGACTCCGCGCGCCCGCGGCTGGCCTGGACGACGCCCGGCTCGGTGCGCGGCGCCCGGCAGACGGCGTACCGGGTGCAGGTGGCCACGACCGCCGCCGGGCTCGCGGCCGGGGCCGCCGACGTGTGGGACTCGGGCCGGGTCGCCTCCGCGCGCTCCCAGGTCGCCTACGCCGGGCCGGCGCTGAGCAGCGCGACGCGCTACCACTGGCGGGTGCAGGTCTGGGACGGCGCCGGGAAGGTGTCGGCCTGGAGCCCGGCGTCGTGGTGGGAGACCGGGCTGCTGTCGGGCGACGACTGGAGCGCCGACTGGGTGGCGCCGGCCAGCGCGGCCGCCGGCGGCAGCTACCTGCGCGGCGAGGTCGAGGTCCCGGCCGACGTCGTCTCCGCGCGCCTCTACGTCTCCGGCCGGGGCAGCTTCGAGCGCGGCCCCGACGGCCAGGGCATCTGCTGCGAGCAGCAGTTCGGCCTGGCCCGCGGCATCTACGAGCCGTGGCTGAACGGGCAGCGGGTCTCCGACACCCAGGTCGAGTCGACCTCGGTCGACACCCGGGTGCGGGCGCTCTACCGCACGTACGACGTCACCGACCTGGTGCGCGAGGGCGACAACGCACTCGGGCTGATGATCGGCGAGGACTCCGACGTGCTCGCCCAGCTGCGGATCGTGACCACCGACGGCGTCGTCGAGCTGGCCTCCGGCGAGGACTGGACCTCCGCGCCCGGCCCGGTGGTCCGTGCCCACCGCTTCCACGGCGAGACGTACGACGCCCGGCGCGAGCTCGCCGGCTGGTCCGAGCCCGACGCCACCGGCACCTGGTCGCCGGTGCGGGTGAGCAGCACCGAGACCGGCCGCCTCGACGCCGCGGTCTTCGAGCCGATGCGCGTGGTCGCCGACCACCGGGCCGTGTCGGTGACCGAGCCCGCCGAGGGCGTCTACGTGCTCGACTTCGGGCAGAACCGCGCGGGCTGGACCCGGCTGCGCGCGAACCTGCCGGCCGGCACGACCGTGACCCTCAAGCACGGCGAGCGCCTCAACGGCGCGGGCCGCGTCGACAACGGCGTCATCGGCGCCCAGCAGACCAGCACCTTCACCTCAACCGGTGGCGACGTCGACTGGGAGCCGTCGTTCGTCTACGCCGGCTTCCGCTGGGTCGAGGTCACCGGACTCACCGAGGCGCCCGGCACCGACACCGTGGTCGCCCGCGAGGTGCACAACGACGTCCGGCGCACCGGCTCGTTCAGCTCCTCCGACGCGATGCTGAACCGGCTGCACGCCGCCAACGTGCAGACCCAGGTCAACGGCCTGCACGCCGTCCCGGAGGACACCCCGACCCGCGAGAAGCGCGGCTGGACCGCCGACGCCCACATCGCGGCCGAGGCCACCATCGACAACTTCGCGATGGCGCCGTTCTACGAGAACTGGGCCGAGGAGTCGGTGGCCGCGCAGCGTCCCGACGGCCGCGTGCCCGACATCGTGCCGACCGAGCCGTCCAACGGCTGGCGCGACCGCTCCGACCCGGCCTGGGCGTCCTCGCACGTGCTCATCCCGGCCTACCTGGAGAAGCACTACGGCGACACCACCGCGCTGGTCGACCACTACGACTCGCTCAAGGCCTACGTCGACTACGTCGCCACCACCACCGAGGGCGGGCTGGTCACCAAGAACACCGGCCACTGGGGTGACGACTGGCTCGGCGTCGAGACCACCGACTCGCGGCTGTTCCGCACCGGCTTCTACTACTGGGACCTGCGGATCGTGGAGCGCGCGGCTCGGCTCGCCGACCGGCCGGCCGACGCGGCCGACCTGGCCCAGCGGGCCGAGGCAGCGGCCGACGCCATCAACGCCGAGTTCCTCGACGAGGCCGAGGCCAGCTACGGCCCCAGCCAGTTCGCCAACGCGTTCCCGCTGACCCTCGGCATCGTGCCCGACGGCCTGGTCGACGGCGTCGTGCAGACCCTGGTCGACGACGTCGTCGACGAGCGGGGCGGCCACTTCACCGGCGGCCTGCCCGGCATCAAGTACATCCCCGAGGCGCTGGCCATGCACGGCCGCTCCGACGTGGTGCTCGACGTCGTGCGCAGCAAGGAGAAGCCGGGCTGGGGCTACATGCTCGAGCACGGTCCCGGCACCATCTGGGAGGACTGGGAGGGTGCCTCGTCGCTCAACCACCCGATGTTCACCTCGATCGACCACTGGCTCTACGACTCGGTGGCCGGCATCCGGCAGGCCGAGGGCTCCACGGGCTACGACCGGGTCGTGATCGCGCCCCAGGTGATGGACGAGGTGCAGCGCGCCTCGGCCAGCATCCTCACCCCGCACGGCCGGCTCGCGAGCGCCTGGGCGCCCGAGGGCGGCCGCACCGTGCAGCGGGTCACCGTGCCGGTCGGCACGGTCGCCGAGGTGCACGTGCCGGCCTCCCGCACGGCCGACGTGGTCGAGGGCAACCGGCCGGTCGCCGGCCGCGCCGGCGTGCTCGGGGTGCGGCAGCAGGGCGACCGGGTCGTCGTGACCGTCGGCTCCGGCTCCTACGCGTTCGCCGCCGACCGCGGCACCGGCGACCTGCTCCGGGCCCGCGCCCACGCCCGCTCGCTGGGCGCCGCGGTGCGCGGCCTCTCCTCGCGCAAGGCGCGCGCCGTGCTGGTCCGCGACCAGCGGCAGGTGCTCGCGAAGATCGAGGGGGCGCTGCGGGCCCGCGGGTACGGCCGCGAGCCGGTCGTCCGCACCCGGGTGGCCACGGCGCTCTCGCGCCTGCAGCGCCTCGAGCGCGACCTGCGCCAGGCCCGCGCGCGCCGCCAGGTCAGTGCCGCGTCGGTGCGCCTGGTCAGCACCCGGGCCCAGGGCGTGCGGCGCTCGCTGTCGGGGCTGGCCACCGGCTACGCCAGGATCAGCCTCACGCCGACGGTGGTGGGCGCCCCGGTGTCCGCCTCGACGTTCGACGTCTCCACCGTGGTCGCCAACGGCGGCCGCAAGCCGCTCACCCGGGCCGCGGTCGGCCTGCGCGTGCCGGACTCGTGGCGGGTGCAGGTGCTGCGGGCGCTGCCGCGCTTCGTCGGGCCCGGCGGACGCCGGGTGGCGACGTTCCGGGTCACCGTGCCCGCCGCCCAGCCGCCCGGGGAGACCGACCTGACGCTGGCGCTGTCCGGGCGCCGGGCCGGCACCAGGTTCAACGCGCTCAGCGTGCTGACCGTCGACGTCGGCTCGCCGCTGGCGATCACCGCGCTCGCCGCCAGCCCCCGGGTGGTCGAGCCGGACGCTCTTTCGACCTCGGTCGTGGCCACCGTGACCAACCGCGGCGCCCAGGCGCTGCGGGTCACCGCGCGCGGCACCACCGCCCCGGCCGGCTGGACGTGGGGCCAGGCCCCGGCCGTGGTCGTGCCGGCCCGCGGCACCGCCCCGGTCAGCGCGACCCTGACCCGCGGCGAGGAGGCCGCGGCCGGCGGCCCCGTCGACCTCGAGATCACCGCCGGCGGCGTGGTCTGGGACTCCGCCCGCACCCAGGTCTTCGTGCGCGGCGCCGGCTGCGAGGCCGACCCGCTCGAGGAGGCCTGCCTCACCGACGAGCAGGTGCTGCTGCACAGCTTCGAGTCCGGCACCGAGGGCTGGGTAGCCGGCGACGGGACGTCGTCGGTCGCGTCGGTCACCTCCATGGCCAACGGCCCCGGCACCGCCCGCCTCGGCCAGCGGCTGCTCGAGGCGGTGCCGACCTCGACGGTCGCGGGTGGCGAGTGGCGCACCGTGTCGGTCGACGAGCCCGAGCCGGTGCCCTACCGCCCGGAGCAGGCCCTCGTCGTCCACCTCGACGGCTACGGCGGCGGCCCGGGCGGCCCCTACGAGGCGCGGGTGGTCGTCACCGACTCCGCGGGCGTGACCACCGAGGTGGTCACCGCGGTCTCGCCGGACGCCTGGAACCAGGTGCGCGTGCCGCTGGCGGAGTGGACCGGTGCCGACATCGCGCGGATCGAGGTGTCCTACCGGGCCCGGGGCGACCAGCCGTGGGCCGGCCGGTTCCAGGTCGACGCGGTGCTGCTCGACGCCACCGAGCCGCCTCCCAGCCCCGCCGGCAACCTCGCCGCCGGTCGACCGGTGACGGCCAAGGCCGGGCTCAACTGCTGCTCGTGGGGCACGGCCAACCTGGTCGACGGCACCCGGGTGAGCACCACCGGGTCCCGCGGGTTCACCTCCGACCCGCCCAACAGCAGCCGCGACGCCGAGCAGTGGGTGCAGGTCGACCTGGGCTCGGTGCAGCAGGTCGGCAGCGTCTGGCTGTGGCCGCGCACCGCGACCGCCGGCGAGCCCGTCGGCAACGGCGGCGCCGGGTTCCCGGCGGACTTCCAGCTGCAGCTCTCCGACGACGGCAGCACCTGGCAGACGGTGTCGACCCAGGCGGGGCAGGCGTCCGACGGGTCGGTCGGCATCGGCTACGACGTCACCGGCAGCGGTCGCTACGTGCGGCTGCTGGTCACCCGGCTGGGTCGCAGCGCCCCGGACGAGGCCCAGGCGGCGCTGTTCCGGCTCCAGCTGGCCGAGCTGGAGGTGTTCGCGCCCCAGCCCTGAGCACGCTCAGCCGAGGAGGTCCAGCGCCGCGAGGTCGGCGAGCGGCTCCTCGACGCTGCACGACCCGAACGAGGTGAACCACCTCCGGGTCGCGGCAAGGTCGAGGCCGCGGGCCTCCTCGGCGAGCGCCTCGCCGTCGCGGCGCTCCAGCGTCGCGGCGACGTCGGCGGCCGAGGCGCCGTCGTACGCCCGGCGGGTCGCGAGGAGCAGGTTGAGGAAGCCGTGGTGCTCGTAGCCGTCGGGGCCGGCGTGGCGCACCGCGCGGTGGAGCCCGGCGGTGGCCTTGAATGCCGTCTCCCGGTCGAGCGCCGCGTCGACCCAGGCGGCGAGCACCGCTGCGGTGGGGAACGCGTCGGCGTGCAGGCCGCCGGTGCGCAGCTTGAGCCGCAGCTCGGCCTCGGCGACGGCGTCGGCGGCGGCCAGCCAGGCCGCGGTGGGCTCCTGCTGGGGCAGCTCGACGAAGACCGGCACCTCCTCGTCGAGGCTGCCCTCGGCGCGGGCGGCGTCGACGGCCGCGACCACCCGGCGGGCGTTGCCGGGCAGGTCGTCGAGGTCGCGCAGCGCGATCTCGAGGCCGGCGAGGGCGAGGCCGAGCCGGTCGCACAGCGCCGCGGGTCCGGCGACCTGGCCCGCACCGCCGCTGACCACCACCGACAGGCGGGCCGGGCAGTCGCGCAGCGCCGGCAGGTCGGTGTCCCTGACCACGAACGTGCCCACCAGGTCGCGGGCCGGACCCGCGCGCCCGGTGTGGGCGGCGGTCGCGTCGGCCAGGGGCGCGTCGCCCGGCGGGAAGATCGCGGCGTCGTCGACGAGTCCGTGCCAGAACATGTCCACCACCCTAGGACTGGGCATCGTGCGGTCGGGAACAGATGGGGTGCCCCTACGGTTGGGCCGGGGTAGGACCTCGGAAGGAGCCACGTGGACCGGATCAGGCGTCTGGCGATGGTCAGCCTGCACACCTCCCCGCTCGACCAGCCGGGCACCGGTGACGCCGGGGGCATGAACGTCTACGTCCTCGAGCTGGCCCGCCGCCTGGTGCCGCTGGGCGTCGAGGTCGACATCTTCACCCGGGCCACGAGCTCCGCGCTGCCCGTGGAGGTCGCCGCCGGTGACGGGATCACCGTGCGCCACATCAACGCCGGCCCGTTCGAGGGGCTGACCAAGGAGGAGCTGCCCGGCCAGCTCTGCGTGTTCGCGCGCGAGGTGCTGCGCACCGAGGCCGCCCAGCCGGTGGGCCACTACGACGCCGTCCACTCCCACTACTGGCTCTCCGGGCAGGTCGGCGCGCTGGCGCGCGACCGCTGGGGCGTGCCGTTGATCCACTCGATGCACACGATGGCCAAGGTCAAGAACGCCGCCCTCGCCGAGGGCGACACCCCCGACCCCCAGTCGCGCGTGATCGGCGAGGAGCAGGTCGTGGAGGCCGCCGACATGCTCATCGCCAACACCGCGCTGGAGGCCGACCAGCTCCGTGAGCTCTACGGCGCCGACCCCGGCCGGGTCGAGGTCGTGCACCCCGGGGTCGACCTGGCGGTGTTCCGGCCGCGCGCCGCGGCCGAGGCCCGCGCGGAGCTGGGGCTGCCGGTCGACGCCGACGTGCTGCTGTTCGCCGGCCGGATCCAGCCGCTCAAGGCCCCCGACGTGCTGCTGCGCGCGGTCGCGGTGCTGCTCGAGCGCCAGCCCTGGCGCCGGGAGCGGCTCGTCGTACCCGTCGTCGGTGGGCCGTCGGGCACCGGCCTGGACCGACCGGAGTCGCTGGCCCAGCTGGCCGCCGACCTCGGGGTCGCCGACGTCGTCCGCTTCGTGCCGCCGGTCGCCCAGGCCGAGCTCGCCACCTGGTACGCCGCGGCCACGCTGGTCGCCGTACCGTCGTACAACGAGTCGTTCGGGCTGGTCGCCGCCGAGGCCCAGGCCACCGGCACCCCGGTCGTCGCGGCCGCGGTCGGGGGACTGACCACCGTCGTCCGCGACCAGCACAGCGGCCTGCTGGTGCCCGACCACGACGCCGCGTCGTGGGCCGACGCGCTGCAGCGCGTCGTCTCCGACGAGCAGCTGCGGCTGCGCCTCGAGGCCGGCGCTCTCGAGCAGGCCCGCACCTTCTCGTGGGAGGCCACCGCCGAGCGCACCCTCGACGTCTACGAGCGCGCCCGGGCCACCATGCGGGAGCACGTGTGACGACCGACCCCGCCCAGGTGCTCCGCGACTACCTCACCGACAACGACCTCGAGTGGGAGGAGCCCTCGGCGGGCCTGTTCTCGTTCTCGCTGCCCGGAGAGAAGAAGCTCCAGACCGCCGTCCGCCTCGACCTGGGCCCGCACACGCTGGGCGTGCACGCCTTCGTGTGCCGCAAGCCCGACGAGAACCACGAGCGCGTCTACCGCTGGCTGCTCGAGCGCAACCTGCGCACGTACGCCGTCGCCTTCGCCGTCGACCGCCTCGGCGACATCTACCTCGACGGCCGCCTGCCCCTCTCCGCCGTCACCCCCGACGAGCTCGACCGCCTCCTCGGCGCCGTCCTCAGCACCGCCGACGAGTCCTTCAACGCCATCCTCGAGCTCGGCTTCGCCTCCTCGATCCGCAAGGAGTGGGAGTGGCGCAAGCTCCGCGGCGAGCCGACCCACAACCTGGAGGCGTTCCGGGGGTGGCTGGAGGCGGAGTGAGGCGCGGGCGCCGGTTGAGGAGCGACGGAAGTCACGACCGGTGGTTGAGGAACGACGAAGTCGGGTCTCGAAACCCGGTGAGATGAGTACCCTCCCTCACCCACAGGGGTGGCTCAGGCTTCGCCGAGCCGTCGTTAATTAACGCCGGGTCGGCGCACTGCGGCGACAACGAGCGCCGGGTCGGCGATACCCCACCGCGCATCGGGTGGTTGCGGGAGGGCGTTCGGGTACGGGGGTTTCGAGACAGTCGCTAGCGCACTTCCTCAACCACCGGTGGTCGAGGAACGACGAAGTCGTGTCTCGAAACCCGGTGAGCCGACAGTCCTCCGCGACCACCAGGGGCGGGGGCGGCCCAGGTTTCGCCGAGCCGTCGTCAATTAACGCCGGGTCGGCGCACTGCGGCGACAACGAGCGCCGGGTCGGCGATACCCCACCGCGCATCGGTTGGTTGCGGGAGGGCGTTCGGCCGGCGGGGGTTTCGAGACAGTCGCTAGCGCGACTTCCTCAACCACCGGTGGTTGAGGAACG
>NZ_JAFFJT010000020.1 GCF_016924665.1 Nocardioides sp. SYSU D00038
CCCCCCGCCCGCGCCTCCCCCCCCCCCGGGGGTGTGTGCCCCCCCCGGGGGGGGCCCCCCCCCCCCCCACCCCGCCCCACCCCCCGCCCCAGCACCACGAGACGGGCGACGGGGTCTCAGGCGAGCAGCACCGCGCCGATCGCCAGCAGGGCCGGGACGGCCTGGACGAGGAGGATGCGGGTGCTGACGGTGGCGGCGCCGAAGAGGCCGGCGACGACGACGCAGGACAGGAAGAACAGCTCGGGGTCGCGGCCGTCGGTCGCCAGTCCCCAGACGAGCCCGGCGACGAGGAACCCGTTGTAGAGACCCTGGTTCGCGGCGAGGGCGCGGGTCGACTCGGCGAACTCGGGGGTGGTTCCGAAGACCGAGCGACCGGCGGGCCGGGTCCAGAGGAACATCTCGAGGACCAGGAAGCAGAGGTGCAGTGCGGCGACCAGGCCGACCAGCACGTTGGCGAGGACGTCCACGCCCCGCATCATGCACCGTCAGGCGGGCTGGTGTGCCTCGTCGGCGAGGGTGCGGGGCTTGCGGCGGGCGACGGCGACGCCGACGAGGGCCAGCGCGCCACCGACGTACGCCATCGTGGGCGGCACCTCGTCGAGCAGGAGCAGACCCATCACGATCGTGATGGGCGGCACCAGGTAGGTGGTGACGCCGAGGCTGCTCGCCGACATGTGGCGGAGGGCGAATGCGTAGGTGGTGAAGGCGATCGCGGTCGGGAACACCCCGAGGTAGACGACCCAGCCCACCGACGAAGCGGGCGCGTCGGCGACCTCGCCGGCCAGCTGGCCGGCGAACGGGAGGCACGCGATCGCGCCGACGGTGCACGCGAGCCAGGTGACGTGGACGGCGGTCAGCCGGGCGACCAGCGGCTTCTGCAGGATCAGGCTGATGGAGTAGACCACCGCCGAGACCAGGCAGAGCACCACGCCCAGCAGGTCGCGGTCGCCGCCCCCGTCAGAGCTCGACAGGCCGATGATCGCGACGCCGCCGAACGCCAGCGCCAGGCCGAGGGCGAGGTACGTCGTGAACCGCTCGTGCAGGAACAGCGCGGCGAGCAGCGCGATCAGCACCGGGGAGACCTGGATCAGCATCGCCGCGGTGCCGGCGTCGACCCGGCGCTCCCCCTCGTTGAGGGCGACGTTGTAGACGCCGAACCACAGCACGCCGATGGCCACGATCGAGACCCACTCGCGACGGGTGGGGCGCGGCAGCCCCTGCGACAGCGCGACGACCCCGAGCACCACGGCGCCGACGCCGGTGCGACCCAGCGACAGCGCGCCGGGGGAGAAGTCCTCGCCCAGGTGACGGATCGCCACGAACGCCGAGGCCCAGAGGAGCAGGGTGACCCCCACCGCGGTCACCGGCAGCAGGGGCGCGACCGAGCCGTCGTCCGAGGCTGCGGGGGTGGGCTGCTGGGTGGGGGCGCTCGTCACGGGTCCAGCCTAGGAACGACCATGACCCGTTGCCACGCGGTTTTCGGACGCCGAGGCGCCACATCCCGCCACGGCCGTGCGAGGGCGGCCGGCCGCCGGGTCAGAGGTCGAGCTTGTAGCCCAGGCCGCGGACGGTGACGAGGTACTTCGGCTCGCCCGGGTCGGGCTCCAGCTTGGCGCGCAGCCGCTTGACGTGGACGTCGAGGGTCTTGGTGTCGCCGACGTAGTCGGAGCCCCAGACCCGGTCGATCAGCTGGCCCCGGGTCAGCACCCGGCCGGGGTTGCGCAGGAACATCTCGAGCAGCTCGAACTCCTTGAGCGGCAGCCGCTGCTCCTGCCCGTCGACGGTGACGACGTGGCGCTCGACGTCCATCCGCACCGGCCCGGCCTCGAGGGTGGCGGGGGAAAGGTCGGGCTCCTGGCCGCGGCGCAGCACGGCGCGGATCCGGGCGACCAGCTCGCGGGGCGAGTAGGGCTTGGTGACGTAGTCGTCGGCGCCCAGCTCGAGGCCCACCACCTTGTCGACCTCGTCGTCCTTGGCGCTGACCATGATCACCGGCACGGTGGAGGTCTGGCGGATCACGCGGCAGACCTCGGTGCCGGGCAGGCCCGGCAGCATCAGGTCGAGGAGCACGATGTCGGCACCGTTGCGGTCGAACTCGGTCAGCGCGGAGTTGCCGTCGGCCGCGATGGCGACCTCGAACCCCTCCTTGCGGAGCATGTAGGCGAGAGCCTCGCTGTAGCTCTCTTCGTCCTCGACGACGAGTACCCGGGTCACGGGCTTACCTCTTTCTGCAGGTTCTCCTGCAACGTCCCGGTCAGGTGCCGGGGCAGGCTCAGCGTGAAGGTGGAGCCCTGTCCCTCGACGGACCACACCTTGACGTCGCCGCCGTGGGTGGCGGCGACGTGCTTGACGATGGACAGGCCGAGCCCGGTGCCGCCGGTGGAGCGGTGGCGGGCGGGGTCGACGCGGTAGAAGCGCTCGAAGATCCGGTCGATCTCCTGCGAGGGGATGCCGATGCCCTGGTCGACGACCGACACCTCGACCGACCCCTGCGCGGCCTTGGTGCTGACCAGCACCGTCGAGTCGTCGCCGGAGTAGGACACGGCGTTCGCGACCAGGTTGGCGACCGCGGCGGTCACCTGCTCGCGGTCGCCGAAGACCTCGAGGCCGGGCGTGCCGCCGGTGACGATCTGGATCCGCTTGGAGTCGGCGTCGATGGCGCTGGTGTCGACGGCGACCCGGATCACCTCGTCGACGGCGATCGCCGCCGGCGCCTCCATCGGGTCGTCGGCCTGGAGCCGCGACAGCTCGATGATCTGCTGCACCAGCCGCGAGAGCCGGTCGCTCTCCAGCAGCATCCGGTCGGCGAACCGCTTGACCGCCTCCGGGTCGTCGCTGGCGTCGCTGACCGCCTCCGACAGCAGCCGGATCGCGCCGACGGGCGTCTTGAGCTCGTGGCTGACGTTGGCCACGAAGTCACGACGCACCGCCTCGACGCGGCGCTCGCGGGTGCGGTCCTCCACCAGCGCCAGCACCAGGCGGCTGCCCAGCGGCGCCACCCGAGCCGTCACGTGGCGCGACGGCACCCCGGGCCGTTGCATGAGCAGCTCGGTCTCGCGGATCTGCCCGTCGCGGCGCACCTGGCTGACCAGCTCGGCGAGCTCGTCGGAGGCGAGCGAGGCGCCGCGCACCAGCCCGAGGGCGTACGCCGGCGCGGACGCCTTGAGCACCGTGTCGGCGTCGTCGACGACGACCGCGCTGCTGCGCAGCACCGACAGGACCGTGGCCACCTCGGGTGGTACGACGGGCTGGGCGACCGGGGCGGCGTGGTGCTGCTGGCGGTCGCTGATGTGCCAGGCGAGCACGGCACCTCCGGCGACGACGGCGCCGATGAGCGCGGCGAGGAACGCCTGCGTCGTCGGGTCCACATCTCGATGGTAGGGCGCGATTCACCCGCTGTTGGCCACGGGAGCCGGGTGCTTCGCAACGTTCATCCTGCGTTCACGCCATGACCCCGGGTGGTCATGTACGGCTGGTTGGCTCTGCGGCATGCGCGACGTCTTCCACGAACAGCTCGACTCCGTCTTCCTCGACCTGGCCGCGATCTGCCGCTCGGTCGAGACCGCCGTGGGTCGGGCGACCCGGGCGCTGCTCGACGGCGACGCGGCCGTGGCCGAGCAGGTAATCAGCGCCGACATCGACATCGACCGGGCGCGGGAGCGGGTGGAGGACACGGCGTTCTCGCTGCTCTCGCTGCAGCAGCCGGTCGCCGGAGACCTGCGCGTCGTGGTCGCGGCCCTGCGGATGGTCAGCGAGCTCGAGCGGATGGGCGACCTGTCGGTGCACGTCGCCAAGATCGCCCGGATGCGCGTGCCGCGGCTCGCGCTGCCCGACGAGGCCCGCCCCACGATGAGCCGGATGGCCGAGGTCGCCGAGGACATGGTCAAGCGGGTCGGCCAGATCATCGAGGACAAGGACGTGGCCGCCGCCGTCGCGCTGGGCCGCGACGACGAGGAGATGGACCAGCTGCGCCGGGCCAGCTTCACCGAGCTGCTCTCGGACAGCTGGCCGCACGGCGTCGAGTCGGCGGTCGACATCGCCCTGCTCGGCCGCTACTACGAGCGGATCGCCGACCACGCGGTGTCGGTGGCCAACCGGGTGGTCTTCGTCGTGACCGGCGACAACCCCACCTCGGTCGGCGCCTGAGGCGGCGTCAGCGGCCCTGGCTGGCGACCGCGGCGGCGGCCGCGGCTGCGGCCTCCGGGTCGAGGTACTCCCCGCCCGGCAGCGTGGGCCTGAGGTCCTCGTCGAGGCGGTAGACCAGCGGCATCCCGGTGGGGATGTTCAGCCCGGCGATGTCGTCGTCGCTGATCCCGTCGAGGTGCTTGACGATCGCGCGCAGGCTGTTGCCGTGGGCTGCCACCAGCACGGTGTTGCCGGCCCGCAGGTCAGGAACGATCGAGGCGTCCCAGTACGGCAGCATCCGGGCGATGACGTCCTTGAGGCACTCGGTGCGCGGCAGCTCGTCGCCGAGGTCGGCGTACTGCGGGTCGCCGGCCTGCGACCACTCCGAGTCGTCGTCGAGCGGCGGCGGGGGGACGTCGAAGGAGCGGCGCCAGAGCATGAACTGCTCCTCGCCGTACTGCTCGAGCGTCTCCTTCTTGTTCTTGCCCTGCAGGGCGCCGTAGTGACGCTCGTTGAGGCGCCACGACCGGCGCACCGGGATCCAGTGCCGGTCGGCGGCGTCGAGGGCCAGCGCGGTGGTGTTGATCGCCCGGCGCAGCAGCGAGGTGTGCACGACGTCGGGCAGCACGCCGGCGGCCTTGAGCTGCTCGCCGCCGCGGTAGGCCTCGACCTCGCCCTTCTCGGTGAGCGGGACGTCGACCCAGCCGGTGAAGAGGTTCTTGGCGTTCCAGTCGCTCTCGCCGTGGCGGAGCAGCACCAGGGTGAAGGTCATCAGTGGCCCTCGCCCTCGGCGAACTCGCAGGAGTAGGCCTCGCCCGGCTCCTCGTCCTTGGCCCCCGCCGCGGGCAGCTCGACGTCGGCGTACTCGTGGCAGGCGCGGACCACCGGGGCCCGCAGCTCGAAGGTCTCGCCGCTGGCGAACGTCAGCACGACCGGGACGACCTGGCCGACGGTGAAGTCGCCGGTGACCTGGATGCCGCCCTCGTCGGCGAGGCTGACGTAGCCGCCCGGGCCGACCTCGATCGGCTCGAACTCCGCGGTCTCGAGGGTCGCGTCGTCACCACCGGCCAGCTGCTCGAGGCTGTCCTCGGACTCGGGGTCGCCGTTGGCCAGCCCGGCGATGAACGTGCCGGCGTCGTCGCGGCCGGCGACGATCATCGCGCTGAGCACGTCGACCGCCTCGCCGCGCTCGTTGACCCCGGCGCCGGGCGTGTACGGCTGGTCGGTGCCCAGGTCGAAGCCGCAGGAGCTCAGCGCGAGGGTGGCGAGCAGGGCGCCGGTCGAGAGCGCGAGCGAGCGTCGGAGCTGCATGGTCGAGGCCTTCTCCACGGGTGCTGGGGGTGGTGCTGGGGTCCTGGTGCGGCGACAGCCTAGCGTCAGGCCATCGGTGTCCGGACGGCGGTCGGGCCATCCGCCGGCTACTGCGAGAGGCCCTGGTAGGTCGCCGCGAACGCGAGCCCGACGCCGACGGCGACGAGGTAGACGACCGTCACCACCAGCAGCCGCGAGGCGCCCAGCCGCAGGCCGAGCCGGAGCGGCAGGTTGCGCCAGCCGTCGGCGTTGTCGGGCACCAGCCCCCAGATGCTGCGCAGCACGTGGACGCCGATGCCGAGCAGGCCGGCCAGCACGGTGATCAGCACCTCGGGGGGCTCGCCGGTGTCGCGGCCGCCCCAGCCGCCGTAGGAGAGGAACGCCGGGTAGAGCGCGAACGACACCGCCCACGGCAGCCACGAGAGCAGGCCCTTGCGCAGCCAGTGCCAGCTGCCGACCAGGGCGACGAGCAGCGAGGCGCCGTACGCGGCCCCGGCGACCAGCCCGCCGGCGGCAGCCATCGGCACCAGCACCAGGACCGCCAGCGCGACGACGAACCACACCGTGCCCGGGTCGAGTCGGCCGTCGGCGACCGGCTTGCCCGGTGTCGCGTGCCGGGCGTCGCGGCGGCGGTCGGCCAGGTCGTTGGTCCAGCCCAGGATCGCCTGGCCGACGATCACGGTGCCGAGCACCAGCAGGATCTCCCGCGCCGGTCGCCCGGCGAGGGCGGCGCAGCCGGCCAGGACCAGGCCGGTGAGCACCGCCTGGCGCGGGTGGGCGGCGCGGAGCAGCAGCAGCGGCGTCAGGTCGCCCACCCGTCGCCGGCGGGCCCCGGGGGTCGTGGGCTCGGGCGTCGGGCCGGGTTCGGGGGTGGGGCCGGGTTCGGGGGTGGGGCTGGGTTCGGGGGTGGGGCTGGGT
>NZ_JAFFJT010000021.1 GCF_016924665.1 Nocardioides sp. SYSU D00038
CGGGCGGCGCCGGCGGGGCCGCCGCGAGGTGCGGCGGCGGGGGCGGGGGCATCCGCGGCGGAGGCGGCGGCGGTACGGCGACCGGCCGGTGCTCGCCGCCCGGGTGGCGCTCGGCGGCGGCGTACGCCGTGAGCTCCTCGGGGGTGTACAGCCGGTCGCTGGTGTCGTCGGGGTCGGGGGCCGACCGGTGCGGCGACTGGGTCATCTCGTCCTCCTGCGCGGGGGGCGGCGAGTCGGAAGTGGGCGCGGGTGCCGCCCCGCCCGTGCCCTCCTTCCCCCGAACCCGCCGCGCCACACCTCGCACCGGTCGCGCCGCGGCCGGCGCCGGGGACCGGCTCAGGGCTGGGCGAGCCCCGGCACCGGCAGGCGGGACAGCGCCGACTCGATCGCCCGGTGGAAGGTGGGGTAGGCGAAGTGCATGGTGCGCAGCACGGGCACCGGCACCCGGGCGTGCACCGCGGTCGCCAGCAGCCCGAGCACCTCCCCGCCGTAGGGCCCGACCACGGTCGCACCGACCAGGATGCCGCGCTCGGTGTCGGCGACGAGCTTGACCAGCCCATCGGCGCCGGCGCCGTGCACCCAGCCACGGCTCGACCGCGCGAGGTCCGCCGTGCTGACCGCGACCGGCAGCCCGGCCTCGCGGGCCGCGGCCTCACCGAGACCCACCGAGGCCACCTCGGGGTCGGTGAACGTCACCCGGGTCAGCGCCCGGTAGTCGGCTCCCGGGCCATCGACGCCGAGCAGCTCGCGCACCACGATGCCGGCCTGGTAGCGGGAGACGTGGGTGAACGCGCCCTCGCCGGTGATGTCGCCGACCGCCCAGAGGCGCTCGGCGGCGCGCATCCGCTCGTCGGTGGCCACCCGGTCGGCCCCGGGGTCGAGGCCGACGGTCTCGAGGCCGACGTCGGCGAGGTTGTTGCTGCGGCCGGCGGCCACCAGCAGCTGGTCGGTCTCGAGGCTGCCGTCGGCCAGGGTGAGCCGGAATCCGGCGGGGCCGTGCTCGACGCGGCGCAGCTCCACCCCGGTGCGCACGTCGACGCCGTCGGCGCCCAGGGCGCGGGCGAGCAGCGCACCCGCCTCCGGCTCGTCGGCGCCGAGGATGCGGTCGGCCGCCTCGAGCAGGGTCACCCGGCTGCCGAACCGGGCGAAGACCTGGGCCAGCTCGACGCCGTTCGGCCCGCCGCCCACCACCACCAGCCGGTCGGGGACCTCGGTGACCTTCACCGCCTCGCGGTTGGTCCAGTACGGCGTCGCGGCCAGCCCGTCGACGGGGAGCCGCTGCGGCTCGGTGCCGGTGTTGAGCACGACGCCGCGGGCGGCGGTCAGCTCGAGCGGGCCGTCGTCGGTGTCGACGACGACCCGGCCGGGCCCGGCCAGCCGACCGTGGCCGCGGACGATCCGGACCCCTGCCTGCTCCAGCGGCTCGACGTGGTGGTGGTCGGTCCAGTCGTGGTTGGCCTCGCGGACCCGGGCGGCGACCGGCGCCCAGTCGGGGTGCACGTCGGCGCTGCCGGCGAGCGGGTGCACGCGCCGGGCCTCCCCCAGCAGGTCGGCGGCGCGGATCATCAGCTTCGAGGGGGTGCAGCCCCAGAACGGGCACTCGCCCCCGACCAGCCCCCGGTCGACGCCCACCACCGCCAAACCCGCCTCGGCGAGCTTGCGGGCCGCGAACTCGCCGCCCGGTCCGAGCCCGAGGACCACGACGTCGACGTCCTGCTGTGCCATGGCCCCACCCTCTCAGGCGACCGGCTGCCCGGGCGGCAGGCACGATCGGCCGCTCAGCGGTCGAGGTGGCGCGACCAGGCGAAGCAGAACAGGCCGTAGGCGCCGATGCCGAGCGCGGTGACGATCAGCAGCACCGGCCCGAACGGCTGGTCGAGCACCTCGCGCAGGGCCTGGTCGAGGCCGCCGGACTTCTCGGGGTCGTGGGTCGCGGCGGCCCACCCGAACAGCACGCCGACGATGCCCAGCGCCACGCCCTTGGCGACGTGGCCCACCCGGCCCAGCCAGGTGTACGCCGTGCCGGTGCTGCCGCTGCGCCCACTGTGCTCGAGGTCGCGGAGGAACCGGTCGCTCACGCCCTTCCAGACCAGGTAGCCCCCGACGGCCAGCACGCCGGCGCCGACCAGCCCGACGAGCAGCTGGCCACCCGGCAGGCCGAGCAGCTTGGCGGTGGTCGAGTCGGTGCCGCCCCCGCCCGAGGAGCCCGAGCCGGTGGCGACCTGCAGGGTGCTCACCCCCAGGGCGAGGTAGACGACGGCCCGGCCGGCCGAGCCGACGCGCTTGCGGGTGCGCGTGAACCCGTCGTCGTCGCGGTGGCCCAGCGCCGCCTCGAGGCCCTGCCAGAGCACGAGGAGGAGCAGGCCGACCGCGACGGCCCAGACCAGCACCTGCCCGAACGGCTGCTCGGCGAGCTCGCGCACGGCGCCCTTCTGGTTGGGCGAGCCCTCGCGGTCGCCCAGCGCCAGCTGCACCGCCAACCAGGCGATGACCAGGTGCACGACGCCGTAGGCCAGCAGGCCGGCCCGGGCGGCCCAGTCGACGGCATCGCTGCGGTCGGCCCTCGACGCGGCCCGGCCGGCGCGGCTGGTGGTGGTCATGGCGGTGTCCTCTCCCTCGGACCCGCCCGCTACCCCGGCGGGGTGCCGCCCATCCTCGGCGCCGGCCCTCCCTCAGGAGAGGTCGGCCAGCGCCGACTCGATGGCCCGGTGGAAGGTCGGGTAGGCGTAGATCATCCCGCGCAGGGTCGCCACCGGCACCGCGGCGTGCACCGCCACCGACAGCAGGCCGACGATCTCGCCGCCGGCCGGGCCGACCACCGTCGCGCCGACCAGCACCCCGCGGTCGGCGTCCTCCACCACCTTGACCAGTCCGCGGGCGCCGGGACCGTGGGTGAAGCCGCGTGACGACTGCTCGAGCCGGGTGCTGCCGGTGCGCACGGTCAGCCCGGCGTCGCGGGCGGCCTGCTCGGTCAGGCCGACGCCGGCAACCTCGGGGTCGGTGAAGGTCACGTGGGGCACGGCGTGGTAGCTCGCCGGGTCGCCGTCCTCGCCGGTGATGTCGCGCAGCGCGACCGCCGACTGGTACATCGAGACGTGGGTGAAGGCGCCCCGGCCGGTGACGTCGCCGATCGCCCACAGCCCGTCCTGCACGCGCAGCCGCTCGTCGACGTCGAGCACCCGCGCGCTCGGGTCGAGACCCACCGTCTCCAGACCGAGGTCGTCGAGGTTGGGGGTGCGCCCGGCCGCGACGAGCAGCCGGTCGGCGGTGAGCGTCTCGTCGCCGACGGCCAGGGTGAAGGTGCCGTCGGCGTACGACGCGCGGGTGAGCTCGGCGCCGGTCAGCACCCGGATGCCCTCCTCGGCGAAGGTCGCGGCGACCAGCTCGGAGGCCTCGGGCTCGTCGCCGGGCAGCAGGCGGTCGCCGTGCTGCACGACGGTGACCCGCACCCCGAACCGGGCGAACACCTGGGCCAGCTCGCAGCCGATCGGCCCGCCACCCACCACCACCAACGACCCGGGCAGGCCGGCGGTGCGGACGGCGTCGCGGTTGGTCCAGTACGGCGTGTCGGCCAGCCCCTCGACGGGCGGCACCGCGGGCCGGGTGCCGGGGTTGAGCACGACGCCGCGGCGGGCGGTGTAGGTGACCGGTTCGGAGCCGTCGGCGAGCTCCACCGCGACCCGGCGCCGGCCGGCCAGGCGGGCGGTGCCGTGGTGCACGGTGGCTCCGGCGTCCTGGAGCCGCTCGACCGCGACCCGGTCGTCCCAGTGGTCGGTGGCCTCGACGGAGACGCGCCGGGCGACCGGCGCCCAGCTCGCCGTCACCGAGACGTCGCCGGCGAGCGCGGCGGCGCGACCGGTCTCGGCGAGCGCGTCGGCCGCGCGGACCATGATCTTGGTGGGGATGCAGCCGTAGTAGGGGCACTCGCCGCCCACCAGGTGCTTGTCGACCGCGACGACCTCGAGGCCGGCCCGGGCCGCGCCGGTGGCGAGCGCCTCGCCGCCGGGTCCGGTGCCGATGACGACCAGGTCCACCTCGCGCTCAGTCATGCGCCCAGCATGGCGCAGGTCGGCTCGTCCTGGGCGGCAGGTCAGACCAGCGTGGCGCGGTTGCGGGCGATGCTGCCCAGCACGCCGTTGACGAACTGGGGCGAGTCGTCGGTCGAGAGCTCGGTCACCAGGCCGAGCGCCTCGCTCACCGCCACGGCCGGCGGCACGTCGTCGGACCAGAGCAGCTCCCAGACGCCGAGCCGCAGCACGTTGCGGTCGACGGCCGGCATCCGGTCGAGGGTCCAGCCCTCGGCGTACTCGGCGAGCAGCTCGTCGATCCGCGCCCGGTGCTCCTCGACACCACGCACCAGCACGCCGGTGTAGGGATTGGTGGGCGCGTCGCCCTCGCGGACCACCCGCTCCAGCGCCTCGGTCGCCGACTCGCGTCGCACCTCGGCGGCGTAGAGGATGTCGAGCGCGCGCTTGCGCGCCTTGGAACGGGCCGCCACGTCAGCCCGAGACCCGCCCGAGGTAGGAGCCGTCGCGGGTGTCGACCTTGATGCGCTCCCCCTGGGTGATGAACAGCGGGACGGCGACGGTGGCGCCGGTCTCGACGGTGGCCGGCTTGGTGCCGCCGGTGGAGCGGTCGCCCTGGAGGCCGGGCTCGGTGTAGGTCACCGAGAGCTCGACCGAGGCCGGGAGCTCGATGTAGAGGACGCGGCCGTCGTTGGTCGCGACGATCGCCTCCTGGTTCTCGAGCATGAAGTCCGACGCGCGGCCGACGACCTCCGGCGGGACCTCGAGCTGCTCGTAGGTCGCGGTGTCCATGAAGACGTAGCTGGTGCCGTCGTTGTAGAGGTACTGCATCGTGCGCTTGTCGACGTTGGCCGTCTCGACCTTGGTGCCTGCGTTGAAGGTCTTGTCGACGGTCTTGCCGGACTCGACGGCCTTGAGCTTGGTGCGCACGAAGGCCGGGCCCTTGCCGGGCTTCACGTGCTGGAACTCGATGACGGTCCAGAGCTGGCCGTCGAGGTTGAGCACCATGCCGTTCTTGAGGTCGTTGGTCGATGCCATGCGCGCGCTGCTGCCTTTGCCTACGAGGTACGGGGAACGTCGCCCGGCCGGTGCCGGTGAGGGCCGCGGGCAACAGCCGCTCAGTCTAGTCATCGCCGGTGGTCACCACGAATCCAGCGCCGTCGAGTCGTCGTTACCCGGCACGAGTATCGACGACTCGGCGTCAGCGGAGTGCGGCCGCGAGGTGCTCGAGGGCCAACCGGTAGCCGTCGACGCCGTGGCCGGCGATCACGGCGGCGGCGTGGGGGGTCACCACGGAGGTGTGGCGGAACTCCTCGGGGCGCTGGGCGGGGTCGGAGAGGTGCACCTCGACCAGCGGGGCCGTGAGCTGGGCGCAGGCGTCGAAGATCGCCCACGAGTAGTGGGTCCAGGCCGCCGCGTTGAGCACGACCGGGGTGGCGTCGTCGGCGGCCTCGTTGAGCCGGTCGAGCAGCACGCCCTCGTGGTTGGTCTGCTCGAACACCACGTCGAAGCCGTGCTCGGCGCCCCAGCCGCGGCACAGCTCGGCCAGCTCGTCGAGGGTGGTGTGGCCGTAGATCTCCGGCTGGCGGCGGCCCAGCCGGCCCAGGTTGGGGCCGTTGAGCACCAGCACGCGAGTCACCGGGCGCCCCGCACCGCGTCGTACGCCGCACGCAGGTGGGCCTCGTCGGGTCCGGCCAGCACCCGGGGACGGGCCAGGTCGTCGAGCACCACGAACCGCAGCTGCGAGCCGCGCGCCTTCTTGTCCACGCGCATCGCGGCCTCGAGGGTGGCGTAGTCCGCCCCGTCGTAGGACGTCGGGAGGCCGACCCTGCCGAAGGCGGACCGGTGCCGCTCGACCAGTGCGGGGTCGAGCGACCCGGCCCGGGCGGCGAGCTCGGCGACGAAGACGCAGCCGATGGCGACGGCCTCGCCGTGGCGCACCCGGTAGTCCTCGGCCCGCTCGATGGCGTGGGCCAGGGTGTGGCCGTAGTTGAGCACCTCGCGCCCGGGGTGGCCGTCGGCGCCGCCGGTCTCGCGCAGGTCGGCCACCACCACGTCGACCTTGACCCGGATCGCCCGCTCGACCAGCTCGCGCAGCACCGGCGAGCCGGCGTCGAGGGTCGCGGGGTCGGTGGTCTCGACCAGGCGCAGGATCTCCGGGTCGGCGATGAAGCCGCACTTCACGACCTCGCCGAGGCCGGCCACCAGCTCGGCGCGCGGGAGGGTGGCGAGCAGGTCGAGGTCGCACAGCACGCCGGCCGGCTCGTGGAAGGAGCCCACCAGGTTCTTGCCCGCGGCGGTGTTGATGCCGGTCTTGCCGCCCACCGCGGCGTCGACCATCGCCAGCAGCGTGGTCGGCACGTGCACGACGCGCACCCCGCGCAGCCAGGTCGCGGCGACGAAGCCGCCGAGGTCGGTGGTCGCGCCGCCCCCGACCGTCACCACCACGTCGGAGCGGGTGAAGCCGGCGGCGCCGAGCGCCTCCCAGCACGCCGCGGCGGTGGTCGCCGACTTCGCGGCCTCGCCCTCCGGCACCGGCAGCGCCAGCACGTCGTACGACGCGAGCGCGCCGAGCACCGGGCCAGCCAGGTGGGCCAGCCCGACCGGGTGGACCACCGCGACCCGCTGCACCCCGGTGCCCAGCACGTCCGGCAGCCGACCGGCCAGCCCGTGTCCCACGACCACGTCGTACGGCGACCCGCCGCCGACGTGCAGCACGGTGTCGGTCTCGGTGTCGGTCTCGGTGTCGGTGCTGCTCTCAGGCACGCTCGACCGCCTCCCTGATCTCGTCGGCCACATCCTCGGGAGTGCGGCCGTCGGTGTCCACCGAGATCGTGGCGACGGACTCGTAGACGGGGGTGCGCTCGTCGAGCAGCGCCTTGATCCGCGAGCGCACGTTGCCGAGCAGCAGCGGCCGCGAGGTGCCGAGCCCGACCCGCTTGACGGCGTCGGCGAGCCCGACCCGCAGGAAGACGACGGTGTGCCCGGCCAGCCGCTCGCGGGTGGCCGGGTCGAGCACCGCGCCACCGCCGAGGGCCAGCACGCCGGCGTGCTCGGCGAGCGCGGTCGCGACCGCCGCTCGCTCGAGCGCGCGGAAGTGCGCCTCGCCGGAGTCGACGAAGATCTCGCTGATCTCGCGGCCCTCGGTCGCCTCGACGTCGTGGTCGGTGTCGCGCACGCCCACGCCCCAGGCCTCGGCCAGCAGCCGGGCGACCGTGGTCTTGCCGGCGCCCATCGGGCCGACGAGCACGACCCGGGGGCCGGTCACCGGGTCGCTCACCGGGTCGCTCACCGGGCCGGTCACCGGTAGGTCAGCGAGTCGAGGTAGGACTGCGCGTTGCGGCGGGTCTCGCCCACCGAGTCGCCGCCGAACTTCTCCAGCACCGCGTCGGCCAGCACCAGCGCGACCATCGCCTCGGCGACGATGCCGGCGGCCGGCACGGCGCACACGTCGGAGCGCTGGTGGTGGGCGACCGCGCCCTCACCGGTGGCGACGTCGACGGTGCGCAGCGCCCGCGGCACGGTCGCGATCGGCTTCATCGCTGCGCGCACCCGGAGCACCTCGCCGGTGGTCATGCCGCCCTCGGTGCCGCCGGAGCGGCCGCTGACCCGCCGGATGCCCTCGTCGGTCGGCACCATCTCGTCGTGGGCCAGCGAGCCGGGGGTCGCGGCGAGCGCGAACCCGTCGCCCACCTCGACGCCCTTGATCGCCTGGATGCCCATCAGCGCGCCGGCGAGCCGCGAGTCGAGGCGGCGGTCCCAGTGCACGTGGGAGCCCAGGCCCGGCGGGAGGCCGTGGACGACGACCTCGACCACGCCGCCGAGGGTGTCGCCGTCGTCGTGGGCGCGGTCGATCCGGGCCACCATCGCGGCGCTGGTGTCAGGGTCGAGGCAGCGCACCGGGTCGTCGTCGAGGCGCTGGACGTCGTCGGCCTCGGGCCACAGGCCGTCGGGGGCGCGAACGCCGCCGAGCTCGATCACGTGGGAGACGATCCGGGCGCCGACCGCCTGCTCGAGGAAGTTCGAGGCCACCCGCCCGAGCGCGACCCGAGCGGCGGTCTCACGTGCCGAGGCCCGCTCGAGCACCGGCCGGGCGTCGTCGAAGTCGTACTTCTGCATCCCGGCGAGGTCGGCGTGGCCGGGCCGCGGGCGGGTCAGCGGCGCGTTGCGGGCCAGCCCGGCGAGGGTCTCGGGGTCGACCGGGTCGGCCGACATCACCTGCTCCCACTTGGGCCACTCGGTGTTGCCGACCTCGATCGCGACCGGGCCGCCCTGCGAGCGGCCGTGCCGGACGCCGCCGACCAGCGTCACCTCGTCCTGCTCGAACTTCATCCGGGCACCGCGGCCGTAGCCGAGCCGGCGCCGGGCGAGGGAGTCGCGGATGTCGTCGGAGGTGACCTCGACGTGCGCCGGCAGCCCCTCCAGCACGGCGACCAGGGACGGGCCGTGGGACTCGCCCGCGGTGAGCCAACGCAGCATGGCCCCAGTCTCCCATCCCGCCGGCGCCGCCCGACGCGGGGCGTCAGGGTCCGAGACCACCCGCGAGCGGATCGCCGAGCAACAGCCCCAGCAGCGCCCCCAGCAGCATGAACGGGCCGAACGGGAAGGCCACCTTCATCAGCGACCAGCTCCGGTGGGCCGCGGCGAGCAGCAGGCCGGGGACCACGAACACGATGAACCCGAGGTAGACGCCGACCAGCAGCTCGGGCCACCCGGCCCAGCCCAGCACGAAGCCCACCAGGGCGGCCAGCCGCACGTCGCCGAAGCCCATTCCGGCGCTGCGCACCCACCACAGCAGCCAGAAGAACGAGCGCACCACGAGCAGCCCGACCAGGGCGCGCACCAGGTCGCCGCGCTCCCCCGTCACCAGCGCGCCTGCCGCCCCGGCGAGCACCACCAGCCCGGTCGCAGGGAGCACCAGGCGCTTCGGGAGCAGCCGGCTGCGCCAGTCGACCACCGCGAGTGCCAGCAGCACCGGCAGCAGCACCAGCAGCACGGCCAGCTCGGGGCCGAGGCCGAGAGCCAACCCCAGCACCGCGCCCACCGCCGTGCCCGCCACCGCCGAGCCGACCGCGAGGCCGCGCAGCCGGCTCATCTCGGCGAAGGTCTCGCGGGTGCCGTCGTCGGCCCGCAGCCCCCACAGCCGCACCACCGGCGCCGGCCGGCGCGGTCGGCGCCGCGCCGGCGGCTCGGCCTGGGGCTGCTGCAGCTCGGGCTGCGGGTCGGGTGGCGGCTCCGGCGGGAGCTCGGGCACCGCCCGCACCACCGGGGGCACCAGGACTCCGCCCGCGGCCCCCGCCGCGGCGCCGATCAGCACGGCGACCAGCGTGCTCACCCGGTTCTCGTCCCAGTGCGCATCCCGGTGCTCATCCCAGCCGGCCTCGGGCCGCCAGCGCCCGCTCGCCCGCGGCGCGCATCGCCGCCAGCGGCGCCGGACGGCTGGTGAACAGCTCGACCTGGTGGACCGCCTGGTGCACCAGCAGGTCGAGCCCGCCGACCACCACGCCGGTCGCGGACCGCGCTAGCGGGGTTGGCCACGGGTCGTAGACGACCTCGAACAGCACCGGCACCTCACCCACCCGGGCCACGAGCTCCTCGCTCTGCGCCGCCGCGGGCACCGTCGAGACCACCACCTCGCCCTCGACCGGCGCGGTCGCGAGGTCGGCGACGACCACCTCGGGGGCCGAGGGGTGGCTCGCCACGACCGCCCGGGTCTCCGCGGCCCGTCCGGAGTCGCGGGCCAGCAGCACGACCCGGGTCGCGCCCAGCTCCACCAGCGCCAGCCCGGTCGACGCGGCCGTGGCGCCGGCGCCCAGCACGGTCGCGCTGGTCACCGGCCCGTCGTGGCGCTCCCGCAGCGCGGCCACCGCACCGGGCAGGTCGGTGTTGTCGGCGAAGAGCGCGTCCTCGTCGCGCACCAGCGTGTTGGCGGCCCCCACCAGGCTGGCCCGGCTGCTCACCCGGTCGGCGAGCCGGATCGCTTCCCGCTTCAGGGGCATGGTCAGCGACAGACCCCGCACGTCGTCGCCCAGGCCGGCCACGAACTCCGCCAGGCCGCCGGCCGGCACCCGCACGGCGTCGTACTCCCAGTCGAGCCCGAGCTCGGCGTACGCCGCGCGGTGCAGCACCGGGGAGAGCGAGTGGGCGACGGGGTCACCCAGGACGGCGCAGCGCATCAGCAGCGGTCGGACTGGGTCTCGCAGTACTCCTGGTACTCCTGCTTGAACTGCAGGAACTCGTCGTAGTCGTCGGTGAACTTGGTCTCCCCCGTCTCGAGGTTGACCGTGACCCAGAAGAACCAGGGCCCCTTCGCCGGGCTGAGCGCGGCCTCGATCGCCGCGTCGCCGGGCGCCTCGATCGGGCCGGGCGGCAGGCCCTTGGTGCGGTAGGTGTTCCACGGCGAGTCGGCAACGGAGTCGATGTCGGCCTCGGTGACGGCAGTCGTGCCGGAGCGGCCGAGCGCGAAGTTGACGGTGGCGTCGATCTGCAGGAAGCCCGCGGTCGGGTTGGGGTCGATCTCGAGCCGGTTGTAGATCGCCCGGGAGATCTTGACCATGTCGTCGCCACGGCCCTCCGCCTCCAGCATCGAGGCGATGGTCATCACCTCGTGCGGGGTGTACCCGAGTCGGTCCGCCCGCTGCTCGAGCTGCGCCTCCTCGGCCGACTGGCGCCAGCGTGCCACCATCTCGCGGAGCATGTCGTCGGGCTTGGCCCCCGGCGCGAACGCGTAGGTGGCCGGGAACAGGTAGCCCTCCGCGTTGCCGCCGGCGTAGTCAGGCAGGCCCAGGGCGTCCGGCCTGCCGAGCACCCGCTCGAACCTGGCCTTCTTGAAGCCGGTCTTCTCGACCAGGATGTCGACGATCTGCTTGACCTGCAGGCCCTCCGGGATCGTCACCTGGGTGTTGATCGTGTTGCCCGGGTCGATCAGCACGTCGAGGGCGTCGGCGGCCTTCATCTGCTCCTTGAGCAGGTAGAAGCCCGGTTGGATCCGCGACGACGCCGGGTTGGCCTGGGCGGCGCTGATGAACGCGTCGACCGAGGCGACCACGTCGGCGCTCTTGAGCTTGCGGCCGATCGCGGCCGAGGAGTCGCCCGGGACCACCTCGACGGTCACCTCGCCGGAACCCGGCCCGGGGTAGTCCTCGGGCTCGCCGAAGGCGTCGCGGATCGCGTCGAGGCCCTTGGTGGCCCCGACGTAGAGGGCCCCGAGCACCAGGGCCAGCACCACCAGCGCGACCAGGCAGCCGAGCGGGCTGCGGCGGCGCCGGCCGGCCCGGCGCCCACCGTCGCGGTGGTCGTCGTGGCCGTAGTCGTCGTAGTCGTCGTAGTCGTCCTCGGGGACGTCGTGGGTCTGGTCGTAGGGCGCGGCGTGGGAGCCGGAGTACCCGTCGTTGCGGTGGTCGCTCATCAGCTCTCCTCGACGATCTCTCCGGGTGCCCTCCCGCTGGTGCGCTCGGTGTCGAGCGTGTGCTGGAGGATCAGCACGGCCGCCGCCTGGTCGACGACCGCCCGGCGGCCGGCGCCCTTGCGGCCCCGGTCGCGCAGCATAGCCTCGGCCGACACGGTGGTGAGCCGCTCGTCGACCACCCGCACCGGCACCGGCGCGATCCGGCCGGCCAGCAGGCCCGCGAACTCGCGCACCTTGGCCGCGGCCGGGCCCTCCCGGCCCGACAGCGACCGGGGCAGGCCGACCACCACCTCGACGACCCGCTCCGGGCCGCCCTCCTCGGCGAGGATGGCCGCGATCCGGGCCAGGTCGCCGCGACCGCGCCGCACGGTCTCGACCGGCGTCGCGAGGAAGCCGGACGGGTCGCTGCGGGCGACCCCGATCCGGGCGTCCCCGGGGTCGATCCCCAGCCGCACCCCGGGACGCATCAGCCGGAGGCCGCCACGGTCGTGGTGACCAGGGCCAGCGCCTCGGCGATCCGGGACGGGTCGGTGCCGCCGCCCTGGGCGACGTCGTCCTTGCCGCCGCCCTTGCCGCCGACCAGCGGGCCGACGGCGCGGACGAGCTCGTTGGCCGACAGCCCGCGCTCGCGGGCGGCGTCGTTGACCGCGGCCACCACCGAGACCTTGCCGTCGGCGTCGCCGATCACCACGACCACGCCCGGACGTCCGGGGGCCAGCCGACCGCGCACGTCCATCGCGAGCGTGCGCACGTCGCCCCCGCCCGCCCCCGGTGCGTGGTGGGCCACGACGGCCACGCCGTCGACGTCCTCGGCGGACTCCGCGAGCGTGCCGGCGGCGGCGAGCAGCTCGCGCACCCGGGCCCGCTCGATCTCCTTCTCGGCGCTGCGCAGCCGCTCGACCAGGTCGCCCACCCGGGCCACGAGGTCGTCGGGCTGGGTCTTGAGCAGCCCGGTGAGCTGGTTGACCACGTCGCGCTCGCGGGCCAGGTACGCGAAGCCCTCGACGCCGGTGAGCGCCTCGATGCGCCGGTTGCCCGAGCCCACCGAGGACTCCCCGGTCACCACGATCGTGCCGATCTGGGAGGCGTGGTCGACGTGGGTGCCGCCGCACAGCTCGCGCGACCAGGGGCCACCGATCTCGACGACCCGCACCCGGCTGTCGTCGTAGGTCTCGCCGAAGAGCGCGATCGCACCCCACTCGCGGGCCTCGGCCAGCGTCATGTACTGCCAGCCCACGGGCAGGTCGGCACGCAGCGCCTGGTTGGAGACCTGCTCGAGGTCGTGCAGCTGCTCGGGCTTGAGCCCGGTCGTCCACCCGAAGTCGAGCCGCAGGTAGCCGGGGCGGTTGTAGGAGCCCGACTGGAGCGCCGAGGGGCCGAGCACCTCGCGCAGCGCGGCGTGCACGACGTGGGTGCCGGAGTGGGCCTGGCGGGCGCCGGTGCGCCACTCGGGGTCGACCCGCGCGTGCAGCAGCCCGTCGGGACCGAGCTCACCGTCGACGACGCGGACCTGGTGCACCACCAGGCCGCGCACCGGGCGCTGCACGTCGAGCACCTCGAGGCGACCGCCCTCGAAGTCGATGTGGCCGGCGTCGGCCGCCTGGCCGCCCGACTCGGCGTAGAACGGCGTGCGGTCGAGCACCAGCTCGCCCACCTCGCCCTGTGCCAGCGAGGTCGCCGGCCGCCCGGCCCGCAGCAGCGCCAGCGGGCGCGACTCGGTCTCGAGCGTCTCGTAGGCGAGCCACTCGGTCGGGCCGTGGGCGTCGAGGATGCCGCGGTAGACGGTGGTGTCGGCGTGCTGGCCCTTCTTGGCGCGGGCGTCGGCCTTGGCCCGCTCGCGCTGCTCGGCCATCAGGGCCCGGAACCCGGGCTCGTCGACGGTCAGACCGGCCTCGGCCGCCATCTCCAGCGTCAGGTCGATCGGGAACCCGTAGGTGTCGTGGAGCGAGAACGCCTCGTCGCCGGCCAGCGTGGTGCCGCCGCTGGAGCGGACCTTCTGCGCGGCCAGGTCGAAGATCTGGGTGCCGGCCTGGAGGGTCTTGCGGAACGCCTCCTCCTCGGCGAAGGCGACCCGGGCGATCCGGTCCCAGTCGGTGTGCAGCGAGGTGTAGGTCTCCCCCATCTTGTCGCGGCTGATCGGCAGCAGCTCGGGCAGCGCCGGGTCGTCGTAGCCGAGCAGCCGCATCGAACGCACCGCACGCCGCAGCAGCCGGCGCAGCACGTAGCCGCGGGCCTCGTTGCCGGGGGTGACGCCGTCGCCGATGAGCATCATCGAGCTGCGCACGTGGTCGGCGACCACGCGGAACCTCACGTCGTCGTCGCGGTCGGCGCCGTAGCGCTTGCCGGTGAGCTGCTCGGCCTTCTCGATCACCGGGAACATGACGTCGATCTCGTACATGTTCTCCTTGCCCTGCAGGAGGAACGCGACGCGCTCGAGGCCCATGCCGGTGTCGATGTTCTTCTTGGGCAGCGAGCCGAGGACGTCGAAGTCCTCCTTGCTGCGCACCGCGCTGAGCTCGTCCTGCATGAAGACCAGGTTCCAGATCTCCAGCAGCCGGTCCTCGAGCTCGACCGGCATGTCGGGGCCGAGCCGGGTGGGGTCGAAGTCGGGACCGTGACCGGGGCCGCGGTCGTAGAGGATCTCCGAGCACGGACCGCCCGGGCCGGGCACGCCCATCGACCAGTAGTTCTCGCGCTTGCCCAGGCGCAGGATCCGCTCCTCGGGCAGACCGGTGACCTTGCGCCACAGCGCGAGCGCCTCGGCGTCGTCGGCGTAGACGCTGGGGTACAGCCGACCCTCGTCCAGGCCCCAGCCGCCGTCGGCCAGCGGCTTGGTGACCAGCTCCCAGGCGAGCCGGATCGCGCCCTCCTTGAAGTAGTCGCCGAAGGAGAAGTTGCCGCACATCTCGAAGAACGTGCCGTGCCGGGTGGTCTTGCCGACGTCCTCGATGTCGGGGGTGCGCACGCACTTCTGCACGCTCGTGGCCCGGTCGTACGGCGGCGTCTCCTGGCCCAGGAAGAACGGCTTGAACGGCACCATGCCGGCGTTGACGAACAGCAGGTTCGGGTCGTCGAGCAGCAGCGACGCCGACGGCACCGGTGTGTGCGCCCCCACCGCCGTGTCGTGCTCGAAGTGGGCGATGAACCGGCGCCGGATCTCCGCGGTGTCCATCAGGTGGTGCCTTCCGTGTCGGGGCCCGCCGGCAGCTCCGGGCGGGTCGTGGTGGCGGCGGTGCCGCTGCCGAGGGCCGGTACGGCGAATCGCTCGCGCAGCTCGCTCTCCTTGTCGGCCTTGCCCTGCGCGACCTCGTCGCGGAACATCCG
Organism: Nocardioides sp. SYSU D00038; assembly: GCF_016924665.1. GTDB lineage: Bacteria > Actinomycetota > Actinomycetes > Propionibacteriales > Nocardioidaceae > Nocardioides. Next base: position 14,758 of record NZ_JAFFJT010000021.1, read on the forward strand.
CAGGCCCACCGCGGCGCCGTTGAGCCGGTCGGAGATCCCGTCGACGGTCAGCGCCTCGGCCGCACGGCGGCCCCGGACCATGACGTAGATCCCGGCCCCGGCCCCGGCGACGAACCAGAGGCCGCGACTCATGCCGGGCTGCCCTCTCGCATCCCCGGCGACGTCATCCCCGGGCTCGTCCCGGGTGCGCCACCGGCGGCGCGCTGCTGCGCGTCCCAGGCACGACGGGCGCGGCGGCTGTCGGCGCGTCGCTGCTTGCGCGAGCGCTTGACCTCGCGGCGCATCTCGAACCGGATCCGGTTGCGGGTCTCCGGGGCGAGCGCCCGGCGCAGTCCGTGGGCCAGCGACACCGACTGCACGACGGTCTCCTGCAGGAGCGCGTCGGCGAACAGCCGTGGCTCGACCACCGGCGCCGGGCCGGGGTCGGCGTCGTCGGTGACCGCCTCGCCGAGGCCGGTGATGACGTACTCGCGGTCGTCGGTGCGCACCGCCGCCGGCTCGACCGGGGCCGCGGCCCGCGCGCCGGTCTCCTCGAGCCGCGCCAGCCCGGCGCGTAGCTCGGCGAGCTCGTGCTCGAGAGCCGTGACCCGGTCGCCCGCGGCCCGGGCGCGCCGCTGCGCCACCGCCAGGACGGCGGTCGCGGCCAGCACGACCAGGACCACCACTGCGGCGAGGACCAGCAGGGCCCAGGCGGGCAGCGTCTGGTCGGGGCTCATGGCATCCGACCCTATCGCGGTGCGCCCACCCCGGCGGACGCCGGTCAGCGCCGGCCCCGCACCATCCGGCGCACCCGTTCCCAGCGCTCCTTGATCGCCGCCTCGGCCCCCAGCGCGGTGGGCCGGTAGTACTCCGCGTCGAGCACGGCGTCGGGCGCGTACTGCTGCTCGGCGATGCCGTAGGGCTCGTCGTGGCTGTACTTGTAGGTCTTGCCGTGGCCCAGCTTCTTCGCACCCGAGTAGTGGGCGTCGCGCAGGTGGGCCGGCACCGGGCCGATCTTGCCGGCCCGGACGTCGGCGGTGGCGGCCGCCAGGGCGGTGGTGACCGCGTTGGACTTCGGGGCGACCGCCAGCGCGATCACCGCGTGGGCCAGGTTGAGACCCGCCTCGGGCATGCCGATCAGCTGCACCGCCTGGGCGGCGGCGACGGCGGTGGTCAGGGCAGTCGGGTCGGCCAGCCCGACGTCCTCGCTGGCGAGGATCACCAGCCGGCGCGCGATGAAGCGGGGGTCCTCCCCCGCCTCGATCATCCGGGCCAGGTAGTGCATGGCCGCGTCGGCGTCGGAGCCGCGGATCGACTTGATGAAGGCACTCGTCACGTCGTAGTGCTGGTCGCCCTGGCGGTCGTAGCGCACCGCCGCCTGGTCCACGGCGGTCTCGGCGGTCTCGAGGTCGACGACCGCGGAGCCGCGCGCGGCCGCGGCGCCGGTGGCGGCCTCGAGGTAGGTCAGCGAACGGCGGGCGTCGCCGCCGGCCAGCCGCACCAGGTGGTCGAGGGCGTCGTCGTCGACGGTGAACTCGCCGGCCAGGCCGCGCTCGTCGGCCAGCGCCCGGGCCAGCACGCCGCGGACGTCGTCGTCGGTCAGCGACTCCAGGCGCAGCAGCAGGCTGCGCGAGAGCAGCGGCGAGATCACCGAGAAGAACGGGTTCTCGGTGGTCGCGGCCACCAGCGTCACCCAGCGGTTCTCCACGCCGGGCAGCAGGGCGTCCTGCTGGGCCTTGGAGAACCGGTGCACCTCGTCGACGAAGAGCACGGTCTCGCGACCGGTGGCGACCAGCTCGGCGCGGGCGCCGTCGATCGCCGCGCGGACCTCCTTGACCCCCGCCGAGACCGCGGAGACCTCGACGAACCGGCGCTGGGTCTGCTGGCTGACGATGGCGGCGATCGTGGTCTTGCCGGTGCCCGGCGGCCCCCACAGCAGCAGCGAGAGCGACTGGTCGCCCTCGATCAGCTGGCGCAGCGGCGAGCCGGGAGCGCGCAGCTGGGCCTGGCCGACGAGCTCGTCGAGCGAGCGCGGCCGCATCCGGACGGCCAGGGGCGCAAACGCGTGGTCCGACCCGGACAGCGAGCCGCCGCCCGCCGGTGCCACCTCGAACAACCCGTCCACGTCCTCACCGTACTGGCCGGGGCCGACGTCGCCCCGGCCGCCGCTCAGGACCTCTGGTCGGGTGTGGCGTGGCGGACGGTCCGGGTGTTGACGTCGAACCAGGTGTCGGTGAAGCCCGGGCCCTGCTCGATCTCCGAGGGGGTGGCACCGGGCTCGGCGGTGCCGTAGTCGTCGACGCCCAGCAGCTTCGCGGTCACCGGCTGCTCGGGGTGCTTGCCGATCTCGCCGGCGAAGTGGCAGGCCACCTTGTGGCGGGGACCGACCTGGAGCATCGGGGGCTCGACCTTGGCGCAGATCTCCTGGGCCAGCGGGCAGCGGGTGCGGAACCGGCAGCCGGACGGCGGGTTGATCGGGCTCGGCACGTCGCCGGTGAGCCGGATGCGCTCGCGACGACCGCCGATCGCGGCCTGCTTGACGTCGGGCACCGCGGAGAGCAGCGCCTGCGTGTAGGGGTGGTGCGGTCGGTTGTAGAGGGTCTCGCGGTCGGCGATCTCGACGATCTTGCCGAGGTACATCACCGCGACCTCGGGGCAGAAGTGCCGCACGATCGCGAGGTCGTGGGCGATGAACAGGAACGCGATCCCGAACTCCTTCTGGAGGTCCTGGAGCAGGTTGATCACCTGCGCCTGGATGGACACGTCCAGGGCCGAGACGGGCTCGTCGGCCACGAGCAGCTTCGGCTGGAGGGTCAGCGCCCGCGCGATGCCGATGCGCTGGCGCTGACCGCCGGAGAACTCGTGGGGGTAGCGGTTGTAGTGCTCGGGGTTGAGGCCGACGATCTCGAGGAGCTCCTGCACCCGCGGGAGCACCTTGTCCTTCGGCACGATGTCGTGGATCTGCAGGGGCGCCCCCACGATCGAGCCGACCGTGTGGCGCGGGTTCAGCGAGGTGTAGGGGTCCTGGAAGATCATCTGGATCTCCCGGCGCAACGGCTTGAGGCCGCGCGCAGAGGTCTGGGCGATGTCCTGGTCCCCGAACCGGATCGCGCCGCCGGTCGGCTCGTAGAGCCGGGTGATCAGACGACCGGTCGTCGACTTGCCGCAGCCGGACTCGCCCACCAGACCCAGCGAGCCGCCCGCCGGCACCTCGAAGGAGACGCCGTCGACCGCCTGGACCTGCCCGATGGTGCGGCGGATCAGGCCGGAGGACTTCACCGGGAAGTACTTGCGCAGGTTCTCGACCTGGAGGATCGGCTTGGCGCCGGTCGGGTTCACCGACGGCGCGTGCGGGGCGAGCACCCTCGCCTGCTCCGCGGTCATGAAGTCCTCGGGGGTGTGGTCGGCCTGGGTCATCACAGCTCCTCGGCCAGCTCGGGGGCGATCTCGACGAGGACTTCCTTGCGGTAGATCTCGTCGGGGTTCGCCAGGTGGCACGCCTTGAGGTGGCTCGGGCCGCGGCTGCCCTGGAGCAGCTCGGGGCGCTCGGTCCAGCACAGGTCGCCGGGCACCTTGTCGCGGTGGGCGCACCGGGGGTGGAAGGGGCAGCCGCTGGGCGGGTTCAGCAGGCTCGGCGGGTTGCCCGGGATCGGGATCAGGCGCGCGTCGGTGTCGCCCTTGACGTCGGGCACGCTGGAGAGCAGGCCCCAGGTGTAGGGCATCTCCGGGTGGGTCAGCAGCTCCTTGGCGGGCCCGTACTCGACCGCGCGCCCGGCGTACATGACCAGGACGTCGTCGGCCATCTCGGCCACCACCCCCAGGTCGTGCGTGATGATGATGACCGCGGAGTCGAACTCGCGCTGGAGGTCCTGGAGCAGGTCGAGGATCTGGGCCTGCACGGTCACGTCGAGCGCGGTGGTGGGCTCGTCGGCGATCAGCAGGCCGGGGTTGTTGATGAGGCCCATCGCGATCATCGCGCGCTGCCGCATCCCGCCGGAGAACTGGTGGGGGTAGTCGTCGACCCGGCGGTCCGGCTGGGGGATGCCGACCCGGTCGAGCATCTCGACGGCGCGGGCCTTGGCGACCTTCTTCGAGACCTTGTTGTGCACCCGGTAGGCCTCGGCGATCTGGTTGCCGACGGTGAAGTAGGGGTGCATCGCCGACAGCGGGTCCTGGAAGATCATCGAGACCTCCTTGCCGCGTCGCAGCCGCATCTCCTCGTCGGAGAGCGAGAGGAGGTCGACGCCGTCGAGCACGATCCGGCCGCTCACCTGGGCGCTGCTGCCGCGGTGGAGGCCGAGGATCGCCGAGCTCGAGACGGACTTGCCGGAGCCGGACTCGCCCACGATGCCGAGGGTGGTGCCGCGCTCGAGCTTGAACGTGAGGCCGTCGGTGGCCTTGACGACGCCGTCGGAGGTCGGGAAGTGGACCCGGAGGTCCTCGACCGACAGGAACGGGCCGGTGCCCGGCGTCGCGGCGGACGTGGGCGTGGTGGTGGGCGTGATGGTGTCCATGGCCTTCGCTCAGCTCAGCCGCACGCGCGGGTCGATGACGGCGTACAGGAGGTCGACGATGATGTTGGCAATGATGACGAACGTCGCCAACAGGATGACCAGTCCGACCAGCGTCGGCAGGTCGAAGTCAGAGTTGGCCAGCACCGCCAGCTTGCCGAGCCCGGGGTAGTTGAACACCGACTCGGTGATGATCGCGCCGCCCATCAGGCCCGCGAAGTCGAGGCCGGCCATCGTGACGATCGGGGTCAGCGCGGCGCGCAGGGCGTGCTTGAAGGTGACCGTGCGCTTGGGCAGGCCCTTGGCCCGGGCGGTGCGCACGTAGTCCTCGGAGAACGACTCGAGCACGTAGGCCCGGGTCATCCGCACGTAGCCGGCCATGAAGAAGACCGCCAGGGTGATGCCGGGCAGCAGCAGGCCGGAGAGCCAGCCGGAGATGCCGCCGTCCTCGATCGTCGTGTAGCGCGGGACATCGACCCAGCCCCACTGCACCGCGACGAACTTGTAGAGCAGCAGGCCGATGAAGAACGTCGGGAACGCGTAGAGGACCAAGGAGATGCCGACCAGGCCGCGGTCGACGATCGTGCCTCTGCGCAGGGCGGCGGTCACGCCGAGCAGCACGCCGCCGACGATCCAGAAGAAGAAGGCCACCACCGCGATCGAGAGCGACACCGGCAGGGTGTCCTTGATCAGGTCGGTGACGGTCGAGGTCCGCTCGCGGGAGTAGCCCAGGCAGGGCGCCGGGCAGTGGGCGATGGTCTCGGGGGCGGTCTTGCGCAGCTCGGGGTCGTCGGGGAAGTCACGGCCGACGAACACGCCCTTGGCGAACTTCCCCCACTGCGTCACCCAGCTGTCCTCGAAGCCCAGGGCCCTCGACACCTGCTCCTTCTGCTCCGCGGAGCAGTTCTTGCCGCAGGAGAAGTCGGCGGGGTTGATCGGGGAGGCGAAGAACAGCGCGAACGTGACGATGCTCATCACGACCAGCAGGATCACGCCGGCGAAGAGCCGGCGGACGACGTAGGCAATCACGGATGACCTCTGTTGACGACGGGGTGGTCACGCAGGACCACGCGGCACCGACGGCCGGGGATCGCCTTGCTGGCGACCCCCGGCCGTCGGCTTGCTACGGGACTGTCAGTTCTCCACGCCGATCACGGCGAGGTCGGCATAGCCGTTCACCGAGACGTTGTTGGCGTAGCCGGTGACCTTCGACCCGTGGAGGAAGTTGAAGATCGTGATCTCCAGCGGGATGTAGGCGACGTCCTCACCGAGCTTGGCGTCCACCTCGGCCCAGAGGTCCGCGGCGGCGTCGAGGTCGGCCTCGGCGTAGGCGTCGTCGATCATCTTGTCGACCTCCGGACCGCCTCGGTAGTTGCCGTAGTCGTTGCCGTTGGACGAACCGGTCAGGTTGATCCGGCTGTCGAACAGCGGCGGGATGACCGTGCCGATCGACGGCCAGTCAGCACCCCAGCCACCCCAGGTCACGTCGAAGTCGGCGTCCGGCTTCTGGATGACCGAGTAGTAGGTGTCCTCGAGCGGGTCCAGCTCCGTCTCGAAGCCGGCCGCGTCCCACGACTCCTTCAGCGCCGCGGCCTGGTTGTCCGAGGTGGGCGTGCCGCCGGAGTAGGTGAACTTGATCTTCACCGGCTTCGGGGCGGAGCACTCCTCGAGCTTGGCCTTGGCGGCGTCCGGGTCACCCTCGTCGGGGATGTCGGCGAACGCGGGGTTCTCCCGGTAGCCCGGGACCGACGGGTTCACGACCGAGTAGGCCGGCGTGAATGCCTTCTCGCCGCCGCCGGCCTGGATCCAGGCGGCCTTGTTGGTCGCGAGCTTCAGGGCCTCGCGGCAGGCGAGGTCCTTGAAGACGGGCGAGTTGAAGTTGGGCAGCACGTAGTCGACGTACGGCGACTCGACCTGCGTGTAGCGGTCCTCGACCTCGGGGATCCGGTCGTAGAACGTCGGCGGGATGCGGCGCTCGGTCACGCCGAACTGCGCGTCACCGGAGTCGGCGAACATCTGGTCGTAGATCGCCTCGTCCTCGTCGCCCTCGCGGAACTCCCACTGGTCGGGGAGGGCCTTGCGGATCGGGTCGGTGCTCTCGTCCCAGTTCTCGTTGCGGACGAACGTGCCGCCGGTGCCCTCGGTCCACTCGCCGTCGAGCTTGTAGGGACCGTTGGAGATGATCACGAAGTTGTTCGCGTCACCCTTGTCGAGGTCCTGGCGGTAGGGGTCGAGGAAGCGCAGCGAGGCAGCGGCCTGCGGCATGTCCGGCCACGGCTTCTTCATCCGGTAGGTGATGGTCTGGCCGTCGCAGGTGACCGCCTTGTCGAACAGCTCCTGGCCCTCCTTGCTGTACGGGCCCTTGTACTGCGGGAGCCCGTCGTCGCCGTTGGGGATGTCCAGGTAGGTGAACAGGTAGTTGGCCGGACCGCCGATGATGACGTCGGTGGCGAAGTTCCGCGAGGCGCCGTACTTGAAGTCCTCGCAGGTGATGTTCTTCCCGTCCTCCCACTTCACGTCGTCGCGGATGGTGAAGGTCCAGGTCTTGCCGCCGTCCTCGGTGGTGCCGGTGTCGGTGGCGAGGTCCGGGATGGGCGTGGTGCCCTCGGTCGGGTCGTTGGAGGCCGGGTAGGCGACCAGGCTGCGGTAGAACAGGCGGCCCGAGTTGTTCAGGTCACGACCGATGTACATGCGCTGGGGGTCCCAGTGCTCGGTGTTGCGCGGGCCGTTGAAGAAGATGGCCGTGCCACCCTTCGCGGCTGCGCCGTCACTGCCTCCGGGGCTGTTGTTGTCGTCCCCGTCGTCACCACCGCCGCAGGCGGCCAGCGAGACCGCAAGCGCAGCTGCCGCCAGGGCGGCGAACGGCTTCTTGGTGATCGCCATTCAACTGTCTCCTATCTGGTGTTTGCGCGCCGGGAGCCCGGCGCCAGCAGCACGCCACCGTGTGCAGACGGCGACGCACTGAGTCTGGTTATCGGTGGGTCTTGGGGTCGAGCGCGTCGCGGGCGCCGTCGCCGACCAGGTTGAACACCACCACGGTGAGGGCGAGCAGCACGCCCGGGAGGAAGAAGAACGTCGGGTCCGCGCTCGTGTAGTTGACCGAGTTGGCCAGGATGTTTCCGAGCGTGGGGGTGGGCGGCTTGATGCCGACCCCGAGGAAGCTGAACGCGGCCTCGGCCGAGATGTAGGCCGGCACCAGCAGCGTGACGTAGACGAGGATCGGCGCCCAGACGTTGGGCAGCACCTCCTTGAAGTACAGCCGGCGCCGCGAGGCGCCCATCAGCTTGGCCGCCTCGATGAACTCGCGCTCGCGGATCGAGAGCACCTGGCCGCGGACCACACGGGCCACCGGCGGCCAGCCGAACGCCGCCAGGATCAGGATCACGTAGAGCCCGCTGGCCCGGTCGCGGTCCTCCAGCAGGCCCAGGCCCGGAAGCCCGGCGATGTCGGTGCGCAGCAGCAGCACGGCGGGGCTGGAGAGCGCCAGCAGCATCATCGTCTGCGGGAACGACAGCGTGAGGTCGATGAACCGGCCCACGGTCGCGTCGATGAAGCCGCCGGAGAAGCCGGAGACGATGCCGAGCACCACACCGATGATGACGGTCAGCAGAGTGCCGGTGAGCGCGATGCCGAGTGACCAGGTCATCGCCAGCATGATGCGCGACAGCAGGTCGCGCCCGGTGCCGGGCTCGACGCCGAAGGGGTGGTCCCAGCTCACGCCGCCGAAGCGGCCGAGCGGGTTCGTGCCGGTGCTCGACAGCAGGTCGCGGTTGAAGGCGTTGGGGTTGAGCACGTCGACCGCGACCAGGATCGGCGCCGCGATCGCGCAGAGCACGATGAACACCGAGATCGCGAAGGACACCATCGACAGCTTGTCGGCCCGGAACCGGGCGACGGCCAGCTGCATCGGCGACCGACCCGCGACCGCCGTCTGGGAGTCACCCTCGACGTCGGAGAAGTTGTCGTCACCGTGCGGCTCCACGGAGGCCGTCAACGTCACAGGTGTTCCCCTTTCGCAAGCCCGGGACCGTGGGGCGTGCACCCCACCGGCGTCCAGACTCTATGTGAACCGCGCCGCGGCGGAGGTCCCCAGCGTGTAACGATCTGGTCTCGACCTGGACGCCTGCCCTTCGCCGGATCAGCCCTCGGAGGCGACGTCCTCCGTCGCAACGGCGTCGACACCGGCTTCCTTGCGCTGCTCGGGCGTGATCGGCGCAGGAGCGGCGGTGAGGGGGTCGTAGCCCCCGCCGGACTTGGGGAAGGCGATGACCTCGCGGATGTTGTCGGTGCCGGCGAGCAGCGCGGTGATCCGGTCCCAGCCGAACGCGATGCCGCCGTGGGGCGGCGCGCCGTACTTGAAGGCGTCGAGGAGGAAGCCGAACTTCTCCTGCGCCTCCTCCTCGGGCAGCCCCATCACGGCGAAGACCCGCTTCTGCACGTCCTCGCGGTGGATACGGATCGAGCCGCCGCCGATCTCGTTGCCGTTGCAGACGATGTCGTAGGCCCAGGCCAGCGCGTTGGCGGGGTCGGCGTCGAAGGCGTCGAGGTCCTGCGGCGACGTGAAGGCGTGGTGGACGGCGGTGTACTCGCCCTGGCCGACGGCGACGTCGCCGGCCGCGGTGGCGTCGGAGGCCGGCTCGAACAGCGGGGCGTCGACGACCCAGACGTGGCTCCAGGCCGACTCGTCGATCAGGCCGCAGCGGCGGCCGACCTCCAGGCGCGCGGCGCCGAGCAGCCCGCGGGTGGACTTGACCGCGCCCGCGCCGAAGAACGCGCAGTCGCCCGGCTCGGCGCCGAGGTGCTCGCGCAGGCCGGCACGCTCCTCCTCCGAGAGGTTCTTGGCGACCGGGCCACCGAGCTCGCCGTCCTCGCCGAACAGCACGTAGGCCAGGCCGCGGGCGCCGCGCTGCTTCGCCCACTCCTGCCAGGCGTCGAGCTGCTTGCGGGGCTGGCTCGCTCCCCCCGGCATCACCACCGCGCCGACGTACGGCGCCTGGAAGACCCGGAACGGGGTGTCCTTGAAGTAGTCGGTGCAGTCGACGAGCTCCTGGCCCATCCGCAGGTCGGGCTTGTCGGAGCCGAACCGGGCCATCGCGTCGGCGTAGGTCAACCGCGGCAGCGGCGTCTGGATCTCGTGTCCCACCAGGCGCCACAGCTCGACCAGCAGCTCCTCGGTCAGGGCGATCACGTCGTCCTGCTCGACGAAGCTCATCTCGATGTCGAGCTGGGTGAACTCCGGCTGGCGGTCGGCGCGGAAGTCCTCGTCGCGGTAGCAGCGCGCGATCTGGTAGTAGCGCTCGAGGCCACCGACCATGAGCAGCTGCTTGAACAGCTGGGGGCTCTGCGGCAGGGCGTACCAGCTGCCGGGGCGCAGCCGGGCCGGCACCAGGAAGTCGCGGGCGCCCTCGGGCGTGGAGCGGGTCAGGGTGGGGGTCTCGACCTCCACGAACCCGTGGCGGTCGAGCACGCCGCGGGCGGTCTTGCTGACCTCGCTGCGCAGCCGCAGCGCCGCGGCCGGGCCGGAGCGGCGCAGGTCGAGGTAGCGGTGCTTCAGGCGGACCTCCTCGCCCACCTCGCCCCCCGACGACTGGGTGTCGGAGATCGGGAACGGCAGCGGCGCCGACTCGCTCAGCACCTCGACCGCGCTGGCGACGACCTCGACCTCGCCGGTGGCGAGGTTGGGGTTCTCGTTGCCCTCCTTGCGGCGGATCACCTCGCCGGTGACCTTGAGGCAGTACTCCGCACGCAGCTGGTGGGCGACCTCCTCGTCGCGGACCACCACCTGCACGACGCCGCTCGCCTCGCGCAGGTCGATGAAGGCGACCCCGCCGTGGTCGCGCCGGTTGGCGACCCACCCCGCGAGGGTGACGGTGCGGCCGACGTGCTCGGCGCGCAGCGCGCCGGCGTCCTGGGTGCGAATCACTGCTGCTCCTCGGTGGTGGTGCGGATGATGCGGGGACGCAGGTCCTCGCCCGGCGGGGTCCAGGCGGCCGGGTCGGCCGGCACCTGCTCCCCCGACCTGATGTCCTTGACCTCGTGGCCGCCGTCGGCGCCGATGAACCAGACGAACGGGATGCCGCGCCGCTCGGCGTAGCGGATCTGCTTGCCGAACTTCTGCGGGCTCGCGGCGACCTCGCACGCGACGCCGCGCGAGCGCAGGGCGGCGGCGACCGCGTCGCTGGACCCGCGCGACTCCTCGTCGGCCAGCGCGACGAGCACCGCGCTCGGCACCGGCCGGCTACCCGCCAGCACGCCGTCGGCCAGCAGCGGGATCAGGGTGCGCGAGACGCCGAAGGACACGCCCACACCGGGGTACGTCGTACGACCGTCGTCGGCCAGGGCGTCGTAGCGCCCGCCCCCGCCAACGGACTTCAGCCGCTCGTAGCCCGCCATGAAGATCTCGAGCACGGTGCCGGTGTAGTAGTCGAGCCCGCGGGCGATGCGCAGGTTGGCCTCGACGGTGACGTGGTCGCTGACCGACCCGGCACAGCCCTCGACGACGGCCGCCAGCTCGGCCAGACCGGTCTCGAGCAGCTCGTCCTCCACGCCGAGCGCCCGGACCCGCTCGACGAACGACGTGTCGGCGACCCGGATCGTGGCCAGCTCGAGGCAACGCTCGGCCTGCTCGGGCGTGGCACCTGCCTGCTCCACCAGCTGCGCGGCGACCGCGTCGGGAGGCAGCTTGTCGAGCTTGTCGATGACGCGGATGGCAGCAGTGACGTCGCCGATGCCGAGGCCGCGGTAGAAGCCCTGGATCAGCTTGCGGTTGTTGACCTGGAACGACAGCGCGGGCAGCGGCAGCGCGTCGAGCGCCTCCACCATCACCCGCACCACCTCGACGTCGTGGTGGAAGGCGAGCTCGCCCTGCCCGACGATGTCGATGTCGGCCTGGGTGAACTGGCGGTAGCGGCCCTCCTGCGGCCGCTCGCCCCGCCAGGCCGGCTGGATCTGGAAGCGCCGGAACGGGAACTCCAGGTGGCCGGAGTTCTCCAGCACGTAGCGGGCGAACGGCACGGTGAGGTCGAAGTGCATGCCGAGCCCGGAGTCGCCCTCGCCCTCCCCCGCCTGGAGGCGGCGCAGGACGTAGATCTCCTTGTCGATCTCGCCGCCCTTGGCCAGCCGGTCGAGCGGCTCCACCACGCGGGTCTCGATGTTGGCGAACCCGTGCAGCTCGAAGGTGCGCGAGAGCGAGGCGATGACCTCGCGCTCGACGGTGCGCTGGGCGGGCAGCAGCTCGGGGAACCCGCTCAGCGGGGTGGGCTTGGCGTTCATCGGTCAGAGGCCTCGGGTGATGGGAGCGGGACGACTCCCCGGCACGTCGAGGTCGAGGTCCTGCAGGAACGGGTTGGTCGCGCGCTCGCGACCGATGGAGGTCTGCTCGCCGTGGCCGGGCAGCACCACGACGTCGTCGGCGAGCGGGAGCACCTTGGTGGCCAGGGTGCGCAGCATCGTGGCGTGGTCGCCGCCGGGCAGGTCGGTGCGCCCGATCGAGCCGGCGAACAGCAGGTCGCCGGCGAACAGGACCTCGCTGACGTCGTCGGCGTCGTACGGCGTCCGGAAGGTGACCGAGCCCTCGGTGTGGCCCGGGGTGTGGTCGACCACGAACCGCAGGCCGGCCAGCTCGAGGTCCTGGTGGTCGGCGAGCTCGCGCACGTCGTCGGGCTCGGCGAACTCGTGGCGTCCGCCGAGCAGCATCGCGGCGGTCTCGCGCGACATGCCCTGCATCGGGTCGGCGAGCAGGTGCCGGTCCTGCGGGTGGATCCAGGCCGTCGCGTCGTAGGTGCCGGCGACCGGCGCGACGCACCACATGTGGTCGACGTGCCCGTGGGTGACGAGCACGGAGACCGGCTTCAGCCGGTGCTGCCGGACCACCTCGGCGACGCCGTCGGCGGCGTCCTTGCCGGGATCGACCACCACGCACTCCGCCCCCGGCCCGGTGGCGACGACGTAGCAGTTGGTGCCCCACGGACCCGCGGGGAAGCCGGCGATCAACACCCGCTCACCGTATCCACTCCGATGTCACGACGCCGCATCGGTATTGGCCGGGGGCGACCGCCCGGGCCCGGGTCTGACTAGCATGGGCCACTGCGCGCCGGCGAGGAGGTCGGTGACGGGTCGGGTGGACAGCCCCGGGCCCGGTGGCGACGAGGCGAAGAGGACTGCGGTGACGAGCGATCAGTGGGGTCGGGTCGACGACGACGGGACCGTCTACGTGCGGACCGCCGACGGCGAGCGCTCCGTCGGACAGTACGCCGCAGGCAGCCCCGAGGAGGCGCTCGCCTTCTACGTGAAGCGCTACGACGCGCTGGTCGCCGAGGTCGAGCTGCTCGAGCAGCGGGTCAAGGGCGCCAAGCTCACCCCCGAGGAGGCCACGGAGTCGGTGCGGACCGTGCGGGCCCAGGTGACCGGCGCCAACGCCGTCGGCGACCTGGCCGCCCTCGAGCAGCGGCTGACCGACCTCGGCCCCGTCATCGACACCCAGCGCGAGGCGCGCAAGGTCGAGCGCGCCCAGCGCACCGCCGAGGCCAAGGAGGCCAAGGAGAAGCTGGTCGCCGAGGCCGAGGCCGTCGCCGAGGGCACCGACTGGCGCAACGGCGCCAACCGGCTGCGCGACCTGCTCGAGCAGTGGAAGGCGCTGCCCCGCATCGACCGCGCCTCCGACGACGCTCTGTGGCGGCGGTTCTCGACCGCGCGCACGGCGTACACGCGGCACCGCAAGGTGCACTTCGCCGAGCAGAACGAGAAGCGCGACGCCGCGCGGGTGGTCAAGGAGCGCTTGGTCAAGGAGGCCGAGAAGCTCGCCGACTCGACCGAGTGGGGCCCGACCGCCGGCGCCTACCGCGAGCTGATGCGGCAGTGGAAGGCCGCCGGGCCGGCACCCAAGGACGTCGACGACGCGCTGTGGAAGCGGTTCCGCGGCGCCCAGGACCAGTTCTTCGGGGCCCGCGACGCCGCCAACGCCGCGCTCGACGCGGAGTTCGCCGGCAACGCCGAGGTCAAGGAGAAGCTGCTGGTCGAGGCCGAGGCGCTGGTGCCGGTCACCGACCTCGAGAGCGCCAAGCGGGCCTTCCGCGACATCGCCGACCGCTGGGACGCCGCCGGCAAGGTGCCCCGCGACCGGATGAAGGAGCTCGAGGGCCGGATCCGCGCCGTCGAGCAGGCGATCCGCAAGGTCGAGGACGAGCAGTGGCAGCGCTCCGACCCCGAGAAGTCGCGGCGCGCCGACGACATGGTCTCCAAGCTCGAGGCGGCGATCGCGAAGGTCGAGGCCGACCTCGAGAAGGCCCGCGCGGCCGGCAACGACAAGCAGGTCAAGGAGCTCGAGGAGAACCTCGAGTCGCGCCGGTCGTTCCTCGACATGGCCCGCCGCGCCTCGGCCGACTTCTCCGGCTGAGCGCGGCGTCGTGCGCGCCGTCGTCCAGCGGGTGCTGCGCGCCTCGGTGACCGTCGACGAGCGCGTCGTCGGTGCGATCGACGGGCCGGGGCTGCTGGTCTACCTCGGCGTCACCCACACCGACGGCCCCGACGAGGCCGTCTGGGTGGCCCGCAAGGTCTGGGAGCTGCGCCTGCTCCGCGACGAGCGGTCGGCGTCCGAGGTCGGGGCGCCGGTGCTGGTGGTCAGCCAGTTCACCCTCTACGGCGACGCCCGCAAGGGCCGCCGCCCCACCTGGCAGGCCGCCGCGCCGAGCCCGGTCTCCGAGCCGCTCTACGACGCGGTCTGCACCGAGCTCGAGCGCCTCGGCGCCACCGTCGCCCGCGGCCTGTTCGGCGCCGACATGCGGGTCGAGTCGGTCAACGACGGCCCCGTCACCCTGATCCTCGAGTGCTGACCCAGGATTGCCGAGTCGGGGGGGGGGGGGGGGCGGCGAAACCCCGCCCGGGGGGGGGGCGCGGGGGGGGGGGGGGGGGGG
>NZ_JAFFJT010000022.1 GCF_016924665.1 Nocardioides sp. SYSU D00038
ACCCCTTGGTCGTCCCCCTGGGTCGCGTGGGGGTCTCTCCGCCCCGCCACACCCCCCGACTCGGCGGGGATCAGCTGGTGACGCGGTAGGCGTCGAAGACGCCGGGGACGCTGCGGACGGCCTTGAGGACGGTGTCGAGGTGCTTGCTCTCGGCCATCTCGAAGCTGAACCGGCTCTTGGCGACCCGGTCGCGGGAGGTGGAGAGCTGGGCGCTGAGGATGTTCACGTGGGTGTCGGAGAGCGCCATGGTGATGTCGGAGAGGAGCCGGGCCCGGTCGAGGGCCTCGACCTGGATGTTGACCAGGAACGACGACGAACCGGTCGGGGCCCACTCGACCTCGAGCAGCTTCTCCGGCTGGTTCTTCAGCTCCGCGGCGTTGGTGCAGTCGGTGCGGTGCACCGAGACGCCGCCGCCCTTGGTCACGAAGCCCAGGATCTCGTCGGGCGGCACCGGCGTGCAGCACTTCGCCAGCTTGACCCACACGTCGGGCGCACCCTTGACGATCACGCCCGCGTCGCCGCCCGACGGCGCCTTGGGCCGGCCGCGGCGGGTGATGGTGACCGCCTCGGCCAGGTCCTCCTGGGCGCCCATGTCGCCGCCGTGCACCTCGATCACCCGGCGGACGACGGCCTGCGCGCTCAGGTTGCCCTCGCCGACGGCGGCGTAGAGCGCGGACACGTCGGCGATCTTGAAGTGCTCGGCGGCCAGGGTGAGCGACTCGTGCGACATCAGCCGCTTGAGCGGCAGCCCCTCCTTGCGCATCAGCCGGGCGATCTGCTCCTTGCCCTGCTCGATCGCCTCCTCGCGGCGCTCCTTGGTGAACCACTGACGGATCTTGGAGCGGGCCCGCGGCGACTTGACGAAGCCCAGCCAGTCGCGCGACGGACCGGCGTTCTGGGCCTTGGAGGTGAAGACCTCCACAACGTCGCCGTTCTCGAGCGTCGACTCCAGCGGCACCAGCCGCCCGTTGACCCGGGCGCCGATCGTGTGGTGGCCGACCTCGGTGTGCACGGCGTAGGCGAAGTCGACGGGGGTCGCGCCGGCGGGCAGCGCGATCACGTCGCCGCGCGGCGTGAACACGTAGGTCTCGGCGCGGTTGATCTCGAAGCGCAGCGACTCCAGGAACTCGCCCGGGTCCTCGACGTCGCTCTGCCAGTCGAGCAGCTGGCGCACCCAGGTCATGTCGTCGAGGTCGCCGCGGCGCTCGGTGTCGACGCCGGCCCGGCCGTCCTCCTTGTACTTCCAGTGCGCCGCGACGCCGTACTCGGCGCGGCGGTGCATGGCGAAGGTCCGGATCTGCATCTCCACCGGTTTGCCCTGCGGCCCGATCACCGTGGTGTGCAGCGACTGGTAGAGGTTGAACTTCGGCATCGCGACGTAGTCCTTGAACCGGCCGAGCACCGGGTTCCAGCGCGAGTGCAGCACGCCGAGGACGGAGTAGCAGTCGCGGTCCTCGGCCACGAGGATCCGGATGCCGACCAGGTCGTAGATGTCGCTGAACTCGCGGCCGCCGACGATCATCTTCTGGTAGATGGAGTAGTAGTGCTTGGGCCGGCCGGTGACGGTCGCCTTGACCTTGGCCTCGCGCAGGTCGCCCTCGACCTGGCTGATCACCTCGGCGAGGAACTGGTCGCGCGAGGGCGCGCGCTCGGCCACCATCCGCACGATCTCGTCGTAGATCTTGGGGTGCAGGGTCGCGAACGCGAGGTCCTCGAGCTCCCACTTGATGGTGTTCATGCCGAGCCGGTGGGCCAGCGGCGCGTAGATGTCGAGCGTCTCGCGCGCGACCCGCTCCTGGGTCTCGGGCTTGACGTAGCGCAGGGTGCGCATGTTGTGGAGCCGGTCGGCGAGCTTGATCACCAGCACCCGGATGTCGCGCGACATCGCGACGATCATCTTGCGGATGGTCTCGGCCTGCGCCGAGTCGCCGTACTTGACCTTGTCGAGCTTGGTCACGCCGTCGACGAGCCGGGCCACCTCGTCGCCGAAGTCGGTGCGCACCTGGTCGAGGGTGTACGGCGTGTCCTCGACCGTGTCGTGCAGCAGCGCCGCCACCAGCGTCGGCTCGGTCATGCCGATGTCGGCGAGGATCGTGGTCACCGCGAGCGGGTGGGTGATGTAGGGGTCGCCGCTCTTGCGCAGCTGGGTGGCGTGCAGCTTCTCAGCGGTCGTGTAGGCGCGCTCGATCAGGCCCAGGTCGGCCTTCGGGTGGTTGGCGCGTACGACGCGGAACAGCGGCTCGAGCACTGGGTTGCCGCTCTGCGGCCGGGTGCCGACCCGGGCCAGCCGGGCGCGCATCCCGCGGGCCGACGGGGGCCCCTCGCCGCGGTCACCGGGGCGGGGCGCCGCGCGCTCCTGCCGGGGCGGGGCGGCGCGGTCCTCGGTCACCCGACCAGTCTAGGCGTCGACCCGCGAGCGGATCAGATGGTCTGGAGCGAGACGACCGGGAGGTCGCCGAGCGCCGCCCGGCCGTCGAGGAAGCCCAGCTCGAGCAGCACGCTGAACGCGACGACCTCTCCCCCGCACTGCTCCACCAGCTCGCGGGTCGCCCGCACGGTGCCGCCGGTGGCGAGCACGTCGTCGACCAGGAGCACCCGGTCGCCGGGGGCGATGGCGTCGGTGTGCAGCTCGAGGGTGGCGCTGCCGTACTCGAGGTCGTAGGACACCGCGTGCGTGGCCCGGGGCAGCTTGCCGGCCTTGCGCACCGGCACGAAGCCGGTGCCGAGCGCGAGCGCGACCGGCGCGGCCAGGATGAAGCCGCGCGCCTCCATGCCGATCACCTTGTCGACGACCACGCGCCCGTCGGCGTCGCGGCCCGCCTCGGCCAGCGCGGCCACGACTGCGGTGAAGCCGTCGTGGTCGGCCAGCAGCGGGGTGATGTCCTTGAACACGATCCCGGGCTCCGGGTAGTCGGGAACGTCGACGACCAGGCGCTGGAGCGCCTCGACGGCGGCGGTCCGCGGCTCCCCGGAGCCCTGGGTCACTTCTTGCCCCGCTTGGAGCGCGGCTGGCGGGTCGGCTGCTGGCGGCCCGACGACTGCGACTGGCGCACCGGCCGGGTCTGCTCGGGCACCACCCGGCCGCGGCCCAGCGCCTCCGACGCCCGCTGCGGCGCCACCCGCGGCTGGTCGAGCGGCTCGTCGTCGCCGAGGAGGTCGTCGTCGTCGTCGGCACCGTCGGGGTCGGAGCCCACCGGGAGGTCCTCGGTGAACGCCGGCACCGCGGCGTAGCGGTCGGCCGCGGCGCGGGCCCGGGCCTTGGCACGGCGCTCGGCGAGCACCACCTCGGTCTCGTTGGCCTTGAGGTGCACCAGCACCCGCGGGGCCAGGAAGATCGAGGAGTAGACGCCGACCGCCATGCCGACGAACTGCGAGAGCGCCAGGTCCTGCAGCGAGCTCGCGCCCAGCAGCACCGCGCTGGTGAACAGGATCGCGCCGATCGGGATCAGCGCCACGATGCCGGTGTTGATCGAGCGCACCAGCGTCTGGTTGACCGCGAGGTTGGCGGCCTCGGCGTAGGTCTGTCGGTTCTCGCGCATGGCCGAGGTGTTCTCCTTGACCTTGTCGAACACCACGACCGTGTCGTAGAGCGAGAAGCCGAGGATCGCGAGCAGGCCGGTGACCGCAGACGGGGTGACCTGGAAGCCCGAGAGCGAGTAGACGCCCACGGTGATGATCACGTCGTGCGCCAGCGCCACGAAGCTGGCCACCGACATCTTCCACTCGCGGAAGTACAGCGCGATGAAGATGAGCACCAGCACCAGGAAGACGATCACGCCGAGGATGGCCCGCTCGGCCACCTGCTCACCCCAGCTGGCGCTGATCTCGTCCTGGGAGATCTCGCCGGTGGTGGGGACGGTCGCCTCGATCGCCTCCACGAGCTGGTCGCTCTCGTCCTGGGTGAGCTCCTCGACCTGCACCAGCAGGCTGTCGTCGCCGGCGGTCGTCACGGTCGGCGCCTCGGCGTTCTCGATGCCGACGTCCGCGACCGCCTCGCGCAGCTCGTCGGCGCGCTCCTGGGTGGCGTCGGCGGCGGCCACCGGCACGCGGTACTGCGTGCCGCCGGTGAACTCGATGCCGAAGTTGAGCCCCTTGATCACGAGGATGCCGATCGCGGCGGCGACCAGCACCGTCGAGACGAGGTACCACAGCACCCGCCCGTGGACGAAGTCGATCGACTTGCGGCCTCCGTAGAGGTCGTTGCCGAGACGTGAGAACTTGCCCATCAGGCGCGACCTCCCTGCGGAACGGTGGGAGCGGCGTCCATGCCGAGCGTCCCCTTGCTGAGGCCCGAGAGCCGGTGCCCGCTGTTGAAGAAGTGGAACTGGCCGAGCCACGAGACCATCGGCTTGGTGAACCAGAACAGGATCGCGAGGTCGACGATCGTGCTCAGGCCCAGCGCGAAGCCGAAGCCCTTCACCGCGCCGGTGGCGAAGATGTAGAGCACCGCCGCCGAGAGCAGCGAGACGACCTGGGCCGCGAGGCGGGTGACCTTGGCCCGCTTCCAGCCGGTCTCGACCGCGACCCGCATCGACTTGCCCTCACGCATCTCATCTCGGATGCGCTCGAAGAAGATGATGAAGGAGTCGGCGGTGACACCGACCGCGATGATCAGGCCGGCGATGCCGGGCAGGGTGAGCGTGAAGCCCGCGGTCTTGCTGAGCAGCAGCACCAGGGCGTACGTCGCCGCGGCGGCGACGAGCAGCGAGGCGACCACGACCAGGCCGAGGCCGCGGTAGTAGAGCATGCAGTAGATCAGCACCAGGCCGAGGCCGAAGCCGCCCGCGACCAGACCGGCGCTGAGCTGGTCACCGGCCAGCGAGGGGCCGATGGTCTCGGTCGAGGGGTCCTCGAACGCGACCGGCAGGGCGCCGAACTTCAGGCTGGTCGCCAGGCTCTCGGCGGAGGCCTGGGTGAAGTCACCGGAGATCTGGGCCTCGCCGTTGGTGATCAGGCCCTCCATGGTGGGCGCCGAGAGCACCTGGCCGTCGAGGACGATCGCGAACAGGTCCTCGGTGCCGAACAGCTTCTCGGAGATCTCGGCGAACTTCTCGGTGCCGGGGCCGTCGAACTTGAGGGTCACGACGTACTGCACCGACTGCTGCGGGATCTCGGCCGCGGCGTCCTTGAGCGCCGTGCCCTCGATCATCGAGGCCGACATGAGGTACTTGGCACCGGTCTCGGTGTCGCAGCTGATCAGCGGCTTGGCCGGGTCGTCCTCGACGTTCGCGGGGGTGCCGGGCGGGGGGCACTCGAACGCGTTGTAGGCGTCGATGGCCTCCTGGTTGGGGGCCTTGTACCACTCCAGCGGCTTGCCGACGTTGGGTCCGCCCTCGGGGGCCGGGATCACCTGGGCGCCCTCGGTGCCGCCGGCGGCCGGGCCCTCGGAGGCGTCGGGGGTCGGGGCGTCGCTGGGTGCGTCACTGGGCGCGTCCGTAGGCGCGTCGGTAGCGCTGGGCGCGTCGCTCGGGGTCTCGCCCTGGGCGTACGACGTCGCCGCGCGGTTGGCGCTGCCCTCCGGCGCGCCGTCGCCGGCACCTTCGCCGGCACCCTCGCCGGCACCGTCACCCTGGCCGGCGTCCTGGCCCTGGCCGTTCCCCTGGCCGCCGCCCTGGCCCTCGGGGGCCGGGTCGGCCGGAGCCGTGACGCCCGCGCCGGGCTCGGGCTGGCCGGTGCCGGGGTCGCCGGGCACGCCGGTGCCGGTGCCGGCGCCGGTGCTGCAGACGCCGCCGAACGGCGAGCACGCCACCAGCCGGAACCGCAGCTGGGCCTGGCGCTGCACGGTCTCCACCAGGTCGCGCCGGGTCTCGCCGGGGATCTCGACCACGATGATGCGACCGCTCTCGGTCACCACCTCGGCCTCGGTGACACCCGAGCCGTTGACGCGCTGGTCGACGATCTGGCGGGCCTCCTCCATGCTCTCGTCGGTCGGGTCACCCTTCGCGATCAGGGTGATCCGGGTGCCGCCCTGGAGGTCCAGGCCGAGCTCGGGGGTCCACTGCTTGCCCAGGGCCACGGCCCCGTAGGCGATCGCCAGCCCGAGGAAGAACACCACCAGGGTGCGACCGGGCCGGGCGGTCTTGCGTGCCATCTTCTCAGCTCTCCTCAGGCTCGCCCTGGTGACCAGGGTCGGGCTCGGTGGTGGTGCGGTCGGTCAGGATGGAGCCGATCGCCCCACGGGCGACCTTGATGCTGACCCCGTCGGCGATCTCGACGCGGAGGAAGTCGTCATGGGTCTCGCGGAGGGTGCCGGCGATGCCCGACGTCAGCATCACCTCGTCCCCGACTGACAACGCCGACTGCATGCGCTGGAGTTCCCGCTGTCGCCTCATCTGCGGCCGGATGACCAGCAACCAGAAGAGGAGGACGATGCCGACGAGCGGCAGGATCTGGGCGAACTGTTGCACGACAAACGACCTCTTGGATGCCTCTGGGGAGTGCGGGACGGGGATGCCCCGGGATGGCCACACCGTCGTGGGGGGCCGACCGACGGGTCAGTGTAGCCCCGGCGCTCCCCCGCCGTCGCATCCGCCCGCGATCGTCCGGACGGTCCCTCCGACGACGCCGTCCGCGGCGCCCACGAGGCCCGCCACGACGCCCGCTCACTCCTCGAACAGGGTGGCCTCGCCGGGGCCCGGGGCGCCCGGCAGCGAGCCCGCGGGGGCGCTCAGGCCGAGGTGGGCCCACGCCGCGGCGGTGGCGACCCGGCCCCGCGGCGTGCGCGCGAGGAAGCCGCTGCGCACCAGGAACGGCTCGGCGACCTCCTCGACGGTCTCGCGCTCCTCCCCCACCGCGACCGCCAGCGTGGAGATGCCGACCGGGCCGCCGCCGAACCGGCGGCAGAGCACGTCGAGCACCGCGGCGTCGAGCCGATCGAGCCCCAGCTCGTCGACCTCGTAGAGCTCGAGGGCGGCGCGGGCGACCCCGAGGGTGACGACGCCGTCGGCGCGCACCTGGGCGAAGTCGCGCACCCGGCGCAGCAGCCGGTTGGCGATCCGGGGGGTGCCCCGCGACCGCGAGGCGATCTCGGCGGCGCCGTCGTCGGTGAGCTCGACGCCGAGCAGGCCGGCCGAGCGCCGGACGATGAGGTCGAGCTCGCCGGGCTCGTAGAACTCCAGGTGGCCGGTGAACCCGAACCGGTCGCGCAGCGGGCCGGGGAGCAGCCCGGCGCGGGTGGTGGCGCCGACCAGCGTGAACGGCGGGATCTCGAGCGGGATGGCGGTGGCGCCGGGGCCCTTGCCGATGACGACGTCGACCCGGAAGTCCTCCATCGCCATGTAGAGCATCTCCTCGGCCGGGCGCGACATCCGGTGGATCTCGTCGACGAAGAGGACGTCGCCCTCGTTCATGCCCGACAGGATGGCGGCGAGGTCGCCGGCGTGGGTGATGGCCGGGCCGCTGGTCAGCCGCAGCGGGGTGGACATCTCGTGGGCGATGATCATCGCCAGGGTGGTCTTGCCGAGACCGGGAGGCCCCGAGAGCAGCACGTGGTCGGGCGCGCGGCCGCGCTGGCGGGCCGCCTCGAGCACCAGGCCGAGCTGGGCCCGCACCCGGCCCTGCCCCACCACCTCGTCGAGCGAGCGCGGGCGCAGCGCGGCCTCGACGGCGCGCTCGTCGCCCTCGGCCTCGGCGGCCGTGAGCGAGCCCAGGTGTCGTTCCTCGGCCGCGGCCAGGTCGTCCTCGTGCACGTCAGGCCCGGCTCAGCGTCTGCAGCGCCGCGCGCAGCAGCAACGGCACGTCGGGGGCGTCGCCTGCCTGGTCGGAGACCGCCTCAACCGCCTTCTCGGCGTCACGGGCGGACCAGCCGAGCCCGACCAGGCCCTGGTGCACCTGGTCTCGCCACGGCGCCGCGGCCGCGACCGTGCCGACGGGCCGCGCACCGGTCGGGGCGCCGATCCGGTCCTTGAGCTCGAGGATGATCCGCTGCGCGCCCTTCTGGCCGATGCCCGGCACCTTGGTCAGCGTCTTGACGTCGTCGGAGGCGATCGCGCGGCGCAGGTCGTCGGGGGCCAGCACGGCGGTGATCGCCTGGGCCACCTTCGGCCCGACGCCGGAGGCGGTCTGCACGAGCTCGAAGACCTGCTTCTCGTCCTCGTCGGCGAAGCCGAACAGGGTCAGCGAGTCCTCGCGCACCACCATGCTGGTCGGCAGGGTCGCGGTGTGGCCGGGGCGCAGCGTGGCCAGGGTGCCGGGCGTGCACATCACCTCGAGCCCGACGCCGCCGACCTCGACGACGGCGCTCGACAGGGTCACGGCGGCCACCTGGCCGCGGACGAAGGCGATCAACGGATCCTCCTGCCGGCCGCGGCGAGCGCGGCGTCGATCCTGGCCTGGGCACCGCCCCGCCAGATGTGGGTGATGGCGAGCGCCAGCGCGTCGGAGGCGTCGGCCGGGCGGGGCATCGCGTCGAGGCGCAGGATGCGGGTCACCATCGCACCGACCTGCGCCTTGTCGGCCCGGCCGTTGCCCGACACCGCGGCCTTGACCTCGCTCGGGGTGTGCAGCGCGAGCGGCAGGCCGCGCCGGGCAGCGCAGACCATGGCGATACCGCTGGCCTGGGCGGTCCCCATCACGGTACTGACGTCGCTGCGGGCGAAGACCCGCTCGACCGCGACGGCGTCGGGCCGGTGCTCGTCGAGCCAGGCGTCGACGCCCTTCTCGATCGTCACCAGCCGCTCGGCCACCGGCAGCGACGACGACGTGCGCAGCACGTTGACGTCGACCAGCGTGAGGGGACGCCCCACGTCCCCGTCGACCACGCCCATACCGCAGCGGGTCAGCCCGGGGTCGATCCCCAGCACGCGCATCGGTGGCCTCTCGTCGTCCGAACAGGTGTTCGGAGACCACGCTAGCCGCCGGTCCGCGCCACCGGCGGACCGACACGCCCGGCCCGGGCGACCCCGACGACCCGGACGACCGGCTCAGGCGTCGAGCTCGGCCATGACCTCGTCGGCGACGTCGAAGTTGGCGAAGATGTTCTGCACGTCGTCGAGGTCCTCGAGGACGTCGACGAGCCGGAACAGCTTGGCCGCGGCCTCCTTGTCGAGCGCCACCTTGTTGTCGGGCACGAACGACGCCTCGGCGGAGTCGTAGTCGATGCCGGCCGCCTGTAGGGCGGTGCGGACGCCGACCAGGTCGCCGGGCTCCGAGACGACCTCGAACGCCCCGCCGAGGTCGTTGACCTCGTCGGCGCCGGCCTCGAGCGTCGCCTCCAGCACGTCGTCCTCGGAGACCTCGCGGCCCTCCTGCTCGGCGGGCACGATCACCACGCCCTTGCGGTTGAACAGGAACGACACCGACCCCGGGTCGGCCAGCGAGCCGCCGTTGCGGGTCATCGCGGTGCGGACCTCCATCGCGGCCCGGTTGCGGTTGTCGGTGAGGCACTCGATGAGCATCGCGACGCCGCTGGGGCCGTAGCCCTCGTACATGATCGTCTGGTAGTCGGCGCCGCCGGTCTCGAGGCCCGCCCCGCGTTTGACCGCGCGGTCGATGTTGTCGTTGGGGACCGAGGACTTCTTGGCCTTCTGGATGGCGTCGTAGAGCGTGGGGTTGCCCGCCGGGTCGCCGCCGCCCATCCGGGCCGCGACCTCGACGTTCTTGATCAGCTTGGCGAACATCTTGCCGCGCTTGGCGTCGATGACCGCCTTCTTGTGCTTGGTGGTCGCCCACTTGGAGTGGCCGGACATGGCGCCCCTCTTCTCCTGCCGGCCGTCTCCACGCGGCGCGCGGCGGCTCGGTCGTCTGCGTTCGTCTTCGAGGTCCTCGGCCGCACCGGCGTGCCGGGCGGCCGTCCGATCCTACCGACCCCGGGGCGGCGGGTGGCTCAGCCGCCCACCAGGTCCAGGAACAGCCGGTGCAGCCGGCTGTCGTCGCCCACCTCGGGGTGGAACGACGTCGCGAGCAGCCGGCCCTGGCGCACGGCGACCGGGTGCTCGCCGTCGTCGGTGGCCACCCGGGCCAGCACCTCGACGCCCGCACCGACCTGCTCGACCCAGGGCGCCCGGATGAAGACCCCGTGCACCGGCTCGTCGAGGCCGCGCACCGCCACCGGTCCCTCGAAGGAGTCGACCTGGCGGCCGAAGGCGTTGCGGCGCACGGTGATGTCGAGCCCGCCGAGCGTCTCCTGGCCGGCGGCGCCGTCGACGATGCGGTCGGCGAGCAGGATCATGCCGGCGCAGGTGCCGAACGCCGGGAGCCCGGTGGCCAGCCGCTCCCGCAGCGGCTCGAGGAGCCCGAAGGCGCGCGCCAGCTTGACCATCGTGGTCGACTCGCCGCCGGGCAGCACCAGCGCGTCGACGGCGGCGAGCTCGTCGGGCCGGCGCACGGTGGTGGCCCGCGCGCCGAGCGCGGTCAGCGCGGCGACGTGCTCGCGGACGTCGCCCTGCAGCGCGAGGACGCCGATCGTGGGTGGGGGCACGAGGCAACGCTAGAACTCCTCACCACCGCCCCGTGCGCCGGTCCCATCGCCGTCCGGTCCGCGCCGTCTCGCTCAGACCAGGTAGGAGTCGGACCCGTCGACGGGGCGGTGCCGCCAGCGGCGGGTGGTCCACCAGGTGACGGCCAGCAGCAGCAGCGCGGCCGTGAGGAAGACGGGGATCAGCTCGAGGTTGGCGTTGTCGCGGCCGACCGGCTCGCCCACCCGGCGGGTGTCGGGGGCGACCAGCTCGGCGGTGAAGGTCAGCTGGTCGACCGGCACCACCGCGGGAGCGCTCTGCGGTCCGAGCCACCCCCGCAGGGTGACCTCGGCCGTGGCCGACGGCGCCAGGTCGCGCACCGGCACCACGACCACGTCGTCCTGCGCGGTGAACACCGTCCACTCCCCGCGCCCGGCGCGGGCCGCGAGCGACAGCTGACCCTCCGCGAGGGGTGTGGGTGCGGCGGTGCGCGCGATCACCACGTCGACGTCCGTGGTGCTGGTGCCGGTGTTGCGCACCCACCAGGTCACCGAGCGCTCGTCGCCGGCCCACCACTCCAGGTCGGGCGAGAGCAGCGGCTCGGGCTCCAGCGAGGTGCCCCACGACACCCGGTCGCGGCTGAGCTCGGCCGAGCCCACGTCGGCGTTGGCCCGGGCGTCGGTCGCCGGCCAGGCCAGCACCGCGACCAGCACCGCGACCAGTCCCACCGCCACCCCCGCTGCCGCCAGCGCGGCGGCCCGCGGTGGTCGGACGGCGAGCAGGGTGGTCACGCAGGACAACTGTAGGTAGTCACCACCACGGTGACCGCCCGGATCCGGGCCGGGCCGGTCTCGGCGCTGACCCAGCTGGTGCCGTAGCGGGTCGCCACGGTCACCGAGAAGGTGGTGTCGCCCAGCAGGAACCCCGGTGGCGGCTGGGCGGTCCGCTCCGCCGGCCCGGGGTAGGTGTACCCCACGACGGTGCCGTTGACGATCCAGGTCAGCCGGTAGCCGGTGGGCGCCGGCACCTGGCTGGTGGGCGGCGTCCACTCGATCCTGGCCGCACCGGCCGCCGGGCTGAAGCACCGGATGGTCGCCGGGGGGCGGAGCGTCTGCGCCGAGAACGCACCGGTCGTGACCGTGGCCTGGTCGGTGAACCGGGCGAGTGTCGCGTCGACCCTCGCGCCGAGCAGCGTGGCGCCGAGCGCCCCGACCAGCACCACCGTTCCGCCGACCAGCAGGGGCCGACGCCGCCGGGCGGCCGCGTGACGGGGCGGGCCCCGACGCAGCCGGGGCCGTCGCGGACGGCGGTCGCGGGTCCCGGCCGGTGCACCCCAGCCGACCACGACCAGCATCAGCGAGAGGCAGGCGGCGGCCAGCAGCCCGGGCGGGGTCAGCGCGTGGGCGACGACGTAGCCGCCCCACGGCACCGAGGCCCAGACCCGCTCGACCTCGGTGACGCGGTAGACCTCGTCGTCCGGCGCGGAGTTGGCGTCGCCCTGCAGCACCAGCGTGGCCTCGTCGCCGCGCAGGGTGCTCGAGACGACCCTGTGGGTCACCCGGTCGCCGGTCGAGGAGAGCACCGAGACGACGTCTCCGGCGCGCAGGTCGGCCGCCGGCACGGTGCGCGCCAGCGCGAGCGCGCCGGTCTCGATCTCCGGCGACATCGAGCCGGACCGGAAGACCAGGAAGCTGAAGCCCAACCAGGCCACCGCGACGCCCGCGAGCACCGCGAGGAGGCCGAGGGCCGCCCCGGCCCACAGCACCAGCTCACGCAGTCGTCGTCTCATCGGGTCAGGGTGCCCCGACCTGCTTGGCGTTGAAGGTCAGGCTGCCGTTGACGGTCTTGCCCTGCGCGTTGTTGTCGGCGGCGGCCGGCAGTGCCACGACGACGCAGACGTTCTCGGAGGCGCCCTGGGCGAGGGTGCGGCCGGTCGACGTCAGCGGCGCGAGCACCGGCGCGGCGGGCGGCGTCGTGGGCGCCGGCAGCACCTGCGTCGTGCCGAGTGCGGCGCCGGAGCAGGTGCCGGAGCGGTTGCCGGCGGCCGCGGTACCGGAGTTGGCGGCGGTGCCGGAGAAGAGGTGGAAGGTGAAGTGCGGCTGACCGCTGCCGGTGGCGGTGCCCCCGGCGGTCCACACCAGCGGCACGCTCCCGGCGTTGCCGACCGGGAAGCTGGCCGCGATGCTCTCGCCCGGCACCATCGCGCTCAACGTGAACGACGGCAGCGAGGTGGTGCCGCCCTCGCCGGTGAGCAGGTTGTTGAGCGTGATGTCGAGGGTGCCCGAGGAGAACGACCCCGTGGTGATGGTCGCCGAGTCGGTCCAGAACGCGAAGGTGCCCTTCACGCTGAGGCCGGCCGACAGCGCCGCGACGACCCCCAGCGAGAGCAGGGCGCGGGCGCGGCCCGAGCGGCGGGGTCGCTCGGCTCGTCGACGGGCGGGGGGGCGGTGCTTGGTCATCTGCGGGACTCCGAAGGGGTGGGGACGGCCGGGGAGGTGGCCGGGGTGGGGTCTGGGGAGGGATGTTGCTCGGCGGCGCCGCCGTCACGTCGGCGGCGTCCGGCCAGGACCAGCGCGGCTCCGAGCAGGGCCAGGGCGACGGCGAGCGGGGGCAGCCAGCGCGGGACGACGCTTCCGGTGTCGGGCAGCAGGCCATCGAGTCCGGCGAGGTCCGGGCCGGCACCGGGGCCGTCGGGCCCGCCGGGGCCGTCCGGGCCGTCGCCGCCCGACATCGACTGGGTCAGGGTCACCCGCAGGTCGAGGTCGCTGCCCAGCAGCATCGTCGCGTTGGGTGCCTCCCAGTCGAGGTCGGCGCGGAGCTCGACCGGCACCACCGTGCCCGCCTCGACCTCGTCGGCCTGGACGAGCAGGTGGGTGCCTGCGCTGCTGACGTCGGTCCAGCTCCCGCCGGAGGCGCGGGCCGAGATCGTCAGCCACCCGGTCTCGATCAGCGCGTCGCGGGCCACCTTCTCCACCGAGACGGTGAGGTCGGCGGCCTGCTCGGCCTGGTTGCGCACGAGGAACCGGGCGCTGCGCACGTCGCCCGGCACCCAGCGGACCGCGGGGTCGAAGAGCGGCTGGCGCAGCGAGCCGCTCCAGGTCCGGCCGTCGAGGCTGAGCCCGAGCTGTTCGCCCTCCGCGCGTGCCGTCCCGGCCGGGACGACGACGACCGCGGACAGCAGGGCGACCAGGGCCCCGAGCGCCCGGATCACCGCGGCACCGCCGTACGCCGGCGCCGGACGTCGTGCCCGGCCCGAGCGAACATCAGCACCGCGTAGCCCAGCAACCCGAGGCCGACGACGTAGACCGCCACCCCGCGCTGGTGGGAGGTGAGCCAGTGGGTGGGGCGGCCGACCCACGGCAGGGCGTACCACAGCTCGCCGCGGACCTGCTCGGAACGGACCCAGCCGCGGTCCGGTGCGCTGTTGGCGTCGCCCCGGGTGCGCCAGGACAGCTCGCCGGACAGGTCGCTGCGGACC
This sequence comes from Nocardioides sp. SYSU D00038, assembly GCF_016924665.1. Taxonomy (GTDB): domain Bacteria; phylum Actinomycetota; class Actinomycetes; order Propionibacteriales; family Nocardioidaceae; genus Nocardioides. Next base: position 13,873 of record NZ_JAFFJT010000022.1, read on the forward strand.
TCGACGACCCGGTGGGTCACCGTCTGCGGCTGCCCCGAGCGCAGCTGGTAGGTGATGACCGAGCCGATGCCGATCTCGCCGGGCTCGACCGGCCGCGACACCACGAGGGTGCCGGGCGGCAGGTCGGGCCGCATCGAGCCCGTGAGGACGGTGTACGGCGTCGCGCCGGCCACGCGCGGGACGAGCACGGCAGCGGTCAGCACGGCCAGGCACCCGAGGATGACCAGCCACATGACCACGCTGCCGCACCACCGCAGCCACTCCGGCAGCACGCGCGAGCGCGGCTGCGGGAGGGCGCGGTGGTGCCGCTCGGCCTCCACCATCGTCACGAGCGGGACCTCAGGCGTTCGGGTTGAGCCCGGTCGTGGTCTGGGTCAGCGTCACCGTGAGGTCGTCCAGGGTCGCGGTGATGTTCTGCGTGTCGTTGACGTTGATCTCGTCGGCCGAACCCTCGGCGTTGCCGAACGGGAAGGTGACGGTGATCGACGCGGTCAGGGTGTCGCCGTTGTTGTCCTCGGTGATCACCGAGGCCCCGGTCAGGGGCGCGCCGTCGACGGCGTAGCTCGCGCCGACGGTCAGCTCGAGCGACTCGGCGGTGTTGCCGGTGACGTCCGCGACCTCGACCTCGTCGGGGACGGTCGGCGTGGCGGTGAGGTGGTCGCCCTCGGCCGCGATCGTGAACGTGCAGTCCTTGGTGATCGCGTCGCCCGGGACGATCTCGCCGACCTCCTCGCCAGCGTCCGTGCCGTTGGCGTAGGTCCACTCGGTGTCGCAGGTGCCGGCGGTCAGGCTCAGCAGGCCGGCGTCGACGGAGCCGCCGTTGACCGTGGCGTCGTCGCTCCAGAAGGCGAGGGTGCCGGCTCCGCCGAGCATCAGGACGGCGGCCGCGCCGGCGGCCAGGGCGCCCTTGGTGGTCTTGCGCATGGGTGTTTCTCCCGTTCGTGGTGAGGTAGATGTGTCCGCCCCATGGAACGACGGCACTCACTCCACAACACCCGATTGCAAAGAAACCAACCCCGGTCACGACAGTTATGACCGGCCGACGATCGGCGTAGTCCGAACGGGCTATCTGGACCAGTCCGTTCGGCTGAATCTCGGAGCCCTCTCAGGGCCCTCGACGTGCGAGCCGAGCGGCTACCAGCCGCGCTCGGCCAGCCGGTGCGGCTGGGGCAGCTCCTCGACGTTGATGCCGACCATCGCCTCGCCGAGGCCGCGCGAGACCTTGGCGACGACGTCGGGGTCGTCGTGGAAGGTGGTGGCCCGGACGATCGCCTCGGCGCGCTGGGCGGGGTTGCCGGACTTGAAGATGCCGGAGCCGACGAAGACGCCCTCGGCGCCGAGCTGCATCATCATGGCGGCGTCGGCGGGGGTCGCGATGCCGCCCGCGGTGAACAGCACGACGGGCAGCTTGCCGTCGGTCGCCACCTCGCGCACGAGCTCGTAGGGCGCCTGGAGCTCCTTCGCCGCGACGTAGAGCTCGTCCGCGGTGAGCGCCGCCAGCCGCCGGATCTCGCGGCGGATGGTGCGCATGTGGGTCACGGCGTTGGAGACGTCGCCGGTGCCGGCCTCGCCCTTGGAGCGGATCATCGCCGCGCCCTCGGTGATCCGGCGCAGCGCCTCGCCGAGGTTGGTGGCGCCGCAGACGAACGGCACGGTGAACGCCCACTTGTCGATGTGGTTGGCGTAGTCGGCCGGGGTCAGGACCTCGGACTCGTCGACGTAGTCGACGCCGAGCGACTGCAGCACCTGGGCCTCGGCGAAGTGCCCGATCCGGGCCTTGGCCATCACCGGGATCGAGACGGCCTCGATGATCCCGTCGATCATGTCGGGGTCGCTCATCCGGGAGACCCCGCCCTGGGCCCGGATGTCGGCGGGCACCCGCTCCAGCGCCATCACGGCCACCGCGCCGGCGTCCTCGGCGATCTTGGCCTGGTCGGGGGTGACGACGTCCATGATCACGCCGCCCTTGAGCATCTCGGCCATGCCGCGCTTGACGCGGGAGGTGCCGGTGACGGGGTTCTCCTGGGTGTCGGCCATGGCCGCATCGTACGACCGGGTGAACCCGTCGGGGTGACCGGCCGCCGTCGGCGAGACCCGGGCCGGGTCAGGCCGGCTCGGCCGCCTCCGCGACTGCCTGCCGGTGCACCTTGCGCACCCGGTGGACGACGGTGGCGGTGTTGGCGAGGGCCAGCGCCCAGAGGGTGACGTGCATGAGGATCGGCAGGTCGAAGATCGCGCCCAGCCCGGTCATCACCAGGATCGAGACCAGCCGGTCGGCGCGCTCGGCGATGCCGCCCCGCGCGTCCATGCCCAGCGACTCGGCGCGGGCCCGGGCGTAGGAGGTGACCGCGCCCATCACCAGGCAGTAGAGGGTGAGGCAGAGGTAGAGGTAGGAGTCGCCGGGGCCGGCGAAGTAGAGCGCGAGGCCGCCGAAGATCGCCCCGTCGCCGATCCGGTCGAGCGTGGAGTCCCAGAACGCCCCGAACTTCGAGGTGCGCCCCGAGAGCCGCGCCATCTGCCCGTCGACGAGGTCGCTGAAGACGAACGCGGTGATGAACAGGACGCCGACGAGCAGGTGGCCGCGCGGGAAGAACGCCAGCGCCCCGACGCACACCCCGACCGTGCCGACGAACGTCACGGTGTCGGGGCTGATGCCGAGCCTGAGGAACAGCTTGACGAACGGCGCGAGCACGACGTTCTGCCAGAAGCCCTTGAACCTGTCCAACATGGTGGCAGCAGGCTACCGGCCGGTGGGGGTGGACCCTCGGCTGGGACGGTAGTCCGTGACGTTCGGGCCCCGGGGGCGCGGTGGTCCGTGACGTTGGGGCCCTCTGGATCGCAGGATCGGGGCCGAAACGTCACGGACTACCGCGGCGCTCGGCCCGGCCAGGCCCCCGCGAGCAGGTCGCGGGTGTCGCCGAGCAGCTCGGGCAGGGTCTTGGTGCGCCCGATCACCGGCATGAAGTTCTGGTCGCCCGGCCAGCGGGGTACGACGTGCTGGTGCAGGTGGGCGGCGATACCGGCGCCCGCGACGTCGCCCTGGTTCATGCCGATGTTGAACCCCTGGGCGTTGGAGACCTGGCGCACCACCCGCATCGCCGTGCGGGTGAGGTCGGCGATCTCGGCCGCCTCCGCGTCGGTGGTCTCGGTGTAGTCGGCGATGTGGCGGTAGGGGCAGACCATCACGTGGCCGGGTGCGTAGGGGTAGAGGTTCATCACCACGAACGACAGGTCGCCGCGGTGGACCACCAGGCCGTCGGTGTCGGCGAGCCGCGGGATCCGGCAGAACGGGCACTCCCCCGACGACGCGTCGGCCGGCTTGTTCTCGCCGCGGATGTAGGCCAGCCGGTGCGGGGTCCAGAGCCGCTCGAGCGCGTCGGGCTCGCCGATCCCGTCCTGGTCGACGCGGGAGGGGTCGTGGGTCATGCGCCCGCCAGCGCCGAGGCGAGCAGGTCCTCGACCGGCTGCTCGCGGTCGAGCCGGAGCCCCAGGGTGCGGGCGTGGCCCTGGATGATGAACCACACCGAGTCGGTCACCAGCCCCACCAGCACCTCGGCCCGGGGCTCGCGCTCCGGCCGGGCCAGCCAGCGTCGTACGGCGCCGAACACGGCGCCGACCAGGCCGTGCACCAGCGGGTCGATCGCGGCGCGGTGGTCGCGGCCGAGCTCGAGGCCTAGCCCGTCGACGGCGGTGGTGATGATCTCGACGACCGTGTCGGAGATCCGCTCCAGCCCGAGCCGCAGCGGCCCGGTGCCGTCGGCGCCGTCGGCCTCGGCGAGCCGGTGCAGCGCGGGGTGGGCCACCGCCCACTCGACGTAGGTGCCGACGATCCTCTCGACGATGTCGGGCACGGTGCCGTCGAGGGTGACGTGGGGCAGCAGGGCGCCGGCGACCCCGTCGAGGACGTCCTGCTGGACGGCGCGGTCGAGGTCGGCGCGGTCGGTGAAGTGGCGGTAGACGACCGTGCGGCCGACGCCGGCGCGCTCGGCGATCTGCTGCACGTGGACCTCGGCGCCGGGCTCGTTCTCCTCGATCACCGCGATCGCGGCGTCGATGATCTGCTGACGGCGCTCCTGGTTGTGGCGGTCCCAGCGCACCTGACGTCCGTCAGGCCGCTGCTGGCCACCGGTCCCCATCGTTCAGCTCCGACTCCGGACCCTCCGGGCCCTGCTCGTCCGTGCGCTACGCCGCGAAGCGTACCCGCGCGCGGCCCGCGCCTCCTCGACCACCCGCAGCATCTCGGCGACGTCGACGATCTTGGTGCGCTGCCGCCCGGCGGCCGCGCCGCGGCGCCGCTCCTCGGCGTCGAGGGCCGCCCACCCGGCGGCGTCGACCACCCGGACGCCGCGCTCGCGCAGGGTCGCGTCGAGCTGGTCGCGGGTACGCAGCGGTCGCGGCGCGAGCCCGGCGTCGAGGTCGTCGAGCAGGGTCTGCACCGTCTCCTGGGCGCACGACTTGTTGGTGCCGATGAAGCCGGTCGGGCCGCGCTTGATCCAGCCGGCGACGTAGACCCCCGGCCGCACCCGGCCCCGCTCGGAGGGCACGGTGCCGGTGGCGGCGTCGTAGGGCAGGTCGGCGACGGGGCGCCCGTGGTAGCCCACAGAGCGCAGCACCAGTCCGGCCTCGAGCACCTCGGTCTCGCCGGTGGCGACCGCGCGCGGTACGCCGGCGGCGTCCTCCTCCAGCACCGTGCGGGCCACCTCGAGCCCCGTGACCCGTCCGGCGTCGCCCAGCACCCGCAGCGGCGCGGCCTGGAACCGCAGCCGGACCGTGCGCAGCTCGGGGTCCACCGGCCGGGTGGCCAGCTCGGCGAGCAGGCGGCTGCGGGGGTCGTCGCCGTCGAGGCCCGCTCCCCCGTCGTCGACGACGACGTTGACGCCCGGCACACCGAGCAGGCCCACCAGCTCGGGCACCGAGAACGCCGCCTGGGCCGGACCGCGGCGGCCGACGACCACGACCTCGCGCACCTGGCTGCGCGCCAGCTGGGCCCACGGCAGGCGGGCCAGGTCGGTGGGCTCGAGGGTGGCGGGGTCGACGGCCAGGATCCGGGCGACGTCGAGCGCGACGTTGCCGTTGCCGACCACCACGACCCGCTCGGTGTCGAGGTCGACGGCGAGGTCCTGCTTGTCGGGGTGGCCGTTGTACCAGCCGACGACGTCGGTGGCCGACAGGACGCCGGGCAGCTCCTCGCCGGGGATGCCGAGCACCCGGTCGTCGGCGGCGCCGACCGTGTAGACGACGGAGTCGTAGTGGGCGGCGAGCTCGTCGTGGGTGAGGTCGCGACCGACGTCGACGTGGAGCAGGTAGTCGAAGCCGGGCTGGCGCTCGATCGCGGCGAACAGGTCGGCGGCCCGCTTGGTCTCGGGGTGGTCGGGCGCGACCCCGGCCCGCACCAGGCCGTACGGCGTCGGCAGCCGGTCGAGCACGTCGACGCTCACCTCGGGGTGGCGCAGCAGCTCGTCGGCGACGTACATGCCCGCGGGCCCGGCACCCACCACCGCGACCCGCACCGGCCGCGGGTCGGCCAGCCGGCGCTGCGGGGGCACCACTGCGACCGGCGTCCGGTCGGCATGGGGGTGGCTCTCGAAGTAGGCGGCGTTGAGCGCGACGAACGGCTGCTGCTCGGGCACCAGGCTGGTGTGGGGCAGGATCGCGCCGACCGGGCAGGCGGTGACGCAGGCGCCGCAGTCGACGCAGGCAGCCGCGTCGACGTAGAGCATCTCGGCCTCGGCGAAGCCCGGCTCACCCGGCGCGGGGTGGATGCAGTTGACCGGGCAGGCGACGACGCAGGAGGCGTCGCTGCAGCACGACTGCGTGACGACGTGGGGCATCAGGCGGCCGCGGAGGCGACCTCGCTGCGGAAGCGCGAGGAGCGGCCGTCGATCTTCAGCAGCCGCCACAGCCGGCGGGAGACGGGGTTCATCATCCCGGTCTCCTCGGCGAGCATCCGCACGTCGGCGAACAGGTCACGCAGGAACTTGCGCGACTCCGGCGCCCGCCAGAACAGGTCGCGAGCCACCGCGCGGGGCAGCCCCATGTCGCGGCGGGCCTTGCGGCTCGGCACCAGGATCTCGTCGCACAGCCAGCGCATCACGACGGGCACGATGACCGACAGCACGGCCCGCTCGAGGCGGCTCAGCTTCGGCGCCTGGTGCTCGAGGTACTGGTGGGCGAAGCCGATGTGGCGGGCCTCCTCGGCCACGTGGATCTGCATGATCCGCTCCAGCAGCGGGTGCATCTCGTGGCCGGCGCGCAGCACCGCCTTCTGCACGTGGTCGATCGGCTCCTCGCCTGCGAGCACGCCGTAGAAGAAGCCGAACGGCACCCACTTCGCGAACAGCGGCAGGAACGGCGCGGCGTGCCGCAGGAACCAGCGCCCGCCCGAGACGTCCTGGCCGGAGCGGTTGACGAACTCCTGGAACATCTGGGTGTGGTGGCACTCCTCGGTCGCCTCGTGGGTGGCGTAGCGGAACTCCGGGGAGCCGTTGGGCACGTTGAAGGCAAAGTTCATCAGCCCGGCGATCAGGATCTGCTCGAACTGGAGCCCGACCTTGGTGACGTTGGCCTGCCGGTAGAGCCCGATGCGGACCTGCTCCTCCTTCGGCAGCCCCTGGTACCACGGGTGCCGGCCGACCACGTCCGCCTCCGGCAGGATCCAGCGCTCGTCGGTGGGGTCGACGGCGTACGCCGGGTCGTCCCACGCGATGTCGGCGAACGCGTCGAAGTGCTGGTGCACCGACGCCTCCGACAGGGTGCGCAGGCGCTCGGCGTAGGTCTGGATCGGCTCGGTGGTGGCGGTCACGGGTCACCTCGTCGTGAGCAGTCGGTCGCTGGCCCGACCGACGTTAGTGCGACACCGTGTCCCATGTAAAGGGTACGCGCGACATCGTGTCGCGCTTACTTGCCGGTAACCGCATCCGACAAGCCCACGCCGTCCCCACCGGAGGGCGTTCGTGGCACGGGGTCTCGACGACGCTCGCTGGCGCTAGCTGCTCGACCATCGCGCACCGGTGGTTGAGGAAGTTGCGCTAGCAACTGTCTCGAAACCCCCGACGGCCGAACGCCCTCCCGTCCCCACCGAAGGGCCTTTCGTTCACCGGGCAACGAGTGAGGGACTTCGTCCCTCCTCAACCAGCGGTCCGCCGCTGGTTGAGGTGCGAGCGAAGCGAGCCTCGAAACCCCCGCACCCGAACGGCGACCGTCCCCACCGGAGGGCGTTCGTCGTACGACGTCTCGAGGCTCGTCGCCAGGGCTCCTCGCACCTCGACCAGCGCACCACCCCACCGCTGGTCGAGGACGACGAAGCCCTGTCTCGAGACCCAGACGGCCGACCGCCCCCAGTGCCCTGCGCTGGTTGAGGTGCGAGCGAAGCGAGCCTCGAAACCCTCGCACTCGAACGGCGACCGTCCCCACCGGAGACCTCTCGTCTCACCGGGTCTCGAGGCTCGTCGCCGGGGCTCCTCGCACCTCGACCAGCGTCGGCGCCGGTGGGCTCAGAACTGGTGGAACAGCCCGCTCAGGTCGCCCGAGGTCCCGGGGCAGGTGGTGTTGAGGTCGCGGTCGTCCTCGACCCACTGGCCCAGCACCCCCGGCCCGCCCTGGATCGACCAGTCGTCGCCGCACCGCTCCAGCGCCTCGGCCAACCCGGTCGGCCCGGCGGCGCGCCACTCGGGCACCCCGAACGAGAGGTCGCCGACGATGCCGGCCCAGATCGCGGGGGTGGAGTAGACGCCCACCGAGTAACCGGCGTCGCGGTAGCCCTGGAACGCGCCCTGCACCACGGCGGCGTTCGCCTGCCGGTCGCCGGTCCAGTCGAAGCCCGGCACCGACTCGACGTCGAGCCAGACCATCGGCGTCAGCAGCCCGGCCCGCTCCATGTTCCTGACGTTGAACCTCGCCTGCTGGTAGCCCACGTTCTTCAGCGCCCCGAGCCGGTCGCCGCCGTCGAACGGCCCGGTGCCGCCGTGGCGGCGGAGCGTGGCGGCGTTGGGGTGGCTGAGCACCGAGTACGCCGAGACCATCAGCCCCCGCTGGCGCACCCACGCGACCTGGTCGGCCAGGCACGGGTTGGGGAAGAACGCCGGACCGTTGGTGAGGCCGATGATCACGTAGCGGGCCTCGGGCTTGGGCATCGGCAGCCCCATCGTCGGCCGCTCGGGGATCCCCATCCCCTCGGGGCACTGCGGCCAGCTGATGTCGCCGCCGAGCACCAGGTCGCCCGACTCCGCGGCCGCGCTCGCCGCGGCCTCGGCGGCGTCGGCGAGCGGGTCGCGCTCGGTGGGCACGTCGCTCGGCACGTCGGCGCGCGGGTCGGGCAGCTCGGGAGCGGCCGGCGGGGGCGTCGGGGTCGCCGCCGGCGGGCTGCTCGACGCGGGCGGGCCGGCGTCCGGCGTACCCCCTCCCCCGCACCCGGCCGCAGCCAGCACGGAGACGAGGGCGAGGCCGACCGCCGCCCGGCGCACGTCAGACCTGGACGCGGCTGTCGACGGCCTCGACCACGCGGGCGATCGCGTCGGCGACGGGGATGCCGTTGTCCTGGCGGCCGTCGCGGTAGCGGAACGACACCGCGCCCGCCTCGACGTCGTCGCCGCCGGCGATCATCATGAACGGCACCTTCTGCAGCTGGGCGTTGCGGATCTTCTTCTGCATCCGGTCGTCGGAGTCGTCGACCTCGACCCGCACCCCGGCCTTCCGCAGCTGCCGCGCGACGTCGTGGAGGTAGTCGGCGTGCGCCTCGGCCACCGGGATCGCCTGCACCTGCACCGGCGCCAGCCAGGGCGGGAACGCGCCCGCGTAGTGCTCGACCAGCACGCCGACGAACCGCTCGATGGAGCCGAACTTCGCGGAGTGGATCATCACCGGCTGCTGGCGGCTGCCGTCGGCGGCCTGGTACTGCAGGTCGAAGCCCTGCGGCTGGTTGAAGTCGTACTGGATCGTCGACATCTGCCAGGTGCGGCCGATCGCGTCGCGCGCCTGCACCGACACCTTGGGGCCGTAGAACGCCGCGCCTCCGGGGTCGGGCACCAGCTCGAGCCCGGACTCCTCGCACACCGAGCGCAGCACCTCGGTCGCGCTGTCCCACTGCTCCTGGGAGCCGACGAACTTGTCGGGCTTGGAGTCGTCGCGCGTCGAGAGCTCGAGGTAGAAGTCGTCGAGCCCGAAGTCGCGCAGCAGGCCGAGGACGAAGTCGAGCAGGTGCTTGATCTCGCCGGGCGCCTGCTCGGGGGTGACGTAGGAGTGGCTGTCGTCCTGGGCGAAGCCGCGCACCCGGGTGAGGCCGTGGATGACGCCGGACTTCTCGTAGCGGTAGACGTGCCCGAACTCGAAGAGCCGCAGCGGCAGCTCGCGGTAGGAGCGCCCGCGCGACCTGAAGATCAGGTTGTGCATCGGGCAGTTCATCGCCTTGAGGTAGTAGTTCGCGCCCTCGAACTCCATGGGCGGGAACATGCCGTCGGCGTAGTAGGGCAGGTGCCCCGACAGGTGGAAGGTCTGCTCCTTGGAGATGTGCGGCGTGCCGACGTACTCGAAGCCCTCCTCGATGTGCCGCTGGCGGACGTAGTCCTCCATCACCCGCTTGATCACGCCGCCCTTGGGGTGGAAGACGGGCAGGCCGGAGCCGATCTCGTCGGGGAAGCTGAACAGGTCGAGGTCGCGGCCGAGCTTGCGGTGGTCGCGCTTCTCGGCCTCCTCGATGCGGTGCAGGTGGGCCTCGAGGGCCTCCTTGCTCTCCCAGGCGGTGCCGTAGATGCGCTGGAGCTGCTTGTTCTTCTCGTCGCCGCGCCAGTACGCCGCCGCCGAGCGCATCAGCTTGAACGCCGGGATCCGCTTGGTGGTGGGCAGGTGGGGGCCGCGGCACAGGTCGCTCCAGGCGACGTCGCCGTTGCGGCGGACGTTGTCGTAGATGGTGAGCTCGCCGGCGCCGACCTCGACGCCCGCACCCTCGGCGGCGTCGGAGGCCCCGCCCTTGAGACCGATCAGCTCGACCTTGTAGGGCTCGTCCTTGAGCTCGACCAGCGCGTCCTCGTCGGAGGTCACCCGGCGCTCGAACCGCTGCCCCTCCTTGATGATCTTGCGCATCGCGGTCTCGATCTTGGCGAGGTCCTCGGGCACGAACGGGGTCTCGACGTCGAAGTCGTAGTAGAAGCCGTTCTCGATCGGCGGGCCGATCCCGAGCTTGGCGTCGGGGAACAGCTGCTGCACGGCCTGCGCCATCACGTGCGCGGTGGAGTGGCGCAGGATGTCGTGGCCGTCGGCGCTGCCGATCGCCACGCCCTCGACCTCGTCGCCCTCGGCCAGCTCGTAGGAGAGGTCCTTGAGCTCGCCGTTGACGCGCGCCGCGATGATGCTCGGCTCGTCGGCCCACAGCTCCCAGGCCTTGGTGCCCGTCGTGACCGCCTTGTCCTTACGCTCTCCGGCGTGGACGAGGGCGACCTTGATGTCGGGCACGACTGCTCCTGGGGGTTGGCGGCGCCGCCTCTCGGCGCACCCGTCGATCGTATCGACCGCCGCACCCGCTTTTCCCCGCGGTGCTCCCGCGCTGGTCGAGAGGACCCCCGCTGGTCGAGGAAGGACGAAGTCCTGTCTCGAGACCCCCGCACCCGACCGCCCACCCCACGCCGGTGAACGCCACGAGGCCGGCCCCGACGGGACCGGCCTCGTGACCTGGGTGGGCGATACTGGGTTCGAACCAGTGACCTCTTCGGTGTGAACGAAGCGCGCTACCACTGCGCCAATCGCCCGTTGCTGCGGTCGCAGACTCTAACGCACGACGAGCCCGGACTCACATTCGAGGGTGCCCTCAGGTGCCGGGCTCCTCGAGCAGCTCGCGCTCCCGCTTGCGCCAGGTCTCCTGCGCGGCCTGGGTGACCGGGCCCGGCGCGGGCAGCTCGACGTCGTCCCAGTGCGACACCGCCTGCACGTCGCGGGTGGTCGACACGAGGAACACCTCGCTCGCCTCCCGCACGACCTCCAGCGGCTCGTCGACCTCCCGCCCGCCGTACCACTCCAGCACCAGCGCGCGGGTCACCCCCGCCAGGCAGCCGCTGCCCAGCGTCGGCGTGCGGAGCTCGTCGTCGACGACGTAGAAGACGTTGGTGCCGGTGCCCTCGCAGAGGTTGCCGGCGGTGTTGGCGAAGACCGCCTCGCTCGCGCCGGCCCGCTGGGCGTGGGCGAGCGCGACGACGTTCTCGGCGTACGACGTGGTCTTGAGTCCCGCCAGCGCGCCCTTCTCGTTGCGCCGCCACGGCACCGTCGCCACCCGCGTCGTGCGCGGCCACGGGCTCATCGCGTCGCACGCGACCACCAGGGTCGGCTCCGAGTCGCCGCGGCTCGACCCCATCGGCGCCGGGCCACCGGTGTAGGTGATCCGCAGCCGCGCCAGCGGCCGCGCCTGCCCCTCGAGCACCGCCTCGACCCCGGCCCGCACCGCCTTGCCGTCGATCCGCGGCAGACCGAGCCCGTCGGCGGACTTCGCGAGCCGCTCGATGTGACGGGTGAGGGCGAAGGGACGACCGTCGACCACCTTGACGGCCTCGAACACCCCGTCCCCCACGGTCAACCCGTGGTCGTCGACGCGCACCGCCGGGGCCCTCGGGTCGCTCAGCACCTGGCCGTTGATCCACACACGCACGCGGCCACTCTAGGAGCCGTTCCCCGGCCCGCCACGCTGCGGCTACCCCGATTTTGCGGCCCCGAGGGCATCGGCTACTGTTCTGACGCACGCCGGGCCCCAAGCCCGGAGCGCAAGCGGACGTAGCTCAGTTGGTAGAGCGCAACCTTGCCAAGGTTGAGGTCGCGAGTTCGAGCCTCGTCGTCCGCTCGGAGAGGTCGCATTTGCATGGCCAGGCCTCCACGGTGGGTTGGCCGAGAGGCGAGGCAACGGACTGCAAATCCGTGTACACGGGTTCAAATCCCGTACCCACCTCGGACCACCACAACTCAAGACCCGGGCGATTGGCGCAGTGGTAGCGCGCTTCCTTGACACGGAAGAGGTCACTGGTTCAAACCCAGTATCGCCCACCACGTTTCCGCAGGTCAGAGCAGGGTTTTCGGATCCGGACCTGAAATCGGGAACATACGGGGAACAAGGAGCGGCCAGGTTTGGCCGCTCCTGTCCTTGTTTTCGGGGCCGTCAATCCTCATCGCGCGCCGCGCCCAAACCACGCCGTGCCTCGAGGTTGCGAAGTAGGTCGGACGGTGAGAGGTCGTATCCGACTGCCCCTTCGCCACTCCAGTTCAGTCCGATCAGCAGTCCGTCGCGCTCGAGGCCAGGCACCCACTTCTCCAGCCAGTCCGACAAGGTGAACTCGACGACGGTCATCCCGCTGTATGCCTCGACGTTGTCGATGATCCGTTGCGCGCGCGAGCGCTTCGACCAGAACGGCATGGCGCGCACGCCGCTGGACGTCATCGGGGCCGGGAATCTTCCATCGTCACGGACTCCATAGACAAGCTCGCTGGCTATCAGTTCGCGGTAGAAGGCATCGGCCTGGGCTGCTGCAACACTCACGTCCATGATCTTGGCATTGACGCCGCACGTCACCGCCAGTTGCCAACCGGCTTCGCGTCGATGAATCGCTCGATCGAGTCGGCCTTGATCCGGAGTGTCTTGCGGCCGAGGCGTACGGCTTCGAGCTGCCCGTCGGCGATGTAGCGGCGGACGGTGCGGGTCGACACGGCGAGCGCGTCTGCGGCGTCGGCGAGGGTAACGAGGCGTCGGGTGAGGGTTGCAGGCATGGCGGGCTCCGAGGGTCGAGCGGGCGCGAGTTCGTCCGCTCCTGTCCCTCAAGGCCGTGGATCGCCGGCGAGTGGCCACTAGCGACATGCGGGAGATGTCAGGATCGGCGCATGGGATCTTGGGGGCCAGCGATCTTCTCCGATGACACGGCGTCGGACATCCGTGGCGAGTACCGCGAGTTGCTCGAAGACCAAGTGCCAGACGACGAAGCAACCACCCGCATCATCGAGGCCTTCCGGGATCTCGCTGCAGACGAAGAGCACGTCCTTTGGCTCGCCCTCGCAGCTGCCCAGTCACAGTGGGGACGGTTGGACGAACGCGTCAGGTCCGAGGCCCTCGCCGTTATCGACTCCGGCCGCGGCCTGGAACTCTGGGAAGAGGCCGGCCCGAAGGAGCTTGCACGGCGCAAGGCGGTGCTGGCCAAGTTGCGGGAACAGATCACTGGTCCACAGCCGTCGCGCAAGACCCTCCGACGGCCCTGGAGGCACGTCACTGACCTCAATCCGGGTGACGTCTTGGCATGCCAGACAGAGAGCGGCGCCCTGGCACTGTTCCGAGTGGCCAGGATCGATGACGACCGGGTCGGAGCTGCTCCGATCGTCGAGTGGCTCGACTGGGACCGTTCATCACTTCCGTCCGAGCGCAAGCTCCGTCGTCTGAAGGTTCGTGTCGGCGCGGCCGGCGCACTCGACCGCCCGCCTCGCTCGCGCACGTTCCGAGTCGCACGCCATCGCAGGAAGGATGAGGACTGGGCGGATGCCGGATTTGAGCTGGTGAGCAACGCCGGGACACGGAAGGGTGACGACCAGGTTCAAGCGTGGACTTACCTCCAGTGGCGCGCACTCCGCTCCGAGGTCGATCGAGAACTCAGCACGCAATCGACGCCGAACGTCTGAGATACTTCGCCGTCTCGCTCGGGCCAAGGGATGCCCACGGGGCGGATGATGTAGGGCGATGTCTGCCGCCTCAGCTTCTGGATCCGCGAGGCGGACCTGCGAGATCGCAACCGGAACGCGGCGTGGCTCCTTCTGCAGTGCGGGTAGCCCCAATTGCTCAGCCGAGACGTCAGCGCTCGGCGTATCCGAACTCCTCACGAATGCGCTCGATCCCTGTCGCGAGGGTGCGCGCCATCGCCTCATCGATGGGGCCGAGCACTTCGATGACACGTTCTGCCGTCACCGGCACGCGCCACTTCAGCAGCTCTGAGATGTACGCCTCGTATTCGTCGTCCGGCGCGCCGTAGTCACGGATGTGACCCCACGGATCGACGTCGGCGAAGAGTCGCGTCATCGCCCATCGGTAGTCCCCATAGTCCTTCCGTAGTGCCACAGCGGGAGTATCTCTCAGACCACGAGCCCGAACCCCTGTATCAACGAGCCCGAACGCCTGTATCAAGCAGCACCTTCACGAGTCGCCATTGGCCGGGAGCGCAACTCAGGAACCCGGGCGACCTGCTCGGGGAACGCGAGCCCGTCGCGCACGGACAGGAGTGTCAGGAGCCTGATGGGCCTGCCACCGTTGGCGGCCGCCTCCATCTTGTGATGGCCGTCGATGAGGAAGTGGGTGAGAGCCCAGTGAGCGTGGTAGTCGGGTCCGAGATCGCTCGCTGGCTGACACACGTCGAGGATTGAGACCGCGACCGCTGTCGCCTGGCTGCCAGCATCCAGCAGATGCTCGAACTCTCGCACGCGGCTGCGCTCGTTCCAGGACGGCGGCACCATCGGCACGACGAACTCGTACATGTGGGCATCGGCGTCGACACGGGTCTCGAACGTTCGGTAGTACGGCGTCTGCGGGTAGACGGGCAGCCCCCAGAAACTCTCTAGTCCCCATGTGTCGACCTGCTCGTGGGCGAAGTAGTCCTCGGGCTGGGCAGGCGAGACGAGGCGTGGCGCCACCTCCAACAAGATTGGTAGGTAGTCGCCGAGCGGCAGCGCCGAACCGAACTGCTGGACTACATCGTCGTCCAGGTCATCGAGGCCTTGCGTGAGTCGCTCCTGCAGGGCCTCGAGCGAACCGCCCTCGTTGGCTCCCTCCAGGCGCCGGAACACGAACTGGCAAGTGCCGCACCAGAAGCTGAGCTCGAAGGCGGGCTTGTCGGCTGCGAACAACAGACGCCTCCCCGCCCATGCCCCAGGCGCCTTGGCCTCCTCGCCGAAGCGCAACCATGTGTCGCCGTCGCTCCCGAGTGACCGAGCCTGACCTGCCTCGATGATCATGACCGGACCCTATTTGGTCCTGCCCACCCCTCGCCTCCCACTTCCTGCCCGTCCCCATCGCTTCTGCCCCCACATCGCCCTTATTGCCTCATCCGCCCCTACCCTCGGCCCCCTGCCTTCCTCCTGCCTTCTTCACCACACACCTCTTCCATTCAGGTATGCCCCTGGCCACTCGCGGCTGGCTCGCGGCCTTGAGGGGCGTGACGATGACGCTGCAGAAGCTGTCCGCCGGTTCGGGGTACGAGTACCTCACCCGGCAGGTCGCCGCGCTCGACTCCACGGAGAAGCGCCTCCCGCTGGCCGACTACTACTCGGCGAAGGGCGAGGCGCCTGGTCGATGGATCGGCTCGGGCCTCGACGGCGTTGATGCTCTGGCGATCGGGGACATCGTCACGGCCGAGCAGATGAAGAACCTGTTCGGCAGCGGTTGCGACCCGATCACCGGGCGTCCACTTGGCGCGGGGTACAAGGTCTACGCCAATGAGACGGTCGATGCCTTCAACGCCCGGGTCGACGAACTGCTCGTCCACTCGCCCACGCCAACGCCGGCCGAGCGGGCGACGGCTCGATCGACCGCAGCGCGTGAGTTCTTCGTCGCGGAGAACGGACGAGAACCTGCGTTCGCCCGCGAGCTGTCCGCCGCGCTCGCGAGGTACTCGCGGCCGCGGCAGACGGCCGTTGCCGGGTTCGACCTGACGTTCAGTCCGGCGAAGTCCGTCTCCGCGCTCTGGGCGGTCGCGCCGCCGGAGATCGCGGCGAAGATCGAGCAGGCCCACCAGGCGGCAGTCGCCGACGCTCTCGCCTTCATCGAACAGCACGCCCTGTTCAGTCGCGAGGGCAAGGACGGCGCCCGCCAGGTCGAGACCCGCGGACTCATCGCCGCCGCCTTCACCCACCGCGACTCCCGCGCCGGCGACCCCGACCTGCATACACACGTGGCGGTCGCGAACAAGGTGCAGACCAAGCAAGGCAAGTGGCTGTCGATCTACGGGCGCGTGTTGCACCAGCACGTGGTCGCCGCGTCGGAGACCTACAACACCGCCCTGGAGCGACACCTCGTCGAGGAACTCGGCGTGCAGTTCGCCGAGCGGCCGGGTGTCGATCGAGAGAAGCGGCCGATCCGCGAGATCGTCGGCGTCGAGCGCGAACTCTGCGAGGCGTGGTCCCGTCGACGAGCCGACATCGTGGCCCGCCAGCGTGAGCTCACCCGTGACTTCCGCGACGCGCACGGCCGTACGCCGGCGCCAGTCGAGGCCGTTGCACTGGCCCAGCAGGCGAACCTGGAGACGCGCGAGGCCAAGCACGAGCCGCGATCACTCGACGAGCAGCGAACGACCTGGCGAAGTCAGGCCGTCGACGTACTCGGTTCTCCGGACGCCGTCGATCGGATGGCGCAGGCCGCGCTCCACCCGACCGACGTGCGGACGGAGGCGACCGTGTCGACCTGGTGGGTCCGGGAGACGGCCGAGCGCGTGCTCGGCGAACTCGAGGCGCACCGGGCGACCTGGCAGTCCTGGCACGTGCACGCAGAGGCTCATCGCCAGATCCGCGGCGCTGGGCTCCCAGCCGAGCTGGTCCCCGAGGCCGTCAGCTGGGTCGTCAACGAGGTCACGGAGTTGTCGGTCAACCTCACGCCGGACCGCGACCCGATCAGCGAACCACCCGGCCTGTGCCGCTCGGACGGCACGAGCGTCTACCGCCACACCGGCCGGGACCACTTCACCACCGCGCGCGTGCTCGACGCCGAGGCCCGCATCGTCGCCGCAGCCGCGAGCACCGACGCAGTGGCATGGTCCACCGACGACGTCGAGCTGGCGATCCTCGCCGCTCGCCTCGACGGCACCGAGCTCAACGCCGGCCAGGAGCAGCTGGTCCGTGCGATGGTCACCAGCGGCCGACGCGTACAGCTCGCGCTCGCGCCAGCGGGAGCCGGCAAGACGACCGCGATGCGGGTACTCGCCGGCGTGTGGACGGAGGCAGGCGCCGACGTGCTCGGGCTCGCCCCATCTGCGGCCGCCGCGGCGGCCCTCCGCGACGCCACCGGCATGCCGTGCGAGACCCTCGCCAAGCTCGTCCACGACCTCGACACGCAGCCCGACTCGCCGCTCGCGTCTGTGGTTGGGCCGGGCACCTTGCTCGTCATCGACGAGGCGGGAATGGCGGACACCCCCAGCCTCGACCGGGTCATCAGCTTCGCCACCGAGCGCGGCGCGGTCGTCCGGCTGATCGGCGACAACCAGCAGCTCGCCGCGATCGGCGCCGGCGGAGTTCTCCGCGACATCGCCCGTACCCACGGCGCCGTACGCCTCGATGAGGTTGTGAGGTTCGACGACCCGATCGAGTCGGAGGCATCGCTGGCACTGCGGGACGGCGACCGCAAGTCGCTTGGCTACTACCTGGACCACGAGCGCATCCACGTCGGCGACCAGGAGACCGTCCTCAACGCGGTCTTCGACGCCTGGCAGCGCGAACAGGGCGCGGGCCGCGATTGCCTGATGCTGGCTCCGACCCAGGAGTTCGTGCGTGAGCTCAACGACCGCGCACGAGCCGCACGACTGGGCGACGCCGCTCCCGACGTCCAGGTGCAGTTGCGCGATGGCACCTACGCGTCGGTCGGCGACGTCGTACTCACCCGACGCAACGACCGCCGGCTCGTGGTGAGCAGCACGGACTGGGTCAAGAACGGTGACCGCTGGACCCGTCACCGACATCAGGAACGGCCGCCTCACCGTGCGCCACCGAGACTCCGGCCTGACGACAGTGCTGCCTGCTGAGTACGTCGCGACCCACGTCGAGCTCGGCTACGCCTCCACCGTCCACACCGCCCAGGGCCTGACCGCCGACGTCATGCACGGCGTCGTCACCGGCGAGGAGACCCGACAGCTGCTCTACACGATGCTGACCCGCGGCCGCGCCGAGAACCACCTCCACGTCATCACGGACAACCTGAGCGACGGCCGCGAGTTCGAACTGCCCGGCATCACCGAGCAACTCACCGCAGCCGAGATCCTCGCGCGCGTGCTCGCCCGCGACGGCGCATCGGTTTCGGCGACGTCGACTCGGCAGCAGGCCGCGACGCCAGAGGCGCGTCTCCAAGACGCAGCGACGCGGTACGCCGATGTCCTGGCGTACGCCACCCACGTGGTCCTCGGGGCTGACGACGACCAGGCCGTCCAGTCCGGCCCGCTCCCGTGGCTCTCGGGCATTCCAACTGAGGTGGCCGAGCATCCGCGATGGGGTCCGTATCTGTCCGCGCGTGCCCGGCTGGTCGAAGACCTCGCTGGCGCAGTCCGGGAACGAGCGGACGAGACGCTGCCCGCCTGGCTCGACGACTACGACGACGTCCTCTCCATGGAACTCCGCTCGGACCTCGCCGTCTGGAGGGCCGCGCAGGGCATCACGCCCGACGAACGCAGCATCGCGGGGCAAGTGCCCACGGACGATCGAGCAGCGTGGCATCACCGCAACCTGATCCGCACCATTAACAGCAGGTACGACGAAGCCGTTCACTCGTGGGAGCGCCGGATCGTCGCCTACGTCGGCCTGGCCGATGAGCACACGCTCGACCTCGCCCGCGAGCTGGACCGGCTCAAGCGCCAGGGCCGCGATCCCGAGCAACTGTTGGCGAGAGCGGCTCGTCGGCCGTTCCCGTCCGAGCTCCCGACGGCGGCGCTGCGCTACCGGATCCGCAAGATGGTGGCGCCGCCGCGCCGTCGCCCTGACCCCGTCGGCCTGGAGCAAAGTCGACCGGCACCGTCGAGCACAGCACCCGGCATCGGCATGTGAGTCACGGGAGCACCGCGAACGTGCTCAGGGTGCCTGTCCGCCTCATCGCACTTGGTGGGCCGGTGACTTGGCTAGTCCGGGCCGGGGACCTTGGCGACGCCGCCGCCCGGCAACGAGATGAGCATCGAGCCGTCGACATCCGAGAGCTGCCACGCCTCGTAGTGATCGTCCGCGGGAACGCGTACGCAAGTGCCGGAGCTCAGGACGAGGCGGAGGGCCCCGGTCTTGAACACCACTGCGGATAGCACCCTCTGGCCCACGAGATGCGCGAGCGTATCTTCCTCTCCTTCTTGGGCGTCCCAGACGTCCGTCCTCGGTTCAGTTGTGTCGAGGGTTCCGAGAGTCGCAGCTCCCTCGATGGTCAGCGTCCTGCCGTCAGCGAGGACGATCAGGATTCGGAACTCTTCCCGATCGACGGACTCGACGATGACGTCGCGTAGACCGAGAATCCATCGATCGTCGAGTTCGGTGTCGGCCGTCATGACCGGAGTGTCGCATTAGGAAGACCGTCGCCTTCGTGCGTCAGGCGATCAGAGCCTGGTTCGTGCCCGCGGCAAGAACGGGCGGGCTGCCGGGCGCCGATATTCCTAGACTCGCATCATGAAGCGGTCGAGCGCTCTCCGCGCGTTCCTCATCACCGACTTCGAGGCGACAGGATGCCGGATGCCCTTCGCGTGCGCCGTCTCGGCCTACGACGTCGACGATGCCCTCGAGTTCGTTCGTGAGGTGTATGCGCCAGATGGCGCTCTTCCGCGCCCGGGAAGCGTCGAGGAACTGTCACCCGAGGCGATCCAACAGCGCATTGGCAACTTTGACTTCGGCGTTCCTGTCGTTCGCGGCATCTGGTATCCGCACCTGAGCAATCCCTAGGTCCGGCGAGGTCCGGAAGGCCCGGGCGCGACATTCTGGATCACGCGGACTCGTCGAGCTCGCGGTGTATCTCGTCGACGTACTCCTCGATGTGCTGCCACAGGTAATCCTCGAGGACGTCATCGAGGGTCATCGGCGGGACTTCGTGCGCCGCGACGAAGGCGCGAAGCTCCTCGACGAGTCGCTCGTCCTCGGCGTACCGGCGGAGCCGGTCCAAAAGCATCGACGCACGTCGCCGGATCGATCGCACCGACTGGGGCCGATAGCGGGCGACGTGCTCGACTACAGCGGGCGAAGTAAGCCCGGCGCGTCCTCGTCGCCCCGGAGCGGATCTCTCGTCCGCCGCAGTCGCAAGCGCCTCCAGGAGCGACGCATCAGGCAGGCTGACCAAGCCGCTCAAGAGCGCAGACTGCACGAGGAGGCTCGTTTCGAAGATCGCATCGGCGTGAACTTCGGGAACACCCGCGAGGAGGTCGAGGTCCTCGGGGTTGTCGCGCAGAGTGGTGTTCGCCCAAGTGCGATCGTGCCGCCGAGCCGCCTCGGCGTGGCCCAGTTCGGCGAGCAGGGAGCGGCGCACGGCGCGGAGGATGGTCGCAGCCACGCAACGGTCCACCGGTCGCGTTCGGATGTGCAGCCACAGCTCGCCAGCTGTCAGCGCGTCGATGTCCGGCGATAGGTCACGCAGCTTGTCGGCCAGCCGGGTCGCGCCTGGCAGCAGGAGCCAGGCCAGAACCGTCGCGGCCTCGGCGTCGTCCTGCGCCAGCCTGTGCAGACGGGCCTGCAGGGCGTCCTTGGCCGCGGTTGTGGCCCGGCGCGTCCAGCCGGGAAGGTCGAGCAGTTCGTCAACGACCGCCAGTTCTGGATCCTGATGGCACCAGCGCTGCCACGCCACTGCTGCAGCCACCATCGCGGGGCCGTCGACCTCGTCGAGGCCGAGGCACTTCGCCACGCTCATCGTCGCTCCTCCTGTCTCAGGGCAGACCCCTGTCCAGAGGTAGGTGTGTAGGCCTGTCCCGATTTGGCCGCGACACGCCGCCCCCGAACGACCGGCTACTTCGGCCGTTGTCCGCATTCGGGCAGGTCAGACAGGGAAACTCGGTTCGATCCGTGATCAGATCCGGTCGGATATGCTCGAAGTGTGTCCGGGCACGCCCTGCTCGTGTACGCCCGCCGTGCGGCCGGGCTGACCCAGGACGCCCTTGCGCGGCTCGCCGGTACGTCGCAGCCAACGCTCTCGGCGTACGAACGTGGCACCAAGTCGCCCTCGCTGGCGGTCGCCGAGCGGATCATCGAGGCCGCTCACCACCGGCTCGAGGTCAGGCCCGCCGTCGAGTTCGTGGAGGTGCCCGGGCAGTACGGGCTGCATCCGTTCTGGCTCGCCCACCAGCTGTGGCAGCTGGACCCCCAGCGAGCGTTCGCCTCTGTCCTGCTCCCTGGGCCGCGCCACCCCTGGCCCGCACCGCGCCAGCAATATCATCTCGCCGACCGCGCCGAACGGGCGCGCGCCTATGAGCTCATCCTCCGCGAGGGCGGACCGACGGACATGCTCGACTTCATCGACGGCGCGCTGCTGGTCGACATCTGGGAGGACCTTGAGCTGCCCGACCCGATCCGCCGAGCTTGGCAGCCGCTCATCCGCAAGACCCTTCCCGAGCAACGCGCCGCCACCCTTGCGTCGGGCGAGTGGCAATACCAACCGCGCGCGTAGGGCATCCTTCTGCCGTGATCACACCGCGCGCCCTGCTGCCGCTCCTCATCTGCGCGCTCATGGTGGTTTCGGCATGCTCCGCCGTAACCACCGATAACGGGGCCGAGCCGCATACGCCAGAGGGGTCTGAGTTCACGACTACGTTCACGCGCATCGCGGAAAGCGGCTACATCGACATGGGCCTCGACTTCGAGAACCCGACGAGCGCCGCGGTGACTGTCGATGGTCGACTTGTCGCGCGCGATGCCAACGGTGCTGTCCTTCCCGATGTTCGGGTCACGACCGCGTTTGGGACCGAGTCCGGGCGCGCCGTCGTTTTGCCCGGTGCGAACGTTGACTTAGTGCAACTCGAAGGTCGCGGTGAGCAGCAGGTCCGCGAGATCACGCTGGAGACCGCCGACGTGACTGTTCTCGACGTCTCGCCTGAGACGCAGTACGTCGAACTGAAGTCGCTCGATGGGGACGGACGCGAGCTCGATTACGACATCGATGCTCAGAAGGTCAGTTTCGAGAACCCGAATCCGTTCCCCGTCCGGATCCGGGTGGTTCTGATGATCTTGGCCGCCCCCAGACAGGGTGTCCCGCAGGAGGCAGCCCTCGTTCAGGATGTGACCACCGTGGAGGCAAAGGGGTCGGGGTCCACGGTCGTGGCGCTGGACGCGGGAACCCGGCGCCTACTGCGCCAACATGGATCTACAAGCTTCGTGACCTTGCGTCCCGTGCTCGCGCCGTAGCAATCGCCAGCGCGCCCCTGGCATTCGCGTCGAACTATGCGCCGACGCTCAGCGCGAACACCTCGTGCTCGGTCCCCGAGTCCGCGGCGTTGTCGTCGGCAGGAGGCAGTACGAACTGGATCTGAGCGCCGAGCGCGTCGGCGAGCTTGATGAGCGTCGGGACGGTCGGCGCGATCATGCCGCGTTCGATCCGGCTGATGTCAGCCTGCGCGACGCCGCTGAGGTCGGCGAGATCCGACTGGCGGAGGTTGCGAGCCTTGCGAGCGGAGTAGATGACGCGGCCGAAGGCGTAGGCAGCACGGAAGACGCGCTCGGCCTCGCGCCCCTCGGCGCTCTGGTCGGCACGGCGCTCGCGTGCGTACTCGGAGAACTTCTTGGCCATGGTCACTCCTCTCGTCGACCATTGTATGGGTGATAACCCATACGAACAATGTTTGAGTCAGCGTCTCCTTCGTGACTTGCTCCGCGGCTGCTTCTTCGACTTGCTCGCCTGCGCAAGCCGCCAGGCGCGGAGACGCTTCCGCGCTTCCTCGATCTCCTTGTTCTGGCGGCGCGGGCTGTCGTCGGTGCCCTTGTCGTAGCCGTGGAGCAGGAGGATGACCTTCTGGCCGTGGAAGTGCACGAACAGCCGGAGCAGGATCTTCGCGGGCTTCGTCGGCTTGCTCGCGCCGGAGTCGGCGTACAGAGCCTTGATCGTCGCCGCATCGTGTCGGACCCGGAACTCGTGGAGTCCTTCACCGAGGGCCTTCAACCAGGGCGTGCCGGCGAGTGCGATGCCGTCCTTCTCGAGGATCTCCTCGATCGCAGTCGCCAGCGCCTCGAACTCCACCTGGCCGAGATCACCCATCCAGACCTCAACGGGACGCCGACCATCGGCGTCTTCGTAGAACTCGGCGGTCCACGTGCTCACTCGGCCACCGTGCCACTCGGCTCCGACACCAACGCAGAGAGCCGTCGCGCGATCTCGGCGTCGCGGTCGGCGGCGGCGTGCTGGTAGCGCATAGCCGCGCCGGGCGTGGAGTGGCCGAGCCGTCCCATCAGCTCGGCGAGAGTCGCGCCAGTCTGGGCGGCGAGGACGGCGCCGGTGTGGCGGAGGTCGTGCCAGCGGAGATCCGGGCGTCCGGCCTTCTTCCGAGCCGGGTAGTAGACCTTGTAGAGCGTCGACGGCGCCATGTGGGCGTTGCCGTCGGCCGCGGCCGGGAAGAGGAGCGCGTCCTTCCCCGTGGCGACGTGGTTCTTCAGGTGCGCCTTGACGACTGGGATCAGGTGCGGCGGGATCGCGACGTCGCGGACGCCCGCGTCCGACTTGGGCGAGCCGACGATGAACTTCCCGCTGGCACGGACCACGGCACGACGGATGTTGACCCGGTTGTTGCGCAGATCGATGTCGCCGCGGCGCAGCTCGGCCAGCTCGCCGAACCGCATCGCGCACCATGCCGCGAGCAGCGCCATCAGTTGGTAGCGGTCGGGCAGCTCCTCGACGATCTTCGCCAGCTCGTCGAGCGTGGCCGGCCGGACCTGGTGGACGCGCTTCACGTTGCCGGCCCCACGGATGTGCGCCGGGTTGTACGGGATCAGCGGCTTCGGCCGTTCCGATGCCGCCGAGCCGAGGATCGTGCGCAGCAGGCTGTACGCCTGGGCGCGGACGGTCTCCTTGCCGGGCGCGAGCGCGTCGTACCACTTGGTGACGTCCTCGGCGGTGATCCGGTCGAGGCGCTCGTCACCGAAGGTCGGGTAGATGTAGGTGTCGAGCAGCATCCGGTACTGCTGGCGGGTGGTGGGGCGCAGTTCGCGGCCGCGGGTCTTGCGACCCTCGAGCCACAAGTCGCCGTAGTCGCGCAGGAGCGGGACCGATGCGCGGGAGGCACCGCGGGCAGCGGCGTCTGGCGCCCAGACCTCCATCTGGATCTCGGCGCGCCGAGCGGCCAGCCAGGCGACGGCGTCGTCCTTGGCGCCGAAGGTGACCGGAGCGCGGTAGAGCTGGCCGTCGGGACCGGTGTACGCCGCGCGGTAGCGGCCGGACTCGCGCCGCTCGATCCGGCCGAAGCCGCGGCGGGCGCTACTGGTTGCCCGAGCCATCTTGTGTCCTCCCAGTGTCGCCTTTCGGGGAACATACGGGGAACATAGACGTCTGAATCTGTCCGAAGATGGCTTCATCTGTCAGGCGTCAGAAAATCCCGAAAGTGCCCTCTGACCTGCGAGTTTACGCTCAGAACAGTGTCGCCGCGAGGACCAGTGGAGCACCGCTTCTCAAAGGTTCAAACCCAGTATCGCCCACCAGGAAGCAGATTCAGGCCCCATCGCCCCCACCGGGGACGGTGGGGTCTTTTCGTCGCGAGCCGATCGCGGCGAGCTGATGGGCGGAAATGAACGACGGATTGCTTCCGGCGGGCATCCGCAGCACCTCGATCCGCGACAGGACCGGGTGGGCGAGCAACTCGGTCCGGAAGATCGGCGGGTCGAGGGGCTCGAGCTCGACGGGCATGACCAGCTGGGACTCGTCGTGGGAGACCGGGCCGGTCGTGCGGCCGTGCGCGTAGATGCCGGCGGGAGTGACGGCTGAGCTGCCGCTGACCCAGAGCAGCAACGGCTGGTCGAGGGCCACCAGGTCGGTGCGGTACGACGGGCGGACGCAGCGGGTGGTGACCGTGCGGAAGCCGGTGCGGAGGAGGTGGGGTACGTCGGTGGCCGCCGGGTCGACCTTGAGCAGCCAGGCGCCGAAGTTGTCGGCGGTGACGGCGCGGGTCTGGGCGGGCACGGCCCGAGCGTGGCACAGCCCACGATGGGGATGTGCGGCTGTCACCCTGCAGGGTGGGCCGGAGGGCGAGCAGGCCGCGTACCGTCATGAGCACCGAGAGTGTCCGTGCTGCGTCGTCAGGGCCGCCGTTCCCGGCCCACCGTCACTCGGGAGCAGACATGAACCAGACCATCACGTACGACCACCGCGCCGACGTCGCCGTCGACGGCGACTTCGACCTCGCCGAGGTGCTCGGCATCCGCAGCAAGCTGGGGCGCCTGCTCGACGAGGGGCAGGTCGCGATCGACGTCGACCTCTCCGGCGTGAGCTTCATGGACTGCGCCGCCCTCAACGTGCTGCTGTGGGCGCACGCCGCCACCGGCCACGTGGGTGGGGAGCTGCGGATCGTCAAGGTCAGCGACACCGCCCGCCGGTTCCTCGACCTGGGGGCCGGCGTGAAGCCGTACCCGGCCGGGGCGCTCGCGCTGCCCGCCTGAGGCTGGTTGCGGCCGACCTTCGGCTCGCGGGGTTTCGAGACGGGACTTCGTCCCTCCCCAACCAGCGGCGACGGGACTTCGTCCCTCCTCAACCAGCGGCGCGGGTCACCAGCAGGTCTTCCAGCTGCCCCGGTTCGTACGACGCGCCGTCGACTCCGTCGACCGGTACGACGCCCGACGCTCGAAGCTGCGGCCGACCACCAGGACCCGGGCCATGCCGCGGCGCAGCTGGGCCAGGCCGACGTCCTTGCCGCCGTTCTTGAGCACGTAGCGCAGCAGCCGGCCGTGCTTGTCCTTGTCGGGCTGGGGACCGTCGACGACGAGCACGACCCGGGTGCCGACGGGGAGCACCTTGCGCAGCAGGCGGCTGGCCGCGACGGCGCCGCACTCGGGGCCACGCAGCTCCGGGGTGTCGACCCCGACGAGCCGGACGGTGGCGCGGCGTCCGGTGGCGAACCGCACCACCACGGTGTCGCCGTCGAGCACGCTGACGATCCGGGCCGGCTGGCGCCGCGGCGGGGTCGCCGGGGCCGGCTGTCCGCCGCCACCCTGGTTGGTCGAGCACGGACACGGCAGCGTCTCGCAGGCCAGCCCGTCGCCCTCGGAGTCGAGGTTGTGGGGGTCGGAGTGCGGGCCGCCGTTGGCGACGTAGAACTGCTGGGCCGCGGCCTGGTTGGCGAAGTCGCCGCAGTCGCGGTCGGCCGCCTGCGCGGGCGCGGCGGCGAACGCGACGAGCGCTCCCGAGACGGCGAGGAGCGCGGTGAGGGCGCGCACGGCCAGGGTCTGCAGCATGAGGGGTCCCTCCCAGGACGACGAGAGACCGCGAGGCTAGGTGGTCACCGCTCCCGCGCGACACCCGTTCGGAGCCGAACCACCCGAAGACGTCAGCGCAACCATCGGGAGTGACTAGTGCCGCTCCTCCAGGCCCACGGCGTCGCGCAGCCGGCGCACCGACTCCGCCAGCGACTCGTCGTCACGCGCCCGCGACTCCATCAGGTCCGAGAGCGCCTCGGCGATCACGTTGAGCTTCTCCTGCGCGGCCTCCTCGGCGCGCCGCCCGGAGTTCTCCAGCAGCACCAGCAGCAGCAGCGAGACCACGCTCGAGACGGTGTGGATCGCGACCTGCCACGCCTTGAGGTCGACCCACAGCGGCAGGCTGACCAGCCACACCAGCACGATCGCCAGGCAGACGAAGAAGAACGGCGCTGCGCTGACGTGGCCGTAGACCGCCTCGACGAACCGGTCGAACGGCGACCGCCCGTCGGCTCGGGCCCGGTCCTCTGCGGCGTCGCTGCGCGGCTGCTCCATCGCCGGAGCGTACGCCGCGCAGGCGACTCAGGCGGCGACCGGCTCGCGCTCGGCGGCCGACTGGTGCACGGACATCCCGGCGGCGGCCTGCGAGCGGCGCAACCGGCGGGCCCGGCGGCGCTCGGTGAGCAGGGTGCGCAGCACCCGGAAGCCGTCGGAGATGGCGCGCAGGTTGGACTCGCCGAAGATCCGCAGCCGCTCCATCGAGGCGACCTCGGTGGTGCGGGCACCAGCGGCGGCGAACCGGCAGGCGATGACGGTCTCGATCTCGAAGCCGTCGCCCCACAGCATCGAGCCGTCGGCCGGCGCGGGCAGCGTGTGGTCGGGCAGGTCGAGCACGGCGACCTGGTCGGCCCAGAAAGCGTTGTAGCCGTAGCAGAGGTCGGTCCAGCTGCTGCGGAACATCCGGTTGAAGATCCGGTTGAGGAACCAGTTGCCGGCCGAGCGGAACGGCGTGATGTCGGCGCTGCCCCCGCCGGGGGCGAACCGCGACCCCTTGGCGAAGTCGGCGCCGGCGACCAGGGCAGCGACGAACCTCTCGATCTCGGCCGGGTCGGCTGAGCCGTCGGCGTCGTACATCACCACGATGTCGCCGGTGACCGCGGCGAAGCCGGCGGCCAGCGCGTTGCCCTTGCCCTTGCGGGTCTGGTGGACCACCCGGATGTCGGGCATCGCCCTGCGGGCGGCCTCGACCGTGCCGTCGACGGAACCGCCGTCGACCAGGATGACCTCGTGGACCGGCGGCAGCTCGGGCAGGACCACGGCGAGGTTGAGCGCCTCGTTGCGGGCCGGCACGACGATGCTGATGGCCGGGTTGTCGGTGTTGCGCGGCGCGCGTACGGCGCCGTCGACGACGGTGTTCATGTTGTTGTATCCCCCAGTGGTCGGCACCGACCCCCCATTGATCGGCGGTGCCTCCTGAGGCCAACGTAGTGCCCCCGAGGGCATGCTCCCAACTCCCCCCGGGTATGTGGCGACGGCCACAGGGGCCGCGAACTCGCAGGTCAGAGCGGGCGCGCAGGGAGGCACACCGAGCCGCTCGCCGCCCGGATTGTTGGTCGAGTGTTGATGGTCTGTTACCGACCTGTGGGCGGGAGCAGCACGCCGCTGCTGTCGGCGAGGCCGCCCGGGGTGACGACCGCCGTGCCGATCGTGTGCGGGTCGGGCGCGACCTTGAGCTTCTTCGGCATCCCGGGTCCGCGGGTCTCCCACAGCCGGCTGCCGTCGGCGGCGTCGGAGAACTGCGCGCGGAAGTCGCGCAGCGCCAGCTCGAGGCGGTCGTCGTAGACGTCGACGAGCAGGTAGTTGGTCAGCCCGAACTGGAACAGGCCGCCGTGCGAGACCTGGGTGACCCCGCCGTGCTCCTTGAGGGTGATGTCGTGGACCTCGCCGGAGAGGTACAGGTCGACGCCGTAGCGCTCGAAGAGCCGCCACAGGTCCGAGCCCGCGCCGCCGGGGTAGTGCAGGGCACTCGAGCCGCGGGTGCGTACCGGCCACAGCACCGGCGTGTGCCCCTGCACGATCGTCCACCGCACGCCGTCGGCCTGGGCCTGGGCGAGCACGCCCTGCAGCCAGCGGCGCTGGGCCGGGTCGAGCCCGATCCGCACCCGCGCCTTGGTGATGTCGAAGGGGTTGATCGTCACGACCTGCACGTCCGGGTGCGGCCGGAAGGCGTACGCCGACGCGGCGTGCGGCCCGCTGGGATGGTCGGCGTAGCGCAGGTGGCCGCTGCGGGTGCGGCCGATCCAGCGGCCGTAGGCCTTCTCGAAGGACTTCGCGAGCGCGCGGCGCTCGGCCGGCCAGGGGTTGTCGCCGTACTCGTGGTCGCCGGCGGCGGTGTGCACCGGCAGCCCGCGCTGGGTGAACCGCTCGAGCCACTGCGGGTAGTAGGTCGCCGCGGCCCGCTTGAGCGCGCGCTTGCGCTCCCGGAGGGTGCGCACCGGCCCGAAGTTGCCGGTGCCGGCGGCGTCGGCGCCCCAGCGCCCGTCGACGAGGTCGCCGGCCACGAGCACGCCGTCGGGGTCGGCCGCCTGCCAGTCGTCGAGCACGACGTCGAGGGCCTTGCGGTAGGCGGGGTTGACGGAGTTCTCCGAGCGGCCGGGGCGCCAGCTGCTCGGGCCACGACGGAGGTCGGCGATGTCGGCGTTGGTGAAGTCGGGGCTGGAGAGCAGCCGCAGCCGGCGCTCCGCGGTGCCGGGGCCGACGCCGACGACGTGCCAGGGCGAGACGTCCTCGCGGCCGGCGAACCGGGCCGTGACCCGCAGCTGCACCCCGCGGGTGCTGCCGACCTCGACCACGAACGGCACCACGCGGTCGGTGCCGGCACGCACCTCGCAGCGCAGCGTGGTCTGGGGCTGGTCGAGGCTGGAGCGCTCGGCGATCACCGAGCTCGCGACGCACGGCGTCGGCACCCGCAGGAACCGGCCGCCGGTCACGACCAGGCCGAGCCGACCGGAGGGTCCGCTGCCCAGCCGCACGTGCCCGGTCTCCACCGAGCCCGCGGGCGAGGAGGTGCCACCGGCGTCCCAGCGGACCTCGAGGTCGCCGGGCGCGGCGTCGGCACCGCCCACCAGGGGCAGGGCGACGGCGACGGCCGCCACGAGGGCGGCCGCGACCGACCGACGGACGCCGTTGACGCGCGCCATGGAGGACTCACTTCCGATCGAGCAGGGTGGACTGGCCACCCTTCCGAGTGAAAGTGGACCATATCAGTAGACTTATATCAGGACCGGGTGGCGAGCCGATTGGCGACCCGGCCCCGACGTTTGACAGGATCAGATCATGGATCAGGACCGGACGCAGGGCGAAACGCTCGGCCAGCGTGAGCGCGACATCCTCGCCTTCGAGCGGGACTGGTGGCGCGGCGGCGACACCAAGGACGCCGCCGTGCGGGAGCGCTTCGACCTGTCCCCCACCGACTACTACCGCACCCTCAACGCGATCATCGACCACCCCGAGGCCCTCGAGCAGGACCCGCTGCTGGTCCGGCGGTTGCGCCGGCTGCGGCTGACCCGGCAGCGGCAGCGCTCGGCGCGCCGCCTCGGCCTGCCGTCCTGATGCGCGTCCTGAGCGCCGTGGCCCCGGCATGGCCCACCCGGTGGTTCGCCTGACCCGTCCGGGCCATTTGCGGCGCGACGGGTTCCGCCCGTCACCGGGACTCCCGTAGAGTTCGTGGTGTCGAACCGCTGGTGACCCGAGACGCCAGCGGTTCGACTCATTTCCGGACGTTCCTCCGGAACGCGTGGCTCGGCCCACGCCTCAGCACGGCGTGAGCAGCTCCGCCGGCAGCCACTCCTCCACCAGCACCCAGTCGTCGACGCGCGCCCGCGCGGCGTACACGACCCGGCCCTGCCAGCCACCCGGACCCTGGCGCCACTCCACCAGCAGGCCCGGCCGCTTCACACCGTCGCCGTCCAGGGCGTCGGCCACCCAGCAGTGCCGGGCCGGGCACGGCACCAGCTCCGGCTCGCCGGCCGGCGCTGCCACGGGCTCGGCCGGCACGGCCGCGCCGGAGCGCACCCGTTCCGCCATCGGCACCCCCCTGCCGCGCCTGCCTGCCATCCCACCGGCCATGGCCCATGGTGACACAGCATCGAACAGATGTTCGAACGCCCCTCGTGGGGGCAGCGTCAGGCGTCGTCGCTGGCGGAGTCCTCCCCGTGGGTGCCGGGGCGGGGCGCCCACGGCAGCTCCTTGGCCGGGCGTACGACGACCAGGCGGTCGCCTCGCGCCAGCACGGTGACGTTGGGGTCGAAGTAGCGGTAGACCTTCTCGTCGCGCACCACCGCGATCACCTGGTCGGGCAGCGACTGGGGCTGCTTGCCGACCTCGGAGACGAGCAGGTCGCGCTCGGCGACCTCGAGGCCCTCGCCGTAGGTCAGCAGGTCCTCCATCACCGAGCCCAGGGTGGGCGAGAGCGACGACAGCCCGAGCAGGCGGCCCACGGCGTCGGAGCTGGTGATCACCGAGTTGGCGCCCGATTGCTTCATCAGCGGCGCGTTCTCCTGCTCGCGGGCGGCGACGACGATCCAGGCGTCGGGGTTGAGCTGGCGCACGGTGAGCGTGGCGAGCACGTTGGAGTCGTCGCGGTCGGTGGTGATGATGACCTGGTCGGCCTCCGCGACCCCGGCCCGGCGCAGCACCTCGCGGCGGGTGGCGTCGCCGGTGACGACCGCCAGCCCGTCGGCGTGGGCGTCGCTGAGCGCGATCGAGCTGGGGTCGACGACGACGACCGACTCGCGGTCGAGCCCGTTGTTGACCAGCGTCTCGACCGCGCTGCGCCCCTTGGTGCCGTAGCCGACGACGACGACGTGGTGTCCCATGTTCTTCCTCCAGCGGGCGACCCGGAACATCTCGCGGCCCTGCGAGGCGAGCACCTCGAGGGTGGTGCCGATCAGCAGGACCAGGAAGCCGATCCGGGCGGGGGTGATGACGAACGCGTTGATCAGGCGCGCGCCGGTGGCGTCGGGCGCGATGTCGCCGTACCCGGTCGTGCTGAGCGTGACGGTCGTGTAGTAGATCGCGTCGACGAGGTCGACGTCGTAGTCGGGCGGGTCGTTGTTGTCGCGGTAGCCGTCGCGGTCGAACCAGACCAGCAGCACGGTGCCGACCAGGATCCCGACGGCCAGCAGCAACCGCCGGGCCAGCTGCCACCACGGCGAGCGGACTCGGTCGGGGAGGGAGACCTGCTCGTAGGACCGGGCCGCGCTCGGTGGGTTCGACGGCTCGGGCACGCGTCGAATCTAGTCCACGGTCTCCCCGCGGGCGCGCCGCGTCGCCCGCTGGGGGAAGACCGTGTCGAACGCCGCGTTGACCGCCGCGCCGATCAGCACCGCGATCGCGACCAGGTAGAGCCAGAACAGCACCGCGATCGGGGCCGCCAGCGGGCCGTAGATCGACCTGCTGTCGGCGGCGGTGACGGTCAGCACCCAGCGCAGCGCGTAGGACCCGAAGATCCAGGCGAACAGCGAGAAGACCGCCCCCGGCAGGTTGAAGCTCCAGTTAGTCTTCACCGGCACCGACACGTGGTAGAGCGTGGCCAGGAAGCAGATGCAGACGATGCCGACCACCGGCCAGTAGAAGGTCAGCAGGAAGTCGAGGTCGTCGGGCAGCGAGCGGCGGATCAGGCTCGGCCCGGCGAGCATCAGCGGCAGGGCGGCGACGCCGGTGACCAGGGCCAGGACGTAGAGGCCGAACGACAGCGCGCGGGTCTTGACGATCCCGCGGTGCCCGCCGAGGCCGTGCATGATCGTGATGGTGTCGACGAAGACGTTGAGCGCCCGCGAGCCCGACCACAGGGCCAGCACGAAGCCCAGCGAGATCACGTCGAACCGGCCGCCGCGCAGCACGTCGTTGAGGGTCGGCCGGATCACCTCGTCGACCGCGCGGTCGGTGAGCAGCCGCGCGGAGAAGTCGGCGATCGCGTTGCGCATCTGGTCGACCTCGTCGGGGTTGAACTGCGCGGTGACGTAGCCGATCGCCCCGGCCAGGGCGAACAGCAGCGGCGGCACCGACAGCACGGCGAAGAACGCGCCCTCGGCCGCCAGCCCGGTCACCCGGTGGCGCAGGCAGCTCGACACGGTCGAGACCACCAGCCGCCACGCCACATCGGCCGCCCCGGCCGCGGACCTGCGCCCGGGCTCCGCGACCATGCGGCCTACGGTATCGACCCGCGACCCCCCGGCCGGGTCGGCGCGCGCGCCCGTCGCTGGTCGAGGTGCGAGGAGCCCTGGCGACGAGCCTCGAGACCCGGCGAGACAACAGGCCTCTCGTGCCCACCGCGAGCGGGCCGAGTTCCGCCGAGCCGTCGTCAATTGACGCCGGGTCGGCGCACCCGGGTGACAACTAGCGCCGGGTCGGCGCACCCGGCCCGCAGCCATGGGACTGTCAGCGTTCGGGTGCGCGGGTTTCGAGGCTCGCTCCGCTCGCACCTCAACCAGCGCCCGCCCACCGCTGGTCGAGCAGCGAGCGCCAGCGAGCGTCGTCGAGACCCGGTGCGACGAAAGCCCTCCGCAGGGCGTTCGGGTGCGCCCACCGCTGGTTGAGGAGGGACGAAGTCCCGTCTCGAAACCCGGTGAGCCGAGAGCCCTGTCCTTCCCACCGGAGGGCGGTCGGGTGCGCGGGTTTCGAGGCTCGCTCCGCTCGCACCTCAACCAGCGCCCGCCCACCGCTGGTCGAGCAGCGAGCGCCAGCGAGCGTCGTCGAGACCCGGTGCGACGAAAGCCCTCCCGTTCCCACCGGAGGGCGTTCGGCCGGCTGGGGTCTCGACGGACGCTCCTCGCTGGCGCTCGTCGCTGCTCGACCACCGGTGCCTCGAACCCGGTGAGCCGAGAGCTTCCCGTCCCCACCGGAGGGCGTTCGAGTGCGGGGGTTTCGAGACAGTCGCCGACGCAGCTTCCTCAACCGGCGACGAGTGAGGGCTCCTTCGTCTCCTCGGGGGTCTCCTCCTCGTCGTCGAGCATGGTGTCCTCGTCGAACGGGTCGTCGCCGGCGAGGACGGTGTCGAGGCGGCCGCGGTCGAGGCCGCCGGTCCAGTGGCCGATCAGCACGGTCGCGACGGCGTTGCCGGCGAAGTTGGTGACCGCGCGAGCCTCCGACATGAAGCGGTCGATGCCGACGATCAGGCCGACGCCGTCGACCAGCTCCGGCCGGTGCGAGCTGAGCCCACCGGCCAGGGTGGCCATGCCGGCGCCGGTGACCCCGGCGGCGCCCTTGGAGGCGATGATCATGAACACCAGCAGGGAGATCTGCTCGCCGATCGACAGCGGGTCGCCCAGCGCCTCGGCGATGAACAGCGAGGCCATCGTGAGGTAGATGGCGGTGCCGTCGAGGTTGAAGGAGTAGCCGGTCGGCACGACGACGCCCACCGTGGGCTTGTCGACACCGGCGTGCTCCATCTTGGCGATCAGCCGCGGCAGCGCCGACTCCGAGGAGGAGGTGGAGACGATGAGCAGGAACTCGCGGGCGAGGTACTTCAGCAGGGTGAAGATGTTGACCCCGGTCGCGAGCTTGAGGATCGCGCCCAGCACCAGGAACACGAAGAGGAAGCAGGTGACGTAGAAGCCGACCATCAGCACCGCCAGGCTCTTCAGCGCCTCGAGACCGGTCTCGCCGACCACCGCGGCGATCGCGCCGAACGCACCGATCGGCGCGGCCCACATGATCATCGCCAGCACCCGGAAGACCAGTCGCTGCACGTGCTCGACGCCGCGGAGCACCGGCTTGCCGCTCGCACCCATCTTCTGCAGCGCGAAGCCGACCAGGAGGGCCACCAGCAGCGTCTGCAGCACCTCGCCGCTGGTCAGCGCCGAGAGCATCGAGTCGGGGATGATCCCCAGGAGGAACTCACTGGTGCTGGAGTGGGAGTCGGCGGCCTGGGCCTGACCGGCACTGGCGACGTCGTCGTCGAGCCGGAGGCCCTCGCCAGGCTTGAGCAGGTTGCCGACCACCAGGCCGATGGCGAGCGCGACCGTCGACATGGTGATGAAGTAGCCGAGCGCGAGCCCGCCGACCTTGCCGACCCGGGCGGCGCTGGCCACCGAGCCGACTCCGATCACGATCGTGCAGAAGATGACCGGCTGGATCATCATCTTGATCAGGTTGACGAAGCCCTCGCCCAGCGGCTTGAGCTGCTTGGCGAAGTCGGGTGCCACCGCTCCGACCAGCACGCCGAGGCCGACCGCCACGATGACGGCGATGTAGAGGTAGTGGGTCCGGTTGCGGGGCGCGGTGGCGCGCCCTTCCGAGGTGCTGCTGGACATGGATCCTCCTTGGACGCCGGGGTCGTCCCGGTCGGTACCCACCCTTGGCGGCGGTGTGACCCCCGTCACCGTTCTGGTCGTTGAGTTCGCGGGTGCCACACTCCCCCCATGCGACGTCCGTCCCCCGAACGACGTCCCGGGCGACACCTCTCCGTCGCCCGGCAGGTGCTGCTGCTCCAGGTGCTGGTCGTCGTGGTGCTGGTCGTCGTCTCCGGCGCCCTGGCGGTCCACGACGCCCGCAGCGACGCGCGCACCAGCGCCACCGACCAGGCCGTCTCGGTGGCCGAGGCGGTGGCCGACTCCCCCACGGTGCTCGAGGCGCTGGCCACCGACGACCCCTCGACCGTGCTGCAGCCGTACGCCGAGGAGGTGCGGCGCGACACCGGGGTCGACTTCGTGGTCGTGATGGGGCTCGACCGCACCCGGTTCAGCCATCCCGACCCCGCCCAGCTGGGGCGCCCGTTCGTCGGCGACCTGGGTGGGGCGCCGTCGGGCCGGGTCTTCACCCAGCAGTACACCGGGACGCTCGGGCCCTCGATGCGCGCGGTCGTGCCGGTGCTCGACGACGCCGACACCGTCGTCGCGCTGGTCTCGGTGGGCATCACCGTGGCCGAGATCGACGAGCGGGTCCGCGACGACCTGGCGCTCGTCGGCGTCGCCGCAGCCCTGGTGCTGGCCGCCGGCCTGCTCGGCGCCTGGCTGGTCTCGCGACGGCTGCGACGCCAGACCCACGGGCTCGGCGAGCGCGAGATCACCCGGATGTACGAGTACTACTCGGCGGTGCTGCACGCGGTGCGCGAGGGCCTGCTCCTGCTGGACCTCGACGGCCGGGTGCAGCTGGTCAACGACGAGGCGCGGCGGCTGCTCGACCTGCCGGCCGACGTCGTGGGCCGCTCGATCGACGACCTCGGGCTCGCGCCCGCGCTGGTCGCGGCCGCGGTCGGCCGCACGGCCGGGGCCGACGACCTGTTCCTCGCCGGCGACCGGGTGCTGGTGGTCAGCACCTCCCCCGCGACCTGGCAGGGCCGCGAGGTCGGGGCGGTGGTGACGCTGCGCGACCACACCGAGCTGCGGTCGGTCACCGGCGAGCTCGACGTGGTGCGCGGCCTCACCGAGTCGCTGCGGGCCTCGCACCACGAGGCCGCCAACCGGCTGCACACCGTGGTGTCGCTGATCGAGCTCGGCCGGGCCGAGGAGGCCGT
Organism: Nocardioides sp. SYSU D00038; assembly: GCF_016924665.1. Lineage (GTDB taxonomy): Bacteria > Actinomycetota > Actinomycetes > Propionibacteriales > Nocardioidaceae > Nocardioides. The sequence goes on from NZ_JAFFJT010000022.1 coordinate 49,430, forward strand.
CGAGTTCGCGACCGAGGAGCTCCAGGTCGCCCAGCTGCTCACCGACCGCGTGGTGGCGGCGGTCGGGGACCCGGTGGTCGCGGCGCTGCTGCTCGGCAAGACCGCCGACGCCGCCGAGCGCGGCATCGAGCTCGAGCTCACCGGCGACGTCGAGGCCGGGCTCGACATCCCCTCGCGCGACCTGGTGACCGTGCTGGGCAACCTGGTCGACAACGCCTTCGACGCCGTTGCCGGCTCGGTCAGCCGGGTGGTGCGCGTGCACCTGGCCCATACCGCCGGCCGGCTCGAGGTGCGGGTCGGCGACAGCGGCCCGGGGCTCGAGCCCGTCGACGTCGCGCGGGTGCTGGAGCGGGGCTGGACCACCAAGGCGGCCGCGACCTCCGACGGCGCCGGGCGCGGACTGGGGCTGGCGCTGGTCCGCCAGGTCGCGCGCCGCCACGGCGGCGACGTGGAGGTCGGCCGGTCCGAGCTCGGCGGCGCGCAGTTCACCGTGTGGCTGGCCGCGCCCCGGGCGACCCCGGGGACGGGAGGTGACGCGTGAGCTTCCGGGTGCTGGTGGTCGAGGACGAGCGGCTGGCCGCCGAGGCGCACGCGTCGTACGTCGGGCGGGTGCCGGGCTTCGAGCTGGCCGGGGTGGCCCGGTCCGCCGGCGAGGCGGCCCGGTTCCTGGCGGCCGACCCCGGCGTCGACCTGGTGCTGCTCGACCTGCACCTGCCCGACGGCCACGGCCTCGGCCTGCTCCAGCGGCTGCGCTCGGCCGGTCACCTGTGCGACGTGATCGCGGTGACCTCGGCGCGCGACACCGACGTGGTGCGGCACGCCGTGGCCCACGGCGTGGTCGCCTACCTGCTCAAGCCGTTCGCGTTCCCGACGTTCCGCAGCAAGCTCGAGCAGTACGCCGCCTACCGCGCGCGGCTCGAGGCCGCGCCCGGCGAGGTCGCCCAGGACGAGGTGGACCGGATGATCGGCGCGCTGCGGCCGGCCCCGGCGGCCGCGACCCCGAAGGGCATGAGCGCCGAGACGCTGCGGGAGGTGACCGCCGCGCTGCGCGCCGCCGAGCCCGGGCTGTCGGCCACCGAGGCGGCCGAGCGGGTCGGCGCATCGCGGGTCACCGTGCGCCGCTACCTCGAGCACCTCGCTGACACCGGCCAGGCCCAGCGCCATCCACGTTACGGCGGCAGCGGCCGCCCGGAGGTCGAGTACCGCTGGCGCAGGTGAGCGGCGCAGGTGGTCGACTCCGTCCCCGCCGGAGGGCGCTCGGCCGCCGGGGTTTCGAGACAGTCGCTAGCGCGACTTCCTCAACCAGCGATGGGCGACCACCGCTGGTCGAGGAAGGACGAAGTCCTGTCTCGAGACCCGGCGAGACGACAGCCCTCCCGTCCCCACCGAATGGCGTTCGGCCGCCAGGGGTTTCGAGACAGTCGCTAGCGCGACTTCCTTAACCACCGGCAAGCCACCGCTGGTCGAGGAAGGACGAAGTCCTGTCTCGAGACCCGGCGAGCCGGCAGCCCTCCGGTGGGGACGGCCGGCGTACAGGTGCGCGGGTTTCGAGGCTCGCTTCGCTCGCACCACAACCAGCGCTGGTAACCGCCACCCGGAGCGGACGGAGCTCAGACCAGCTCGAGGCCGGGGTAGAGCGGGTGCTTGTCCAGAAGCTCGGCCGAGGCGTCCTTGACCCGGTCGGCGACGCCGTCGGCCAGCACGTACGACGCCTTCGAGGGCTTGCCGTCCTTGGTGGTGCCGGGCTGGGTGTTGCTCAGCACGTCGACCATCAGCTCGGCGACCCGGTCGAACTCGTCGTGGCCGAAGCCGCGGGTGGTCAGCGCCGGGGTGCCGAGGCGGATGCCGGAGGTGTACCAGGCGCCGTTGGGGTCGGCCGGCACCGAGTTGCGGTTGGTGACGACGCCCGCGTCGAGCAGCGCCGACTCGGCCTGCCGGCCGGTGAGGCCGAACGACGAGACGTCGAGCAGCACCAGGTGGTTGTCGGTGCCGCCGGTGACCAGGTCGGCGCCGCGCTTGACGAAGCCCTCGGCGAGGCTCTGGGCGTTGTCGGCGACCTGCTGGGCGTAGGTCTGGAACTCGGGGCGCCGGGCCTCGGCCAGCGCGACGGCCTTGGCGGCCATCACGTGGCTGAGCGGGCCGCCGAGCACCATCGGGCAGCCGCGGTCGACCGAGGGGGCGTACTCCTCGGTGGCCAGCACCAGCCCGCCGCGCGGGCCGCGCAGCGACTTGTGCGTGGTCGTGGTGACGATGTGCGCGTGGGGCACTGGGTCCTCGTCGCCGGTGAAGACCTTGCCCGCGACCAGGCCGGCGAAGTGGGCCATGTCGACCATCAGCGTGGCGCCGACCTCGTCGGCGATCTCGCGCATCTTCGCGAAGTTCACCCGCCGGGGGTACGCCGAGTAGCCGGCCACCAGCACCAGCGGCTTGAACTCGCGTGCCTTGGCCGCCAGCGCGTCGTAGTCGAGCAGGCCGGTGGTGGGGTCGGTGCCGTACTGCCGCTGGTGGAACATCTTGCCGCTGATGTTGGGGCGGAAGCCGTGGGTGAGGTGGCCGCCGGCGTCGAGGCTCATGCCGAGCAGCCGCTGGTCGCCGAGCTCGCGGCGCAGCGCCTCCCAGTCCGCGTCGGTGAGCTCGTTGACGTTCTTCTTCGCGGCCTTCTCCAGCCACGGGCCCTCGACGCGGTGGGCCAGGATCGACCAGAACGCCACCAGGTTGGCGTCGATGCCGGAGTGGGGCTGGGCGTAGGCGTACTCGGCGCCGAACAGCTCGCGCGCGTGCTCGGCGGCGAGCGCCTCGACGGTGTCGACGTTCTGGCAGCCGGCGTAGAAGCGGTGGCCGATCGTGCCCTCGGCGTACTTGTCGCTGAACCAGGTGCCCATCGTGAGCAGCACGGCCGGCGAAGCGTAGTTCTCGCTCGCGATCAGCTTGAGCGAGCCGCGCTGGTCGGCGAGCTCCTGCCGGGTCGCCTCGGCGATCCGCGGCTCGACCGACGCGATCACCTGGAGGGCGTCGGAGTAGGCGCTGCTGGCAACGCGGTTCAGGTCCTGGGCGTCGAGGTCGGCCATGCCGCTCAGCCTAGTGAGGCCCGCTGGGGCGGCCCAATCCCGACGCGCGGCGTGGACGCCGGTCGGCGGTCCGGGAACACGGCCGGGCGGTGGCGACGTTGGGCGGGTGTGACCTGTGCCGCAACCCGCACCGTCGTACGGCTGCCGTGGAGCCGCGCATCTCACATCGTGGAGCCTGATCTCACATCATGGGATTTCGCCTTGTGGGCAGCCGGTCCGAGGGCTGAGACTCCTTGACATGATCAGCCGCGCGACCCACGCCCACCTCGTGGTACGACGCCACGTGGACTTCGGGCGCACGCGCAGCTCGATGTGTCCGCCTCGCTGAGTCACCTCCCGGCAGACCACCCGGCCCGCGCCCCTCGCGCGGCGCGGCCCCCAGCGAAGGACCACCTCCCGCATGTCCGACCTGCGCTACCAGGCCAAGGCCCCCGTCCACACCGAGATCCCGCGCACCAAGCGCGGTGAGGGTCAGTGGGCGCTCGGCTACACCGAGCCGTTGAACAAGAACGAGCAGTCGAAGAAGGACGACGACCCGCTCAACGTCCGCGACCGGATCCTGCACATCTACTCCAAGCGCGGCTTCGACTCCATCGACCCCGCCGACCTGCGCGGCAGGTTCCGCTGGATGGGCCTCTACACCCAGCGTGCCCCGGGCTTCGACGGCGGCAAGACCGCGATGCTCGAGGAGGAGGAGCTCGACGACCGCTACTTCATGCTGCGGGTGCGCACCGACGGTCGCCTGCTCGCGCCGGCCGCCGTCCGCGCCCTGGGCACGATCGGCGTCGACTTCGCCCGCGACACCGCCGACGTCACCGACCGCGAGAACATCCAGTACCACTGGATCCGGGTCGAGGACGTGCCCACGATCTGGGAGCGGCTCGACGACGCCGGGCTGAGCAGCATCGAGGCGTGCGGCGACTCGCCGCGGCCGTTCCTGGGCTCCCCCGTCGCCGGCGTCGCGGTCGACGAGATCATCGACGGCTCCTCGGCGCTGGAGGAGATCCACCGGCGCTACCTCGGCAACCCCGACTTCTCGAACTTCCCGCGCAAGTTCAAGACCGCGCTGACCGGCCACCCCAGCCACGACGTCTCCCCCGAGACCAACGACGTGTCGTTCGTCGGCACCGTGCACCCCGAGCACGGGCCCGGCTTCGACCTCTGGGTCGGCGGCGGCCTCTCGACCAACCCGATGCTGGCCCAGAAGCTCGGCGTCTGGATCCCGCTCGACGAGGTGCCCGACGCCTGGGAGGCGGTCGCCTCGATCTTCCGCGACTACGGCTACCGCCGGCTCCGCTCGCGGGCCCGCCTGAAGTTCCTCGTCGCCGACTGGGGAGTCGAGAAGTTCCGCGAGGTGATGGAGAAGGAGTACCTCGGCCGCGCGCTGGTCTCCAACCCCTCTCCGCCGTCGCCGGTGGGCCACCGCGACCACGTGGGCGTGCACGAGCAGAAGGACGGCAAGCGCTACGTCGGCATCGCGCCGGTCGCCGGGCGGGTCTCCGGCACGCTGCTGGTGCAGCTCGCCGACCTGATGGAGCGCCACGGCGTCGAGGGCGCCCGGCTGACGCCCTACCAGAAGATCGTGCTGATCGGCGTCGAGCCGGCCGTGGTCGACGCGCTGCTCGACGACCTCGACGCGATCGGGCTGTCGGGCCGGCCGTCGGGCTGGCGGCGCAACACGATGGCCTGCACCGGCATCGAGTTCTGCAAGCTCGCGATCGTCGACACCAAGAACCGCGCCCGCGACCTGGTGGCCGAGCTCGAGCGCCGCTTCCCCGACCTCGACGCCGCGATCACCGTCAACGTCAACGGCTGCCCCAACGCCTGCGCCCGCACCCAGGTCGCCGACATCGGTCTCAAGGGCCAGCTGGTGCTGAACGACGCCGGCGAGCAGGTCGAGGGCTTCCAGGTGCACCTCGGCGGCGCCACCGGCCTGCAGGCCAACTTCGGTCGCAAGCTGCGCGCCCACAAGGTCACCAGCGCCGGGCTCGACGACTACGTCTCCGCGCTGGTCGTCAACTACCTCGCCGACCGCGTCGACGGCGAGTCGTTCACGACGTGGGTGGCGCGCGCCGACGAGGAGCTGCTGCGCGGCGAGAAGACCCTCGAGCCGCTGGGCGGGGTGTCGGCATGAGCGAGCGCGCGGTCCCCTTCCACTGCCCGTTCTGCGGCGAGCAGGACCTGCGCCCCCACGAGGTCGTCTCGGAGTCCGGCGAGGTCACCTCGCCCCACGGGAGCTGGGAGTGCCGCGGCTGCCTGCGCGCGTTCTCGCTGAAGATGCTCGGCCTGGTCCGGCCGCAGCGGGTGCCGGGGGCGACGTCGTGACCGCCGCGACCACCACCTCGGCCCGCAACTACCGCGGCACCGAGACCGAGGGCCGCTCCCCTGAAGAGCTGCGCGCACTGGTGTCGCACTGGGGCGCCGAGCTCGAGCTCGCCCCGGCCGAGCACATCATCGAGTGGGCCGCGGCGACGTTCGGCGACCGGTTCTGCGTGACCTCCTCGATGGGCGACGCCGTGCTCGCCCACCTCGCCTCGACCGTGGTGCCGGGCATCGACGTGGTCTTCCTCGACACCGGCTACCACTTCGTCGAGACGATCGGCACCCGCGACGCGGTGGCCGCCACGCTCGACGTCAACCTGCTCACGATCACGCCCGTGCAGAGCGTGGCCGAGCAGGACGCCGAGCACGGCAAGGACCTCTACCGCACCGACCCCGACCTGTGCTGCGCGCTGCGCAAGGTCCGGCCGCTGGCCGAGTCGCTGTCGTCGTACGACGCCTGGGCGACCGGCCTGCGCCGCGCCGAGACCCACAACCGGGTGATCGCGCCGGTGATCGGCTGGGACGCCAAGAAGGGCAAGGTCAAGGTCTCGCCGCTCGCCCGGTGGACAGACGAGCAGGTGGAGCAGTACATCGTCGAGAACGGCGTGCTGGTCAACCCGCTGGTCTACGACGGCTACCCCTCGATCGGCTGCGCCCCCTGCACCCGCCGGGTCGCTCCCGGTGACGACCCGCGCAGCGGCCGCTGGGCCGGCACCGCCAAGACCGAGTGCGGGATCCACTCATGACGACCACCGTCGTCCCCAGCCCCGCCGCCGACAGCGCCGTCGGACGGAACCACCGCAACCCCACCCCTGTTGCTCACGAGAGGAGGCCGCGCTGATGGCTGCTCCCGCTCTGGTGGCCCTGGCTCACGGAAGCCGTGACCCGCGGTCCGCCGCCACCGTCAAGGCCCTCGTCGCCGAGGTCCGCGCCCTGCGTCCCGACCTCAAGGTCGAGGCCGCGTTCCTCGAACTGTCGAAGCCGTCGTTCCAGACGGTCGTCGACCGGCTGGTCAAGGCCGGCCACGAGGAGATCGTCGTCGTGCCGCTGCTGCTGTCGAACGCCTACCACGCCAAGGTCGACGTGCCCGGCGCGGTGGCCGAGGCCAGCGAGCGCCACCCGGGCGTGCAGGTCCGGGCCAGCGCGATCCTGGGCCTGGAGCCCTGCTTCCTCGAGGTGCTCGACCTGCGCCTGCGCGCCGCGCTCCGCGACGCCCGGGTGCGCGAGCTCGACGCGCTCGTGCTCGCCGCCGCCGGATCCAGCGACCCGCTCGCCAACCAGGCCGTCGCCCGGCTGGCCCGCCAGTGGGGCGCGCACCACAAGCTGCCGGTCAGCGCGGCGTTCGCCTCGAGCGCCCCGCCGGCCACCGGCGAGGCCGTGCGCGCCTTCCGGGCCGAGGGCCGCCGTCACATCGCGGTGGCCTCGCTGTTCCTGGCGCCCGGCTTCCTGCCCGACCGGGCCGCCGAGCTCGCTCTGGAGGCCGGCGCCGTCGCGGTCTCCGACCCCCTCGGCGCCCACCCCGAGCTGGCCCGCACCATCCTGGCCCGCTACGCCGTCGGCGCCGTCGAGCTCGTCCCCGTCTGACCGGCTGGGCCGACCGGCCGGTCCGTCTGGGCCGACCGACCGGTCCGACGCAACTGACTCTTCGCGCCGAGTCGGGGGGGGGTTGAAAGAGGGTCGCCCGAGACCCGGGACACGGGGCGG
>NZ_JAFFJT010000023.1 GCF_016924665.1 Nocardioides sp. SYSU D00038
CCCCCCCCCCACCCCCCCCCCCGCCCGCTTCTGTTCTCACCACCAACCACCCCCCCCCGACTCGGCGTACCTCGGTCAGCCCACGAGGTGGTCGAGGAGGCGGGCGAGCTGACGGGTGGGGTCGTCGGTGCGGCCGCCGTGGACGGGGCCGGGCTGCAGCACGGTGCTGCGGGGTGCCTTGAGGAAGCCGAAGCGCTGGCTGACCGGGGCGCCGGCCGCGACGCCGCCCCGCTCGTCGCCGCGGCAGACCCCCTCGACGAAGGCCAGCCCCTCCTCGACCTGAGCGAGGTCGAGGGTCGGCGCGAGTGCCAGCAGACGGGGCCGGTCGAGCCGCCAGGCGACGTCGAGGAAGTCGGTGGCCTGGCAGTAGAGGACGACGCCCACGTTGACGAACTCCTCGCGGTCGACCCGCGGGACGCAGCGCAGCGCGACGTACTGGTAGCTGTGCTCGGTCACGACGCGACCACCGGCAGCCAGTCGCGGGTGGCGAACCGGGCGGTCAGGAACGCGACGTAGGCGTCGCGGACCGCCTGCGGGGTCTCGGCGCCCGGCACCGGCTCGAGCCACACGTCGGGGACCAGCGAGAGGATCTCGGGGAAGTCGACCTCGCCGAGCCTCGTGGCGACCAGCTCGTCCGCGGCGGGTACGGCGGCCAGGTGGCGGCCGAGCACGTGGTCGCTCGGGTCCCAGGCCTGGGCCGCGAACCGGGCGGGGTCGGTGATCCCGCCGCCCCACCCGTGGTGGAACCACAGCGACGCGCCGTGGTCGATCACCCACAGGTCGCCGTGCCAGACCAGCAGGTTGGGGTTGCGCCAGCTCCGGTCGACGTTCGCGGTGAACGCGTCGAGCCAGAGCACCAGCCCGGCGTCGCGCTCACCACCGGGGACGTCGCCGTCGTAGCCGAACGAGCCGGGCAGGAAGTCGACCCCGAGGTTGAGTCCGACGCTGGCGCGCAGCAGGTCCTGCACCTCCTCGTCGGCCTCGTAGCGGGCGATCTCGGGGTCGAGCTCGAGGGCGACCAGGCGCGGGGTCCGCAGCCCGATCCGGCGGGCCAGCTCGGCCACCACCACCTCGGCCACGAGCACCCGCACGCCCTGCCCGGCACCGCGGAACTTGCACACGTAGGTGCCGAGGTCGGCGGCCTCGACCACGCCGGGGAGCGAGCCGCCCTCCCGGAGCGGGGTCACGTAGCGGGTGACCGGGACGACGGGCAGCACCCCCCGACCCTATCGCCCGTAAGACGATTGTTTGACCCAGCGTCAGAGGCGGTATACAAGGGCGCGGCGACCTCGGTCGCCGTTCCGACACCAACCTCTCCCACGAAGGAATCACTGTGCGCGCACGCCGCCTCCTGGCAGCCATCGTGACCACCGGCCTGATCGCCCCCGCGGGCGCGATCCTGGCCGCCAGCCCGGCCTCCGCGGCCACGCCGACGACCATCGTCAGCGGCACCGCCGGCCAGAGCTGGGTCTCGGCCTCCAACTACTACGGCGCCTCGCCGAGCTACGGCAAGGACTCCGTCCGCTTCTCCATCAACGTCCAGGACGCGGGCGGCGAGCAGGTCTACGACGGCGGTGTGACCGTCCAGCGCCTGCTGGCGAGCACCTCCACCTGGCAGACCGTGGCCAGCTCGACCTCGGCCTACCTCTACGACTCCATCCCGGTCGCCGGCACCGCGACCTACCGGGTCATCTACGCCGGCACCTCCGAGTTCGACCCGACCTCCGCCACCGCCGTCATCAAGGCCCAGCGCTACATCAAGGGCAAGGGCGTCAGCGGCAAGCGCACCGGCTTCCAGGGCAAGGTCAGCCCCAAGGCCAAGGTGAAGGTCACCGTCAAGAAGAAGGTCGGCAAGAAGTTCAAGAAGGTCAAGACCTTCAAGACCAAGTCCAACGGCAAGTGGAAGGTCCTGCTGCCGGCCCCGCGCCGCGGCGGCAAGTTCACCTACCAGCTGATCTTCAAGGGCAGCAAGGGCTTCGTCGACAGCGTGGTCATCGGCACCATCAAGACCTACCGGACGACCGCCAAGGCCGTCACCCGCTGACGCACGCCAGCAGGACCAGCACGACCCAGTAGCCCCCGAACGGGTCAGGCCACCGGCTCCTCGCCGGTGAGCCTGGCCCGTTCGTGCTCCACGTCGAAGTCCGCGGCCGGCCACTGCGGGTCGAGCGAGGTCAGGGCGTGGTGGAGCAGCCCGCCGATGGCGAGGTTGCGGTACCACTTGCGGTCGGCCGGCACGACGTACCACGGCGCGTGCTCGGTGTTGGTGCGCTCGAGCGCCACCTCGTAGGCCTCCCGGTACTGCGGCCACAGCGCCCGCTCGTCGAGGTCGCCGGGGTTGTACTTCCAGTGCTTGGTGGGGTCGTCGAGCCGCGCCAGCAGCCGCTCCTTCTGCTCGTCGGCCGAGATGTGGAGCATGCACTTCAGCACCACGGTGCCGCCGTCGACCAGCTCTCGCTCGAAGTCGTTGATCGCCCCGTAGCGGCGCTCGATCTCCTCGGGCGGCGCCAGCGAGCGCACCCGCTGGATCAGCACGTCCTCGTAGTGCGACCGGTCGAAGACGCCGACCAGCCCCGGCGCCGGCAGCGCCCTGCGGATCCGCCACAGGAAGTCGTGGCGGCGCTCCTCCTCGCTGGGCGCCTTGAACGAGGAGATCCGCACGCCCTGAGGGTCCATCAGGCCCACCGTGTGGCGCAGCGTCCCGCCCTTGCCCGAGGTGTCCATGCCTTGAAGCACCAGCAGCACCGATCGCCGGAAGCCGGCGGTGCCGGCCGCGAAGAGCCGCTCCTGGCGCTCGGCCAGCTCGGGGCCCAGGTCGAGCAGCGCCTGCTTGCCGGCCGCCTTGTCGCCGTCGAACCCCGGCTTCGCCCGCGTCGGGACGGCGGTGAGGTCGACGGGGCCAGGCGGCAGCCGCAGCAGCTCGGGAGTCATGCCGGCCATCATCGGCCCAGCACGGTGGCGACGTCGAGGGTGTGCCCCACGACCGTGTCGACCCCGCCGGCGGCGTTGGGCTCGTCGAACCAGAGTCCGGCGGCGAACCCGGCCCGGGCCAGCACCCGCAGCGACGCCGCGTTGCGGTGGTCGGGCGCCGCGAACAGGGTCCGGGCCGCGGGGAACCGCCGCGTCGCCAGCACCGCCCAGGCCCACACGACCCGGACGCCCAGCCCGCGACCGGTCCAGCGCGGGTCGCCGATCGCGTAGTCGACACCGACCGCGTCGGGGTCGGGCCCGAGCACGGCGAACTCGGGGTGGTCGCCGATCCGGTAGTCCTGCACGAACCCCACCGAGCGGCCGTTGGCCTCCACCACCCACATCCGGACGGGGCTCATCCCGTCGATCCGCGCGCCGTAGCGCTCGGTGACCCCGGCCAGCGTCGGCTCGCCGTCGGAGGCGAACCAGCGCTGCACGTGCGGCTCCGCCCGCCACCGCGCCACGTCGGGCAGGTCGCCGCGGACCATCGCCCGCAGCGCCACCCGCACGTCGTGGTCGACCGCGAAGACCTTGACCGGGCCGGAGAGGTCCACCGGCACCGGCTCGGCGTGCAGGCTGGCGCAGGTACGGCGGGCCGCGGCCGCCCACGACTCCCCCGGGTGCACGACGCCGGCCAGCTCGTGGCCGTCGTCGTGGACCACCACGGGGACGGGGCGGTCGGGGCCACCAGGGTCGCTCACGACCCGATTGTGGCGCTCCGCGCCCGCAGCGTCACCCGGTCCGCGGAGCCGGTCAGTCCGGCTCGGGCGCGTCGCGGCCGGCCGCGGCCAGCTCCTCGCGGACCACCGAGAACGCCAACCCGGTCGAGTAGCCCTTGCGGGCCAGCATCCCGACCAGCCGTCGGGTCGCGGCGACGTCGTCGACCCCGGCCAGCCCGCGCAGCTTCTTGCGGACCAGGGCCCGGGCGGCGGTCTCCTCGGCGGCCGGGTCGACCTCGTCGAGCACCTCACGGGTCACCTCGTCGGCGACCCCCTTGCGCCGCAGCTCCTGGGCGAGCGCCCGGCTGGCCAGGCCCCGGGCCGCGGTGGCGCCCCGCTGGTCGACCCAGCTCCGGGCGAACTGCGCATCGTCGACCAGCCCGACCTCCTCGAACCGGTCGAGGAGGCGAGTGGCGACGTCGGCAGGCACGTTGCGGGAGGCCAGCTTGTCGGCCAGCTCCCGGCGCGAGCGGGCCCGGCCGGCGAGCTGGTCGAGCAGGATCGTCCGCGCGACCGACTCGGGGTCGGCCTCCGGGCCGGCCGCGACGGTGTCGGCCGGCGGGGGCGACGGCCACCGCGAGCGGGGCCGCGACGCACGCCGGGGCTCCCCGGTTGCGGAGCCGTCGGGCGAGCCGTCCCCGGCCGGGGTGTCGGCGCGGTGGGTCCACGCGTCGACCCCGACGGAGACGTCACCGACCCAGTCGGGTGCGGGTCGCTCCTCGTCGCGCACGATCAGAAGGCGTCGACCCCGACGGGCTCGGCCACCGGCGCCTCGGCGTCGACGGTCGGGCCCACGCCGAGCTTCTCGAGGATCTTCTTCTCCAGCTCGTTGGCGAGGTCGGGGTTGTCGCGCAGGAAGTTGCGCGAGTTCTCCTTGCCCTGCCCGAGCTGGTCGCCCTCGTAGGTGTACCAGGCACCGGCCTTGCGGACGAGGCCGGCGTCGACGCCGACGTCGATCAGGCCGCCCTCGCGGCTGATCCCCTTGCCGTACATGATGTCGAACTCCGCCTGCTTGAACGGCGGGGCCACCTTGTTCTTGACGACCTTGACCCGGGTGCGGTTGCCGACCATGTCGGTGCCGTCCTTGAGGGTCTCGATCCGGCGGACGTCGAGGCGCACCGAGGCGTAGAACTTCAGCGCCTTGCCGCCCGTGGTCGTCTCGGGCGAGCCGAACATGACGCCGATCTTCTCGCGCAGCTGGTTGATGAAGATCATCGTGGTGCCGGAGTTGTTGAGGGCACCGGTCATCTTGCGCAGCGCCTGGCTCATCAGGCGGGCCTGGAGGCCGACGTGGCTGTCGCCCATCTCGCCCTCGATCTCGGCCCGCGGCACGAGCGCGGCCACGGAGTCGATGACGATCAGGTCGAGCGCACCCGAGCGGATCAGCATGTCGGCGATCTCGAGCGCCTGCTCGCCGGAGTCGGGCTGGGAGACCAGCAGCGCGTCGGTGTCGACGCCGAGGTTCTTGGCGTAGTCGGGGTCAAGCGCGTGCTCGGCGTCGATGAACGCGACGATGCCGCCGGCGCGCTGGGCGTTGGCCACCGCGTGCAGGGCGACCGTGGTCTTGCCGGAGGACTCCGGGCCGTAGATCTCCACGATCCGGCCGCGCGGGAAGCCGCCCAGGCCGAGTGCCACGTCGAGCGCGATGGAGCCGCTCGGGATGATCTCCAGCGGCGCGCGGACGTCGTCGCCGAGGCGCATCACCGTTCCCTTGCCGAACGACTTCTCGATGTTGGCGAGCGCGGCGTCCAGGGCCTTCTCGCGGTCTCCACCAGCCATGGGTGTCTTCCTCTTCTCTCGTCGGGTTCCAGGCACGTCGGCGACGCTAGGGCGGACCACCGACAGCGCCTGATCAGCGCGTCATGAGCTGTGGAGAACGTCCCGCCTGCGTCGTGCCTGTGCACACAACCTAGCCCGAACACCTGTTCGACTCGGGCCCGACACGCCGGTCACCGCTCTCCCTAGGCCGGACCGTAGAGACGTCTCAGGACACCGCGTGCGGCAGCCGCACCCGGAACCGGCAGCCGGTGGCCGGCTCCAGGTTCTCGACCTCGACCCGGCCCCGGTGGGCCTCGACGATGCCCCGGACGATCGCCAGCCCGAGACCGGCACCGCGGGTGCCGGTCTCGTCGGGCGTGCGCGCCGGGCCGCCCTGGAAGGCGACGTCGAAGAGCCGTGGCAGGTCGTCGTCCGGGATCCCGCCGCAGCCGTCGCTGACCGAGAGCTCCACGCCGTCGGGAACCGCGCGCCCCGTCACCTCGACCAGCCCGTCGGGCGGCGTGTGGCGGATCGCGTTCACGAGCAGGTTGGTCACCACCCGCGACAGCCCCGCCGGGTCGGCCACCACCTCGACGCCCGGCTCCACCCCGCCGTCCAGCCGAACGCCACGGGCGCGCGCCACCGGGTCGGCGCCGGCGACGGCCTCGCTCACGACGTCGTTGAGGTCCAGCGGCTCCGGGCTCAGCGTCAGCACCCCGGCGTGGATGCGGGAGAGCTCGAAGAGGTCGTCGACCATCGTGGTCATCCGGTCGACCTCGGCGGCGATCCGGTGCCGGTAGCGCTCGGGGTCGGCGGCCAGGCCGTCGTCGAGCGCCTCGGTCATCGCCCGCAGCCCCGCCAGCGGCGTGCGCAGGTCGTGGGAGACCCACGAGACGAGCTCGCGGCGCGACTCCTCCAGCCGGCGCTCGCGGTGGTGGGCCTCCTCCAGCCGGGCCCGGGCCAGGTCGAGCTCCTCGCTGAGCCGCCGGAACTCCGCCGACCCGACGGCGCCGCGGTCGCCGTCCCGCTCGCCCGTCCCGCCCCCGACCCGGCTGACCGCGCGGCGCAGCGACTCCGACCAGCCCACCACCGCCTGGCCGAGGGCGACCGCGACCAGCAGGGAGACGACGCCTGCCGTGGAGGCGACCGTGGTGACGACCTCGAGGTCGTGGGTGGACAGGAACATCCGCTGGGCGATCGCCAGCACGCCGAGCCAGGTGCCCACCACCGCCACGACGGCGACCACGCCGAGCTGCCAGCGCAGCGTCCGACGCCGCAGCAGCCACGCGGTGCCGAGACCGAGCACCCCCACCACCAGGGCGGCGACGGCGGACACCACGGCCACTTCGAGCAGGTCGGGGGTGCTCACGAGGCCTCCCAGCAGTAGCCGACACCCCACACCGTGCGCAGCCGGGTCGGCCGCCGGGGGTCGGCCTCGACCTTCTCGCGGAGCCGGCGCACGTGCACGGTCACGGTGGAGCCGTCGCCGAAGGACCAGCCCCAGACCCGCTCGAGGAGGTCGTCGCGCGAGAACGCGACCCCGGGATGGGCGACGAGGTGGTGCAGCAGGTCGAACTCGCGGCCGGTCAGCGCGAGCTCGCGGCCGCCGAGGACGACCCGGTGCCGCACCGCGTCGAGCTCCAGATCTCCGTCGGTCACCACTGCCGGAAGACCTGGGGCGGCGCCGGCCCGGCGCAGCACCGAGTCGACGCGCAGCGCGAGCTCGCGGGGGCTGAACGGCTTGGTGACGTAGTCGTCGGCGCCCAGCTCGAGGCCGGCGACCCGGTCGAGCTCGCCACCGAGGGCGGTGAGCATGATGATCGGCACCTCCCCCTCGGCGCGCAGCCGGCGGGCCACCTCGAGGCCGTCGATGCCGGGCAGCATCAGGTCGAGCACGACCAGGTCGGCCGGAGCGGCGGACATCTCCGCGAGCGCCTGCTCCCCGTCGCCGGCCTCGACGACGTCGTGCTGGTGGGCCAGCAGGTAGGAGACGACCACCTCGCGCACGGTCGGGTCGTCATCGACCACCAGGACCCGGGCCACCCGGCCTCCTCCCGCTCTGCTGCCGGCTGGGCTGCCGGCTCGGCTGTCGGCTCGACTGTTTGCTCGACTGCCGAGAGCGTACGACGGCGGCGGCCGCGACGACCCCGACCGTCACCGCGACGAACGCCAGCCAGCCCAGCGCGTAGTCGCGGTCCAGCAGCGTGGGGTTGTCGGCCCGGGCGCCGAACCGGCCGAGCACCGGCACCGCCAGGAGGGTGACCGCCCCCACCACCACCCCCACCACCAGCGCGGGCGCCTGCAGCGGCCGCGGGAGCAGCTGGCCGGCGACCGCCACGACGAGCAGCCACAAGGGCGCCAGCACGAGGTCGTGCACGACCACCCCGGCGACCAGCCAGGTCGCGGCGTCGAGCAGCCGGTCGGCGTCCTGGCGGCTGAGCAGCAGCCACCCGCCGTACACCCCGAGCAGCGCGCCCAGCGCACCGAGCAGCCACCTCACGCGAGCACCTCGAGCCGCCGCACCCACTTGGTCTGGAGCACACCGGGCCGGTTGGGGGCGATCACGCGGGCGGGGTAGCCGTGGTCGAGCGAGAGCGGCTCGCCGGCGAGACCGAGGGCGAGCAGGGTGCGGTCGTCGTCGGCGAAGTTGGCCTGGAGCCGGGTGACCCGGAACGGCCCCGACTCCTGCAGCGACGTGACCTCGACGTCGGCGCCGGCCGGGGCGCCGGCGAGGTCGAGCAGGTCGCGCAACCGCACGCCGGTCCAGGTGCCCTCGGCGCTCCAGCCCTCGACGCAGGCGATCGGCAGCGTCTCGGTGCGCTGCGGCAGCGCCAGGAGGTCGTCGCGCGACCAGCGGTGGGTGGTGCCGGCCACCACCACCTCCAGCACGTACGACGCCGACGTGGCCGAGGCGGTGACGCCCGCCGCCCGCGCCGACTTGTTGACCGGCACGCCGCCGGGCCCGTCGCCGGAGCGCACGCCGAGCACCGAGACCCGGCGCAGCAGCGGCACGGAGCTGCCGGCGGTCGCCAGCACCGCGACCCCCGCGGCCAGCCAGGTGGTGCGCAGCAGCCCGCGGCGCGAGACGGCGCCGACCCGGGTGGCCGAGGGCCGGTCGAGCGCGGTGTCGTCGACGTCGGCGCCCAGCGCGGCCCGAATGACCGGGAGCTTCACCGCGACGTGCACCACCAGTGCGCCGATCGCGACCCAGGCCAGGGCGTAGTGGGTGGCGCGGAAGGAGAACGCCCACGGGTACCACTGGGCGCTGTTGAGCAGCCCCGAGGCGAGCTGGAAGATCGCCGTGGCCACCAGCACCGCGATCGAGGCCCGCTCGAGCCCCTCGACCGCCAGCCGGCGCAGCCCCCGCGGTGGCCGGGCGAACAGCTTGGGGTAGACCGCCCAGAGCTTGACCAGCAGCAGCGGGACGGCAGCGGTGCCGGTGGTGACGTGCAGGCCCTGGGTGAGGCGGTAGCCCCAGGACGGGCTGGTGGGGAACGGGATGGGGTGGTCGACGTTCTGGGCGTAGTGGCTCAGAAGTCCGGTGGCGAAGCAGATGGTGAAGCAGACGCCGAGCCAGAGGCCGACCCGCGCGGCGACGGCCGCGCTGCGCAGCCGCGACCCGAACGAGTCCTCGCGCGGCACCGGCAGCCGACTCACGCCGCCTCCTCGAGGACGGCGCACCAGCGCTCCCCCACCGGCGCCAGCTCGGTGACCCGCAACCCGACCCGCCGGGCCAGGGCGGTCACTCCGTCGGCGCCGACGACCGCCCACCGGAACGGGCGGCTCCGGATGCCCTCGCACTCCAGTCGGGCCCACACCGCGCGGTCGGGCACGCCCGGAGCGGCGACCTCGACGACCAGGCGGCCGCGCGGGTCGATCAGCTCGCGGAGCCGGGTCAGCAGGTGCTCGGGGTCGCCTCCGATGCCGACGTTGCCGTCGGCGAGCAGCACGCTCATCCACCGCCCCTCGCCCGGCAGGACGTCGAACACGTCGCGGTGCAGCGCCGCGACCCCGCGGTCCTGGGTCTGGCTGACGGCCTCGTGGACGACATCGATGCCCAGCACCACCCCGCCGCGCTCGGCGAGGGCGGCGCTGAGCCGGCCGGGCCCGCAGCCGACGTCGAGGGTCGGCCCCTGGCACCGCTCGAGCAGCGCGAGGTCGTCGGCGTCGGCGGCGCGGAGCCAGGCGGGCACCGGCAGCGGCTGGGGCGCGTCGTCGAGACCCACCACCGCGCACGGGCGGCCGCGCAGGGCCGCCGAGAACACGGTGGTGAACGAGTCGTCCGGCAGGCTCACGCGGCGGCCCCCGTGATCCTCGCCCAGGCGCGGCCGAAGGCACTGTCGGGCACCAGGGCCGCCACCTCCTCCGCGTCGGCGACCGTGTCGACGTCGCGGAGGCGGGTGGTGGTGCCGACGTCGAGGCCGGCGGCCGTGAGCGCGACCCGGGTGTCGTTGTGAGTGTGGGGGGTGGACATGGGTACGCCGCGCAGCGCCGCGGCCGCCGTGCCGTCGCGGAGCGCGAGCACCCACCAGCCGCCGTCGTCGGCGGGACCGAGCACGGCGTCGTGGCGAGCCAGCCCGCGGGCGGCGCCGCGGAGCAGCTCGGGGGTCGCCTGCGGGGTGTCCATCCCGACCTGGACCAGGGGCCCCGGGGTCGACGCGTGGGCGTGGGCGAGCCTGGCGTCGAGGCCGTCGCCGTGCTGGGGCGTGATCCGCCACCCCGTCACGAGCGCGGTCAGGCGATCCGGCAGCAGGCCGTCGGCCAGGTCGCCGTCGAGAGCCAGGTGGCAGTGGCGCGACCCGAACGCCGCCGTGCACGCCACGATGGTGTCGACCAGCGCGGCCGCGGCCACCTCCGCGGCCGCCACGTCGCCGACGTCGACGGCCAACCGGGTCTTCACCCGGCCCGGCACCGGGGCCTTGGCGAGCACCAGCGCGTGGCCCAGCGGCGCAGGGGCCGGCGGAGCGGGACGTGGCGCCGCGCTCACGAGAGCACCCGCCAGAAGTCGCGGGCGGTGCGGGCGGTGCCGCGCACCGAGCCCGACACCTTCGACCGGGTGCCGGCCGCACGCGGGTGGTAGGCGACGTCGCGCTCGGCGAACCGCCACCGGGCGGCCACCGCCTTCTGCAGCAGCTCCACGGGGTAGCCGAAGCGCCGGTCGCGCACGTCGAGGGCGACCAGGTCGGCACGACGACAGACCCGCACCGGTGCGATGTCGTGGACCGGCAGCCCGATCCGGCGCCGCAGCCAGGCCACCACGAGCGCGTTGCCGAGCCGGGCGTGCCAGGGCCAGACACCGCGACGCACCGGACGGCGGCGCCCCACCGCGAGGTCGGCCCGGCCGCTGCGCACCTCGTCGAGCAGGTCGACCAGCTCGGCCGGGTCGAAGGACCCGTCGCCGTCCATGACCGCGACGTAGTCGGCTCTCGCCGCCGCGACCCCGGCCGCCACCGCCGCGCCGTAGCCCGCGGTCGCCTCGGGAACCACCCGGGCGCCGAGCCGCCGGGCCACCTCGGCGGTGTCGTCGCGCGAGCCGTTGTCGACGACGATCACGGCGAAGTCGCGCGGCACGTCGGGCAGCAGCGCGGCGAGCGCGGGTCCCTCGTCGCGGCAGGGCAGCACCAGGTCGCAGTCCGGGTCGCTCGCCATGTCATCCACGTTGCCAGCCGGTCCCCCCTCGGTGGCGGTCGAACCCTTACGAACCGGTGACGGCGCGCGCCGGCGACCGCCCGCTCGCCGCCGGTCACTACGGTCGGGGCATGACGGAGGCGGCGGAAGCGGCGGAGGGGGCGCGGGCACGGGCGCCGTGGCTCGGCCTCGCCGTCACGGGGCTGCTCGTCGCCGCGGCGTTCGCCCTGCCCCACCTGCTCGACCTCGAGGTCGCCTCCCGGGCGCCGCGCTCGGAGGTCGACGGCGCCGCGCCACCGCTGCACGGCTACTGGCACCCGCAGCTGCTCGGCCCCGGCACCCTGCCCGCCGGGCTGCTCGCGCTCGTCTCGTGGCGGTGGGCGGTCGGGCTCGCCCAGCTCCTGGGCTGGCGACGGCTGCTGCTGGTGGCGTGGGCGGTGGGCGTGGCCTGGCTGCTCGCCCTGGCGCTGGTCGACGGCACCGACGGCCTCACCCGGGTGCTGGGCAACCGGTTCGAGTACCTGCCGACCGCCCGCGCCGTCGACGACGTGCCGGCCCTGCTGCGCGGCTACCTCGACCGGGTGCCGATGGACTCCGACGACCGCTGGCCCACCCACGTGGCCGGCCACCCGCCCGGGGCCTTGCTCTTCTTCGTCGGGCTGGTGCGGCTCGGTCTCGGTGGCGACCTCGCCGCGGCCCTGGTGGTGGTGGGAGTCGCGGCGACGATCGCCCCCGCCGTGCTGGTGACCCTGCGCGCGCTGGGCGCCGAGCCGGTGGCCCGGCGGGCGGCGCCGTTCCTCGTGCTCGGCCCGGCCGCGGTGTTCCTGGCCGTCTCGGCCGACGCGGTGTTCGCCGCGGTCGGTGCGTGGGGTCTGGCCTGCCTGGCCCTGGGGGCGACCGCGCCGTCGGCGCGGCCTCGGCTGCTGTGGTCGGCGGCCGCCGGGCTGCTGCTCGGCTGGCTGGTGATGATGTCCTACGGCATGCCGCTGCTCGGCCTGGTCGCACTGGCGGTGCTGGCCGCGGCCCGCTCGTGGTCGCCGCTGCCGGTCGCGGCCGGGGCGGCGCTGCTGGTCGTGCTCGCCTTCGCGGCGGCCGGCTTCGCGTGGTGGGAGGCCTACCCGGTGCTCCACGACCGCTACTGGGACGGCATCGCCGCCGACCGCCCCGCGTCGTACTGGATGTGGGGCAACCTCGCCGCGCTCGCGGTCTGCGCCGGCCCGCTGCTCGGCCCCGGGCTGGCCCGGCTGGCCGGGCTGGGACGGCACGCGGACCGGGTGGTGCTGCTGCTGGCCGGGTCGGCAGCCGTTGCGGTGGTGCTGGCCGACCTGTCGCGGATGAGCAAGGCGGAGGTGGAGCGGATCTGGCTCCCGTTCGTGCCGTGGCTGCTGGTCACCACGGCCCTGCTGCCGGAGCGGTGGCGCCGATGGGGTCTGGGCCTCCAGCTGCTGGCGGCGCTGGTGGTGCAGCACCTGCTCTACACCAGCTGGTAGGACCCCGTCCCCGTCAGCCCCGTCAGCCCCGTCAGCCCCGTCAGCCGTCAGTCCCGCAGCGGCGCAGACCCTCAGCCGCGCAGCGGCGCAGACCCTCAGCCGCGCAGCGGCGCAGACCCTCAGCCGCGCAGCGGCGCGGTGGCGAACGCCGGCAGCCCGGTCGCGGGCGCCACCTCCGCGCGGAAGCCCAGCTCGGTGGCGGCACGCTCGGGTGAGGCCACCACGTGGCGCACGTCGCCGAGGCGGAACTGGCCGGTGATCTCGGGGGCGATGTCGCGGCCCGAGCCCTCCGCCACCAGCCGGGCCACGGTGTGGATGTCGACCGGGGTGCCGGAGGCGACGTTGAACGCCCGGGCTGAGCCGGCGGGGTCGTCGACCACCGCGGTCAGGGCCGCGAGGTTGGCGCGGGCGACGTCGTCGACGTGCACGAAGTCGCGCACCTGCCCACCGTCCTCGAAGACCCGGGGCGCCTCGCCGCGCTCGAGGGAGGAGCGGAACATCGCTGCCACCCCCGAGTACGGCGTGTCCCGGGGCATGCCGGGCCCGTAGACGTTGTGGTAGCGCAGCGCGACCACCGCTGCACCCGCCTGCCGGGCCCACGCCGAGGCGTAGTGCTCCTGGGCGACCTTGCTGGCTGCGTACGACGAACGCGGGTCGAGCCGGGCGCCCTCGTCGACCAGCGCCCAGTCGAGCGGCCGGGCGCAGCGGGGGCAGTGGTTGTCGAAGTCGCCGGACTCCAGCGCCGCCACCGTGCGCGGCGGGGGCACCTGCTCGCCGTGCTCGGCGCAGGCGTAGTGCCCCTCCCCGTAGACGACCATCGACGAGGCGAGCACCAGGCGGTCGACGCCGGCCTCGTGCATGGCGGCGAGGAGCGCGGCGGTGCCGAGGTCGTTGTGGGCGGCGTAGTCGGGCAGGTCACCCACCCTCACACCCGCACCCACCACGGCGGCCTGGTGGCAGACGGCGTCGGCGCCGCGCAGGAGGTCGACCCAGGCGGCGGCGTCGCGGACGTCGAGCCGGTGGGTGCCCGCGGGCGGTTCGGCGGTGCCGTGGGCGAGGGCGAGCATCACGTCGACCGGTACGACGTCGTGACCGTCCTCGCGGAGCAGCCGGCCGATGGTGGAGCCGATGAACCCGGCGGCTCCGGTGAGCAGCACCCTCACCCCGGCACCTCGTAGGTCAGCTCGATGCCGTCGGCCCAGGTCGAGCAGGAGCACCCGTCCGGGGACGGGAGCCCGGCGATGGTGGCGGACAGCAGGCCGGTGAGGCGGTCGAGGTTCTGGCGGAACAGCGCGAAGACCTCCTCCTGCCCGACCCCGTGACCGTGCTCGGCGCCGGCGTCCATGTCGGTGACCAGGGCGATCGCGGCGTAGCACATCCGCAGCTCGCGGGCGAGGGCCGCCTCGGGGGCGCCGGTCATGTTGACGAGGGTCCAGCCCTGGTCGGCGTGGTGGCGCGACTCCGCCCGGGTCGAGAACCGCGGCCCCTCGACGACGACCATGGTGCCGCCGCCGCGGATGTCGGGTGCGGCGGCCAGCACGGCGGCGGAGACGTGGGGGCAGTAGGGGTCGGCGAACGGCAGGTGCACCGCGCCGGTCTCGACGTAGGACCCGACCCGCCGGAAGGTGCGGTCGACCAGCTGGTCGGGCACCACGACGTCACCGGGGGCGACGTCGGAGGACAGCCCGCCCACCGCGCACGGCGCCAGCACCTGACGCACGCCGAGCGAGCGCAGCGCCCACAGGTTCGCCCGGTAGGCGATCGCGTGGGGCGGGTGCTCGTGGTGCCGGCCGTGCCGGGGCAGGAACGCCACCCGACGACCGGCCACGACACCCACCGAGACCGGCGCCGACGGCTCGCCGTAGGGGGTGTCGACCGGGACGTCCTCGGGGTCGTCGAGGAAGGAGTAGAAGCCGGTGCCGCCGATCACGGCGACCTCTGCGCGGGGCGTGCTCACGGCGCCCACTCTGCCAGCGGCGTCAGCGCGCCGACTCCGGCAGGTCCAGGGCCCGCCACACCGCCGCCCACACCTGCTTGGGCGGCACCCCGGCGCCCAGCGCCTCGCTGGCGGTGCGGCCGCCGAGCTCGGCCAGCACGTGCCGCTCCGCCCACGAGGTGGCGTACGCCTCGCCGAGGGCGTCCTCCATCCGGGCCCAGAACTCCGTGTGCCGCACGGGGAAAGGGTGTCAGACCGCGCCGGCCGGCCGGGTCACCGGTAGGGGTGGTCGTGACCGACGCGAGGCACGACGAGTCGCCCTCTTCAGCCTCGCACGTCCCAGACGTGGTGGACGACGTCGTGGAGGTGGTAGCGCGCGAAGGTGTCGACCGTGAACGACGCGCCGTCGCTGCGGCGCGCGGTGCGCGACCACTGGTCGTCGGCGACCCGGTCGTAGGCGTCGGCCGCCGCGTCGGCCGCGGCGACCAGCGCGGGCGAGACGTCCTCGGGGCGCTGGAGGTCGTAGCGCTCGGCGACCGCGGTCTCGTCCTGGTCCCAGTTGGCGAAGAGCGGGTCGGCCTGCGTGAGCATGAGGCCGAGCCGCTCGGCGAAGATGAGGTGGACGTCGCGCACGTGCGCGGCGTACTCGGTCGGCGACCACACCTCGGGCGACGGCCGCGCGGTCGCCCCGTCGCGCTGCAGCACCGTGACCCACCGCCGCGCGTTGTCGCGCACCAGGTCGCCGGTGCGGCGGGCGTCGACGGCGGCGGCGTCGAAGCCGCAGTCGGGGCAGGGCCGGTCGAGGACCCAGGTCCAGTCCTTGGTGTCGGGGGTGATGGTCGGTCCGGTCATGGCGTCATGCTGGCAGTGGCAGTGACCGGGCGCCCGCCGCGATCCTGCCAACATCGGCGAAGATGGCGCCATGTCGTCCCCGAACCTCACCGACCCCCACGACCGGGCCGTCAGCGTGCGGCCCGCCACCGCTGCCGACCTGCCCGCGGTGATGGCCGTCTACGACGACCAGGTGCGCACCGCGATCTCGACCTTCGACCTCGAGCCGCCCCCGGAGTCGGTCTGGCGGCAGCGGCTCGAGCAGCCCGAGCCCGGCGACCACTTCCTCGTCGCCGAGGTGGGCGGCCGGGTCGTCGGTCACGCCCGGTCGGGCGGCTACCGGCCGCGCCCGGCCTACCGCCACACCCGCGAGGTGTCCATCTACCTCGCCGACGACGGCCGGGGCCGGGGCGTCGGCCGGGCGCTCTACGACGAGCTGCACGCGCGGATGGCCGCCGACGACGTGCACGCAGCGCTGGCGGTGGTGGCGCTGCCCAACCCGGCCAGCGAGGCGCTGCACCGCGCGCTCGGCTACGAGCGGGTGGGCGTGCTCGCCGAGGTCGGCCACAAGCTGGGCCGCTGGGTCGACACCGCGCTCTACCAGCGGCTGCTCTGAGCCAGTGACCCCGACGACTCAGGTGACCAGCAGCGCGTCGAGGCGCCGGCGCACGACGACCGCTCCGGCGAGCCCCATGAGCAGCAGGTAGACCACCGATACGGCGGAGCCCCAGCCGACCTCGCCGGTGACCAGCTCGCGGCACAGCACCACGCCGCGGTAGAGCGGCGTCGCCTCGACCGCCCAGCGCAGCACGCCGTCGTAGGCGGTCACCGGGAAGAAGGTGCCCGAGAAGAGGAAGAGCGGCAGCTGGAGGAGGGTGATCTTGTCGAAGTCCTGCCAGGAGCGCATGTACGTCGTCAGCGCCATGCAGACCGCGCTGAACGAGAACCCGATGAGCAGGGCTGCCGGGAGCGCGAGCATGGCGGTCCAGGACCCGGTGAGGCCCAGAGCGGCCATGACGACCAGGAACATCGCGGAGTAGGTGCCGCCGCGCAGCTGCGACCAGACGATCTCGCTGCGCGCGATGTCGGCGGTGGTGAGCGGCGTCGCGAGCATCTGCTCGTAGAGGCGTTCGTAGCGCAGCCGGAAGTACACGCTGTACGTCGAGTCGAGGAGCGCGCCGTTGAAGGCCGACACCGCGAGCAACGCCGGGGCGACGAACTCCGCGTAGGGCACCTCGCGCCCGTTGACCTCCAGCACGTCGACCAGCGCGCCGACCCCGACCCCGATCGAGAGCAGGTAGAAGACGGGCTCGAGGAAGCCGGTGAGGAACAGCTTCCACGCCCGCCGGTAGACGACGACGTTGCGCGCCACCAGCACCCCGAGCGCGCGCAGCGGGGTGAGCGGGGCGGCGGTCGTCACGCGACCAGCTTCCGGGTCAGGCCGCGCACCGAGAGCCGCCACCCCACGACCACCAGAGCGGCCAGGACGACGGTGTTGACGCCGGCGACCCACCAGGTGACGTGGTCGAGGGCGAGCATCCGCGACAGGTTGACGCCGTGCCACAGCGGAGTGGCGCGGGCCACCCACGCGCCGACCTCGCCGAGGTTGGCGATGGGGAAGAACGCACCCGAGAACAGGAAGAGCGGGAAGACGCCCAGGCGGAACAGCACGCCGAACGCCTCCTCCGAGCTGATCCGCACCGTGAACGCGTAGACCAGGGCGGCGAAGGCGAGCCCGGTGATCACCTGCGCGACGTAGGCCAGCAGCGGGCCCCACCACGACTCGAAGACCCCGAACGGCGCGACCACGACCATGTAGACCGCGCACGTCGTCGCGAGCCGGAACGCCACGAACCCCAGGTGGGCGGTGACGACGTGGGTCGGGGTCAGCGGGGTGGCGAGCATCGAGGGGTAGACGGGGTTCCACTTCCACATGCTCATGACCGGCCACGTCGTCTCGCCGACGGCGGTCTGCATGGCGTGGGCGGCGATCAGCCCGGGCACCACGAACGCGAGGTAGCTGGTGGCGCCCTCGAGGGTGTCGGGGTCGGCCTCGATGAAGCCGCCCAGCAGCACGCCCATCGCCAGCACGTAGAAGAGCGGGGAGGCGAACGACGAGATCACCGATCCCCGCCAGGTGCGCCGGTAGACCACCACCCAGTAGTCGGCCAGGCGGCCCAGCCCCTCGCGCACCGAGAGCCCTGCGGCGGCGTCCATCAGTCGACCAGGGTCCGGCCGGTGAGGCGCAGGAACACGTCCTCGAGCGTGGTGCGGCGCACTAGCACCGCCGCGGGCTGGATGCCGCGCTCGTGGACCTTCGCCACCACCTCGTCGCCGTCGTGGCCGTAGACCAGCACCCGGTCGGGCAGCACCTCCACCCGCTCGCCCAGGTCGGAAACCTGCGCCGCCAGGGCGTCGTGGGTCTCCCCCACCGCGGCGACACCGAGCCGGAGCTCGGCGACCTCCCGGGTGGTGTGGGTGCGGATCAGCTCCAGCGGCGAACCCTCCGCCACGACGAGGCCCTTGTCCATCACGACCAGCCGGTCGCAGAGCTGCTCGGCCTCGTCCATGTAGTGCGTGGTCAGCACGAGGGTCACGCCCGACTGCTTGAGCCGGAACAGCCGGTCCCACAGCACGTGGCGGGCCTGGGGGTCGAGCCCGGTGGTCGGCTCGTCGAGGAGCAGCAGGTCGGGACGGTTCACCAGGCTGCGGGCGATGGTGAGCCGCCGCTTCATGCCGCCGGAGAGGTCGTCGACCTTGGCCCGGGCCTTGTCGGTGAGCTGCACGAAGTCGAGCAGCTCGTCGGCCCGGTCGCGCATCTCGCCCTTGGGGATGCCGAAGTAGCGGCCGTAGATGTAGAGGTTGTCGCGCACCGTCAGGTCGACGTCGAGGGTGTCGTCCTGCGGGCACACCCCGAGCCGCGCCCGGATCGCCGGGCCGTGCCTGGCCGGGTCGAGGCCGAGGATCCGCAGCTCCCCACCGCTGACCGGTGAGACCGCGGCGATCATCCGCATCGTCGAGGACTTGCCGGCGCCGTTGGGCCCGAGGAAGCCGAACGCCTCGCCGCGGCGTACGTCGACGCCGATGCCCCGCACCGCCTCGAGCTCCTCGCCCGGGCGGCCGAAGCTCTTGCGCAGACCGCGCGCCGAGATCATCAGGTCCGTCACGGTCGGCACCCTAGGAGTCCCACGCCGTCCGGCACACCTGGTTTCTCACGCGGCTCCCCGTGACCGGGACGAGCTGCTCAGTCCTCCGGGCCGGGCGTCTGCACCGAGTCGGCACGGGTGCCCTGGGGGTCGTCGGTGCGCTCGTCGGACTCCTCGAGGATGGCCTCGGCCTGTGCCTCGGGGTCCGCGCTGCCGGCGGTCTGCTCCTCGGGCAGCAGCTCGGCGCGGCGGTCGATCCTGGACTCGTCCGGTGTGCTGGTCACCCGACGTCGGTACCCGGCGCCCCGTCGCCGAGACCCGCTGTCGGTGCCGTAGGTCAGGATGGAGGGCATGTCCGCCCTCGACCGGTTCAGCGAGCCCACGCGCACCTGGTTCGGTGCCGCGTTCGCCGAGCCGACCCCCGCCCAGGCCGGTGCCTGGGAGGCCATCGGGGCGGGCCGGCACGCGCTGGTGGTGGCGCCCACCGGGTCGGGCAAGACGCTGAGCGCGTTCCTGTGGAGCATCGACCGGCTGCTGACCGGTCCGGTGCCCGACGACCGGCAGCGGCGCTGCCGGGTGCTGTACGTCTCGCCGCTCAAGGCGCTGGCCGTCGACGTCGAGCGCAACCTCCGCTCCCCGCTCACCGGCATCCGCCACACCGCCGACCGGCTGGGCACCCCGGTGCCGGAGGTGCGGGTGGGCGTGCGCTCGGGCGACACCCCCGCGGCGGAGCGGCGCAAGCTGGTGACCCAGCCGCCCGACATCATGATCACGACCCCCGAGTCGCTGTTCCTCATGCTCACCTCCCAGGCCCGCGAGTCGCTGCGCGGGGTCGAGACCGTGATCGTCGACGAGGTCCACGCCGTCGCCGGCAGCAAGCGCGGGGCCCACCTCGCGATCACCCTCGAGCGCCTCGACGCCCTGCTCGACCGGCCGGCGCAGCGGATCGGGCTCTCCGCGACCGTGCGCCCGCTGGAGGAGGTCGCCCGGTTCCTCGGCGGAGCCGCGCCGGTCGAGATCGTCGCGCCACCGAGCGCCAAGGAGTGGGACCTGCGCGTCGTGGTCCCGGTCGAGGACATGACCGCTCCCGGCGACTACGACGAGGAGGCCGACGAGAGCCGCCACGCGTCCATCTGGCCCCACGTCGAGGAGCGCGTGGTCGACCTCATCGAGCAGCACCGCTCCACGATCGTCTTCGCCAACTCCCGCCGCCTCTCCGAGCGGCTGACCGCCCGCCTCAACGAGATCGCCACCGAGCGGGTGACCGGCGAGTCGGCCGGGCCGGTCGGCAGCCCCGCCGAGGTGATGGCCCAGTCCGGCGCCTCGAGCGGCGCCGACCAGGTGATCGCCAAGGCCCACCACGGCTCGGTCTCCAAGGAGCAGCGGGCGCTGATCGAGGACGACCTCAAGCGCGGCCGCCTGCCCGCGGTGGTCGCCACCAGCAGCCTCGAGCTCGGCATCGACATGGGCGCGGTCGACCTCGTGGTGCAGATCGAGTCGCCGCCCAGCGTCGCCAGCGCCCTCCAGCGGGTGGGCCGCGCCGGCCACCAGGTCGGCGAGGTCTCCCGCGGCGTGCTGTTCCCCAAGCACCGCGGCGACCTTGCCCAGACCGCGGTGGCCGTGCAGCGGATGCGCAGCGGCGCGATCGAGTCGCTCTCGGTGCCCGCCAACCCGCTCGACGTGCTGGCCCAGCAGGTGGTCGCCGCGACCGCCGTCGACGCCTGGGACGTCGACGAGCTCTACGACCTGGTCCGGCGGGCGGCGTCGTTCGCCTCGCTCCCGCGCGGGGCCTACGACGCCACCCTCGACCTGCTCAGCGGTCGCTACCCCTCCGACGAGTTCGCCGAGCTGCGGCCCCGGGTCGTCTGGGACCGGGTGACCGGCCAGCTCACCGGCCGGCCCGGTGCGCAGCGGCTCGCCGTGACCAGCGGTGGCACCATCCCCGACCGCGGCCTGTTCGGCGTCTTCCTCGTCGGCGGCGAGGGCCCCGGCAAGCGGGTGGGCGAGCTCGACGAGGAGATGGTCTACGAGTCGCGCGTCGGCGACGTGTTCGCCCTCGGCGCGACCAGCTGGCGGATCGAGGACATCACCCACGACCGGGTGCTGGTCACCCCCGCCCCCGGCGTGCCGGGCCGGCTGCCCTTCTGGAAGGGCGACGCGCTCGGGCGACCCGCCGAGCTGGGCGAGGCGATCGGCTCGTTCACCCGCGAGCTCGCCGCGCTGCCGCAGGCCAGGGCCCGCGCCGCCGCCCAGGAGCACGGCCTCGACGACTACGCCGCCGCCAACCTGGTCGCCTACCTCCACGAGCAGCTCGAGGCCACCAACCTCCTGCCCAGCGACACCACGCTGCTGGTCGAGCGGTTCCGCGACGAGCTCGGCGACTGGCGGCTGGTGGTCCACTCCCCCTACGGCACGCCCGTCCACGCGCCCTGGGCGCTGGCGATCAACGCCCGGCTGCGCGAGCGCTACGGCATCGACGGGCAGGCGGTCGCCTCCGACGACGGCATCGTGGTGCGGGTGCCCGACACCGACGCCGAGCCGCCGGGCGGCGACCTCGTCGTGTTCTCGCCCGACGAGGTCGACGACCTGGTCACCCAGGAGGTCGGCGGCTCGGCGCTGTTCGCCTCCCGGTTCCGCGAGTGCGCGGCCCGCGCGCTCCTGCTCCCCCGGCGCGACCCCGGCCGCCGCTCGCCCCTGTGGCAGCAGCGGCAGCGCTCGGCCGCGCTGCTCGAGGTCGCCAGCAAGTACCCGTCGTTCCCGATCGTCCTCGAAGCGGTGCGCGAGTGCCTCCAGGACGTCTACGACCTGCCCGCGCTGGTCGGGCTGATGCGTCGGGTCGACACCCGCCAGGTGCAGGTGGCCGACGTGTCCACAACCTCGCCGTCGCCCTTCGCGCGCAGCCTGCTGTTCGGCTACGTCGCCCAGTTCGTCTACGAGGGCGACTCCCCCATCGCCGAGCGGCGGGCCGCCGCGCTCTCGCTCGACCAGGGCCTGCTCGCGGAGCTGCTCGGCCGCGCCGAGCTGCGCGAGCTGCTCGACCCCGAGGTGCTGGCCGAGGTGGAGGCCGAGCTCCAGCGGCTCACCCCCGAGCGGCAGGCGCGCGACGCCGAGGGCGTCGCCGACCTGCTCCGGCTGCTCGGGCCGCTCTCGACCGCCGAGGTGGCCCAGCGCAGCCGCGAGCCCGACCAGGCCGGTGCCTGGCTGGAGCTGCTCGTGGCGAGCCGCCGGGTCGCCGAGGTGCGGGTCGCGGGCGAGCCCCGGTGGACCGCCGTCGAGGACGTCGGCCGCCTGCGCGACGGACTGGGCGTCGCCGTGCCTCCCGGCACCCCGGAGGCGTTCACCGACCCCGTCGACGACCCCCTCGCCGACCTGGTGGCCCGCTACGCCCGGACCCACGGCCCGTTCACCACCGACCAGGTGGCCGAGCGCCTGGGCCTCGGCGGCGCCGTGGTCCGCCACACCCTGCAGCGGCTGGCCACCCAGGGCCGGGTGCTCGACGGCGAGTTCCGGCCCTCCGGCAGCGGCACCGAGTGGTGCGACGCCGAGGTGCTGCGCAGCCTGCGCCGCCGGTCGCTGGCCCGGCTCCGCAAGGAGGTCGAGCCGGTCCCGCCCGAGGCGCTCGGCCGGTTCCTCACCGCGTGGCAGCACGTCGGCACCTCGCGGGGGCCGCGGGGGGTCGACGGCGTGCTCTCGGTCGTCGACCAGCTCGCCGGCTGCCCGGTGCCGGCCAGCGCCCTCGAGCCGCTGGTGCTCGCCAGCCGGGTGCGCGACTACGAGCCCGCCTTCCTGGATGAGCTCAGCGCCACCGGCGAGGTCGTCTGGGCCGGGCACGCCACGCTGCCGGGCGCCGACGGGTGGGTCTCGCTCCACCTCGCCGAGAGCGCGCCGCTGACCCTGCCCGAGCCGGCGCCGCTGGAGCTCACCGAGCTCCACGAGGCGGTGCTGGCCGCGCTCGATCCCGGCGGAGCCTGGTTCTTCCGCCAGCTGGCCACCACCGTCGGCGCCACCGACGACGCCGCGCTCTCAGCGGCCCTGTGGGACCTCGTCTGGGCGAGCCGGGTCACCAACGACACCCTCGCCCCGCTGCGCGCGCTCGGCCGGGGCGGCCGCACCGCCCACCGCTCCCGCAAGCCGCCGCCGCGGCTGCGGATGTCGTCGACCACCGGCGGCCGGATGCCGGTGCGCGGGGGTCCGCCCGAGACCGCCGGCCGCTGGGCGCTGCTGCCCGCGATCGACACCGACCCCACCCGGCGCGCCCACGCCACCGCCGAGCGGCTGCTCGACCGGCACGGCGTGGTGATCCGCGGCGCCGTCGTCAACGAGCGGGTGCCCGGCGGGTTCGCCGCCGTCTACAAGGTGCTCTCGGCGTTCGAGGACTCGGGCCGCTGCCGACGCGGCTACTTCGTCGACGGCCTCGGCGCCGCCCAGTTCGGCACCTCCGGCTCGATCGACCGGCTGCGCACCTTCACCGAGCTGTCACCCGACGCCAAGCCGCACGCCGTGGCCCTGGCCGCCACCGACCCCGCCAACCCCTACGGCGCCGCGCTGCCGTGGCCGGAGCGCCCGCAGTCCGCGGCGGAGGGGGCCGGGCACCGCCCGGGGCGCAAGGCCGGTGCGATGGTGGTGCTGGTCGACGGCGTGCTCACCCTCTACGTCGAGCGGGGCGGACGCACGCTGCTCACCTGGGGCGACGACCCCGACCTCCTCGGCCCGGCCGCCACCGCCCTGGCGGCCGCCGCCGGTCGCGGATCGCTCGGCCGGCTAACTGTCGAGAAGGCCGACGGCGAGCAGCTGCTGGGCTCCGGCTCCACCCCCCTGCGCGAGGCGTTGCAGGCTGCGGGGTTCGTCTCGACACCGCGCGGCCTGCGGCTGCGGGCGGCCGCCCGTGCCTGAGGGCGACACCGTCTGGCGCGCGGCCCGGCTGCTCGACCGCGAGCTGTCGGGCGAGGTGCTCGAGCGCACCGACTTCCGGGTGCCCCAGCACGCGACCGCCGACCTCTCGGGCGGCACCGTGGCCGAGACCGTGTCGCGCGGCAAGCACCTGCTGACCCGGATCGACCACGACGGCGCCGCGTGGACGCTGCACACGCACCTGAAGATGGAGGGTGCCTGGCGGGTGCTCGAGCCGGGCCGGCGCTGGCCGCGCCCGACCCACCAGGCCCGGGTGGTGCTCGAGGTGCCCGGCCGGGTCGCCGTCGGGTTCAGCCTCGGCATCGTCGAGCTCTTCCCGCGCGAGCGCGAGGACGACGTGGTGGGCCACCTCGGCCCCGACCTGCTCGGCCCCGACTGGGACGAGGACGAGGCGCTGCGCCGGCTGCTGGCCGAGCCCGACCGGCCCGTGGTCGAGGCGTTGCTCGACCAGCGCAACCTCGCCGGCATCGGCAACATGTACGCCGCCGAGCTGTGCTTCACCCACGGGGTACACCCGGCCACCCCGATGGGCGCGGTGGCCCAGCCCGAGCGGTTGGTGCGGCGGGCCCGGCAGATGCTCCAGCTCAACAAGGAGCGGGCGGTGCAGTCGACCACCGGCAACCTGCGGGAGCGGGAGCGGATGTGGGTCTACCGCCGCGACCGGTCGCCGTGCCGGCGGTGCGGCACACCGGTCGCGGTCGCGATGCGCGGCTCGCAGGGCCGCGAGCGGGCGTCGTACTGGTGCCCGGTCTGCCAGCCCGAGCCGGCGTAGCCGGACGGGAGCGGTCAGGCTGCGGAGGCGACGACCTCGGTCGGGCGACCGGCGACGCCGATGGGGGTCGGGGCCAGCGCGGCCTCCTCGAGGGCGACCGCGTCGGAGACCTCGCGCAGCACCGTCGAGAGCGGCAGGTCGAGCGCCCCGCACAGCGACGCCAGCAGCTCGGAGGACGCTTCCTTCTGTCCACGCTCGATCTCGGAGATGTAGCCCAGGCTGACCCGCGCCTCGGCCGAGACCTCGCGCAGGGTCATGCCGCGCTCCACGCGCTGGGCACGAAGCACGTCGCCGAGAAGTCGGCGGAACAGCACCATGCGGGTTCCCCTCTCGGGTCGGGTCACGACCGGTCCGTGTGGCACAACGCTACCCGAGACCGGATTCTTCCAGTCCGAGGATGCCACCGAGCGCCGACAACGCCTCCCGGCAGGCCCGGTCCTGGATCGTCCAGCGGTCGCCGGCCAGCCGCAGCGCCCGGGCCTCGGCCACGCCGGGCCCCGCGACGCCGACGAAGACCGTGCCGACCGACCGGTCCTCCTGCGGCTCGGGTCCGGCCACCCCCGTGGTGCTCAGCGCCCAGGTCGCACCCAGGGTCGAGACCGCACCCCGCGCCATCGCCACCGCGCACTCCGCCGAGACCACGCCGTGCCGCTGCACCAGCGCCCGCGGCACGCCGAGCACCTCGATCTTGACCTCGGTCGCGTAGGAGACCACGCCTCCGACGTACGCCTCCGACGCGCCGGGCACCCCGGTCACGAGCGCGGCCAGCCGGCCGCCGGTCAGCGACTCCGCCGTCGCCAGGGTCTCGCCGCGCCCGCGCAGGGCGGCGACGAGGGCGTTCGGGAGGCCGGCCTGCGGGGCGGCGGGGTCGACCATGCGGCGATGGTGGCACACGTACCCTGCGAGCATGGCCCTGCCCATCGAGGACTACGCCCTGATCGGCGACCGCCGCACCGCCGCCCTGGTGGGGAGCAACGGCTCGATCGACTGGCTGTGCCTGCCCCGCTTCGACTCCGCGGCCTGCCTGGCCGGGCTGCTCGGCACCGACGACCACGGGCACTGGCAGCTCGAGCCGGCCGGCGACTACTCCACCCGGCGGCGCTACGTCGACGACTCCACGGTGCTGGAGACCACCTTCACCACCGCCGACGGCGAGGTCACGCTCACCGACCACATGCCGCGCAGCGACGAGCGGGCCGACGTGGTGCGGGTCCTCACCGGGGTCCGGGGCCGGGTGACGATGCGCCACCAGTGGCGGATCCGCTTCGACTACGGGCAGGTCCGGCCGTGGGTGCGCCGCGAGCAGCTGGGTGGCGCCGAGGTGATCACCGCCATCGCCGGGCCCGACAAGCTGCACCTGAGCGGCACCCGGCTGCCGGTCGCGACCGACCACACCCACGACGACGAGTTCGAGGTCGCGGCCGGCCAGACCATGGCCTTCGCCCTGACCTGGGTGCCCTCCCACGTCGAGCTGGACGACCTCGGCGACCCGGCCGCCCGGATCGCGGTCGACGTCGAGGAGGACGCCGCCTGGGTGGCAGAGGCCTGCGGGCGCGACGTGCCGCAGGCCGAGGCGGTGCGTCGTTCGCTGCTCACGCTGCGGCTGATGACCCACGAGCAGACCGGCGGCATCGTCGCCGCGCCCACCACCTCGTTGCCCGAGGACTTCGGCGGGGAGCGCAACTGGGACTACCGGTTCTGCTGGCTGCGCGACGCGGCGCTGACCCTCCAGGCCCTGGTGCGATCCGGCTACACCGAGGAGGCCAAGCTGTGGCGCGGCTGGTTGCTGCGCGCGCTCGCCGGCGACCCCCAGGACATGCAGGTGCTCTACGCCGTCGACGGCGCCCGGCGGATCCCCGAGCTCACCCTCGACCACCTGCCCGGCTACGCCGACTCGCGACCGGTGCGCATCGGCAACGGCGCGGTGCTCCAACGCCAGCACGACGTGCTGGGCGAGGTGATGGACGCCCTCGCGGAGATGCGCGACGCCGAGCCCCAGCCCTCCGACGACTCCTGGCCGCTCCAGCGGATCCTGGTCGCCGAGCTGACCAAGTGGTGGCGCGAGCCCGACCACGGGCTCTGGGAGATCCGCGGCGAGCCGCAGCACTTCACCCACTCCAAGGCGATGGTGTGGGTGGCCCTCGACCGCGCCGTCCGCGCCATGGAGGACCACGGGCTCACCGGCCCCCTGGAGGAGTGGCGGGCGCTGCGCGACGAGGTTCGTGAGGAGGTGCTCGACCGGGGCTTCGACCCGGTGCGCAACACCTTCGTGCAGCACTACGACACCACAGAGGTCGACGCGTCGTTGCTGGTGCTCGGGCTGGTGGGGCTGGTCGAGCCCGACGACCCGCGGATGCTCGGCACCATCGCGGCGGTCGAGGAGGACCTGATCCGCGACGGGCTGGTGCTGCGCTACCGCACCTCGAGCGGCGTCGACGGCCTCCAGGGCGACGAGCACCCGTTCCTCGCCTGCTCGTTCTGGCTGGTCTCGGCGCTGGCCTGCGCCGGCCAGGTCGACCGGGCGCGCGACCTGCTCGACCGCCTGGTGGGGCTCTGCAACGACGTCGGCCTGCTGGCCGAGGAGTACGACGCCCGGCACGACCGGATGGTCGGCAACTTCCCGCAGGCCTTCTCCCACCTCACCTTGGTGCAGGCGGCCCTCCACGTCGCGGACGCCGAGCGCCGCTGACCGACGCCGAGTCGGGGGGGGGGGGGGGGGGGGGGGCGGGGGCGGGCGGGGGGGGGGGGGGGGGGGGGGGGGGCCCCCCCCCGCGGGGCGGCGCCCAGTGGGGCCTTGGCGCCCCCCCCTCGGCGGGGTGGGACGTGACGAGGGGCCGGCCCCGCAAGACCGGCCCCTCGCCTCAGTCGGGCCTACCCG
Organism: Nocardioides sp. SYSU D00038; assembly: GCF_016924665.1. Lineage (GTDB taxonomy): Bacteria > Actinomycetota > Actinomycetes > Propionibacteriales > Nocardioidaceae > Nocardioides. The sequence continues at coordinate 27,040 of NZ_JAFFJT010000023.1, forward strand.
GGATCACTCCCCCGGGCTCGGCGCATGCTGGATCACCTGACCGTGAAGGTGACCGTCCTGGTGCTCCCGGTGAGCAGGTCGCTGCCGAGGTAGGTGATCTTCACCGACTTCGACCCCTTCTGCTTGAACTTGCCGAGGTTGACCACGACCTTTCCGTTGACCAGCGTCTTGGTCTTGGTCTTGCCGTCGACCTTGAAGCTGACCTTGCCGGTGACCGGGACGCCGGCCGGGGCCGACACCTTGATCGTCAGCGACACCTTGGTCTTCTTCACCTTGACCGGCTTGGGCGAGATCGTGCCCGACACCGACGAGGCCGCCTTGGAGACCGTGGCGGTGAAGGTGTCGCTGGCCGGGCTGGTGGCGGCGTCACCCAGGTAGGCCGCGGTGAGGGTGCGGGCGCCCGGGGCCAGCGACCGCGCCGGCAGGGTCACCGTGGCGACCCCGTCGACGACGGCTGCCGAGCCGAGCACCGTCGCACCGCTGCGGATCTCGACGGTGCCGGTGGCTCCACCGGAGACCTGCACGGCGACCGTGCGGGCCTGGCCGTAGGTCAGCGACACGTTCGGGGCCGTGACCGTCACGGCCGCCGTCGCCACGGTGACGACCGCGGTGTCGGTGCCGCCCTCGTAGAAGGCGCTGCCGAGGTAGCGCACCTCGAGCTCGCTGGCCCCCACACCGAGGGCGTCGGTGTCGACCGCGACGTCCGCCTGCCCGCCGGACAGGGTGCCCTCGCCGACCAGGGTGTCGCCGTCGTAGACCTCGACGGTGCCCGTCGGCGCGACCGGCACCTCGGAGGTGACGGCCACCTGCACCTGGGCGTCGGTGCCGAGCGGCGCCTGGGCGTCGGCCGCCGTCACGGTGACCGCAGCCTTCTCCACGACCAGGTCGAAGTCGACCTCAGCCTCGTCGTAGGTGTCGTCACCCGAGTAGACCGCGGTGATCTCGCGGGTGGCCGGCGACAGCGAGCGCGGCGCCAGGGTCAGCGTCGCCACGCCGTCGACCACGTCGGCGGTGCCGAGCGAGGTGTTGCCGGCGAAGAACTCGACCGAGCCGGTGGCCTCGCCGTCGTTGCCGGTGACCTCCGCGACCAGCTGGGCGGACTCGCCCCAGGTGATCGTCACGTCGTCGGCCGTGACGGCCAGCGTCCGCTCGACCTGCACGGTGGTGGTGACCTCGGTGCCGGTCTCGGCGCCCTTGAGCGTCAGCGTGGCCGGGCCGGCCGCGATGTCCGCCGGGAGCACGACGTCGACGGTGGCCTTGCCGGCCTCGTCGTTGCTGTTGGCGTTGCCGGCGGCCGACAGGGTGACGGTGACCGGGAACGACCCGAGCGGGGCGCCCTCGTAGGACACGTCCACGGTGTCGTCGACGACGTCACCGGGGCCGGTCATCGCGAACGACGACACGTCGAGCTTCACGTGCGCGCCCGGCTGGTACGTCGCGGGCTCGCCGGCCGCCGGGCTGATGCCCACGGCGTGCTGGCTGTAGTCGACGTCGAGCGGCTCCTCGTCCGCGAACTCGGCCATGTAGTCGACCATCGCCTGCAGGTCGACCTTGCCGGTGTCCTTCTTGCTCGTGCCCAGGTTGAAGGCGCGGAAGTTGTCGCCGCCCCCGGCCAGGAACGAGTTGGCCGTCACCGAGTAGACCTGCCCGGGCTTGATCGGCTGGCCGTGCAGCCAGATGCCGGTGATCCGGTCACCCTCGGCCCGGTCGGGGTCGTAGGTGAACTCGAAGCCCTTCGACGTGCCCAGCCGCAGGAACGGCCGGGCGGGCGCCTGGCCCCCGGGGTTGGTCTGCCACTGCTGCTCGAGGACCTGCTTGATCGCGGCCCCCGTCAGGCGCATGTTGACCAACGTGTTGGCGAACGACTGCACGTCGGCCGCCTGCCGGTAGGTCAGCGTCCGCGGGTAGGCGGTCTCGCCCTCGAGGCCGCCGAGCATGTCGCCGCGCAGGCCGCCCGGGTTCATGAACGCGATCTCGGCAGCGCCGGCCTCCGGGGTCTCGGTGGCCCAGCGCTGCACCTCGGCGACCAGGTTGCCGAGGGTTGACTCGCCACCGCGGTTCTCGGCGCCGCCCTCGAACTTGGCCCGGTGGAACGGCGCGGCGACCTCACCGAGCGGGGCCTTGCCCAGCTCGTTGGCCGCGGTCACGGCGGACTGCACGATCGCCGCGGTCGCCGGGTCGGCGGGGTAGTTGGCCGTCTGACCGGTCTTCAGGTTCAGCAGCGCCTGGGTCTTGGCCGTGACCTCGCCGGTGGCGGTGTCGACGGTGAAGACCAGCTGGTTCAGCGCCGAGCCGTACTGGCCGGCCGACACCACGGGACGCTCCGTGACGTCGCGCCCCTCGGTGACCCAGGCGGGCACCGGGATCGAGTGGTTGTAGGCCAGGTGGGTGTGACCCGACACGATCGCGTCGATGTTGGGGTCGACCCCGTTGACGATCTCGCCGAACGGCGTGTTGGGAGCGGTGGCAGACGCCAGGTCCACTCCGCCGGCGCCCTCGTGCACCAGCAGCACGATCAGGTCGACGCCGTCGGCCTCCAGGAGGTCCGCCTCGGCGTTCACGGCCTCGACGATGTCGGTGGCCCGGATCTGGGCGATGCCGTCGGGTCGGACCAGCGACTCGAGGTCCTCGGTGACCGCACCGATGAAGCCGACCTCGACGCTGCCGAAGGCCTTCACGAACGACGGCTCGAGCGCCGGGTCGCCGCTGTCGCGGTACTTGACGTTGGCGCCGATGTACTTCCACTGCGCCCGCGGGATGACCCGGTTCTTCAGGTCGTTGAAGCCCTGGTCGAACTCGTGGTTGCCCACGGCCGAGACGTCGAGACCGGCCTCGTTGAGGGCGTCGATCGTCGGGTTGTCCTGCTGGATGAAGGAGTCGAACGTCGAGGCGCCGATCAGGTCGCCCGCCGCCGCGAACACCGTGTCGGGGTTCTGCGCCCGCAGCGACTTCACCGCACCGGCGAGGACGGCCGCGCCGGCCTCGGTGCCGGAGGAGTTGTTGGTCAGGCGACCGTGGAAGTCGTTGGTGCCGAGGATCTGGATCTCCCGCTCGGCGGGCTCGGTGTCGGCGACGTCGAAGCCGACGATCTCCGGGTTGTGGTCCGAGGCCCGGAACGGGCCGTCGTCGTAGAGGTCGGTCACGTTGTAGTTGCGGCGACCGTACTCGTAGTAGACCGACTCGTAGCCGTTGGTCGTCCAGATGTCGACGCCCTTGACGTCGGCGGCCGCGACCTCGTTGGCGAGGATGTGGTCGAGCGACCCGATCCCGCCGTCGAAGTTGTAGCTCTTCTCGCCCACCTCGGTCGTCGACTCGAGGTTGACGTAGCCCGCCGCCTCCAGGACCTGGATGGGGTCCTCCTTGGAGTACGCGTTGAAGTCGCCGGACAGGAACACCTTCTGCACGCCGCGGGCGGTCGCGAAGGAGTCGGCGAAGGTCACCAGCGCGTTGGCCTGGGCGACCCGGTCGGGGTTGGACCCGCCCTGGCCGGTGCCGTCGTTGGAGCCGCTCTTGGACTTGAAGTGGTTGGCGATCACCGCGAACCCGTCGGCGTCGTCGCCGCCCTTGGCCTTGAAGGCCTGGGCGAACGGCTCACGCGCGTTGTCGAACGCCGACACACCGACCAGCACCTGGGAGGCGCCCACGGTCTCGACGGTCTGGGGGTTGTAGATGAAGGCCGTGCGGATCACGTCCTCGATGGCGACCGGCGGGAGGCCGGCCTCACCCGGGGAGACGACGTAGTCCCAGCGCTCGGTGCCCGCGTCCTCGTTGAGGGCGTCGACCAGCGCGGCCACGGCCTCGTCGCGGTTGGCACCGTCGACCTTGCGGCTGTTCTCGATCTCCTCGAGGGTCACCACGTCGGCGTCGAGGGCGTTGATCGAGTTGACGATCTTGGCCTGCTGGCGCTCGAAGTTCTCCTCGTTCCACGCGCCGCGCGGCCCGTTGTCCTCGGGAACCTCGCACTCGTCGACGGTGAGCGGGTTGCCCGCTCGGTCCTCGAAGGGCACGCAGCCCGGGACGTCCTCGCCGAGCGTGGTGAAGTAGTTGAGCACGTTGAACGTCGCGAGCTTGAGGTCGCCCTCGACCGGCGTGGGGGCAGCGGGGCGGTCCTGCTCGAACTCGATGCCCTCGGGCTCGCCGACGACCTTGCCCTCGGTGGGCTGCAGCCGCCAGCCGAAGCGGAAGTCGAGCACGACCGGCTCGGGGAAGGTGACTGCCGCGCCAACGCGGACGGTGTGGTCCTGGGTGAGCCACGGGAACGGCTGGTCCTCCTGGCCGCTGCCGTCGACGTCCCAGAACTTGGTGCTGGAGCCGTCGTCGAGGATCAGGCGGTGGGCGTTGTTGTAGGCCGTGCGCGCCGCGACACCGGCGGCGTCCTGCGCGTCCACGACCTCGGTGACGTTGTAGAGAGGGGTGGCGCTGCCGGCCGCCAGGCCGATCTCCCCGAAGTGGGCGTTGGAGTTGCTGCCGCCGTTGTAGGGCGAGCCGTCGTAGACGTCGGTGACGGTCACGTCGCCGGTGGGCTCGAAGACCTCGCCCTCGACCTTCTCGCGCGCGGCGTCGAGCGCCGCGCCGGTCAGGCACCCGGTGCCGGGCAGGGCGCAGTCGGTGCCGGGGACTACGGTCTTGGGCACGACCGTGCCGAGGCTGGCGACCGAGGTGACCCCGGCGTTGGTCGCCTCGATCTCGGTCAGGCCGTTGAACTCCTTGGCGGTGCCGGTGACCTGCACCGAGGCGCCGACCTCGGGGTAGGTGGCGAAGCCGCCCGGGCCGCCGTAGACGAAGATGCCGTCAGAGGCGTCCGGGGTCGCGTCGGCGCCCGGGGTCTGGATGTAGAAGCCGTTGAAGCCACCCGTGGGGTAGGCCGCGGTCACGACGCCGGTGGTGGTCACCGCCTGGTTGGCGCACGCGCTGTTGGCGCCGGTGCCCTGGATGCCGGCGATGGTCTGGGGGGCCGTGGGGCAGGTGCCGGCAGCCGCGCGCGGAGCACCCGGGGTCGGGTCGGTCGCGCTGAAGTCGGCGGCGTTGTCGTTCGTGTCGGTGCCGTCCGCGGCGCGCTGGATGGTCGTGGTCACGGAGGCGGTGCCGGCAACCGTTCCCTCCGGGGAGTTGCTGTTGCCGTAGCCGACCTTGTCGATGGCCGTGATGCTCGCGGGGTTGACCAGGGCGGTGCCGCTGGCGATGAAGACCGTGCCGCCCCCGCCGCCGGGGTTGATCCCCGTCGCGGTCTGGTCGACGTTCGGCACCTCGCCGCCCACGGCGCCGTTGGAGCCACCCTTGATGACGTAGTAGTCGCCGGGCGCGAGGTCACCGCTGAGGTCGGCCTTGCCGTTGGCGTTGCCGGTGCCCGTGGGCGACCGGTACTGCACCGAGAGCCCGGTCAGCGGGATGGGTGCGGCGGTGGGGTTGTAGAGCTCGACGAACTTGTTCGCATAGGTCGCCCCGGCGGACCCGCCGTTGAGGTAGACCTCGGTGATGACCAGGTGGTCGGGCGGGGCGGCGTTGGCGGCCGGCGTGGCCACGAACGAGAGGCCGGCGACGGCCACACCGAGCCCGAGGGCCCCGGCGATTCTCTTGCGGAGGGACGACATGAAGCGGTCTCCAGGGGTCAGGTGATGAGTGAGAGGTGACGCGCGGGGAAGAAGGTGGGGCCCGAGCCCGCGTCACTGTAACCCTGGGAGCCGACCGAGGGACAAGGCCGAGAAGTTAACGGTCGGTGACGGATCTACGAGAGATATTCCGGTGATCTGTCAGGTCTTGCCGTAGGCCCGGACGCCGAGCCTTGCGGGTCGGGTCAGGCGCCGCGGAGCAGGTGCCGCTGGCGCCAGACGCCGGCGAAGAACTGCCACCCGGACACCAGGGTGAGCACCACCGCGGCGGCGAGGCAGACCAGCGCGGCGACGTTGAGGACGTCGCCCGGGGTGTGCAGCCAGTCCGGGATGTCGCGGTCGAGCAGCGGCAGCGTGAGCCCGCCCAGGGCCAGGGCCTGGGCGGTGGTCTTGAGCTTGCCGAGCCGGTCGGCGGCCACCACCATCCGGCGCAGGATCGAGAGGCGCAGCAGCGTGACGCTCCACTCGCGGGCCAGCACCACGATCGTGATCGCCCACCACCACCAGGAGTCGTGGACGATCGCGAGCCCGACGAACGCCATGCCGGTGATCGCCTTGTCCGCGATCGGGTCGGCGATCTTGCCGAAGTCGGTCACCAGCCCTCGGGCGCGGGCGATGTCGCCGTCGACCTTGTCGGTGATCATCGCGACCACGAAGATCGCCCAGGCCACCAGCCGCCAGGCGGCGGAGTCGCCGCCGTCGTGGAGCAGGGCCCAGCCGAAGAACGGCACCATCACGATCCGCAGCGTCGTGAGCGCGTTGGGCAGGTTGAGGTTGCTCACCGTCTGCTCGGGGCGGGCCTCGCTCACGAGCCCACCTCGGCGACCAGGTCGACCCCCTCGGTGGCGACGACGACGGCGGTGACCAGGTCGCCCACCCGGGCGGTGCTGCCCGCCAGCAGGGTGGTGCCGTCGACCTCGGGGCCCTGGTGGTCGGCACGACCGACCGGCCCCTCGTCGTCGACCGACTCCACGAGCACGCTGACCGTCTCGCCGATCCGCTCCTCGGCGCGCTGGGCGTTGAGCTCCTCGACCAGCCGGGTGACGTGCTCGGTGCGGGCCCGCACCTCGTCGTCGTCGAGCTTGCCCTCGAACGTCGCGGCCTCGGTGCCGTCCTCGTCGGAGTAGCCGAAGACCCCGGTGACGTCCAGCCGCGCCGCGACCAGGAAGTCGCACAGCACCTGCAGGTCGTCCTCGGTCTCGCCGGGGAAGCCGACGATCACGTTGGAGCGGACGCCGGCCGTGGGGGCCAGGCCCCGCACCTGCTCGAGCAGGCCGAGGAAGCTCTCGGGGTCGCCGAAGCGACGCATCCGGCGCAGCACCGGGTTGCTGGCGTGCTGGAAGGAGAGGTCGAAGTACGGCACCACCCCGGGGGTCGTCGCGATCGCCTCGATGAGGCCGGGCCGGGTCTCGGCCGGCTGGAGGTAGGAGACCCGCACCCGGTCGACCCCGTCGAGGGCGGCCAGCTCGGGGAGCATCGTCTCGAGCAGCCGCAGGTCGCCGAGGTCCTTGCCGTAGGACGTGGAGTTCTCGCTCACCAGGAACAGCTCGCGCACGCCCTGGTCGGCCAGCCAGCGCGCCTCCTGCAGCACGTCGCTCGGCCGGCGGCTCACGAAGGAGCCGCGGAAGCTGGGGATGGCGCAGAAGGTGCACCGGCGGTCGCAGCCGCTGGCGAGCTTGAGCGGCGCCATCGGCCCCGACTCCAGGCGGGTACGCCGCTCGGTGCCGACCCCGGGCACCGAGATGGCGGACGCGTCGCGGTCGACCGGCGAGATCGGCAGCAGCAGCCGGCGGTCCTGCGGGGTGTGCGGGTGGTGGGTCTCCCCCGCCACGATCGAGCGCAGGCGGGCGGCGATGTCGGGGTAGTCGTCGAAGCCCAGCACGGCGTCGGCCTCGGGCAGCGACTCGGCGAGGTCCTTGCCGTAGCGCTCGGCCAGGCAGCCGACGGCGACGACGGCCTGGGGGCGACCCGACTCCTTGAGGTCGGCGGCCTCGAGCAGCGTGTCGACGGAGTCCTTCTTGGCGGCCTCGACGAAACCGCAGGTGTTGACCACCACGGTGTCGGCGTCCTCGGGGTCGGCCACGAGGCGGAAGCCGCCGGCCTCGAGCCGACCGGCCAGCTCCTCGGAGTCGACCTCGTTGCGCGCGCAGCCGAGCGTCACCATCGCGACCGACAGCGGGGTGTCGGCGGGGTGCTCGGCGGGGTGCTCGCTGGGGAGCCCGGGAGGGAGTGTGGTGTCGGTCGTCATGTCCGTGGTCGAGTATGGCTGCCCCGGACCGCGGGGCGCGAACCGGCGACGACCTCCGCCGCCGTTCCCCCGACGGCAGGGCAGTGTCAGCGGACGACGAACCGGTTCTCGGCGGGCTCGCCGGTCTTGCCCAGCGCACCGCGGTCGTCGCCGTCGATGCGGACCTCCAGCGACCCGTCGGTCGACTGCACCCGCACCGGCGGGCTCGCCTGCATGCTGCGCGACTCGCCGAACGCCAGCTCGCCCTTGAACACCACCGCTCCCCCGCCGTCGCGGACGATCACCCGGGCCCCGCCGCCGGCGGCGGTCACGATCACCGGCACCGGCGGCGCCAGGTCGGCCGAGGCCGGCGAGATGCCGCCCGACCCGTTGGCCAGCGACGGCGTCGCGGGGGTGTCGACGGGCCGGTCCATGATCAGCCGGGCCACCGACCAGCAGAGCACCAGCGCCATCACCGCGGCCACCAGCACCGACCAGTTCGGGCCGGTGCGGGTCAGCGAGCCGGAGAGCGAGCCGCGGGCGGCGTTGAGGTCGGCCTCGAAGACCCGCCGCGGGTCGATGGGGGCGTCGGCGTAGCGCTCGTCGTAGGTGGCGAGCAGCGGAGCGGCGTCGAGGCCCAGCACCCGGGCCAGGGTGCGCAGGTGGCCACGGGCGTAGAAGTCGCCGCCGCACGGCACGAAGTCGTCGATCTCCATGGCCTCGATGACGTGCGGGCGGATCCGGGTGCGCTCGGCGAGCTGCTCGATGCGCAGGCCCAGTCGCTCGCGTGCGGCGGCCAGCCGCGGCCCGATCGTGGGGTCGACCACCGGCACCTCGGAGAGGTCGTGGATCAGCTCGGTGGAGGCTCGCCAGACGCCGGTGTCCTCGGCCGGCGCAGGGCCGACCAGGCGCACGTCGAGGACCGGCGAGAAGTCGACGGTGTCCTCGGGCAGGACCCGGCCCACCGCCCCCATCGCGGCGGTGGCGTCGGGGTCGAGGTCGGCCTCGGGCACCACCGGCACCTCGTCGGTCGACTCCTCCCACAGCAGCCGGTCGGTGGTCCCGACGGGAGGCTCGGACCGGGAGGGGTCGAGCGTCACCAGATCGTCGGCGGAGGTGGCGTCGACGATCTCGACGATCTCGCAGCGGCCGTCGGCCAGGGCGGCCAGGGCCTCGGTGGGGTCCGCACCGCCGCGCACGGTCGTCGCCAGCCCGAGCGGCACCGCGAACGGGGCGCCGTGCAGTCGCTCGGCCAGCCGCGCGTGCCAGCGCGCCCGGGTCGGCAGCCCGTCGAGCACGGCGTCGGGGTCGAGCGGGAAGACCACGAGCCGGCCGTCACGCAGCCGGCCACGACGGGGCAGGTGCTCGACCTCCTCGACGGCGTCCCAGGGCAGCCCGGTCCAGTCGCGGCCGAGCCGGAGCCGCAGGCCCTGCTCGTCGGCGACCAGCAGCGGCGTGCGGGCGTCGTGGACCGCCCTCGCGTACGCCGCGGCGAGCCCAAGCAGCGCCAGGCCGGTGAGCCAGCTGCCCGCCCCACCCCAGCCCGCGGCCCGCACCAGCCAGGCCAGCGCCACCAGCAGGGACCCGGCGGCCAGGGCGGTGGTGAGCCGCACCTCGCGGCGCACCTCCACCTCGCTGCCGTGCTCCGGCCCGGCGTCCGTCGGCGCGGTCGTCCCGTCGGCCATCTGGTCGGTCGTGTCGGTCGTGGCGTCCATGGCGCTCACCCCTCTCCCTGCAGCGTCGCGATCAGCCCGTCGACCTCGTCGGGCTTGACCAGCACGTCCCGGGCCTTGGAGCCCTCGCTGGGGCCCACCACGCCCCGGCTCTCGAGGATGTCCATCAGCCGGCCGGCCTTGGCGAACCCGACCCGCAGCTTGCGCTGCAGCATCGAGGTGGAGCCGAACTGGGTCGACACGACCAGCTCGATCGCCTGGATCACCAGGTCCATGTCGTCGCCGATGTCGTCGTCGAGCTCGCGCTTGCTGGCGGCGGGTGCGGTGACGTCGTCGCGGTAGCTCGGTTCGAGCTGGGCCTTGCAGTGCTTGACGACCTGGTGGATCTCGGCCTCGGTGACCCACGACCCCTGCACGCGCACCGGCTTGGAGGCACCCATGGGCAGGAACAGCCCGTCACCCTGGCCGACCAGCTTCTCGGCGCCCGGCTGGTCGAGGATGACCCGGCTGTCGGCGAGCGAGGAGGTCGCGAACGCCAGCCGCGACGGCACGTTGGCCTTGATCAGGCCGGTCACGACGTCGACCGACGGGCGCTGGGTGGCCAGCACCAGGTGGATGCCGGCGGCGCGGGCGAGCTGGGTGATGCGCACGACGGCGTCCTCGACGTCGCGCGGCGCCACCATCATCAGGTCGGCGAGCTCGTCGACGATCACCAGGAGGTAGGGGTACGGCGCCAGCTCGCGCTCCGAGCCGGCGGGCACCTGCACCTTGCCGGCGCGCACCGCCTTGTTGAAGTCGTCGACGTGGCGGAACCCGAAGTTCGCCAGGTCGTCGTAGCGCAGGTCCATCTCGCGCACGACCCAGGCCAGCGCCTCGGCGGCCTTCTTGGGGTTGGTGATGATCGGGGTGATCAGGTGGGGCACGCCCTCGTAGGCGTTGAGCTCGACCCGCTTGGGGTCGACCATGATCATCCGCACCTCGTCGGGCGTGGAGCGCATCAGGATCGAGGTGATCATCGAGTTGATGAACGACGACTTGCCCGACCCGGTCGCGCCGGCCACCAGCAGGTGCGGCATCTTCGCCAGGTTGGCGACCACGAAGCCGCCCTCGACGTCCTTGCCGAGACCGGCCACCATCGGGTGGTGGTCGGAGCGGGCCGCGTTCGAGCGCAGCACGTCGCCGAGGGAGACGATCTCCTTGTCCACGTTGGGGATCTCGATGCCGATGGCGGACTTGCCCGGGATCGGGCTGAGGATCCGCACGTCGGCCGACGCGACGGCGTAGGCGATGTTCTTCGACAGCGCGGTGACCTTCTCGACCTTCACCGCGGGGCCGAGCTCGACCTCGTAGCGGGTCACGGTGGGGCCGCGCGTGTAGCCGGTGACCTGCGCGTCGATGCCGAACTCCTCCAGCACCGTGGTGAGCCGGCCCACCACGTCGTCGCTGGCCTTCGACCGCGCCTTGTGGGGCGAGCCGGGCTTGAGCACGTCGTTGGCCGGCAATGCGTAGGTGATGTCGCCCGACAGCGCGAGCTGCTCGACGCGCTGCGGCAGCGGGGTGTGCGGCGGCGGCTCGAGCTCGGTCCGGTCGTCGGGGTCGTCGGCGACCGCCACGACCGGCGCGACCGGCTCGGGCGCAGCGGCCTCGGGGGCGAACAGGTCGGCGTCCGTCTGCTCGAGCGCGACGTCGACGGCGTCCTTGGTACGCCGCCGGCGGCGCGGCGATTCGTCGGGGATGACCGGGCTGTCGTAGGCGGGGTCGCCGAGGTCGGGGTCGATGCCGGTGTCGTCGAGGCGACCGCGACGCCGGCGCACCGGCTGCGTGGGCTCGGGCTCCTCGACCTCGCGGCCGAGCGCGCGGTCGCGCAGCTCGGCCAGCCGGGCCGGTACCTGGTAGACGGGGGTCGCGGTGATGACCAGCAGACCGAACACCGCCAGGAGCAGCAGCAGCGGCACCACGACGTACTCGCTGCGCAGCAGGTCGAGCAGCAGCGAGGAGACGACGTAGCCGATCGCGCCACCGCCCTCGCGCAGCGGCGCCGTGTCGCCGGCCTCGGGCACCGGGCTGCCGTTGGCGACGTGGACGACGCCGAGCAGTCCGAAGGAGAGGGCGGTCCAGCCGACCACCTGGCGGCCGACCGGGCCGTTGGTCACCGGGTCGCGCATCGTGCGCCAGCCCACCGCGACCAGCGCGACGGGCACCAGCCACGCGACCTTGCCGACGGTGCCGGTGGTGAGCGTGCGCACCAGCTCCATCACCGAGCCGCCGATCTCGAACCAGATCGCACCGGCCGAGACCAGGGCCAGGGCGACCACGAGCAGCCCGACGCCGTCGCGGCGCTGCTCGGGCTCGATCTCCCGGGCGCTGTGGCCGAGGCTGCGGGCGACCGCGCCGACGGCGTGGGCGATGCCGAGCCAGACGGTGGCGACCGCACGGAAGACGCCGTCGAAGACCCGCGCGACCGGGCCGCGCCCGGTGCGGACCGCGCGCGGCGGCACCCGCCGGGCGGTCGAGCCCTTGCCCTTCGGGGCCCGGGGTCGACGGTTGCCGCTCGCACGGCTGGTGCTGCGCGAGCTGCTGCGGGCGGTACTCCGGGTCCGCGTGCCGGAGCCCTTGGCCGACCCCCCTCGGGAGGAGGACGACGAGGTGCTCGAGCGGCGGGTACCCGGCGGGGAAGACGTACGGGTCGCCATGCCACCAAACCTAGGCCACCGTCACTCCAGTCACAGGGATCACACGGATGCGTGTCGTCCCCGCCGTCACCCCACCCACCGGGGCGGTTTGCCCGTCGTCGGCGGCCCACCCCGGACGCCGTCCGGCGACGCCGCCGCCGCGGCGGCCAATTTCCCGCCGGCTCTGGACCGCGCGGGCCGGGGCTACCTAGGGTGCGGCTGATGGTCGTCTCGGGCCGTCGTTCCTACTCGGAGGAGAACCTGACGTGAAGCACCTCAGGCAGGGCGTGGGCCTTGCACTCATCGGGGCCGGGCTGGCGGTGGTGACGGGCACGACGCCCGCCGCCTCCGCCCCGCCGGCCGCAGCGGTCGGCAGCAGCCTCGTGCAGCAGCTGCGCGCGGAGGCCCGGGGCTCGGTGGCCGCCTCGACCCTCGACGCCACCGGCAAGGTCGGCTTCCTGCGGGCGGGCACCGACGGCGACCTGCTGCCGGCGCGCGAGGCGTCCGGCCGGGACGGCGCGGTGGCCAAGACCCGCGCGTACCTCGACAAGTACGCCGGCGCGTTCGGCGCCCGGCCCGAGCAGCTGGTCCGGGGCCGGGTCGTCGCCGACGACCTCGGCTGGACCGTCGACTACGCCCAGTCCTACCGGGGCGTCCCGGTCTTCGGCGCGCTGCTGCGTGCCCACGTCGACCGCGACGGCGACCTGACGTCGGTCAACGGCTTCGTCGCCCCGGCGCTCAACGTCGACGTCGAGCCCAGCCGCACGGCCGAGCAGGCCGCGCAGACCGCGATCAACGTCACCCGGGCCCACGCGCCCGAGGGCGTCGAGGTCGGCGAGCTGGAGGTGACCAGCAACCAGCTGGCCGTCTACCGCCAGGGCGTGGTCAAGCAGGAGGCGGGCGCCAACACGCTGGCCTGGGTGGTCGAGGTGACCGACGGCCACGCCGTGCGGCAGAAGGTGTTCGTCGACGCCCACAGCCAGAAGGTCCTCAACCGCTACTCGATGATCGACAGCGCCCTCGACCGCGAGCTGCGCGAGGCGTTCCTCGACGACAACGGCACCCCCGACGACGAGGACGACGACTTCGTCGGCTTCGAGACGGTCTGGGAGGAGGGCCAGCCGACCGACGGCCTCAACGAGGACCAGAAGAACCTGGTCGCCTCGGCCGGTGAGGCCTACTGGTTCTTCAAGAACGCCTTCAACCGCGACTCCTACGACGGCAACGGCGCCCGGATGGTCACGGTCAACAACGACCCGCGGATCGCCTGCCCCAACGCCAACTGGAACGGCATCACCACCAACTACTGCGACGGGGTCACCTCCGACGACGTGGTCTCCCACGAGTGGGGCCACGCCTACACCGAGCACACCTGGGGCGGCATCTACCAGTGGCAGTCGGGCGCGCTCAACGAGTCCTACTCCGACATCTGGGGCGAGACGGTCGACCTGATCAACAACCGTGAGGACGAGGGCGAGGGCGACATCAACGCCAAGCGCCCCGACGGCCTCTGCTCGCAGTACACCCGGGGCGCCATCGGCGTCACGATCAACTCCCCCGCCGAGGTCGCCGGTCCGTGCGCCGGCGCGGCCGCGGCGGCGTTCGGCCCGGTCTTCGACAAGCAGGGCGTGACCGCCGACCTGGTCGTCGGCACCGACGAGCCCACCGAGGGCACCGGGTCGACCACCGACGGGTGCTCGCCGTTCACCAACGCCGCGGAGATCGACGGGAAGTTCGTCTACGTCGACCGCGGCACCTGCGCGTTCGCCGACAAGATCGCGCACGCCGAGGAGGCCGGCGCGACCGGCATCATCTTCGGCAACAACGCCCCCGGCGTCGGCTCCGTGGCGGGTCAGAGCGACCTCTACGGCGCGATGGTGACCCAGGAGGACGGTGCCAAGATCAAGAGCGTCGACGGCGTCCTCAACATCACGGTCAAGGACGTCGAGACCGCCGAGAAGGCCGACTCCTACCGGTGGCTGGTCAGCGAGAAGTCGCCGGCGTTCGGCGGAGCGATCCGCGACATGTGGAACCCGACCTGCTACGGCGACCCGGGGAAGGTCTCCGACGTCGAGTACGTCTGCTCCACCGACGACCAGGGCGGCGTCCACGGCAACTCCGGCGTGCCCAACCACGGCTACGCGCTCGTCGTCGACGGCGGCAGCTTCAACGGTCAGACGGTCTCCGGCATCGGGCTCACCAAGGCCGCGGCGATCTACTACCGCGCGATGACGGCGTACATGACCCCGGTCAGCAGCTTCGCCGACCACGCCGACGCCCTCGAGGCGGCCTGCGCCGACCTCAGCGCGGGACCCGGCGCCACCATCCGGGAGCTGTCGACCGACCCCAACACCTCCAACGCCTACGACCAGAAGGTCACCGCGGCCGACTGCGCCGAGGTGACGAAGATGATCGCCGCGGTGGAGCTGCGTCGCGACCCGGTGCAGTGCGACTTCAAGCCCCAGCTCGACCCGAACACCCCGGGCTCGGCCTGCGGCGCCGGCTTCACCGACGAGGTCGCGTTCGAGGACGACTTCGAGGGCGGCCTCGAGGGCTGGGAGCTCGACGGCGAGAGCGTGTTCGGCTACGACCAGCCCCTGCTCGACTGGCGGTCGACCAACGACCTGCCGGCCGGCAACCGTCCCGCCGGCAGCCAGACGGCCGCGTTCGGGCCCGCACCCGACCGCGGTGCCTGCAACGGTGACTCCTCCGACTTCTCCTCGGTCGTGACCATGACCAGCCCCGAGTTCGAGGTGGGCGAGACCGGGGCCGCGGGTGCGGCGCTGCGCTTCGACCACAACATCCAGACCGAGCTCGGCTACGACGGCGGCAACGTCCAGCTCTCCGTCAACGGCGGGGCGTTCGAGGCGATCCCGGCGGCGGCGTACACCTTCAACGGGCCGACCCAGCTCGCCACCGAGGAGGACGAGTCGACCAACCCGCTCGCCGGCCAGCCGGGCTTCACCGGCACCGACGGCGGCAAGATCATCAGCGACTGGGGCACCTCGGTCGTGGACCTGGCCGGCGCCGGCGTGGCCGCCGGGGACACCCTGCGGATCCGGTTCGCGATCGGCCGCGACGGCTGTGGCGGCGTCAAGGGCTGGTGGGTCGACAACCTGCGGGTCACCACCTGCGTCGAGAAGGCCGCCGCCACCCTGGAGGCGACGGCTCCGGCCAGCGCCGTCTACGGCGCCCCGCGCGCCGTCACCGCGACCGTGACCGGTGCGGGCGAGGCCCCCACCGGCACCGTGACGGTCAAGGAGGGGTCGACCACCCTCGGCACCGCGTCGCTCTCGGGCGGCTCGGCGACCGTGGCGCTCCCCACGACGATGGCGGCCGGGGCGCACGCCCTGACCGTCGAGTACGGCGGTGACGCGGCCTACGCCGGCGCCACCGACTCGGTGAGCCTCACGGTCACCAAGGCGAGCTCGCGCACCGTGGCGGCGGCCAACCCGCGCAAGGTCGCCAAGGGCAAGGCCTTCCGGGCCAAGGTGACGGTGACGTCGAAGGGCAGCACGCCGACCGGCAAGGTCGACATCCTGCTCAAGGGCCGCAAGATCGGCAGCGGCACCCTGCGGGGCGGCACGGTGACGATCAAGGTCACCAAGCGGCTCGGCGTCGGGGTGAAGACCCTGACCGCCCGGTACGCCGGGACCGCGAACGTCGCCGGCAGCCAGGACACCTTCAAGGTGACGGTGACGAAGCCGAAGAAGCGGTAGCGGCAGCCAGCCGCGCGCAGGTGGCCCCGTCGGACCCGGTCCGGCGGGGCCATCGCCGTTGCGGAGCCACCGCTGCCGGGCGCGCTCGCCGCTACGCGTTGTTCGACGCCGAGTGATCGCTGACGGCACCTGACGAGTGACCTCGGGGATCGACCGGGCGCTCCCGCGCGAGCAGCGCGGCAGCGATGACCGCCGGGCCGATGAAGAAGAGATGTCCCACCCCGCGGCCGTACTCACCCTCGACGAACCAGTGCGAGAGGGAGGTCGTCCACACCGCAGCGCCCCAGGCGAGCGAGAACATCAGTGCTGGCCGCGCCAGCCGCAGGGGAAGGAGGGCCGAGACCCCCAGGAGCACGACGATCAGCAGGTCGGGGACGAGGAACGCGTTGTCCCACGTCCGCACCGGCTCTCCGCCGAAGTTGTCCGTGGCGAAGTAGGTCGCCATGGCGAACGCCAGCACGGCGGCGACGCCGCGGCTGATCCCGATGACCCGCTGATTCATGTCTACAGCGTAGACCCGGAGTCCCGCTCTGTCTACGGTGTAGATTCCGACCCCGTGACCCGCTCCACGCGCCGGGCTTCCGGGCCTCGGCTGTCGCCCGACCTCATCGCGCGCAGGGCCTTGGTGCTCGGCGACCGCGACGGCGCCTCCGCCATGACCGTGCGGCGTATCGCTGCCGAGCTGGACTGCGACCCGATGGCGCTCTACCGCCACTTCCCCAACCGGGTCGCGCTCCTCGACGCGGTCGCCGACCTGGCCGTGGCCGAGGTCGAGCTTCCGCCTGCTGGCCTGCCGTGGGACGAACGGCTCCCTGCGGTGCTCGTCGCGGCCCGCGCGGCAGCCCTCGCCCATCCTGGCATCGCGCCCCACGTCGCCAGCCGACCGCCGCTCGGCCCGAACGGCCAGCGGATCGGTGGCGTTCTGGTCGACGCCCTGGGCCAGGCCGGCCTTCCTCCGGACGTCGTGGTGGCAGCGAGCCAGATCCTCGTCGCCTACCTGTCCAGCTCGATCGCCATGGCCGTGGCGGCTGGAGGGGAGCGGGACGAGCGCTGGTCCGAGGGCGCCCATGCGATGCGGAGCGTCAGTGCCGACGCCCTGCCTGCCGAGCGGATGCCGGCGGTCGGTTCCGACGAGCAGTTCGCCTTCGGGCTCGACCTCCTCGTCGCGGGCCTGCGCACCCGTACCTGACCGATGACCGCCGACGGCGGCCCGTCGAGGTCGCGCGGTCCCGGGCGCGCTGGTCGGGTGCGGGCTGCTACGCCTCGATGACGACCGGGATGATCATCGGGCGGCGGCGGTGGGTGTTGCTCACCCAGCGACCGATCACCCGGCGCACGGTCTGCTGCAGCTGGTAGGCGTCGGTGTTGCCGTCGGCGATGGAGCGGTCGAGGGCGTCGATGATCGGCTGCTTGATCTCGCTGAAGCTGGATCCCTCGAGCGCGTTGCCGCGCGCGTGGATCTCGGGGCCGGCGGCGACCTTGCCGCTGACCGAGTCGACCACGACGATCACCGAGATGAACCCCTCCTCGCCGAGGATCCGGCGGTCCTTGAGGTCGGACTCGGTGATGTCGCCGACCGAGGAGCCGTCGACGAACACGTAGCCGCACTCGACCTTGCCCGCGACCTTGGCGACGCCGTCGACCAGGTCGACGACGACGCCGTCCTCGGCGATCACGACGTTCTCGACGCCGGTCGAGCGGGCCAGCGCGGCGTTGGCGAGCATGTGCCGGATCTCGCCGTGCACCGGTAGCACGTTGCGCGGCCGCACGATGTTGTAGCAGTAGAGCAGCTCACCGGCGCTGGCGTGCCCGCTGACGTGCACCAGCGCGTTGCCCTTGTGGACGACGTGGGCGCCCCAGCGGGCCAGGCCGTTGATGACCCGGTAGACGGCGTTCTCGTTGCCCGGGATCAGGCTCGAGGCGAGCAGCACGGTGTCGCCCTCCTCGATGTGCACGAAGTTGTGGTTGCGCTGGGCGATCCGGCTCAGCGCGCTCATCGGCTCGCCCTGCGAGCCGGTGGAGATCAGCACCTGGCGCTCGGGCGGCAGGCCGGTCAGCTCCTTGGCGTCGACGACGACGCCGGGCGGCACCTCGAGGTAGCCGAGGTCGCTGGCGATCGCCATGTTGCGCACCATCGAGCGCCCGACGTAGGCCACCTTGCGGCCGTGGGCGACGGCGGCGTCGAGCACCTGCTGCACGCGGTGCACGTGGGAGGCGAAGCAGGCCACGATGATCCGCTGGCTGGAGTCGCGGAAGACCTGGTCGATGACCGGGGTGATCGACTTCTCGGTGGGCGTGAAGCCCGGTGTCTCGGCGTTGGTGGAGTCGGTGAGGAAGAGGTCGACGCCCTCCTCGCCGAGGCGGGCGAAGGCGCGCAGGTCGGTGATCCGCCGGTCCAGCGGCAGCTGGTCCATCTTGAAGTCACCGGTGTGGAGCACCATGCCGGCACTGGTCCGGATGGCGACGGCCAGCGCGTCGGGGATCGAGTGGTTGACCGCCACGAACTCGAGGTCGAACGGCCCGAAGGTGATCCGGTCGCCCTCGCGCACCTTGTGGTGCACGGTCTCGCGCAGCCGGTGCTCGCGGAGCTTGCTGTCGAGCAGCGCCAGGGTCAGCTGCGATCCGACCAGCGGGATGTCCGGCCGCTCGCGGAGCAGGTACGGCGTCGCACCGATGTGGTCCTCGTGGCCGTGGGTCAGCACCAGCGCCTCGACGTCGTCGAGGCGGTCCCGGATCGCGGCGAAGTCGGGCAGGATCAGGTCGACGCCCGGGTGGTGGTCCTCCGGGAACAGCACCCCGCAGTCGACGACGAGCAGCCGCCCGGAGTGCTCGAAGACGGTCATGTTGCGACCGACCTCGCCGAGCCCCCCGAGCGGGATGACCCGGAGTCCTCCGGGGGCGAGAGGGGCGGGCGCGGACAGCTCGGGGTGGGGATGGCTCACGAAGGTCCTTCGGGGTCAGAGGAGTCCCGACGCGACCAGGCCGGCGCGCAGGGCGGCGACCTCGTCGTCGTCGAGGGGCACCAGGGGTGCCCGGACGTTGCGGTTGTCGAGGACGCCCAGCAGCTCCAGGCCCGCCTTGGCGGTCGTGGCGCCGTAGTTGGCGGCCCCCATCACGGCGTCGATCGCCGGCAGCAGGCGGGTGAAGTGCTGGAGCGCGGCGACGTGGTCGCCGGACCAGAAGGCCTCACCGACGGCGCGCAGCTGGTCGCCGGCGACGTGACCGACCACGCTGACCCACCCGGCGGCGCCGTGGGCCAGCCAGGCGAGGTTGGCGACGTCGTCGCCGGAGTAGACGGCCAGCCCGAGCTCGCGCAGCCGGATGCCGCGGGCGAAGTCGCCCACCGCGTCCTTGACCGCGACCACGGACTCCCACTGCGCGGCGACCTCGTAGGTCTCCATCGCGATGGTGGTGCCGGTGCGGCCCGGGACGTCGTAGAGCATCACCGGGACGTCGGTGGCCTCGACGACCTGCCGGAAGTGGTGGAGGACGCCGGCCTGCCCGGGCTTGTTGTAGTAGGGCGTGACCAGCAGCAGCCCGTCGGCGCCGATCTTCTCGGCCTGCCGGGCCAGCTCGACGGAGTGGGCGGTGGCGTTGGTGCCGACGCCGGCGACCACCACGGCGCGGTCACCGACGGCATCCTTGACCGCGGCCAGGATCTCGCCGTCCTCGGGCACCGTGGTGGTGGGCGCCTCGCCGGTGGTGCCGCTGACCACGACGCCGTCGTGACCGTGGTCGACCAGGTGGGCCGCGATCGCCGCCGTGCCCTCGAGGTCGACGGACCCGTCGTCCTGGAACGCGGTGGCCATCGCCGTGAGGAACCGGCCGAAGGGCGCCGCGGGCAGGGGGGTCGAGGTCATGGGCATCAGGTTATCGCTCCCCCTGGTTGTTCTGCCCCACGCTCACACGCGCGGCATGACCTCGGCCGCGACCAGCCGCAGGTGGTCGAGGTCGGAGAGGTCGAGGGTCTGGAGGTAGAGCCGGGTCTGGCCGGACTCGGCGTAGCGGCCGATCTTGTCGACGACCTCCTCGACGGTGCCGGCCAGGCCGTTCTCGCGCAGCTCGGCGGGCTCGCGACCGATCGCGGCGGCGCGCCGCTCGACCTCGGCCTCGTCGGCGCCGACGCACAGCACCAGCGCGCTGGAGAAGATCATCGTCGCCGGGTCGCGGTCGATCGCCTCGCAGGCGGCGCGCACCCGGTCGTTCTGGGCCAGCCCCTCCTCGAACGGCGCGAACGGCAGGTTGAACTCGTCGGCGTAGCGCGCGGCCAGAGCCGGCGTGCGCTTCTTGCCGTGACCACCGATGAGCACCGGCGGCTTGTCCTGGGTCGGCTTGGGCAGCCCGGGCGAGTCGACCACCGACTGCACCCGGCCCTCGTGGGTGAAGCCGCCCTCGGTGGCCCACAGCCCGGTGATGATCGCGAGCTGGTCCTCGAGCACGTCGAAGCGGGTGCGGGTGTCGGGGAACGGGATGCCGTACTTGGTGTGCTCGGCCTCGAACCAGCCGGCGCCGATGCCGAGCTCGACCCGGCCGCCGCTCATCTGGTCGACGCCGGCGACGGTGATCGCGAGCGGGCCGGGGTGGCGGAACGTCGCGCTGGTCATCATCGTGCCGAGCCGGATGGTGCTGGTCTCGCGGGCCAGGCCGGCCAGCGTGATCCAGGCGTCGGTGGGGCCGGGCAGCCCCTCGGTGCCCATCCCGAGGTAGTGGTCGGAGCGGAAGAACGCCCCGAACCCGAGTCGCTCGGCCTCGAGCGCTACCGCGAGCAGGTCGTCGTAGGTGGCCCCCTGCTGGGGCTCGGTGAACACGCGCAGCTCCATGACCCCAGCCTCTCAGGTGGCTCCCCGGGGCCGGCTCAGCGGGGCGGGACCCGCTCCCACCACACCCGGTCGTAGCCGTCGAAGTGCTCGCGGTCGGCCTCGACCCACTCGCGGTCGGAGAACTCGGGGTAGAGCACGTCGCCCTCCGGCTCCAGCGGCACCATCGAGAGGATCTGCTCCTGGGCCAGCGGCAGCGCCTCGGCGTAGACCTGGGCGCCGCCGGCCACGACGATCTCGCCCTCGTGGGACGCCGCCTTGGCGCACGCCGACAGGAACGAGTGGGCCACCAGCACACCGTCGGCCGACCAGGACCGGTCGCGGGTCAGCACGATCGTGGTGCGGCCCGGCAGCGGCCGCCCGATCGACTCGTACGTCGTGCGCCCCATCACCAGGACGTGGCCCGTGGTGAGCGCCTTGAACTCCGCCTGCTCCCCCGGGATCCGCCACGGGATGTCGGCGCCGTTGCCGATGACCCGGTTGCGGGCGACCGCGGCGACCAGGATGATCCGCTTGCTCAACGTCCCGGGCCAGGAGTTACTTGAACGTGACGGCAGTTTGAGCCGCCTCGACCTCAG
The DNA here is from genome assembly GCF_016924665.1 of Nocardioides sp. SYSU D00038. Classification (GTDB taxonomy): domain Bacteria; phylum Actinomycetota; class Actinomycetes; order Propionibacteriales; family Nocardioidaceae; genus Nocardioides. Next base: position 48,335 of record NZ_JAFFJT010000023.1, read on the forward strand.
TACGCAGGGATCGCCAGCCACGTAAATTCCCGACACGCGGTAGGTGAACTGTGCGCACAGTGTGCGAGGACCCAGAGATGTCCTGGAATTCAATATCGTGCTGCATCTGATTTTCGACCCATGGCGTCGCTACGTGCTCGAGCGGGGACCAGTGCGCAGGTCGAGCAGACACAAGCCGCTCATAGAGCAAGAAGTCTTTCTCAACGTCGCGACTCCCGTCCTGGGTCAGATACGACGTCCTGGCACAGCGGGCGGCACTGACCTTCACTAGATCTAGGACGCTCAGGCCTGCGTCCCTGTCCTCAGCCCTGACATATGGCAGATGCCACTGACCCTCAACAAGGTCAGTTGGCGACGAGTTGTCGAGTTCCTTCCGCATTTGTTGCGCAACCACTCGGATCTCCGGTTGAGCCAAGTCGCTGTCTCGCTGGAGTAGGAAGTTCTCCCATGCCGTCGACGTCACCACGACCGTGTGCCACATGAAAGGCTCGAGAAGCCGATTCGTAACCGATTTATGGACGCGAAGATCCTGCAGTTTCCTTACTGCTTCGATCGCCGCATCAGCCGCTGAGACCCATTCCTTCTCGGCACAAGTCATCGCGCTTGGCTCCAGCTCAGGGCCACCTTGCATGCCTGGTTTCTCGGTGGGCCACGAGAGAGGTATCGCGAGCCCGTCTTGCAACTTGCTCAGCTGCTTCGCGATTGGTATGGCTCGGCTGCTCGCTGAGTTCCGCGAGAACACGCGATGCGTATTGAACTCCGAGAGGACGAAGCGATGAAAGCGGACCTCCATTGAGGTCAGGCGCACTCCCTGCTCATTCCTACTGTCCGCGACGATGCGCGCGTACGGCTCTTCCACCTGCTCCTCCGAAGCGATACGAATCGAGTGACTGGAGTGGTCAGCGACCCGGGAAGGTTGACGGCCTGTCGCCGGGTCGCCTGGGGAAGTTGTGCTAGTCCCGAACCATACAGACAGGTGTCCGAAGGCGGCGCAGGACGCGCACAGTGGCGTCGGATTGGTGTCGGATTTGTGTCAGAGGGCGATGGTGCCCGTGACCGTGCTCAGGGTGTGGCCACCCACCCACACCTGCGACCCCTCCAGCCCCACGTGCACCCGCCCGGCCCGGCCCAGCACGGTGCCCTGCGCGGCGACGTACGACGCCGGCAGCCGGTCACCGGCCAGCCACTGGCCCAGCCCGGCGTTGAGGCTGCCGGTGACGGGGTCCTCGGGGACGCCGTACTGGGGGCAGAACGCGCGGACCTCGACGTCGGCGGCGCCGCCGTTGGTGTGAGGGCCGGCCACGCCGATCTTGAGGTCCCCGAACGCCGTCCAGTCCGGCTCGAGCGCCAGCACCGCATCGGCGTCGGCGAGCAGCACGCCGGTCCACCCCGGGCCGTTGTCGATCCAGGCGGTGTCGAGCAGCGCGGCGCGGTCGAGGCGCAGCGCGGCGGCGACCCGGTCGACGTCGGCGTCGTCGACGGGCCCGGAGCGCAGTAGCGGCGGGGCGGCGAACGCGAGCCGCGCCCCCCGGCGCACGGTCACCAGTCCGACGCCGCACTCCTGCACGACGTCGTCGCCGCGGGGCGTGCCACCGGCCTCGAGCCAGGCGTGGGCGCTGCCGAGGGTGGGGTGCCCGGCGAACGGTAGCTCGCGGCCGGGCGTGAAGATCCGGAGTCGGTAGTCGGCGTCGGGGCTGGTGGGCGGCAGCACGAACGTGGTCTCGGAGAGGTTGGTCCAGCGCGCCACCGCGGCCATCTGCTCGTCGGTGAGGCCCTCGGCGTCGTGGACGACCGCGACCGGGTTGCCGAGCAGCGGCTCGGCGGAGAAGACGTCGACCTGGCGGAACGGGCGCACGGGGCGGGGCCGGGTCAGGCCGAGAGCGACATCGGGCCGTAGACCCGGCGGTCGAGCTCGTGGAGGGTCACCGCGGCGACACCGGCCGCGGCGAGCTCGGCCCAGATCTCGCCCACCCACGACTCGGCGTCGGCCTGGCTGGCGAAGCGCTGGTCGGCGAGCTCGCCCTCGACCGCGACCTCGGCACCCGAGGCGTCCTCGAGCCGCCACCACCACGGCCGCTCGGCGGCGGTGGGCTGGCGGAAGGTGGGGGGCTGGTCGGGGAGGTTCACACCGGCGACCCTACGACTCGCGCACCGACGGGTCGACGAACGGCGGGCGGGTGACCTGGAAGATCTCGCGGCGCCCGCGCACGTCGACGCCCACCTCGGCCTCGGGGTGGACTGTCGAGGCGAGCAGCGCCAGACCCACGCCCTTCCTCAGCGTCGGGGAGAAGGTGCCGGAGGTGACCTCGCCCAGCACCACGTCGTGGGTGAGGCTGACCTGCATGTCGGGGCGCGGGATCGCGCGGCCGGTGGAGACGATGCCGTGCAGCAGCCGGCGCGGGCCCTCGGCCTTCTCGGCCAGCAGCCGCTCCCGACCCCAGAACTCCGGCTTCCGCCACCCGACCGCCCAGCCCAGCCGGGCCTCGTTGGGGGTGACGTCGAGGGAGATGTCCTGGCCGTGGAGGGGGTAGCCCATCTCGGTGCGCAGGGTGTCGCGTGCTCCGAGCCCGCAGGGCAGCAGCCCGTGCGGCTCCCCCGCGGCGACCAGCGCGTCCCACAGCCGCTCGGCGACCTCGTTGGCCGCGATCAGCTCGTAGCCGCGCTCGCCGGTGTAGCCGGTGCGGCACACCACCACGCCGACGCCGTCGTACTCCGCCTCGACGAACGACATGTAGCCGTGGCCCGCCGGCAGCCCGAGCGCCGTGAGCACCTCGTCGGAGCGCGGGCCCTGGACGGCCAGCACGACGTAGTCGGTGTGGTGGTCGTGGACCTCGACGCCCGCGGGGGCGTGCTCGGCCAGCCGCCGCACCACCTCGGCGGTGTTGGCGGCGTTGGGCACGAGCAGGATCCGCTCGTCGGTGTGGAGGTAGACGATGAGGTCGTCGACGATGCCGCCGCTCTCGTCGCAGCAGAGGGTGTACTGCGCCTGGCCGGGGGCGATCTTGGCCAGGTCGTTGGTGAGCGTGGCGTTGACGTACGCCGCCGCGCCGGGGCCCACCACGGTGGCCTTGCCGAGGTGGCTCACGTCGAAGATGCCGACCGCCTCGCGCACCGCGGTGTGCTCCTTGACCACACCGGTCGCGTACTCCAGCGGCATCGACCAGCCGCCGAACTCGCCGAACTTGGCCCCGAGCGCCTCGTGCCGGGCGTGCAGGGGCGAGAGCAGCAGATCCGCCATGCGCGGGAACCTACCGCAGCAGGTGCTGCGCGGAGCGCACCGCACCCGGTGGATATTCTTCGCCGGTGACGACGTACACGCTGCGCAGCGCGAGCCCGGCCCGGACCCGAGCGGAGGCCGTGGTCGTGGGCCTCGTCCAGACCCCGTCCGGGGTGGAGCTCGCCGCGGGCGCCGAGGAGGTCGGCAAGGCCTACGGCCGGACCCTGCGTCCGCTGCTCGCCACACTCGGCGCCAAGGGCAAGGCCGGCGAGGTCTACCGGGTGCCGACGTCGGGGACGCTGTCGTCGCCGCTGCTGGTGCTGGTGGGCCTGGGCGCGGAGGCGACGCCGACCGCGGTGCGCCGGGCCGCCGGGGTGGCGGGCCGTGCGGTCACCAACGCCGCCTCCGCCGCGGTCGCCCTGCCGGCCGACTCCCCCGCGCTGGTGCGGGCGGTGACCGAGGGCTGGGCGCTGGGCACCTACACCTTCACGACGTACAAGAAGGACGCCGCGAGCACGGCGGTCGGCGACCTGGTGGTGCTCAGCCCCGCGGCGCGACGCAAGGACGTCACCCGGGCCTTCGAGGAGGCGCAGGTCGTCGCCGAGGCGGTCGCCGCCACCCGCGACTGGGTCAACACCCCCGCCGGCGACCTCACCCCGCCCGCGCTCGCCGACCAGGTGCGCGCCGCGGTGCGCAAGGCCTCCGGTCCGCTGGGCAAGGTGTCGGTGTCGGTGCTCGACGAGGCCCGGCTGGAGAAGCTCGGCTGCGGCGGGATCCTCGGCGTCGGCGGCGGCTCCGACGCTCCCCCGCGGCTGGTCGAGCTGACCTACGACCCGCCCGGCGCCACGACCCACCTGGCGCTGGTGGGAAAGGGGATCACCTTCGACTCCGGCGGGCTCACGATCAAGCCGGCCGCGAGCATGAACGAGATGAAGAGCGACATGGCCGGCGCGGCCGCCGTCGTGCAGGCCACGATCGCGATCGCCCGGCTCGGGCTGCCGGTGAAGGTCTCCACCTTCGCCCCGCTCGCCGAGAACATGGTCTCCGGCCGGGCGATGCGCCCCGGCGACGTGCTGACGATCTACGGCGGCACGACCGTCGAGGTGCTCAACACCGACGCCGAGGGCCGGCTGGTGCTCGCCGACGCGCTGGTGCGCGCGACGGAGAAGTCGCCCGACCTCGTGGTCGACGTCGCCACCCTCACCGGCCACATGGTCGTCGCGCTGGGTGACCGGGTGGCCGGCGTGCTGGGCTCGCAGGAGGTCGTCGACCGGGTGCTCGCCGCCGCCGAGACCGCCGGCGAGGAGCACTGGCACATGCCGATCCCCGAGTCGATGGACGAGCGGATCCACAGCAGCAAGATCGCCGACCTCGCCCAGCACGACTGGGTGCGCTGGGGTGGCGGGCTGTTCGCGGCGGCGTTCCTGCGCGAGTTCACCGCCGGCCTCCCCTGGGCCCACATCGACATCGCCGGTCCGTCGTTCAACTCCGGCGGCCCGTGGGGTCACGTCACCTCCGGCGGCACCGGCGTCGCCGTCGCCACCCTCGTCGACCTGGCCCGGTCGTTGGCCTGAGGGGCCGGGTTCGGGTTCGCCAGGGCGCGGTAGTCCCTGACGAAATGGCCCCCTCCGGGGGCCCGGACCCGACCATTTCGTCCGGGACTATCCCGACGAGGGCGCTCAGGCGGCGCGGTACCGCAGCAGCCGTTCGCGCTCCGGCTCGGAGAGGGCTCGCCGGGCGGCCACGGTGCTGGTGTCGATCCAGCCCGGCCCGGGGTCGAGGGTCCAGCGACGGCGGCGGAGCGGGATCTCCGCCGCGAGGCGGTACGCGGTCAGGAGCCGGTCGGCGAACGCCGCGGGCCGGCGCAGGTCTCCGGCCATCCTCGTGACCGGCTCGAGCCCGTGGGCGCGGAACCGCGCTGCCCTGTCCACGTCCCGGAGCCGCTGCTCGCCCTCGAGGTGGACGGCGCCGTCGTACTCGCCGACCACGCCGGTGGCAGGATCGATGAGGTCGGGGGTCCCGATCAGCCGACCGTCCGGGTCGAGCACGGCCGCGTTGCACCGCAACCTCACACCGTCGACCAGGCGGCGCCAGTGCATGCGCATCAGGGTCTCCGGCGGCGACCATGAGTTCTCGTCAGCGAGGGTGAGGGCGAGGCGCATCCGCGGGATGCCGGTCCACCCGTTGTGTGCGGCCGCCCAGTCGCCGGCCTCGTCGAGAGAGACGAGATCGTCGTACGCCGCCATGTCGAGGGCGACGACCGCCAGCCAGTCGGTCGGGGCGTAGCGCATCTCGAAGGCCAGCGACCTGACCGGGGTCGTGATCGGCAGCTCGTTGTGGACGGTCAGGTCGGCGGGGTTGAGCCGCTCTTCGCTCACGATGAACCCGCAGCCCGGCTGGCTGCGTACGGCGTGCGACGGGGTGGCCAGCACGACGGGTGCGACCGGACCCGGTCGTGACCAGGGGTGACCTGTGAACCACACCCCGCCCCACCACGCCAGGGCCGCCCAGCCGGTCACGCCGCCATAGCCCGGCAACACGGCGGCGGCCTCGACGATGCGCTGCTCCAGTCGTTCCCCGTCCACGTGGGACGGCACGTACAGGCCGTGGGAGCTGCGTCGCCAGGCACGCGAGCGCGCCTGACTCCGCGTCGGCCCGACGCGGCCGGAGGGGTCAACGCGCAGTGGTGCGACCGTCGTGCGCGGAGACCCTTCGAGTGCCATGACCGCAGCGTCCCCCGTCCGCGGCCAGCGCGCGGCGTTCATCCACAGGGCGCCGCGACCGGGAAAGTCCCGGACGAGATGGCCCCCTCAGACGGCCTCAACCCGGCCATTTCGTCAGGGACTACCGCGGCGAGGCGAGCTCAGAGACCCTGCTGCTTGCGGCGACGGTTGTACTCCCGCATCCGCTGCGGGATGCCCACGACGGCGGCGTCGTACGACGGGATCTGGTGCTTGTTGCAGAAGGTGTGGGCCCACTCCACGGAGGGGACGCGGCGGCGGGTCCACTCACCGTCGTGGGCGACGAGGAGGAGGGTGACGTCGCTGACCGCGGTGCGGGGCTCGACGAAGCCCTCGACGCCGCGGCGCTCGGTCGCCCAGGTGTGGAGGTGGTCGACGTCGGCGCTGTTGGCCGCGCGCACCCGGGTCGAGCCGGTGCGTGCGGCGTCCTTCGCCGGCCCCCTCATCTTCTGCCGCGAGCCCCCGCGGAACCGGTCCAGCCATGACATGGGGACAAGTGTGACCCACGCGGGCCAAGACCACCCGCAACCCCGCGCTGAACCCGGTGTGGACACGCTCGCCGGAGGTGCAAAGATGGACGCGCTCGTCGACGTGCCCTCGTCGAGACCCCAGGGGAGAGGACCAGCGTGGCCGACTTCGACGTTCTCGTGCTCGGAGCGGGATCGGGTGGCTACTCCTGTGCGCTGCGAGCGGCCCAGCTGGGGCTGCGGGTCGGGCTGGTCGAGAAGGGCAAGCTGGGCGGCACCTGCCTCCACGTCGGCTGCATCCCCACCAAGGCGCTGCTGCACGCCGCCGAGGTCGCCGACAGCGCCCGCGACGCCGGCCAGTACGGCGTCCGCGCGAGCCTCGACGGCATCGACATGGCCGGCGTCAACTCCTACAAGGACGGCGTCGTCGCCCGTCTCCACAAGGGTTTGACCGGGCTGATCGGCTCGCGCGGGATCACCGTCATCGAGGGCGAGGGCCGGATGACCGGGCCCCGCGAGGTGACGGTCGGCGGCACGGCGTACACCGGTGAGCACCTGGTGCTCGCCTCCGGCTCCTACTCCCGCAGCCTGCCCGGCCTGGAGGTCGACGGCGAGCGGGTCCTCACCTCCGAGCACGCGCTCGGTCTCGACCGGGTGCCCACGTCGGTGATCGTGCTCGGCGGCGGTGTCATCGGCTGCGAGTTCGCGAGCGTGTGGCGCAGCTTCGGCGCCGAGGTCACCATCGTCGAGGCCCTCCCCCGGCTGGTCGCCGCGGAGGACGAGGCGTCGTCGAAGGCCCTCGAGCGCGCGTTCCGCAAGCGCAAGATCGCGTTCCGCACCGGCACGCCGTTCCAGAGCGTCAAGACCACCGACACCGGCGTGGCCGTCACCGTCGAGGGCGGCGACGTGCTCGAGGCCGAGCTCCTGCTCGTGGCCGTCGGTCGCGGCCCGGCCAGCGACGGCCTCGGGTACGCCGAGCAGGGCGTCGCGATGGAGCGCGGGTTCGTGCTCGCCGACGAGCGCTGCCGCACCAACCTCGACGGCGTCTACGCCGTCGGCGACCTGGTGCCCGGCCTCCAGCTCGCCCACCGCGGCTTCCAGCAGGGCATCTTCGTCGCCGAGGAGATCGCCGGCCTCGCGCCGCGACCCGTCGACGAGCTGGCCATCCCGCGGGTCACCTACTCCCACCCCGAGCTGGCCTCGGTCGGGCTCACCGAGGCCGCGGCCGTGGCCGAGCACGGCGCCGACGCCGTCGAGACCCTCACCTACGACCTGGGCGGCAACGGCAAGAGCCAGATCCTCCGGACGCAGGGGTTCGTCAAGCTGGTCCGCCGCAAGGACGGCCCGGTGATCGGCATCCACCTGGTCGGCGACCGGGTCGGCGAGCTCATCGGCGAGGCCCAGCTGATCTACGGCTGGGAGGCGCACCCCGAGGACGTCGCGCCCCTGGTGCACGCCCACCCCACCCAGAACGAAGCCCTCGGCGAGGCCCACCTGGCGCTCGCCGGCAAGCCCTTGCACGCCCACTCCTGAGAACGAAGGAACTCCATGGCCACCGAAGTCAACCTCCCGGCACTCGGCGAGTCCGTCACCGAGGGCACCGTCACCCGCTGGCTCAAGTCGGTCGGTGACAGTGTCGCGGTGGACGAGCCGCTGCTGGAGGTCTCCACCGACAAGGTCGACACCGAGATCCCCTCCCCCGTCGCCGGCACCCTGCTGGAGATCAAGGCGAACGAGGACGACACCGTGGAGGTGGGGGCGATCCTCGCCGTCATCGGCGACGAGGGAGAGTCGACCGGCGGTGGTGGCGGCGAGGCGGCCGAGCCGGAGCCCCAGGCCGCGCAGCAGCCCGAGCCGGATCCCGAGCCCGAGCAGCAGGCGGAGCCGGAGCAGCAGCCGGCCGAGCCCGAGCCCGAGCCCGAGCCCGAGCAGCAGCCCGAGCAGCCGGCCGCCGAGTCCTCCGGTGGCGGCGGCGGGGGCGGCGGTGGCGGTGGCGGTACGCCGGTCACGTTGCCCGCGCTGGGCGAGTCCGTCACGGAGGGCACCGTCACCCGGTGGCTGAAGGCGGTCGGCGACGACGTCGCCGTCGACGAGCCGCTGCTCGAGGTGTCCACCGACAAGGTCGACACCGAGATCCCCTCCCCCGTCGCCGGCACCCTGCTGGAGATCAAGGTCGAGGAGGACGAGACCGTCGAGGTCGGCGCCGAGCTGGCCGTGATCGGCGACGGGTCCGCAGCACCCCAGCAGTCGTCCGAGCCCGAGCCCGAGCAGAAGTCCGAGCCGGAGCCGGAACCGGAGCCCGAGCCCGAGTCCGAGCCGGAGCCCGAGCCGGAGCCGGAGCAGACGTCGGAGGCCGCGGCCCCCCAGGAGGAAGCCGCGCCGGAGACGACCGAGAAGCCGGCCGTCGAGGAGCCGGCCCAGGAGCAGCCGGCCCGGGAGCAGCCGGCCCGGGAGCAGGCCGCTCCCGCGGCGACGTCCGGCGGCGACGCGTCCGGCTACGTCACCCCGCTGGTGCGGAAGCTCGCCAGCCAGCACGGCGTCGACCTGTCCACGGTGACGGGCTCCGGTGTCGGCGGCCGGATCCGCAAGCAGGACGTGCTCGAGGCGGCGCAGGCCGCCCAGGCCACGTCCGCCCCCCAGCAGCCCGCCCCGGCCCAGGCGTCGAGCGGCCAGGCCGGCGGCCAGCCGTCGGGTGCCCGAGCAGCAGCGCCGACCGCGGAGCCGTCGCCGCTGCGCGGCCAGACGGTGAAGATGACCCGGCTGCGCCAGACCATCGCCAAGCGGATGGTCGAGTCGCTCGAGGTGTCGGCCCAGCTGACCACCGTCGTCGAGGTCGACGTCACCGGCATCGCCCGGCTCCGCGACTCGATCAAGGCCGACTTCGCCGCGACCGAGGGCGTGAAGCTGTCGTTCATGCCGTTCTTCGCCAAGGCGGCGATCGACGCGCTCAAGGTGCATCCCTCGCTCAACGCGGGCATCGACACCGAGGCCAAGGAGATCACCTACTACGACAAGGAGAACCTCGCGATCGCGGTCGACACCGAGCGCGGTCTCCTCACCCCGGTGATCAAGGACGCCGGCGACCTCTCGATCGCCGGGCTGGCGCGCAAGATCGCCGACGTCGCCGACCGCACCCGCAACAACAAGATCACTCCCGACGAGCTGTCGGGCGGCACCTTCACGCTGACCAACACCGGCAGCCGCGGGGCGCTCTTCGACACGCCGATCATCAACCAGCCGCAGGTCGCGATCCTCGGCACCGGTGCAATCGTCAAGCGGCCCGTCGTGATCGACGACCCCAACCTGGGCGAGACGATCGCGGTCCGCTCGATGGTCTACCTCGCGCTCACCTACGACCACCGCCTGGTCGACGGTGCCGACGCCGCTCGCTACCTCAGCGACGTCAAGCAGCGCCTGGAGTCCGCCCAGTTCGACGTGTGACGGCGTCCGGGGTGCGCACCCGCTCGGTGCGCACCCCGGACCTCGACCTCGTCAGGAGGGCGCGCATCACCCCGGGTGGCAGGGTGGAGCCATGCGCATCGTCGTCGCCGGCGCCAGCGGCTTCCTCGGCACCCACCTGGTCGAGGAGCTGACCCGGCGCGGCCACCACGTCACCCGGCTCGTACGACGCCGCCCCGGCTCGGCCGCCGAGTCGCAGTGGGACCCCTACGCCGGCCGCGTCGACCGCGGCGTGGTCGGTTCGGCCGACGTCGTGGTCAACCTGGCCGGCGCGCCGACCCTCGGCAACCCCCACTCGAGCCGGTGGGCACGCGAGCTGATGCACAGCCGGGTCACCACCACCCGGCTGCTGGCCGAGGCGGTCGCGGGCGCGGAGCAGCCCCCGGCGTACCTCGCCGGCAACGGCATCTCCTACTACGGCGACCACGGCGATGAGCCGCTGACCGAGTCGTCGGGCTCGCGCGGCGACGCACTGCTCACCCGGGTCACCCGCGCCTGGCAGGAGGCCGCCGAGCCCGCAGCGGCCGCCGGCGCCCGGCTGTGCGTGCTGCGCACCGCGCCGGTGATGGACCGCCGCAGCGCCCCGCTCGAGCAGCTGCGGCTGCTCTTCCGGCTCGGCCTGGGCGGCCGTCTCGGCGACGGCGCGCAGTACATGGCGATGATCTCGCTGCGCGACTGGGTGGGCGGCGTGACCCACCTGGTCGAGCACGACGACGTCGCCGGTCCGGTCAACCTGTGCTGCCCGCGGACGCCGACCAACGCGGAGTTCACCCGCGCGCTCGCCCGCGCGGTGCACCGGCCGGCGTTCGCCGCGGTGCCCCGCACCGCGCTCCGGCTGGGGGCCGGGGCGATGGCGCCCGAGCTACTCGGCTCGCTGCGGGTCCGCCCCGCCGCGCTGGAGGCCGCGGGCTACTCGTTCCGCGACCGCGACGTCGAGTCCGTGCTCGCAACCGGCCTGGCCTGACGCACCGACGCCACCAGCCACCGGCCGGCCACCCGGCGCAGCTCCACCACCCGTGCCGTGGGCCCGTCGCGCGGCAGCGCGCGGCGCCGACCCGGCCCGACCGCCGAGCCCGAGACAACCTGGTCGACCACCAGCAGCCGCCACCGGCGCGGCTCGCCGGTCAGCACCCGGAGCCGGAGCACCTGGGTCTGCAGGGCGGTGACCCGCCAGCCGCGCCCCAGCCACGCCCGCAGCATCCGGGCGTCGCGCTCACCCGCCCGCGACCCCGGCACGTAGAGCGACCGCAGTGCGACCACGTCGCCGGCCGTCCACGCCGCCGCCCGCCTCAGGTCCCACTGCTTGAGCACCGCAGCCGCCGCGACCCCCTCGCGCGGCGGCCGCGGTGGCGGCGCGGTGGTCGCATTCGCGGCGACCACCGGTCTGGGGTCCTCGCGGACCGTCACCAGCCCGGCCACCAGGGCGGCGACCAGGGCGCCGGCGAGGAGCACCGGCGCGGCGAGGGACGACGGGCGGGGCATGCCGTCCTTCCTACCCCGATCCGGGCCCTGCCTGCCGACGCTCTCCACAGGCCCACGGCAGGATGACCCTGTGATCGGCCGACGCGGGTTCCTCACCGGCGGTGCAGCCGCGGTGGCGCTGGCCGCCGGCGCCGGCGTCGGCATCCACCAGCGGGTGCTCCCGGGCCGGCCGTACGCCGCCGGGTTCCCCCGCAGCGTCGACGTCACCGCGCGGTTCGCGCCCGGCGGTCACGACCCCGGCTACGGGCGCCGGGTGCTGCCCGCGCAGCTGGCCTTCCTGGGCACCCGGATCGGCCACGGCGCCCCCGGAGCCTCCCTGGGTGCGGAGTAGGCTCGGCGACGTGGTGACCTTCGACGTGGTCGGTGTCGGCGAGGCCGCGGTGCCCTACCTCGAGGCCTGGGAGCTCCAGCGACGCGTGCACGCCGAGGTGGTCGCCGGTGACCGCCCCGGCACCGTGCTGCTGCTCGAGCACCCGCCGACGTTCACCGCCGGCAAGCGCACCGACGACCACGAGCGGCCGCTCGACCCCGGCGGCGCACCGGTGATCGACGTCGACCGCGGCGGCAAGATCACCTTCCACGGCCCCGGCCAGCTCGTCGCCTACCCCATCGTCCGGCTGCCCGACCACGTGCGCGTCGTCGACTTCGTGCGCCGCCTCGAGGAGGCGATGATCCTGGTCTGCGCCGACCTCGGGGTCACCACGGCGCGGGTGCCCGGCCGCAGCGGGGTCTGGCTCACCGCCGACGACCGCGGCCCGGAGCGCAAGATCGGGGCGATCGGGCTGCGCGTCAGCAAGGGCGTGACCATGCACGGCATCGCGCTGAACTGCGACGTCGACCTCGGCTGGTACGACCGGTTCGTGCCCTGCGGCATCAGCGACGCCGGCGTCACCACCCTCACCGCCGAGCGCGGCCGGCCGACGACCGTCGCCAAGGTGCTGCCGCTGCTGCAGGCCCGGCTGGCGGAGCTGCTGGCCTGGCGCGACTACACGCCGACCCCCGACTACGAGCCGCGTCCCGAGCCCGGCCGCGGGCCGCGGATCGAGCTGCTGACCCCCTGAGGGCCCACCCGGCGCGGCGCCGTGGCGCGACCGTCCCGGCTGCTTGGATCGTCTGACCCGGCGACGCGCGTCGCCCACGAGAGGACGACGATGAGCGGACTGGTCATCGAGACCGACGGCCTGCGCAAGGAGTTCCGCAGCCGCACCGGTCTCCGGGTGGCGGTCGACGACCTCGACCTGGCGGTGCCCGCGGGCGGCGTGCACGGGTTCCTCGGGCCCAACGGGTCGGGCAAGACCACGACGATCCGGATGCTGCTCGGGCTGGCCCGGGCCACCGCCGGCACGATGCGGCTCTTCGACGAGCCGGTGCCCGCGCGGCTCCCGGCGGTGATCGACCGGGTCGGCGCGGTGGTGGAGTCGCCGAAGTTCTCGCCCCACTTCAGCGGCCGGCAGAACCTGCTGCTCCTCTCCCGCTCGATCGGCGTCCCCGACACCCGGGTCGACGCCTCCCTCGAGACCGTCGGGCTGTCGGGCCGTGACCGCGACCGCTACCGCGGCTACTCGCTCGGCATGAAGCAGCGCCTCGCCATCGCGGCGACGCTGCTCAAGGAGCCGCGGCTGCTGATCCTCGACGAGCCCACCAACGGCCTCGACCCGGCTGGCATCCGGGAGATCCGCGAGACCATCCGCGGCCTGGGCGAGAGCGGCGTGACCGTGCTGCTGAGCTCGCACATCCTGGCCGAGGTGCAGCAGGTCTGCTCGTCGGCCACGATCATCGGCAACGGCCGGCTGCTGGCCAGTGGCCGGGTCGACGACCTGCTCGGCGCCACCACGTCCCACCGGGTCTCCGCCGACGATGCCGCCGCGGCGCGCACCGCCCTCGACCGGGCCGGCTTCACCACGTCGCTGGACGGCGGCGGGCTCGTGGTCGAGAGCGACGAGCCGGCGGCGATCACCCGCACCCTGGCCGAAGCCGGGATCTGGCTCACCTCGCTCACGCCGCTGCGACCCGACCTCGAGTCGTTCTTCCTGTCCCTGACCTCCGCCGACACGCTGGGTGGTGGTCGGGCATGACCGCCCTGGTGCTCGTCGAGCTGCTGCGGCTGCGCTGGCGCCGGGCGGTGCTGCTGCTGGTGGCGGCGGCGTTCGTCATCCCCGCGATCCTGCTCGCCACGACCCTGTGGGGCACCCGCCCCGTCTCGGACGCCGAGCTGAGGAGCGCCCAGGAGCAGGCCGCCGCCGCGGCCGAGTCACCGCAGCTGCAGCTGGACATCGCCGACTGCGAGGCCGATCCCGAGGGCTGGGGGGTCGACGCCTCGACCACCTGCGAGGAGATGCTGGTCCCCCAGGCGTCGTGGTACGCCTTCCGCCAGCCGCTCGACCTCGACCAGGAGCGCCAGGAGGGCAGCGGCCTGGCGGTCGCCGCACTGCTGACCATGCTGCTCGTGCTGGTCGGCACCACCTTCGTGGGCCACGACTGGAACAGCGGCTCGATGAGCAACCAGCTCCTCTTCGAGCCGCGGCGCACCAGGGTCTGGCTGGCCAAGGCCGTGGCGGTGCTGGGCGGCTCCCTGATGGTGGCCCTGCTGGTGCTGCTCGCCTTCTGGACGGGTCTGGTCGTCGCTTCGAACGTCCAGGGCCTGACGCTGCGCGACGGCGAGGTGGCGGCGGCGTACAAGCAGGCGGTGCTGGCCGCCTGCCTCGCCTCGCTCGCAGCGACCTTCGCCCACGCGCTCACCATGCTCTTCCGCAGCACCGTCGCCACGCTCGGCGTGCTGTTCGCCTTCGCCGTGGCCGGCTCGATCGTGCTGGCGGCGCTGGGCTTCGACGGCTACGAGCGACTGCTCCCCCACGCCAACTTCATCGCCTTCGTCGTCGGCAGCTACGACTACTACGTCACCCACGGCGCCGGCATCGAGGCGATCAGTCGCTCCCACGCGGCGGTCTACTTCGCGGTGGTGTTGGCGCTCGCGGTGGCCGCGTCGCTGGCGAGCTTCCGCAGCCGCGACGTCCCCTAGCCCGTCGGTCCTCCACCCCGGGCGCCGGCGACCTGCGCGCGGTAGTGCTCGGCCATGCCGGGGACGTAGTCGCGCTCGAAGTCGACGTCGGTGACCGCGCCGCCGGTCTCGGCGGCGACCAGGCGGTCGAGGTAGTACTCCCACCCCGGGCCCACGTCGATCGCCTCCTCCGGGTCGACGCCCGGCTGGCTGAAGGTCAGCGTGGTGGTGCCGGCGTGCTCGGTGAGCACCAGGTCGAGGTGCCACTGGTCGTCGCCCACGTGGGAGGTCACCCGCAGCGCCCGCGGCGGGTCGCACTCGCGGATCTCCATCTCCTCGGTGGGCATGCCCTCCTCGGCCGTCATCGTGAACGACACGTGGCCGCTGGCGGGGTCGCCGGTCCAGGTGCCGATCCACCGAGCCAGCCGCTCCGGCTCGGTCACGGCCGCCCAGACGTCCTCGATCGGCGCCGCGAAGGTGCGGTCGATGAACAGGTCGTAGCGGCCGTCGTGGTGCTCGACGCGGCCGGTGGGCTGGCGGGTCATGCGGTCTCCTCGTGCTGGTGGGTGGTCGGGCGAGCGCGTCGCTGGCGCACGGTGCGCCGGACCTCGGTGTCGAGGGCGTCGAGGGCCTGGCCGGTGAGGCGGGTGCCGGCGGGAGGCGCGAGCTCGTCGAGCAGGCGCCGTACGGCGGCCAGGCCCTCGGCCCGCAGCGCGTAGTGACGCTCCCGGCCGCGCTCGCTGACGCTGAGCAACCCGGCCTCGACGAGCACCCGCAGGTGCTTGCTGACCGCGGGGCGCGACATGGCGTGGTCGGCGGCCAGGTCGACCACCCGGGCCGGTCCGCGGCGCACCCGGACGAGCAGGGCGCGCCGGGTCGGATCGGCGAGGGCGGTGAACGCGTCCACGCCCAATAGGTAACCACGCGGTTACCTGTTGCGGCAACCGGTCCGGTGCCGTGGAGGCTGGCCCGGCGGCGTACGCTGGAGGGGTGACGCAGGCTCCCGCCCCCGAAGGAAGAAAGCTCCTCCGCCTCGAGGTCCGCAACGCCGAGACCCCCATCGAGCGCAAGCCCGAGTGGATCAAGACCCGGGCCAAGATGGGGCCGGAGTACAAGGCCCTGCAGAGCCTGGTGAAGTCCGAGGGACTCCACACGGTCTGCCAGGAGGCCGGCTGTCCCAACATCTTCGAGTGCTGGGAGGACCGCGAGGCGACGTTCCTCATCGGCGGCGACCAGTGCACCCGGCGCTGCGACTTCTGCCAGATCGACACCGGCAAGCCGCAGCCGCTCGACCGCGACGAGCCCCGCCGGGTGGCGGAGTCGGTGCAGTCGATGCAGCTGCGCTACGCCACGATCACCGGCGTCGCCCGCGACGACCTCCCCGACGGCGGCGCCTGGCTGTACGCCGAGACCGTGCGGGCGATCCACGAGCTCAACCCCGACACTGGCGTCGAGAACCTGATCCCCGACTTCAACGGCCGCCCCGAGCTGCTGGCCGAGGTCTTCGAGTCGCGCCCCGAGGTGCTGGCCCACAACGTCGAGACCGTGCCGCGGATCTTCAAGCGGATCCGGCCGGCGTTCCGCTACGAGCGCTCGCTCGACGTGCTCACCCAGGCCCGCGACTTCGGGCTGGTCACCAAGTCGAACCTCATCCTCGGCATGGGCGAGACCCGCGAGGAGGTCTCGCAGGCGCTGCGCGACCTCCACGAGGCGGGCTGCGAGCTGGTCACCATCACCCAGTACCTGCGCCCCTCGGTGCGCCACCACCCCGTCGAGCGCTGGGTCAAGCCCGAGGAGTTCGTGGAGCTCGCGGCCGAGGCCGAGGAGATCGGCTTCTCCGGGGTGCTGTCCGGGCCGCTGGTGCGTTCGTCCTACCGCGCCGGACGGCTGTACCGTCAGGCCATGGACGCCCGGCAGGGCTCCGCCGTCTGAGCGCACCCGCGCCCACCCGGTCCCGCCGGGCCAGCACCACCCGAACCACGCACGAGTGAGGCAACGCCACGCCATGTCCAACCAGAACGCGCCCATGGACCCCTCGACGATGAGCCGTCGCAAGCAGTTCGCCGAGACCTGGAAGATGACCCGGCGCTCCGACCCGGCGGTGCTCTGGCTGGTGCTGGCCTCGCTGCTGCTCGGTGGCGCGCTCGGCTTCGTGCTGTTCACCGTGCTGCCCGGCGGCGGCGCGATCGGGCTGGCGATGTCGGTGGTCGGCGCGCTGCTGTTCGGCGTCCTGGCCGCGATGATCGTCTTCGGCCGCCGCGCCCAGAAGGCGGCGTACACGCAGATGGAGGGTCAGCCGGGTGCCGCCGCGGCCGCGCTGCGGATGCTGCGCCGGGGCTGGAAGACCGACCCGGTCATCGCGTTCACCAAGCAGCAGGACATCGTGCACCGCGTGGTCGGCCCGCCCGGCATCGTGCTGATCGGCGAGGGCAACCCCAACCGGCTGCGCCAGCTGCTGCTCAGCGAGCGCAAGAAGCACGAGCGGGTCGCCACCGAGACCCCCATCCACGAGATCGTCTGCGGCAACGGCGAGGGCCAGGTGCCGCTGCCCAAGCTGGTGCGCCACGTGCAGAAGCTCGGCCGCGCGGTCAAGCCCGCCGAGCTCACCGACGTGCTCAACCGCCTCAAGGCCCTCGACGCCAACCGCTCCAACATTCCGCTCCCCAAGGGCCCGGTGCCGACCAGCATGAAGGGCATGCGCGGCAACCTGCGGGGCCGCTGAGCCACTCCCCCCGTCAGCGCCCACGACGTACGACGCCGGCCGGCCCCCGCGGGGACCGGCCGGCGTTCGTCGTACCGGGGGCGGCGGCGCCGCGTCGCTCACATGGCGCCGGCGGGCAGCTCCACGATGTCGTCGGGGGCGGGCGCCTCGATGATGACGTCCTTGCCCCAGTCGGAGTAGGTCGTCTCGACCGAGCCGGTGCTGCCGAGCTCGACCAGGTTCTTCACGATCCGGCCCTCGCCGTCGATCCACACGTCGAAGGTCATCTCGCCCTGGCCGGCACCGGCGGCGGCGTCGATCTTGGTGGCGTCGATGAGGGCGGCGTAGTGGGTGGCGGTCTCGCCGCCCACCTCCTCCTCGCCGACGAGCGAGACCGACTCGATGCCCTGCTCCAACTGCTCGAACGCCTTCTCGGGGTCGAGGTTGTCGGCGAACCCCGCACCCATCGGGTTGTTGGGGTCGGCCAGGTCGAACTGCACGAACTTGCCGTCGAGGTTGGGCAGCCCGACGTAGACGATCCCCTTCACCATGATCAGCGTGAGCTTGCCGCCCATCGCGGGGTTGTTCATCTCGATGTGCACCGCCTGCTGCTTGCCGGTGAAGTCGATGTCGCCGGTCGCGTCGATGGCGGTCGGGCCGCCGGTCGACTTCAGGGTGGCCGCGGCGGTGGTGGCGTTCTCGAACGCCGTGCTCATGATCTCGGCGAACTCACCGGCCTCGACCGACTCACCGCCGGGGGTGTCGCTCTCCTCCTCGGTGGGCTCCTCGGAGGGCTCGGCGTCCTCGGTGGGCGTGCTCGAGGCCGAGGAGCCGGCGTCGTCGGAGGGCTCGTCGGAGTCGCCGCCGCAGGCGGTCAGGGTGAGGGCCAGGGGCAGCGCGAGCGCTGCGCAGGCCCGCCGCCAGGTGGTGCGGGACAGCGTCGTACGGGTCATGGGGTGCCTTTCAGGAGACCGAGCGCCCGGAGAGGGCCCGGTAGGTCTGCAGGGTGACGGTAGCGCTCGCCGCCGCGAGGTCGTGGAGCCCGCGACCGTCGGGGCGGTAGACGAGCGGAGGGATGACGAGCGCGATGAGCACCTGCCGCAGCAGCGCGCGCGGCACGTCTACCGGACGCGGGTCGCCGTTCGCCCGGACGACGCGCAGCCGGGTGGCCACCTGTCCGAACGAGCCGCCCACGGTGGCGGTGAGCAGCGCCGACTCCACGACGAACACCCCGAGCACGTAGAACGGCGCGGGGCTGCCGGTGCGGGAGTAGGCGTCGAGCCCGACCACCAGGACGACGACCAGGGTCGAGGCGAACCAGTCGACCAGCAGGGCCAGCATCCGCCGGCCCCAGGTCGCCGTCTCGAAGGTGGTCACGGCGACCACCCTAGGCAGGGCGGGTGAGGGATCGGCCTCCGGACCACCTGTTACATCCCCGAAACACTCACGGTACTGTCGCGAAACCGACCGATCATTGGATGTAGGGACCGCCGGATCACCGTCGCCCCGGCCGCAATCTCTCGAAGCACGTGTCGGCTGCCCCTGGGTCGCAGCCAAGGAGGACGAATGTTCCAGAACAGCGATGAGCTGCTCAAGTACGTCAAGGACGAGGGCGTCGAGATGGTCGACATCCGCTTCTGCGACCTGCCCGGCATCATGCAGCACTTCACGGTCCCCGTGTCGTCGTTCGACCAGTCGGTCTTCGACGACGGCCTGGCCTTCGACGGGTCCTCGATCCGCGGGTTCCAGGCGATCAACGAGTCGGACATGGCGCTGTTCCCCGACCCGACCACGGCGTTCATCGACCCGTTCCGGGCCGCGAAGACGCTGGTGCTGAACTTCTTCATCCACGACCCGATCACGGGCGAGGCCTACTCGCGCGACCCGCGCAACATCGCTCGCAAGGCGCTGGCCTACCTCTCCACCACCGGCATCGCCGACACCGCGTTCTTCGCCCCCGAGGCGGAGTTCTACATCTTCGACTCGGTGCGCTACTCCACCTCGCCCAACGAGGGCTACTACCACATCGACTCCGTCGAGGGCTGGTGGAACTCGGGCAAGGAGGGCGACAACCTCGGCTACAAGACCCGGTTCAAGGGCGGCTACTTCCCCGTCGCGCCGTACGACCACTACGGCGACCTGCGCGACGACATGGTGAAGAACCTCGAGGCCTCCGGCCTCCTCGTCGAGCGCGCCCACCACGAGGTCGGCACCGCCGGTCAGGCGGAGATCAACTACCGCTTCGACACGCTGCTCAAGGCCGCGGACGACGTGATGAAGTTCAAGTACATCATCAAGAACACCGCGTGGCAGCAGGGCAAGTCGGTCACCTTCATGCCCAAGCCGATCTTCGGCGACAACGGCTCCGGCATGCACGTGCACCAGTCGCTTTGGAAGGACGGCGACCCGCTGTTCTACGACGAGACCGGCTACGGCGGCCTCTCCGACATGGCGCGCTGGTACATCGGCGGCATCCTCAAGCACGCCCCGGCCCTGCTGGCGTTCACCAACCCGACGGTGAACTCCTACCACCGCCTGGTCCCCGGCTTCGAGGCCCCGATCTCGCTCGTCTACTCCTCGCGCAACCGCTCCGCCTCGGTCCGCATCCCGATCACCGGGTCGAACCCCAAGGCCAAGCGGATCGAGACCCGCTTCCCCGACCCCTCGGCGAACCCCTACCTCGCCTTCGCCGCGCTGATGCTGGCCGGCGTGGACGGCATCCAGAACAAGATCGAGCCCGCCGCCCCGATCGACAAGGACATCTACGAGCTGCCGCCGGACGAGATGGCCGAGATCGACCAGGTGCCGACCTCGCTCGGCGCCGTCCTCGACGCCCTCGAGGACGACCACGACTTCCTGACGGCCGGCAACGTCTTCACACCGGACCTGATCGACACGTGGGTCAACTACAAGCGCACCGAGGAGATCGCCCCGGTGCAGTTGCGGCCGCACCCGCACGAGTTCGAGCTGTACTACGACATCTGATTCCAGGGTCCTCCGGAGGTTGAGGAGGTCGCTCTGCGACCGTCTCGAAACCACTTGTGACCTGCAAGCGCTGAGTGGTCCATCGCGGACATGTACGGCTGACCACGGCCCTGAACGGCTGTCTACGGCTCGCTTGCTACCCGATGCGTACCGCAACCTCTGGCCCCGGCCTCCTCGTGAGGTCGGGGCCGGCGGCGTTTGCGAGGTCGTATTGAGACCGGCAGATCGCAAACTCGTGACCACTCAACCCGTGAACACAAGGCGCTGAACCGCAATCACGTGAACGGCTACGTCTGGCGCCCCGCGCTGAAGCCGCCGGCATCGATCCCGGGACCGACACCGGGATGCACGCGCTGCGGCACTTCTACGCCTCAGCACTGCTGGAGGCCAGCGTCAGCATCAAGACGCTGTCGGAGTACCTCGGGCATCACGACCCGGCCTTCACCCCTGCGGACCTACACGCACCTGATGCCGACGAGCAACGAAGCCGTACGCCACGCGATCGACGCGCTCTGGGCGCTACCGCACCCAAGCTGAGATCTCGCTCGCTTCGGAGCTACCCACATGGGAAGGTGCCCCTGTGTCGCCAGCGCTCCCGCGTATCTCTGACGTCCCGTCCGTCTACGACGTGATCCGCACGTACCTCGATGGTGACGGTCGGCTCACGGACCAAGACCTCACTCTGCCTGACGAACCCCCGCGTGACCCGAACGCGATCCGTTGGTCGGCCGGCGCGATGGATGGCGTGATGGGACATCACGGCGGAGGACACGACGGGAAGGCAGCCACGTCAACCGCTGCCCTGCTCGCCAAGGCGAGCCGCAAACCACGCGAGCGCACCCTGAAGAAGCTCTACCGAGCCCTTCAGAACGACGACGTCGTCTCTTATGTCGACGACATGATCGAGTCGCTCGTCTCTGCTCGACCGGACGCCGACGCCATCCACCAGGTCGGTCTGTGGCTGGCGACGACGGCCCGGCATCGGGGCCCCGCGAAGATCGGTCTCGCGCTCATCGGGATCACCGGCACCCGTGACGCAGGCGAGATCGTCATGACCCTTGGGGCACACGACGAGTTCACCCTGTTCGCCGCCGTCGCCCTCAGCAACGGCTCCACCAACCCCGAGCGCGACATCTGGAGCTTGGCGAAGCGGGTCGATGGTTGGGGCCGCATCCAGTGCGTCGAGCGGCTCAGCGACGCCACCGATCCCGAGATCAAGGAGTGGCTGCTGCGTGAGGGCTACAAGAACTCGGTCATGTACGAGTACCTGGCGTACACCGCGGCCACCACAGGCGAGCTCACCACTGCGCTTCAGCGGACTGAGGTCGACCGACAGTTGCTGACGTCTGCCGGCGAGATCATCGAGGCACTCATCATGGGCGGGCCGGCTCAGGACATAGACGACATCGACGACGCACCGGCGATGCTCGACGCCTACCTCGATCTGCTCGACCACCGCGCAGAGACGCTGGGCGACCTGCGCACGACGACCTCGATCGACAGGATGCTCCACGGCGGCGAGGATGCGGATGCACGCGCCGGCCATGGCTGGACTCAGCAGGATCAGCAGCGGCTGGCTACCAAAGCCGAGAGGATCCTCGCCCAACCGCAGTGGCCCGAGGTGGTCGCGGAGGGGCTCGCTTCGGAAGACGACCACACGTTCTGGCTCGCCAAGGAAGCGGCACCTCGGTTCGGGATCGCGACGTTCGACCTCTTCCTGGAGCGCCTCCGCGCCGATCCGCTGGGTGGCTCCTGGTTCGACGCTTGGCGGACAGCCGACACCGACGACCGTCGCAACAGCCTGGTCGACCTCGCCCGCGCGACCTTCCGGCCGAACGTGATCGTCAACGGCTCACCGAGCAGCATGGGCTTCGGGCCAGAGTTCCGCGCCCACATGGAGTTCGACTTCACGCTGCAGGAGCTCCGGAACCATCCGGGCACGGGGCGTGACCTGATCTCGCTCGGCCTGACAAGTCCCACCATCCGCAACCGCAACATGGCACTTGGCGCACTCAAAGAGTGGCCGTTTGCCACGTGGCCCGACGATGCCCTCGACCTGCTCCGGCGAATGGCATCCGACGATCCCCAGGAGCAGGTCCGTCAGGACGCCTCCGAGCTTTTGACGAAGGCGAAGATCGGCGCCTGAGTTCGGCAGCAAGACTCCACGGCGATGTGTACCGGATGTGGACCGAGGCGTGTACCGGTGCAGGAGATACTCAGGTCAGTGACCAGTTCGGCCCGTTCTACGACATCTAGCCATGCCGCCGCTGCGATCGTTTCTCAACGTCGAGTGGCCGCAACGGACTACCGCTGACCTGCAGTAACGCCGCCGAGTGATCCCGTGGTCGCTCGGCGGCGTGCTGCTTTGTGCGCTCGTCAGTCACGAGTCCGGCCGTGCTCGACACGCTGCGGGCGACGGCGCTGGCTGTGGTTGGTCAGCGCTGCGACGGACCGCTCGTCAGAGTCAATTTGCGAGAAATAATCAATTCTTGCTTGACGAGTCGATCCGCGTGGCGAGAAGGTGTGATCGCGCCCACACGACCGGTGTGGTCGCCCCACTCCACCAGAGGACCACGAGGATCGAGATGCGAATCGCAAGTGTCGGAGGCAGGCTCGCACTGGGCCAGGGCGAGCGATGGGTCGACGTCGAGAAGGCGAGCAACGGACGCTTCTCCTCCGATCCGCAGGCCGTCTACGAGCGCTGGGACGAGTTCGTCGCCTGGGCGCCGGGAGTGCCGGGGGACGCGCCGGAGGCCTCCGGGGAGCTGGGGGTGCCGGTCCCCCGACCGCGTCAGGTCGCGGCCATCGGGCTGAACTACCGCGAGCACGCGGTCGAGAGCGGGATGGCGATCCCGGAGCACCCGGTCGTCTTCACGAAGTTCCCCTCGTCGCTGGTCGGCCCGGGTGCCGTGGTGACCCTGCCGAGCGACGGCGTGGACTGGGAGGTCGAGCTCGTGGTCGTGATCGGCCGACAGGCCCACCAGGTGCCGGTCGAGAAGGGCTGGGACCACGTCGCGGGCCTCACCGTCGGCCAGGACCTGTCCTGGCGAGCGGTGCAGACCCGCGGCCCTGCGCCCCAGTTCTCGCTCGGCAAGTCCTATCCCGGGTTCTCGCCCGTCGGCCCTGCCGTCGTGACGCCCGAGGACCTGCTCGACAAGGACGACCTGGCGATCAGCTGCTCGCTGGACGGCGAGGTCCTGCAGGACGGCCGCACCAGCGACCTGATCTTCTCCGTGCCGGAGCTGGTCAGCCGGCTCTCCGAGGCGCTCACGCTCTACCCCGGTGACCTGATCTTCACCGGGACGCCGTGCGGCGTCGGCATGGGCCGCGAGCCCAAGCGGTTCCTGGTGCCGGGCACGCTCACGAGCTCGATCGAGGGCATCGGCGAGCTGGTCGTCACGCTGGTCGGCGGGGAGGCCTGAGATGGCACTGCACCGGGTGAGCTCCTTCACCTACGAGGTCCCCAACCTCGAGGAGGTGACCGCCTACTACCGGGAGTTCGGGCTGACCGACCACGGCGACGGCTCGATGTCGACGCTCGACGGCGGCCGTCAGCTCTACCTCCGGCCGGGCCCGGTCCGCCGCATCGCGTCCCTCACCCTGGGCGCCGACGACCCCGACGACCTCGGCCGGATCGCCGCGTCGCTGACCCGGCTGGGCGTGGAGCACGGCATCGTCGCCGACCGCCTCGTGACGGCCGACCCGGCCACCCGCGTCGGCGTGGTCGTCGCGGTTGAGCCGCGGGTCGTGCAGGCCGAGGTGGCCGCACCGTCGTACAACGGTCCGGGCCGTCTAGAGCGGGTGAACGCCCGATCCGCGGGTGCGAGCTCCGACGCACGTGTCCGTCCGCGCAAGCTGGGCCACGTGGTGCTCGGCAGCACCGATCCCGAGACCTCGCAGCGGTTCTTCATCGAGGGCATCGGCTTCAAGCTGAGCGACCGCGCCGGCGTCGGGGCCTTCCTGCGCTGCAGCACCGACCACCACAACCTGCTCGTCATGGGCGCGCCGGTCGTCTACCCCCACCACACCTCGTGGCAGGTCGACGACGTCGACGCCGTCGGCCGCGGCGCCATGGACATGCTCGAGGGCCACCCCGAGCGGCACGTCTGGGGCCTCGGACGGCACTACGCCGGGTCCAACTTCTTCTGGTACCTCAAGGACCCCGCCGGCACGTTCAGCGAGTACTACTCCGACATGGACTGCATCGTCGACGACTCTCTGTGGACACCGGAGGCGGTCGAGGGCGCCCGCGGCCTCTTCCGCTGGGGTCCCCCGCCGTCGCCGTCCTTCCTCAACCCCGAGGACCTCGCCGCGATGATGACGGGAGCGCACAGCAAGTGAGCACCGGGCAGCGGGACGTCGAGGTAGACGTCGTCATCGTCGGCTACGGCCCTGTGGGTCAGTACCTCGCCTACAAGCTCGGCCGACTCGGGTGGACGTCGGCGTGCATCGAGCGCTTCCCCGAGGCCTACGCCTTCCCGCGGGCGGTCCACTTCGACGACGAGGTGGCCCGGCTGTTCCAGAGCATCGGGCTGGACCCGTCGGACAACCCCGCCGTGCAGCCCTACGACAACCTCTACCGCTGGGTGAACGCCGACAAGGAGGTGCTGCTCGAGCTCGACTGGACCGGCATCGGACCTTCGGGTTGGCAGACCTCCAACTTCTTCCACCAGCCCGACCTCGAACGTGAGATCCGCAAGATCGTGGACACCGAGACCCGGGCCGAGGTGCACCGCGGCTGGGAAGCCGTCGAGCTGCACCAGGACGATCAGGGCGCGACCGTGCTCGCGCGCAGCACGAGGGGCGACGGGGCCACCCGCACCTTCCGCGGCCGTTACGTCGTGGGTGCGGACGGAGCCAACTCCTTCGTGCGCACCTCGCTCGGGATCACCATGACCGACCTCGGCTTCGAGTTCGACTGGTTGATCCTCGACGTCCTCCCGCACGAGCCGATGCACTTCGACCCACCCGCGTGGCAGTGGTGCCGCCCCGAGCGGCCGACAACCGTCGTGCCTGGCGGAGCACCGCACCGGCGTCGCTGGGAGTACATGCGGATGCCGGACGAGAGCATCGAGGAGCTGAACACCGAGGCGACCGCGTGGGAGCGGCTCGCCGAGTTCGGCCTGACCCCCGACAACGCCACCCTCGAGCGGCACGTCGTCTACACCTTCCGCGCCCGCTGGTGCGACCAGTGGCGCCGCGGGCGGGCCCTGCTCGCCGGCGACGCCGTGCACCTGATGCCGCCGTTCGCCGGCCAGGGCATGTGCGCCGGGCTCCGGGACGCCGAAGCGCTGCTGTGGCGGCTGGACGCGGTCCTCGCGGGTCGTTCGCCCGATGCGCTGCTCGACTCCTACGGCCCCGAGCGCACCGAGCACGTCCGCTACTTCATCGAGCTCTCCATGGGGCTGGGCCGGGTAATCTGCGTCAGCGCCCCCGAGGCCGCCACCCTCCGCGACCTCGAGATGCGTGCCGCGCACCAGGACCCGTCACTCGCCCCGGCCGAGCCCGCACCGCCGCACCTCGGGCCCGGCATCCTCGGCAGCCACCCGCTCGCCGGCCACCTCTCCCACCAGGGGCGGGTCATCGTTGCCGGCCGCGAAGGTCGGTTCGACGACGTCTGTGGCCAGGGGTGGACCGTCCTCGCCCGGCCCGGCGCCCTCGCCCACCTGAGTGACGCGATCCGCACGTGGTGCTCGGAGGTCGGCGTACGCCTCTTCGAGGTGGGTGCCCCCGGGTCGGGAGCGCAGGTGATCGACGTCGAGGGCCGGTACGACGCGTGGCTCGACGAGCTGGGCACGCCGGTCGCCGTCGTGCGACCCGACTTCTACCTCTACGACGCCGTCCCCGCCGAGCGCCTCGACGAGGCCCTGCGCGGCCTGCGCACCGCGCTCGAGACCGGGTCAGTGGCCCGCGTGACGGTGGGCTGAGCGGCATGCCCCTCCTCGAGGCCCGCGGGCTGACCAAGAGGTACGGCGGGGTCACCGCGCTCGACGATCTCGACCTGACCATCGATCCGGGTGAGGTGGTCGGCGTGATGGGACCCAACGGCGCCGGCAAGAGCACGCTGCTGAAGACCCTGCTCGGGGAGGTCCGGCCCGACAGCGGACAGGTACTGCTGGAGGGCCGCGACGTCACCCGGTGGCCGAGCCACCGGATCGCCCGCGCCGGCCTCGCCCTGGCGAACCAGGTGCCGCGCCCGTTCGGGCAGCTCAGCGTCGACCAGAACCTCCGCCTTGCGGGCCTCGCCAGCGGCGACCGCAAGCGGGACCTCGACGTCCTCGCCCTGTGCGGGCTCAGCGACAAGGCGTCGCGGCCCGCGGGCAGCCTCGGGCTGCTCGACCTGAAGCGTCTCGAGTTGGCCCGCGCCCTGTCCTTGCACCCGCGGGTGCTCCTGCTCGACGAGGTCGGCGCCGGACTCGTCGCCCACGAGACCGAGCAGCTGGTTGACATCGTCCGGAAGGTGCACGCCGAAGGCGTCGCCCTGATGGTGGTCGAGCACGTGGAGGGCCTCATCCGGGAGCTCGCCGACAGGGTGGTGGTCATCGACTGGGGCCGCAAGGTGGCGGAGGGCTCGCCCGCCGAGGTCTCCGCGGACCCGACGGTGCGCGCCATCTACCTGGGCGAGGGAGCCTCCGCGGTCCGGTCAGCGTCGCCGCGGCTGCGTGGACCTGCGCCGACCGAGCCGCCGCTGCTGGAGCTGGCCGACGTGTCGGCCGGCTACGGCAAGGCGGTCGCGCTGGACGGAGTCAGCCTGGAGGTCCGGCGCGGCGAGGTGGTCTCCGTGCTCGGTGCGAACGGCGCCGGGAAGACCACGCTGACCCGGGTGGTCACGGGCCTGGTCCCGATCCGGTCGGGCTCGGTGCGGATGAGCGGCGCAGCCGTCGACGCCGAGCCGCCGCACGTCCGGCTGCGCCACGGGGTCTCCTGCTGCCCGGAGGGCCGCCGGATCTTCGGCGAGCTCACGGTGGAGGAGAACCTCCTGCTCGGCGGCTACACCCTCGACCGGACCGCCCGCGTCGAGGAGGCCGCACGACTCTGCGAGCGGTTCCCGGTGCTCGCGGAGCGCCGGGACCAGCGGGCCGGCACCATGAGCGGCGGGCAGCAGCAGCTGCTCGCGATGGCCAGGGCACTGATGTCGCGCCCCCGGCTGTTGATTCTCGACGAGGCGTCCCTCGGGCTCTCCCCCGTCGCCGTCGAGGTGATGTACGACGCGATCGGCTCGCTTCGCGAGATCGGCCTCGCCGTGCTCCTCATCGAGCAGAACGCACACCGCTCCCTGGCGGTGGCCGACCATGCCTACGTCCTCGACCGCGGCCGGGTCACCTACGACGGCTCACCCCAGGACCTCGCCGACGAGCGTCGGCTCTCGGAGGCGTACTTCGGGGCCGCGCACTAGCGCCGACCCGTCGTAGCCCGCACGCCCGTCCCGGCAGCTCGCCGGGACGGTCACCTCCGCACACCCGTGCCATCGAAGGAAGGCCTCACCATGCCTCGATCCACCTCTGCCCTCGCGGCCGCGGCGACCCTGGTCCTCGCGAGCGCCGCGCTCAGCGCCTGTGGCAGCAGCTCGGACGCCTCGGACTCCGGGGACCTGGTCCTCGGAGCGTCCCTGCCCCTCACCGGTCCGCTCGGCGTCTTCGGCCCGCCGATCCAGGCGGGCTACGAGCAGGCCGTCGACGCCATCAACGCCGACGGCGGCGTCGAGATCGACGGCGAGTCCTACCAGCTCGAGCTGGTCGTGAAGGACAACAAGTCCGACCCCACGGTGGTCACCTCGACGACCAAGTCGTTGGTCTCCGAGGAGGAGGCGGTGGCCCTGCTCGGCTCGGTGACCCCGCCGATGACGATCCCGTTCTCGGTGGTGGCCGAGCAGGAGCAGGTGCCGGCCGTCTCGCCGCTGACGCCGACGCTCGCCTGGTTGGCCGGCAACGAGAGCGGCTGGAACTACGCCTTCGACGTCTTCGTCGACGAGGAGGAGCAGACGGCGGTGAACTTCCAGGCCTCGGACCTCGTCGACACCAACAAGAAGGTCGCCCTCTTCACCGACACCGGCGAGGACGGCAAGGCGATGGGAGCGCTGTGGGAGGCCCAGGCCGCCGGCTTCGGGTACGAGGTCGTCTACCGCGCCGAGTTCCCGGTCGGCACTACCGACTTCAGCCAGTTCGTCCAGGAGGCCCAGGCCGCGGAAGCAGAGGTGATGATCGCGCAGGTCATCCCGCCCGACGCCGCCGCGCTGTGGAAGCAGATGAAGGCGCTGGGCTACGCCCCGAAGACCGCGTGGGCCGAGAAGGGCGGCACGGTCGGCTTCCCCCAGGCCGCCGGCCCGGCGGCCGACGGCGCGATGACCTTCGGGTGGTGGAGCCCCGACAACGGCAACGTCGGAGGCCAGGAGCTCTACGAGGCGAACAAGGCGGAGTACGGCGACGGCCTCGCGAACCAGGCCGTGATCTCGGCGTACGCGATGGTGGAGATCCTCGCGGATGCGCTCGAGCGGGCCGGCAGCACCGATCCCGACGACCTTGCTCAGGCCATCGCCGACACCGAGGACCTCGACACCGTCTGGGCGCCGATCACCTTCGGCGAGGACAACCGCGCGATCATCCCGCCGACGGCCGTCCAGTGGCAGGGCGACTCGCAGGTGACCGTCTGGCCCGCCGATCAGGCGACCGGCGACCTGCAGGCGCCGCCGCCGGGCCTGGCGAAGTAGCTGACATGTCCGCCGAGGCTCTCCTCAACGGCGCCCTGCTGGGGGGGCTGTACGCCCTGGTGGCGCTCGGACTGTCGTTGGTCTTCGGGATCATGCGGGTGGTCAACCTGGCCCACGGCCTGCTGGTGCTTCTCGGGGCGTACGCGGCGGTGCTGGTCACGGACCGCATCCCCGTCGACCCGCTGCTGGCCTTCGTGATCGTCGGTCCGGCGCTGTTCGCGCTGGCCGCCGCGGTCCAGCGACTGCTGCTGCAGCGCCTGACCGGCCACTCCGCGGAGGCGCCGCTGGTCGCGACCTTCGGCCTGCTGCTCCTCGGCCAGGGGACCCTGACCTATGCGTTCGGCACCAGCCCGCGCTCGCTCGACGCCGGCTGGGCTCAGCAGAGTGTGTCGTTCGCCGGGATGACCGTGCAGTCCGCCAACCTCGTTGGGTTCCTCCTGGCGTGCGCGGTCGTCACCGGCACGCAGCTGCTCCTGACCCGCACCCGCTTCGGCACCGCCCTCCGCGCCTCGGCTGCCGACCCGGCCACGGCGGGGATGCTCGGCATCAACATCCCGCTGATGCACGCGCTGACCTTCGGCGCTGCCGCGGCGATCGCCGCCCTCGCGGGCATCGTCTACGGGAGCGCGTTCTCCGTCGATCCGAACGGCGGCCTGCCGCTGCTCGTCCTCGGCTTCACCGTCGTGGTGATGGGCGGGGTGGGGGACGTGCCGGGCACGCTCGTCGGCGGGGTGCTCGTCGGCGTGGTCGCGGCCGCGGTCGGGGGGCTGGTCGGGCCGGTCTACTCCCCGATCGCCATCAACCTGCTCCTGCTCGCCCTGCTGCTGGTCCGCCCGCAGGGGCTGGGGCTGCGGCTCCCGGCGCGACGGCAGCGGCCCGCGGTCAGCGACCGGGAGGTGGTGGCGGCATGACCGGCACCCGACGTACGGCGGCGCTGGGGCTGGCCCTCACCGTGGCCGTCACCCTCGTGCTGTGGTCGGTGCCCGGACGGGTCGACCGCAACACCCAGGACCTGCTGCTCAACCTCCTGATCTGGATCGGCGTCGCCCAGGCCTGGAACATCATCGGCGGCATCGGCGGCCAGCTGTCCCTCGGGCACTCGGTCTTCATCGGGGCGGGCGGCTACACGAGCGCCATGCTGCTGCTGAAGACCGATCTCGGGTGGCCGGTGGCCCTGGTCGGAGCCGGGCTCGTCTCCGCGGCCCTCGCCTGGGTGGTCGCGTTCCCGCTGCTCCGGCTGTCGGGCGTCGCGTTCACGATCGGGTCCTCGGCGCTCGCGCTCGCAGCGTTGGCGTGGATGGTGACGTGGACGTGGACCGGGGAGAGCCGGGGTCTCACCGTCCCGCTGGATGCCGTCCCCGACCGCGAGGCGAAGTTCCGGTTGATCGCCGTGCTCGCCGTGCTCACCTGCGTCGTGGCGGTGCTGGTGCTCCGCTCGAGCTTCGGGCTGCGGTTGATGGCGGTGCGCGACGACGAGCGCGCGGCGGCCGCCCTGGGGGTGCCCGCCGAGGTCGTGAAGCGGCGGGCGTTCCTGCTCAGCGCCGGTCTGACCGGCCTGGTCGGCGCCGCGGTGAGCCTGAACCAGGTCTACATCGAGCCGAACTCGATGTTCGGCCTCACCTGGGTCGTCACGGCACTGGTGATGGTGGTGGTCGGCGGCTCCGGCACGGCCGAGGGCCCGGTGCTCGGCGCGTTCGTCATCTACTACCTGGTCAACCGCTCGTTGGAGGACCAGCCGATGGTCCAGGCCATCCTCAGCGGCGTCCTGGTGATCGTGGTGATCGTGGTGGCACCGCGCGGGATCGCCGGGCTGCTGCGCTCCGGCGTCGCGTGGATCCGGGGACGTCGGACGGCGCCTCGGACGATGGCCGAGGCGAGCACGTGAGCGGGACACGGACGCCGACCCGATCGGTGCACGTGCACCGGGAGGTGCGGCGCGCGATCCTCGGCGGCGTCCTGCGACCCGGCTCGCGGCTCAGCCCCCTGGCGCTGGCCGAGCAGTACGGCGTCAGCCTGGGCGTCGTCCGCGAGGCGCTGACCCGGCTGGGCGAGCAGGGGCTCGTCCTCTCACAACCCCAGCAGGGCTTCCAGGTGCTGCCGCTCTCGCGGGAGGACCTCCTGGACCTGACGTCGGTGCGCCTGGACCTGGAGCCGCTGGCGCTGCGCCGCTCGGTCGAGCGTGGCACCGTGGAGTGGCGCTCGCAGCTGATCGCCGCGCACCACGTGCTCGAGCGCACCCCGGAGCACGACCTCGGCCCCGACGCCTCGTGCGTGGTCAACGAGGAGTGGGCCGTCGCCCACCGGGCCTTCCACCTGCAGCTGCTCGCGGGTTGTGGCAGCCGACGCCTGGTGGAGATCGCCACGACCCTGCGTGACGCCGCCGAGGTCTACCGCCGCTGGTCGACCCCGCTCGCGAGCGAGCCGCGGGACGTCGCGGGTGAGCACCGGGCGATCCTCCAGGCCGTGGTCGAGGACGGCGACCCCGAGCTCGCCGCCAGCCGACTCGCCCACCACATCGCCCACACGACCGACGTGCTCATCGAGCACGCGAACTGAGGTGACCGTGCACGACGTCGTCCGGGACCTCCTGTGCCGCTACTTCGATGCCGTCGACCGGGCCGACCTCGCCGCGGTGCAGGATTTCCTCGGGGACGCCACGGTCATCCTCGGCGGCCGCACGCTCCGCGGCCGCGAGGAGCTGGCGGCGGCGTACGCCCCGCGGCTCCTCGCCCCGGTCGACGGGCGCCGTCGTACCGCCCACCACCTGACGAACCTGCTCATCGCCCCGGAGGGATCGAGCACGGTGCGGGCGGCGGCGTCCTATCTCCGGCTCGAGGAGGGGCCCGTCCTCGCAGCGAGCGGACGGATCGAGCAGCTCCTCGACCTCACCGATGCCGGCTGGCGGGTGCGCGAGCACCGCGTCGTGACCGACCTGTGACCATGCCTACTGGTTCACTCGGCCTCGACCATCCCCGATCCGAGCAGCAGCTGCTGGGTGCGGCAGACGTGCTCCTCGAAGAGCCGGACGGCGAGGACCTGGTCGTGCGCGAGAGCCGCGTCGCAGAGACCCTGGTGCTCGGCGGCGACGTCGCGGCCCGTCTCCTCACCGGGGCCAGCGGACCACGCGCGGTAGAGCTCGGCCTGGTCGGAGAGCCGGTCGCAGATGTCGAGCAGCACGGGGTTGCCGCAGGCGCTGATCAGGGCGTGGTGGAAGGCGAGGTGCGCGTAGGCCCACTCCTCGTTCCGCTCCGGTGCCGCGTCCGGTGCCGTCGGGGGCAGCATCATCGGCTGGCTGGCCAGCCGGTGGTGCGCAGCCAGGACCTCCGACTCCCAGGTGACGCCGCCGCGGGTCAGCGACAGTCGGAGCGCGGCGCCCTCGTTGACGAGTCGGGCCTCCGTCAGGGCCTTCAGCGTCGTTCCCGACAACGTCGCGACGTGGTAGCCGCGGTTGCGGTCGATCCGCACCAGGCTCTTGGTGCCCAGCAGCCCCAGCGCCTCTCGCACCACCCCGAGGCTCACCCCGCGGTCGCGGGCGAGATCGGCCGGCTTGAGGCGGACGCCGGGCGCAAGCGTGCCGTGCAGGATCTCGACACGCAGCTCTTCGTAGACGCGCATCGCGAGGCTGTCGGCGTCCCGGCTCTTGACCACCCACGGAATTTAGCATCCTGCGCCCTGAATCGATTCTTGGCGCAGCCCCGAGAGCGGAACGAGGAGAACCCATGAGAAGCACCCCGAAGGTCATCGTGTCCTGCGCGCTGACCGGCTCGATCCACACCCCGTCGATGTCCTCGGCGCTCCCCATCACCGCCGAGGAGATGATCCGGCAAGGGACGGACGCAGTGGCAGCGGGCGCAGCCGTGCTCCACCTGCACGCGCGCGACCCGCACGACGGGCGACCGACCCCCGATCCGGAGGTCTACCGCCCCTTCGTCAAGGCGCTGGCCACGGACACCGACGCCGTCATCAACATCACCACGGGCGGCGCCGCCACCATGGCCGTCGAGGACCGGCTGGCCGCCGCCCTGACCTTCGAGCCTGAGCTGGCCTCCCTCAACATGGGCTCCATCAACTTCAGCTTCGCGCCGGCCGCGGCGCGTCCGCGCGAGTGGCGTCACGACTGGGAGCTGCCCTACGTCCGCGGCAGCCACGGCGTGATCTTCGCCAACACCTTCGACCAGATCGAGACGACGTTGCGCCGCCTCGGGCAGGAGCGGGGGACGCGCTTCGAGTTCGAGTGCTACGACCTCGGACACCTGTACAACCTTGCGCACGTGGTGGACCAGGGCCTCGCCGAGCCACCGTTCTTCGTGCAGACCATCTTCGGAGTGCTCGGCGGGATGGGGCCCGAGCTCGACAACCTCGCCCACCTGGTCTCGGTCGCCGACCGCCTCTTCGGCGACGACTACCTCCTGTCCGCCTTCGCCGCCGGGAAGAACCAGATGCGCTTCGCGACCGCGGCGGCGCTGCAAGGCGGCAACGTGCGCGTCGGGCTCGAGGACAGCCTCTACCTCGGCCCGGGACGCCGTGCCGCCAGCAACGCCGAGCAGGTCGCGAAGGTCGTGGGGATCCTGGAGGCCCTCGACCTCGAGGTCGCCACCCCGGACGAGGCGCGAGACATCCTGCGGCTCAAGGGCCGTGACACGGTGAACGTCTGAGGCCGGGCAGGGATCGGGCGTGGACGAGCGCATCGAGGAGAAGACGGTCCGACCGCGCTGGCGCGACCCGTCGAGGACGAGACAGGAAGGGACAGGAATGCGAACCAGCCCGGCATCCACGGTGATCGAACCGCCCACGCCGGAGGAGTGGCGGGAGGCCATCCTCGAGACCCTCCCGGAGCCGACCGAATGAGCTGGACGGGCGAGGAGCTGGCCGCGCCGGCGGCCTCCGGGCTGACCGACGGCTCCTACGTCCACCTCCGTCTCGGGCTCCCGGCGCTGGTCCCGGACTACGGGGCCGACGACGCCGAGCTGGTCGGGTGACCGCGTCCCCGTCGCTCGACCGGGGGGCGCGCACCGAGGACGACGCCGACTGGGTGATGCTGCTCCTGGCCTGGCTGCTCTACTTCTCCTTCGCCCTCACCGTGGCCTCCCTGGCACCGATCGTCGGGACGGTGCGCAGTGACCTCGACCTCAGCTACGGCGAGGTGGGGCTGGTCCTGGGCGGGTGGCAGCTGACCTACCTCGCGGCCGCCTTTCCCGTCGGCTACCTGGTGGACCGGTTCGACCCGCGGTGGGTCCTCTTCGGGGGCGCGCTCTTCGTCGCCGGATCGC
The DNA here is from genome assembly GCF_016924665.1 of Nocardioides sp. SYSU D00038. Lineage (GTDB taxonomy): Bacteria > Actinomycetota > Actinomycetes > Propionibacteriales > Nocardioidaceae > Nocardioides. The sequence goes on from NZ_JAFFJT010000023.1 coordinate 82,362, forward strand.
AGTTGGCACGCAGCCTGGCCACGGGTTTCCCCACCCTCCTCGCCGCAGTGGCCCTCCTCGGTCTCGGCGGGCCGGTGATGTCCGTGGGTCTCCCCAAGGTCGTCGCCGAGTTCTTCACCGGACGGAGTCGAGCCACGGCCTCGGGCGTCTACATGACGGGCGCCCACGTCGGCCATGCGACCGCGCTCGCCTCGACGGCCGTGCTGGTGGCGGCGGTCGGTGACTGGCGCATCGCGCTCCGCTGCTACGCCGTGGTCGTCGTCGTGATCGCGGTGGCATGGGTCGTCACCGCCAAGCCGGTCTCGCGAGGGGACGTCGGAGTGCGCACGCCCCTCCTCGCCGGGACCTGGCACGTGGCCCGCGCGCCCGGGTTCTGGGTCGTCGTCGCGATCGGCTTCGCCGGCTTCCTCGGCAGCCACGGCTACCGCAACTGGTTGCCGACGATGCTCGCGGACGCTGGTATGTCCGCCACGCGCGCCGGCGTGATCGCGGCGCTGCCCGCCCTGCTCGGCATCCTCGGCAGCATCGTCGTGCTGCAGGTCGGAGCCGGGCGTCACCGGCGGACGACCACGATCGTCCTCCTGCTGGTCGTCAGCGTCTCGATGACGACCGCCACGTTGGTGGAGGGTCCTCTTCTCTACCTGACGGTCGGTCTCGAGGGCTTCTGTGCGGCTGCCCTGGTGCCGTTGATGATGAACACCCTGATGGAGCTGCCCGAGATCGGACCGCGGCACGTGGGGGCGGCCGCAGCGGTGTACTTCACGGTCGGCGAGCTGGGCGGGTTCGCCGGGCCCACGTTGGTCGGCGCGGTCGTCGGGGCCACCGGGACGTTCACGGCCGGCGTCGGCGCCCTCTCCTTCGTGATGGCGGCGATGGTCCTCGTGGCCGTCCGGATGCCCCAGCCCAAGACCGCCTCCTGAGGGCGGAGCCGTCGGCTCGGTCAGGTGTCGTCCTTCCGTCAGGGATGCGGTCGGCATCCGGCCCCGCGCAGGCGCGACGTCGGCGAGCCGAAGGTGTCGCTCCCACCCGAGCGCCTCGCTGCCGTCGTCGCGGCTCACCGCCCGAGCAGAACCGGCGGCTCCTTGGCGAGGAACGCACGAACCGCCGCCAGGTGGTCCGCGCTCGCCCCGCACCTCGCCTGCGCGGCCGCCTCGGCCGCCAGCACCTCGTCGAGCGAGGAGCTGCTCCCGGCCGCGATCAGTTCCTTCGACGCCGCCAGCGCCAGGGTCGGCCCGTCGGCCAGCCGCTCGGCCAGCGAGCGAGCCGTCGAGACGACCTCGTCGGGTGCCACCACCCGACCGGCGAGGCCCCAGGCCACGCCCCGCTCGGGCGTGAACGCGTCACCGAGGAGCACCAGCTCCCGCGCCCGCGCCTCGCCGACGGAACGCGCGAGGCTGGCGGACAGACCCGAGTCGCAGGTGAGCGCGACACCGGTGAACGCGGTCGCGAGCGTGACGCCCGCGCCCCAGACCTGGACGTCGCAGGCCAGCGCGAAGCCGAGGCCGGCGCCGACGCAGGTGCCGTGCACCGCGGCGACCACCGGCTTGGGCATGGTCGCGAGCAGCCGGGTGATCGGGTTGAAGTGCAGCTCTACGGTGTCCGACGCGCTCGCGGGGTCGGTCTCCAGGCTGCGCGCGAGCTCGGCGAGGTCCTGGCCGACGCAGAACGCCGGGCCGTTGCCGGTCAGCAGCACCGCGCGTACGGCGGGGTCGGCGGCGACCGCGTCCAGCTCGTCGACGAGCGCCTGCTTGAGCTCGACGTCGAGGGCGTTGCGCGCCGCCGGCCGGTTGAGGGTGAGCTCAGCGAGCCCGCCGCGCCGCTCGACGAGCAGCACGTCGCTCATCCGCGGGCCTCGTAGACGACGACGGGGTTGCCGGCCGGGTCGCGCACGACCACCCGGCGCTCGTGAGGACCTTCGACGACCTCGCCGACAGCGAGGCCGTCGGCTGTCCAGGACGCGAGCAGCTCGTCGAGCCCCGTGACCTGCACCGAGACCGCGACGAGACCGGGCGCGGGCTGCTCCGCCGGCGCCGCCAGCCCGAGCGTCGTGCGCCCGTCGGTGACGGCGGCGTAGCGGTTGCCGTCGCGGAAGCGCAGCTCCAGGCCGAGGCGCTCGACCCAGAACGCCGATGCTGCGTCGAGATCGCCGGCGGGCACGATCACGTGGCCCAGCTTCAAGACCTGCGCCGAGCTCACGGCCGGAACCTCGGCATCACCTCGCGCGCGAACCGTTCGATGATCTCGACCGTGCGCTCCATCGGCAGTCCGAGCCACTGCGCCCGGAAGACGAAGTGGTTGTAGCCGGCCGTGGCGAAGTCCTCGATCCGGCCGGCGATGTCGTCTGGCGACCCGAAGAAGAGCGCCTTCCGGCGGATGCCCTCCCACTGCGACTCGAAGTAGTCCATGCCGTACTGCACGTACTCGCCGTAGGACCGCTTGGCGTGCTCCTCGGCGATCGCGAACGCCTCCTCCTGCGAGTCGGCGATGCACAGGTCACGGTGGATCGGAAAAGTCATCCCGGTCTCGTCGTGGCCCGCCTCCTTGAGGTGCTGGCGGTAGTCGTGCAGGTTGCCGACCGCCCAGTTGCGGCGGACGTTGCTGGGCGCCAGCCAGGGCAGGCCCTGCCCGGCGATCCGCTTGATGCCGATCGGGCCGTTGGCGCCGACCCAGACCGGTGGCCCGGGCTGCTGCACGGGCAGCACGCTGCACCGGACACCGTCCAGCCTGAAGTGCTTGCCCTCGTGGTGCACCGGCTCGCCGGTCCAGAGCTTCTGCATCACCTGGAGCGACTCGTTCATCCGCGAGACGCGGGTGCGGCGCTCGATTCCGAACGACGCGAACTCGTCCTCGCGGTAGCCCGAGCCGATCCCGAGCACGAAGCGACCGCCCGACATCTGGTCGATCGTGGCGATCTCCTCGGCCCAGTGCACGGGGTGACCCATCGGCAGGATCAGGATGCCCGTGCCGATCTGCATCGAGCCGCTGTGGTCGATGAGTCGCGACAGCAGCGGCAGCGGCTGCGGGGTACGGAGGGACGACAGGTAGTGGTGGATGCCGAAGAGCGAGTCGTAGCCGAGGTCGCGGATGTGCTGGGTGAGCTCGACCAGCTCACCGACGTGCAGCCCGATGTCGGCGTCGCGGGGGTACTGGTGGTCGAGCAGGATCCCGAACCGCACCGGCTCAGTCCTCCGCGACGCGCGTGCCGCCGAGCCGGAAGTACGGCGCGACGCGGCTGTCGCGGTCGGCCAGCGCACCGGAGACGCCGCGCTCGCGACGCTCCTTGAGGAAGTTCCAGTCGCCCTCCTCGAAGGACACGTTGGTCGCCCAGCCGTGGCCGACCCAGCCGGTCATCGCGCCGAGGCCCTTGCCGCGCGCCTCCATGAGGACCTGCATCATCGACTTGCCCATCATCAGCGAGTCGAGCGGCATGAACGCGATCGCCTGCGCGTAGTCGGCGACCCACTGCTCGAGCTCGTCGCGCTCGACGACCTTGGTCACCAGGCCCTTGCGCTCGCCCTCCTCGGCACCGAGCGCGCGCATGCTGAGCATGACGTCCTTCATGGTCGTCAGGCCCACCTTCTCGATCCAGTGGTACATGTCCTGAGGCGCGGGGCCGAGGTAGCGGAACGCCGGGTGGGTGAACCGCGCGTCGGGCGACGCGATGACGATGTCGGCCGAGAGGGCGATCTGGAAGTGGCCGCCGTAGCAGTAGCCCTGCACCTGGCAGACCGTCGCCTTGAGGCTCTCGATGATCGGCCGGGTGAACGACGAGCTGAGCACGTTGCGGTCCGGGAGGATCCGCTGCCGCTGGGACGGGCGCCGGCGAGAGGCCTTGTCGGTGCCGGACTTGTAGCCGATGTAGTGCCCGAGCTCGGCCGCGTCGGCGCCGGTGCCGAAGTGGTCGCCGGTGCCCCTGAAGACGATGACCTTGACCCGGTCGTCGGCCTCGGCCTCGCGGACCAGGTCACCGACGCGCTCGAAGCCGGCGACCGGGATCGCGTTGAGCGTGTCGGGACGGTCGAAGGTGATCGTCGCGGTCGACCGCCCCTCGTCGACGTCGTAGGTGACCCACTTCGCCAGCAGCTCCGGGTCCGTGATCATGTTGTCGGCGTCCCAGTGCTGCTCGAGCAGCTCGGCCTCGGTCTTCTTCACGGTCGTTCCTCACTTCGTCGTCGTGCGGGGGGGCGGGTGGTCGTGGTGGGGGTGGTGGCGTCAGCGGAACGCCGGGAAGACCTCGGTGGCGAAGAGCCTCAGCGAGGCCCGGACCATCTCGGTCGGCATGCCGAGCCAACCGGGGCGGAAGATCAGGTGGTTGAAGCCGAGATCGCGGAGGGCGGAGATGCGCTCGACGAGCATCTCCGGCGAGCCGAGCAGCAGCGTGTTGACCACGAGCTCGTCGAAGCGGTCGCGCTGCCAGCGCAACGCCGGGTACTCGGCGTACGTCGAGTACTCGCGGCGCGCGTGCGGCAGGCCCTCCTCGACCGCGCGGTCCGTGGTGGGCGCGCAGTAGAGCTCGACGCCGACGGGGCGCTCGATGCCCTCGGTCGGCTTGCCGTACTCCCCCAGTGCGGCGTCGTAGAGCGCAAGGTGCTTGGGCAGGAAGGTCGGGTTGGGCGAGTTGCCGGGGGCGTACCACGCGTCGCCGAGCCGGGCCGCACGCCGAACGGCGAGCTTGCCGCCTGCCCCCACCCAGATGGGCGGCCCGCCGGGGGTGAGCGGCCGGACGCCGATGCTCGCGCCCTCGAGCGGGTAGAACTCCCCGTCGTTGTCGACCCGCTCGCCCGACCACAGCCCGCGGATCACCCGCAGGCTCTCGTCGAGGCGGCGGAAGCGGCTGTCGGGGTCGACGCCGAAGGCGTCGAGCTCGTTCTCCCGGTAGCCGGCGCCCACCCCGAGGACGACCCGGCCACCCGACAGGTGGTCGAGGGTCGCGAACTCCTCGGCGACGTGCACCGGGTGGAACATCGGCAGCAGCAGGATGCCGGTGCCGATCGTCATCTCGCCGGAGCGCGGGATGAGCGCGCCCATCATCGAGATCGGCTGCGGGGTGGCCAGGTTGGACAGGAAGTGGTTGATCGTCCAGACGGAGTCGTAGCCGAGCTCGGCGGCCAGCTCGACGGTGCCGAAGAGGTCGTCGAGGTGGCGGCCAAGGTCGTCGTCGTGGGGGTACTGGTGCGAGGCCATGATGCCGAACTTCACGACGCGCTCCCCTCGCCGGCGGCGGCCAGGTCGGGCACCGCACCGCGCTTGATCTTGCCGGCCTCGCTGCGCTCGAGCTCGAGCACGAACTCGATGCGGCGCGGGGTCTTGAAGTGCGCGAGGCGCTCCCGGGCGAACGCGGTCAGCTGGGTGCGCAGCTCGTCGTCGCCGGTCACCAGGTCCTCGGCGCGTACGACGAGCGCCGTGGGCACCTCGCCGAGCCGGTCGTCGGGGGTGCCGACGACGCGGACGTCGCGGACGAGCGGGTGCTCGCGCAGCTCGTCCTCGATCTCCTCCGGCCAGACCTGGAAGCCGCCGCACTTGATCATGTCGCGCTTGCGGCCGACCAGCCACAGCACGCCGTCGTCGTCGACGTAGCCGATGTCGCCGGTGTGCACCCACCCGTCGCGCACCAGCTCCTGCGAGGCGGCCTCGTCGTCGACGTACCCGCGGGTGAGGCTGGAGCGGACGACGACCTCGCCCTGCGTGCCGACCGGCTGCGCGGCGCCGTCGTCGTCGCGGATCTCGAGCTCGACGTCGGGGTAGACCCGGCCGGCCGAGCCGGGCTTCCAGAGCCCCGCCTTCATGTCGCGGCCGGTCCAGCCAGCGATGTGCCCCGACTCCGTGGAGCCGTAGTTGACCAGGATCGGCACCTGGTAGCGCTCCTCGAAGGCCTTGCGCACCGACCAGCTCAGCGCCTGACCGGCGACCAGGATCGACTTCACGCCGTCGAAGGGCAGGTCGTGCTCGGCGTGGACGATGTCGAAGAGCATGGTCGGCAGCAGGAAGAGGTTGTCGAAGCGGTGCTCGCGCATCAGCCGCTCCAGCCGGTCGAGTCCGAAGCGCTCCCAGACCACGCAGCCGCGGCCGACGTGCAGCGCGAAGAGCAGCGCGTGCTGCCCGCCGCTGTGGAAGAGCGGCAGCGCGATCAGGTTCGGAGGCGCGTCGTCGGCCCCGCCCCGGGCGCCCTCCGGGCGACCGGCCGAGACGCCGGCCAGGCGCTCGAGCGAGGCACGGACGCCGCCGTGGGTGACGCTGACGGCCTTGGGCCGGCCGGTCGTCCCACCGGTGAAGAGGATGCAGGCCTCGTCCTCGGGTCCGGCCTCCGGCGCGGGGACCGCGGCGCCCTCCTGCCAGTCGAGCGGCGCCACCCCGTCGATCTCCCCCGCGAGCAGGCGGACGGGGAGGTCCCCCTGCGCAGCGACCACGTCGGGTCGCGCGCCGTCCGCGACCACCAGCACGGGCTGGGTCTTCTCGATCGACTCGGCGAGCTCGTGGGCGTTGTAGAGGCTGCTGATGGTCACCGGGACCGCGCCGAGCTTCCAGGCGCCGAAGAGCAGCAGGCCGAGCTCCGGCCCGTTGGTGACGTACGCCGCGACCCGGTCGCCGGGCCGCACGCCGGCGTCGGCGAGCGCGCGGGCGATCCCGCCCGCCGCGAGGTCGGCCTCGCGATTGGTCCATGATCGGCCGTCCTCGCCGTGCAGCGCCGGGGCATCGGGCGAGATCTCGGCGCGGAGCTCGAGGATGCGGGCCAGGCCGACGTCGGTGGTGGTCATGCGGTCACCTCCGCGCCGGACACCGGCCGGGAGACCCGCGGCACCACGTCGGCTCCGACCCGGGCGATCTGCTCCATCGCCTCGTCCTGACCGGCGCCGAAGAACTGCAGGCGCAGGGAGATCTCGGTGATGCCGTGCTCCTGCTCCCAGTGCGCCATCTTGGCGACGACCTCGTCGGGCGTGCCCACGAGGCAGTCCTCCTCGATGTAGCGCTCGACGTCGATCGACCGGGCGCCGTCCCACGACTTGTAGCCGGCGTACTGCCGCTCCAGGTGCGGCCGGATGCCGGCGACGGCGGCCTCGTGGGTGTCGGCGACGTACGCCTCGCGGGACATGGGGTACTCCCGGTCCGGCGAGTGACCGTGCTCGGCCAGCACCTCGCGGTAGGTCGCGAGCATCGCCCCGACCTCCTGGTCGTTGCCCTTCGGGCCGATCAGCCAGGGGCAGTCGAGCCGCGCGGCCCGTCGTACGGCGGCCTCGGCGAAGGCGCCGATCCACAGCGGCGGCCCACCCGGCTGTACGGGCCGCAGCGCGAGCGAGGCGTTGGGGACCTCGCCCCAGGACCCGACCGCGTCCAGGGACTCACCCTGCCAGAGGGCACGCAGCAGCGGCACGTACTCCCGCAGCCGCTGGAGCCGGTCGGGCCACTCGACGCCGAACGCCGTCGTCTCCCGGCGGCGGTAGCCGGCGCCGATGCCGACGGTCAGCCGGCCGCGGCTGAGCACGTCGAGGGTCGCGAGGTCCTCCGCGAGCGCGATGGGGTTGAGCAGCGGTGCCAGCAGGACACCGAATCCGATCCGCACCCGTGACGTGGCGTGCGCGAGGTAGCCCGCCAGCGGGATCGGCTGGGCGAACGCCGACTGGGCGAGGTAGTGGTGGCCCAGCACGACGGTCTCGAAGCCGCCGGCCTCCGCCGCGACCGCCTGGGCGAGCACGTCGTCGATGCCGTCGACCGCCGACGCGGAGGGGTCGAACTGCGCGCTCAGGAAGACGCTGACCTTCACCCCGCGACCGCCCCGGCCGGCTCGCTCGGGGCAGCCGTCTGCTCCTGCGCCCGGAAGTGCGGGATGACCTTGGTCGCGAACTCCTCCATCGACCTCAGCGCCGCGGTGCGGTCCAGGCTCGGGATCCGGAGCCAGCCGATGTAGTGGTTGATGCCGAGCTGCTCGCGGAGCACCTCGAGGTTCTCGATGACCTTCTGCGGGGAGCCGAAGTTGCCGCCGTGGGTGAGGGTCTGCTCGAGCGTGAGGAGGTCGATGTTCTTGCGCACCGCCTCGTAGTACGCGCGCTCCTTGTCCATGGCCTCCTCCGACCCGGGGATCACCTTGTTGACGGACTTGTAGTAGCTGAGGGCGGCCTGGGCGGCGTCGCGCAGTCCCTGCTCACCCTCACCACACCAGACCTGCTGCATGAACGGAAGGTCGTACTCCCCGATGTCGAAGCCGTTCTCCTCCATCGCGGCGCGGTAGAGGTCGAAGTTCTTCTTCATCAGCCCGAGGGGCGTGAAGTTGGGCGAGGTGATGATCGGCTCGCCGATGGCGCCGCGCTCCGCGAAGCTCTCCGGCGAGACGGTGCCCTGGAGGATCGGCGGGCCGCCCGGCGTGAGCGGGCGCGGGTAGGTCGTGATGTCGTCGTAGCGGAAGAACCTGCCCTGGTAGCTGAAGTTCTCGGTCGTGAGCGCGAGACGCACGACCTCGAGGGTCTCGGCGTAGCGCTGCTTGCTCTCCTCGAGGGGGATGCCGAAGCCGTTGAACTCCTTGGGCTGGTAGCCGCGGCCGACGCCGATGCTCACCCGGCCGCCCGAGAGCACGTCCAGCGCGGCGATGTCCTCGGCCAGCCGCAGCGGGTCGTGGAGCGGGATGACCAGCACGGCCGTGCCGATGGTGATCCTCTTCGTGCGCTCGGCGATCGCCATGCCGAAGTGCAGCGGGCTGCCCAGGATCCCGTACTGGGAGAAGTGGTGCTCGGCCAGCCAGACGGAGTCGAAACCGAGCTCGTCCGCGAGCTGGATCTCGTCCAGGGTGTCGCGGAGCACCTGGTGGTCCGAGGATCCCTCGGACACCGGGAACAGGTTCATGATTCCGAACTTCACGTCGTCTCCTTATATTCCGACCGGACGGTATGTTACGCCCCCGACGAGGCGACGGCAAGGGTTCTGCGGGTCAGGCACGTGCGGCGACCCGCAGCTCGCCGGACCGCCGGCGGTGCCAGCTGCCGGACCCCAGCGAGGCGTCGAGCACCATCGCCCGGCGCAGGTAGAGGTGCGGGGCGGCCTCCCGGGTGATGCCCATCCCGCCGTGCACCTGGATGCAGCGCTCGGCGGCGAAGACCGCGGCCTTCCCCGCCGACCAGCAGGCGGCGTGCACCTGCGCCTCCGCCTCAGGACGGTCGTGCTCCACGGCCCAGGCCGCGTGGATGGTCAGGTCCCACGCCGCCTTGCGGGCGACGGCGGCGTCGGCGAGCTGGAAGGCCACGCCCTGGAAGGAACCGATCACCCGGCCGAACTGGCTGCGGGTCCGGGCGTGCCCGGCGGCGACCTCGACGGCCCCCTGCGCCACGCCGCACAGCTCCGCGGCCACAACCAGCGCGGCCCGCTGGGCACCGCGCCCGGTCGGGCGGGCGACCCCAGGTTCGGGGTCGACGTCGGCGAGCGGTCGGGACGGGTCGAACGACTCGCGGTCGCGCACCGCGCGAGCACCGACGAGGTCGACGCCGTCCGAGCCGAGCACGGCGTACGCCGAGGCGGCCGCGGCGTACGGCACCAGCGACTTGGTCGCCGGTGCCGCCACCGGGGCGGAGAGCGCGCCCCAGCCCGAGGTCCGGGTCTCATCGACGCCAGGCGCCCAGGTCGCGACGCCCTCGAGCGCCGGCGTGAGGTCGACACCGCTGTCCACGAGCAGCTGGACGGCGGCGGCGTGCGCCGTGAACACGCTCGGCACGAGCAGCTCGCCGAGTGCCTCGACCGCGATCATCAGGTCGACGAGCGAGGAGCCGACGCCGCCGGCGCGCTCGGGGACGCCGAGCACGCCGAAGTCGCGGACCAGCACGTCGTCGACGGCAGACCGGCCCCACGGCCGGTCCAGGCAGGCCCGGGCCGCCGAGCGCTCGCCCTCGGCGAGGGAGCGGATCGTCTTCTCGAGATCCAGCTGGTCCTGGGTGAACGTCGCCCGCACGGTGGCTCCTTGTCAGCGCGAGCGGGGCAGGTCGAGGACCCGCTCCGCGAGGATCGACTTCTGGACTTCCTCGGTGCCGCCCTCGATCGTGTGGGCGCGCGAGCGCAGGTAGCGGCGCATCCGCGCCGCCGCCGCGTCGTCGTCGAGCAGCACGCCCGAGACGCTGTCGAGCTGGACCGCGAGCCGGTTCGCGTTCTGCACCACCCCGGCCCAGAGGCTCTTGAGCGCCGAGGTCTCGGGTCCGGGGACGCCGCCGGCCTGGGTCTCCCCGACCATCCGCATCGAGCCGACCCGCACGGCCTCGGCGTCCGCGTGCAGCGCGCCGATCTGGTCGAGCACGCCAGTGTCGGAGGCGGCACCGGTCTCGATCGCGAGGTCGACGACGCGGTCGACGGCCTGTCGCGCCCAGACCCAGAGGTTGAGCGCCATCGAGCCGCGCTCGAAGGCCAGGGTCGTCAGGGCGACCTGCCAGCCGCGGCCGACACCGCCGAGCACGTCCTCGTCAGGCACGAAGACGTCGTCGAGGAACATCTCGTTGAACTCGGTGTCGCCGTTGATCATCACCAGCGACCGGACGGTGAAGCGGTCCATGTCGGCGAGCAGGTAGCTGATGCCGGCGTGCTTGGCGGCGTCCGGGTCGGTGCGTGCCAGCAGCATGCACTTGGTGGCGTGGTGGGCGTTCGACGTCCAGATCTTCGAGCCGTTGACGAGCCACCCGCCGTCGACCTTGACCGCGGAGGTGCGCAGGCTCGCGAGGTCGGAGCCGGAGCCGGGCTCGCTGAACCCCTGGCACCAGTACTCCTGCCCCTGCAGGATCGGCGGCAGGTAGCGCGCCTGCTGCTCGGGGGTGCCGTGGGCGAGGATCGTCGGCCCGGCGAGCATCATGCCGACGCCGTTGAGTGGGTACGGCGCGCCGCGGCGGGCGCACTCCTCGTTGAAGATCGCCTGGGACAGCGCATCCAGACCGCGCCCGCCGTGCTCGGTCGGCCACGAGAGCCCGGCCCACCCACCTGCGGACAGCCGGTCCTGCCAGACGCGGGACCACTGCTCGCGCTCGGACTGCGGCAGCTCCTCCTGGTCGGGGACGTCGGCCAGTGCCTCGTCCAGCCAGGAGCGCACCTGCTCGCGGAACGCGACGTCGTCGACGGAGTCGTCGAAGTCCATGTCAGGACACCTCCTGCGGCACGTCCGTGAGCCGCGCCTTGTAGAGCTTGCCGTTGGGGTCGCGCGGCAGCGCCTCGTGCACGACGTAGTCGCGGGGGCGCTTCACCGCCGCCAGGCGCTCCGCCACGTGGGCCCTCAGCTCGGCTACGGCCTGGTCGGGCGGGGGGGCGCCCCTGCCCAGCACCAGGTGCACGACCGGCACCTCACCGAGATCCTCGTCGGCGCGGGGCACGACGCCCGCGTCGCCGACGTAGGGGTGGCTCAGCACCGCCGACTCGATCTCGGCCGGGTAGACGTTGACGCCGCCGACCACGATCATCTCGCTCGCCCGGCCGGTGAGGTAGAGGAAGCCGTCGGCGTCGACGTAGCCCACGTCCCAGACGGTCAGCAGCCCGTCGCGCCGCGAGCCCTCGGTCTTGCCCGGGTCGTTGTGGTACTCGACCTTGTCCTCGCCCTGGCGCATGTAGACGATGCCCTGCTCGCCGGTCGGCACCTCCTCGCCGTTGCTGTCGAGGATCCGTAGGGTCGAGATCGAGGCGGGGCGGCCAACGGTGCCGGGGTGGGCGAGCCACTCCTCGGGCCGCGCGACCGTCGTGCCGACCTCGGTGGAGCCGTAGTACTCGTAGACGACCGGGCCGAACCAGTCCATGATGCGGCGCTTGACCTCGACCGGGCAGGGCGCGGCGCCGTGCAACACGTAGCGCAGCGAGCTGACGTCGGCGGCCGCGCGCACGTCCTCGGGCAGCTGGAGCAGCCGGTGGAAGTGGGTCGGCACCATGCTGGTGCCGGTCACACCGTGCCGCTGGACCCGCTCGAGGAAGCCCTCGGGGGTCCAGCCGTCCATCAGCACCATGGTGCCGCCGGCGTGCAGGGCGCCCATCGCGGGCGTGATGTTGGCGGAGTGGTAGAGCGGCGCGGAGACCAGCCAGCGCGCGAACGCCGGGCGCTCCATGCCGAACTCCTGGAAGAGCCAGACGTACGCGCGCGCGCCGGTGTCAGCGTCGGCACCGGAGAGCGGTCGTTTCACGCCCTTGGGGCGCCCGGTCGTGCCGGAGGTGTACATCATCAGCGAGCCGGCGGGTGTGGCCTCGGGCGACGTGTCGGGCATGCCCTCGGTCAGCGCCGACCACGGCAGCGAGCCGAAGGCCGGCGTGCCGTCGACGACGACCGGCACGGTGCCGTCGGCCGCGGCGACCACGGCCTCCTCGGCACGCTCGCTGACCACGGCGAGCCTGGTGCCGCTGTCGGCCAGGATGTGGGCGATCTCGTGGCGGGTGAGGTGGTAGTTGACCGTCACCAGGTAGAGGCCGGACTGCATCGCAGCGAGGTAGAGCGCGACCATGCCGACGGAGTTGGTCATCACGCAGGCGACGGTGTCGCCCTCGCGCAGCCCGTGCAGCTCACGGAAGCCGTGGCTGATCCGGTTGACCTCGGCGAAGAGCTCGCCGTACGTGAGGCTGCTGTCGTCCGCCGCGATGATCGCCGTCTGCTCCGGCGCGGCCTGAGCCCAGAGCCGGAACCCCACTCGCTCGTCCGTCACCACCAGCCTCCTCGACACAATTCCGACCATTCGGTATGTTCCGGTTCGACGTCACAGTAGACGGGACCACCAGCGATGTCCACACCCGTTCACGAGCACCACGCGGCGGCCTACCGGGCCCGCGAGGTGCCGCCTCCGGCACGCCTCGGGCACGGCATCACCGCGCTGCCCGTCCCGCTCGCCGGCAGCGCGCTGCGCTCGGTGATGGTCTACACGATCGAGACCTCGGCGGGCGTCGTGCTCGTCGACGCGGGCTACCGGCACGCGAGCTGCTGGAACGCCGCCGTCGAGGCGCTCGCCACCATCGGCCACCGGGTCGAGGACGTCGTCGCCGTGCTGCTCACCCACAACCACCCAGACCACGTCGGCCTGGCCGACCAGGTGCGGCAGGTGAGCGGGGCGCGTGTTGTCATGCACCGGCGCGACGACTTCGCGAGCCAGCAGCTCGAGCGCGGTCCCTTCCTCGGCCAGCTCGCGGCGGCGCTCTCCCAGACCGGCGCGCCCGAGGACGTCGCGACGCAGATGTACGCCGCGGCCGTCACCGTCGCGGTCCACCACGAGGACCTCGTGCTCGACCAGGTGCTCGAGGAACCCGACACTCCCCTGGTGTTCGGTGACACCGAGATCCGGGCGCTGCACCTCCCCGGCCACACCTACGGCCACACCTGCTACCTCCACCCGGCCGGCGTACTCCTCACCGGCGACACCCTCATGCCCGAGGGCCCCACTCAACTGGCGATCGCCGCCGAGCCCGGCGACGACCCTGCCGGCGACCTGCTCGCCTCGCTGCGCCGGATCGCCGCCCTCGACCCGGACCTCGCCGGCCCTGCCCACCAGTACCCCTTCACCGACGTCGGCCGCCGCGCCCTCGACCTCCACGACTTCCACGCCCGCGAGGTCGAGGCGGTTGCGACGCTCGCCGAGCGCTACGACACCGCCTGGGAGATCGCCCCCCACCTCACCTGGGCCAAGCCCTGGGACGACATGGGCCTCGGCACCCAGCGCTTCGCGCTCGTCCACGCCCTCGGTCTGCTGCGCGCCGTACGTCAGGGGTAGCCGAATGGGGACCAAATCGCGCCGGGCTGGCCGAGGCCGGTCATCCAGCTCCCCACTGCGCTGACGAGTGAGCCTGCACGGCAGCATCCCCGTCAGACACCGGGCCTGTTCTCGGCCGCCCAGTCCGGGCTGAGATGGGTGCGGAGCTTGCGCAGGTCCCGCTTGAGGACCTTCCCGGAGGGGTTCACAGGGAGGTCCTCGACGAGGTAGATCTCCTTGGGGATCTTGAAGCGGCCCAGGCGGCTGTTGGCGTGGGCGATGAGGTCGACGGGATCGAGGCCGGGGTGGGCGACGACGAAGGCGACCGGCACCTCCTGCCACTTCTCGTGCGGGGCCCCGACGACGGAGGCGGCGAGCACGAGGGGGTGGTCGCAGAGGACGTTCTCGATCTCGGCCGACGACATGTTCTCGCCGCCGCTGCGGATCATGTCCTTGAGGCGGTCGCGGATGTAGAGGTAGCCGTCCTCGTCGAAGCAGCCGACGTCGCCGGTGTGGAACCAGCCGTCGCGGAAGGCCTGGGCGGTGGCCTCGGGGTCGTCGAGGTAGCCGGCGCTGACCTTGGGGCCCCGGGCGACGACCTCGCCGTTCTCGCCGACCGGTACGTCGCGGCCGTTTGTGTCGACGACCCGGACCTCGACCCACGGTAGGGGCAGCCCGACCGAGCCCTGCTTGGAGTCCTGGTGGGCGGCGTCGAGGTAGGTCAGGCCGCTGCAGGTCTCGGTGAGGCCGTAGCCCTCGATCAGGCGCGCGTTGGGGAAGATGCCGCGTGCGACTCCGAAGAGGGCGGGCGGCACCTGGCTGAAGATCAGCCAGCGCACCGACGACAGGTCGGGCACGGTGCCGCGGGCGTCGGCCTCGCGTCGGATCATGTCGAGCATCGTCGCCGCGACCACCATCCCGGTGATGCCCTCGGCCTCGATCGCGTCGAGGATCGCCGCGGGGTCGAACCGGCGCTGGAGCACCATCCGGCCGCCGACGTGCCAGATGCCGTAGCCCGGCAGGTCGGTGCCGCCGACGTGGTAGAGCGGCGCGAAGTTGAGGATCCGGTCGGTCGAGCGCAGCCCGAGGTCGAAGACCTGTGCGTGGATGTTGGCGTTCACGTTGCCGTGGCTGAGCATCACGCCCTTGGGCAGCGACGTCGTGCCCGACGTGTAGACCACGCGCTGGAGGGTGCCGGAGTCGACGTCGGCGTCGTCGACCCGCTCGCCCCGGTGCTGCTCGATGAGTACGCCGACCGTGAGCCACGCGTCGTCCACCGGCTCGAGCGCGATCGGGCGTACGCCGCCGACCTGCGCGATCGCCGCGACGGTGACCTCGGCGTGCTCCGGCACGGTGCCGGCCGCGACCACGCGCGCGTGCCGCATCAGGTGGGCGAGCTCGCCGGCGGTCAGGCGGTAGTTGAGCGGCACGAGGACGCCGCCCAGCCTCGCGAGGGCCAGGCCGAGGAGGAGGAACTCCGGCACGTTGCTCGCGACGACCGCCACCCGGTCGTCGCGGCCGATGCCCTCGCCGCGCAGGCCCGCGGCAAGCGCGTCGACGTCGCGGTCGAGCTCGGCGTAGGTCCAGCGTCGGTCCTCGAAGACCAGGGCGTCGACGTCTGCGAACCGTACGGCGTGCCCGCGCAGCATCCGGGACAGGTTGGCGGTCACGACGCGTCGGCCTCCTCGCGCAGCTTCTTCTTGAGCACCTTGCCCGAGTCGTTGCGGGGCAGCGAGCCCACGACGTCCACGTGCTTGGGCACCTTGAACCTGGCGAGGTGGTCGCGGCAGTGCTGCTTGATCGCCTCGGCGTCGACGACCTCGACGTCGACCCCCTCGCGGAGCACGACGAACGCCTTGGGCACCTCGTCCCAGCGCTCGTCGGGTACGCCGATGACGGCGACCTCGGCGACGTCGGGGTGCGCGGCGATGACGCGCTCGACCTCGGCGCTGGCGATGTTCTCGCCGCCGGACTTGATCAGGTCGGTGCGCCGGTCGACGAACCACAGGTAGCCGTCGGCGTCGACACGGCCGACGTCGCCGGTGAGGAACCAGCCGTCGCGGCGGGTGCGCGAGGTCGTCTCCTCGTCGCGCCAGTAGCCGGGCGAGACCTTCGCGCCACGCACGATGATCTGCCCGGGCGTGCTGGCCGGCAGGTCCTGGAGATCGTCGTCGACGATGCGCAGGTGGGTCTGCGGGAAGGGCACCCCGAGCGCGCCGACCTTCTCCTGCTCGTGCGCGGCGTCCATGTAGCAGAACCCGTTGCACAGCTCGGTCATGCCGTAGGTGTCGACGAGCCGCACGTGCGGCAGCAGCTCCTTGACCCGGCGGCGCACGGTGGGTGCGACGCCGGCGAAGATCAGGTATCGCACGGTGGCGAGGTCGGCGACGTCGAGCTCGAGCAGCCCGAAGAGGATCTGGGCCGCGAGCACGAGACCGGTCACGCGCTCCTGCGCGACGACACGGGCGATGTCGTCGGGCTGGAAGGTGGGCGTGAGCACCATCGTGCCGCCGGCGACGAAGATCGCGATCCCCGGCGCCTCCAGTCCGCTGACGTGGAAGAGCGGCGCCGAGACCAGGATCCGGTCGTCCTGGGTCAGCTCCAGCTCGAGCACCTGGCCGAGGTGGTTGGCCGCGATGTTGCCGCACGTGTGGATGACGCCCTTCGGACGCGCCGTGGTGCCCGAGGTGTAGAGCAGGCGGTGGACGTCGTCAGGCGACTTCTCCGCGTCGGGCACCCGTACGCCGTCGGGCACCCCGGCGAGCAGGTCCGCCAACCGCGGGTTGTCGCCGACGGCCCGCTCCTGGTTGGCGACACCGGCCCGCAGCCCGGTCTGCTCGAGCAGCAGGGCCGCGTCGTCGTGGAAGTCGTCGTCGTAGAGCAGCACCGAGATGCCGGCCTGGTCGACGACGTAGCCCTGCTCGGTCGCGTGCAGCCGCCAGTTGAGCGGCACCGAGATCGCGCCGATCCGGCTCAACGCCAGCAGCTCCAGCACGTACGTCGCGTGGTTGCGGCCCAGCACGCCGACCAGGTCGTCGGCGGTCACCCCCGCGGCCAGGAGGGCGGCGGCGTGCCGGTCGACGTCGCGGTCGAGCTCGGCGTAGGTCCAGCGCCGGGCGCCGTCGACGAGCGCCTCGCGGTCACCGCGGCGGTTGGCCTGCCGCCGCAGGACCTCGGAGAAGTTGCTGGTCGGCATCAGGCGCCCTGCTCGACGCGGTAGGCGAGGATCTCCTCCCGCGTCGGCAACGACACGAACTCCAGGAGGTTGCCGTCGGGGTCGCGGGCCGCGAAGGCGTGGATGTAGCCGTAGTTCTCCAGCAGCACCCGGTTGGGCTCGGTGAGCGGCTCGCCTCCCAGCTCGCGCACCCGGTCGTAGACCTCGGCGAGCTCGTCGAGCGGCACCTCGAAGCTGAGCAGGAAGGTGCCCAGCTCCAAGTGGCCGGCGTCCGGCGTACGACGCGCCTCGCCGTTCCACTCGATCAGCTCCAGCTGGCCGACCCGGCTGGGTCCCTGGAGGTACTGCACCTTGCCGGTCGTGCCGACCGGGAGGCCGAGCGACTCCTCGATGCCGGGTCCGCCCACGTCGGAGCGGAGCGTGCGGTGGTAGCCGAGCGCCTTCTCGTAGAAGTCGGCGGCGCGCTCCACGTCGGCGACGGTCATCGCGACGTGGTGGACTTCGCTGACGGGCATGGGGATCTCCTTGGTCAGATCAGGCGCGGGCGGGGTCACCCAGCAGCGCGGCGCGGATGAGCTCGACCTCGCCGGCGCCGTCGTCGGGCGCGATCCAGCCGTCGAGCGAGGTGATCGCGTCGATGGCGGCGTGGACGTCGTCCGGGCTCGCCGGCTCCGGGCCGGAGTACCACCCCGGCGCCGTGCCCACGAAGAGACGGGCCACGCGACCACCGGCCGCGGACAGGACGTGGTGGGTGAGCTCGCAGCGCTCGGAGACGAGGTACGTCGCGACCGCGGCGACGTGCCGCGGGTCGAAGTGGTCGGCGAGATCGCCGAGCAGGCCCTCGGTCATCCGGGTGGCGGCCGTCGGCGAAAGGCAGTTGACCTGGATCCCGTGCCGCTTCCCCTCGAGGGCGAGCACGTTCATCAGGCCGAGCAGGCCGGCCTTGGAGGCGGCGTAGCTGGCCTGGCCGAAGTTGCCGAGCAGGCCGGAGGCCGACGTCGTCAGCAGCACCCGACCGTAGCCCTGCTCGATCATCACCGGCCAGGCCGGGCGGAGCACGTTGAAAGCGCCGCGCAGGTGCACGTCGAGCACCGGGTCGACATCCGCGTCCTCGACCTTGGCGAAGGACCGGTCCCGCAGGATCCCGGCGTTGTGGATGACCGCGTCGATGCGGCCCGAGGTCTTCAACGCGGTCTCGACCAGCGCCCGGCCGCCCTCGGCCTCGGCGACCGAGGCGGTCGACGCGACCGCCGAGCCGCCCGCGGCCACGATCTCGTCGACGACCCCCTGGGCAACGGCGATCGACGTGCCGTCGCCGCTGACCGAGCCGCCGACGTCGTTGACGACGACGTGGGCGCCGCGCTCGCCGAGCAGCAGGGCGTGCGCCCGGCCGATGCCGTTGCCGGCGCCGGTCACGATGACGGTGCGGCCGGTGAAGTCGATGCGGTCGTTCATGCGGCACCTCGATCCTTGGCCGGCTCGTTGCCCAGGACGGCGACGAAGGCGACGCACGATCCCGGCTGACCGCCGAGGTTCTGGGCGACTGCCAGCGTGGCGTCGGCGACCTGCCGGTCGCCGGCCTCGCCACGCAGCTGCGTGTAGCACTCGAACATCATGCGCAGGCCGGTGGCGCCGATCGGGTGCCCGAAGGACTTGAGCCCGCCGTCGGTGTTGACCGGCAGCGCGCCCTCCAGCGCGTAGCGGCCGCCGAGGACGTCGACCCAGCCCTTCCCGCGCGCCGAGAATCCCAGGTCCTCCATCAGCACCAGCTCGGTCGGGGTGAAGCAGTCGTGGACCTCCGCCAGCGAGATCTCCGTCGCCGGGTCGGTGACGCCGGCCTGCTCGTAGGCGACCCGGGCCGCCTCGACGACCTCGGGGAACGTCGTGAAGTCGTAGTCGTCGGACGCCAGCCCGTCCCCCGCCCCCGCGACGAAGCCCATCCCCCGCAGGTAGACCGGCCGGTCGGTGTAGCGGTGGGCGTCCTCGGCCCGCACGATCAGCGCAGCCGCGGCGCCGTCGGACACGCCTGAGCAGTCCATGACGCCCAGCGGACCCGCAATGCGCGGCGCCCGCTCGACGGCCTCGGCCGAGACCGCCTTGCGGAACTGGGCCCGCTCGTTGAGTGCGCCGTTGGCGTGGTTCTTGACCGCGATCGCGGTCAGGGTCCGGCGCAGGTCGGCGTCGTCGACGCCGTGCGCGCGCTGGTAGGCCGGCGCCAGGAGCGAGAAGCTCGCCGGTGCCGTCCAGTCGACGTCGGTGCCGTCCGCCGGCGGGAACACCGCGGTCAGGCCCGAGAACGAGGAGTCCTTGAGCTTTTCCACACCGGTCGCCATCACCACGTCGTAGGCGCCCGAGGCCACGGCGTACGCCGCGTTGCGGAACGCCTCCGACCCGGTGGCGCAGTAGTTCTCGACCCGGGTGACCGGCTTGCCGCGCAGCCGGAGCGGCCGCGACAGGGTCTGGCCGGACATGCCGGATCCCTGCGTCCCGACCCAGAACGCGTCGACGTCGTCGAGCTCGATCGCCGGCACGCTCTCGACGCACTCCCGCACGGCGTCGACCAGCAGGTCGTCGGCCGAGCTGTTCCAGTGGTCTCGGAAGGGCGTGCAGCCCATCCCGACGATGGCCACGTCGTGGGCCATCCGCCTAGTCGCCATCGGTCGGCTCCTCGCAGGGTCGCAGCTTCCAGAAGTAGTTGTGGATCGCGTCGGTGGTCCAGAGCCGGCGGAAGGTCGGCCGCATCCGGCTGCCGACCACGACGTCGGCGGCGGTCACGTCGGTGGCGTAGCCGGTGAGACGGCCGCCGCCCTCGACGTCGGCGACGACCATCGCGACCTCCGGCTCCGGCATCGTCGTGAGCCGGTCCTGGGTCACGCTGACGACGGTGGCCACCCGGTCGCGCAGCGACACCGGCTTCCCACCGTCGAGGGACCCGCAGGCCGCGCACGCCCGTCCCGGCGGAGTCGTGACCCGGTCGCAGGAGTCGCAGCGCATGCCCTCGAGCAGGTACTTCCACCCGCGGCGCCGGTGGATCGGCGGCGCTGCGGGGGCCGGGGAGGCCGGACGCGCCGGACCTTGCACCTCGATGAGGCCGCGCCAGCGGAGGAAGGTGCCGTAGGACACCCGTCGCCGGGCCGCGAGCTGGGCCGCGACGGTCGGTGCCCCGCGGGCCGCCCGCACCCCGTCGCCGACCCTCAGCACCATGGCGTCAGCGCCGTCGGTGGCCGAGACCAGCAGCACGGTCGCACCGGGCTCGGCCCGGTCGAGCGCGTCGGCGAGCAGCAGGCCCGGGTGCGCGGTGCCGGTCCAGCCGGTCGCCGTCTCGACGGCGGCGTCCGCCCCGTCGGAGCCGAGAGCGCGGCGGATCGCCGCGGCGGCCCGGGCGTTGGAGGAGCTGACCACCACCACGTCTGGTCGCTCGACCCCGGCCGCGCGAAGCGCCTCGGTGACAGCCGGCCCCGCGGCCTCGACCAGCAGCTGGGCGGTGAAGCGCTCGTCCCAGACCCGATCGGTGGTCTCGCCCGGGAGCCGCCAACGCTCGAGCATCTCGACGGTGCGGGTGGCCCGGGCCAGCACGCTCGCGGCCTCGCTGCCGCCACCGACGAACGCCACCGCGCCGTCGCCCTGGGCAAGCTCGTCGGGTGCACCCGGATGGGTCTGCCGCAGGTCGGCCGCGATCGCGAGCGAGCCGGTGCCGGCCGCGAGGTCCAGGGCCGAGAAGCCGGAGCGGTGTCCGCGCAGGTCGATCCCCGCCACGCCGCCGTCGAGGCCGAGTGCCTCGTGCACGACCGTGGCCGCCGTCTTGGCGTCGTACGGCGCCAGCACGCTCGCCAGGAGCAGGTGACCGCTCGCCGCGGGCGACCGCCCGAGACCGCGGGCGGCCTCGACGGCCATCGTCACCGCGTCCTCGTCGTACGACGCGACGCTGCGGGTCCCGCGGGCCGCCGCGGGGGCGTCGGGATCCAGCCGGACGTCGTCGAGGAAGTACGACGGCACGTAGGCGGCGTAGGCGGCGATACCTGGCTCAGGCATGGGTTGCGGACGCTCCTTCGGTCCAGTGGGGGACGGCTGCGAGCAGGCGCCGGGTGTAGTCGACGGTGGGATGCCGCAGCACCTGGTCGGTGGGGCCGACCTCGACCACCTCGCCCTGGCTCATCACCGCGATCCGGTCGCACAGGTCGCTGGCCAGCATCAGGTCGTGGGTGACGAAGAGCAGCCCGATGTGCAGCTCGTCGACGAGCTCCCGGAAGAGCGCGACGACCTCGGCCTGGGTGGTGACGTCGAGGGCGGTCGTGCACTCGTCGGCGATCACGAGCGCGGGGTTGGTCACGACCGCCAGCGCGATGGCGACGCGTTGGCGCAACCCGCCGGAGAGCTGGTGCGGGTAGCTGTCGAGGACCCTGTCGGGGTCGTCGATGCGCATCCGCCGGAGCACCTCGGTCGACCGGGCTCGCACCTCGTCGCGCCCGATGCCGTCGACGTGCCTCTCCAGCACCTCGCTGAGGTGCCGACGCACACGCATGAGGGGGTTGAGGGAGCGGGATGCGTCCTGGAAGACCATGCCGACCGACCGGCCGCGCGCAGTGTGCGTGAGGTCGGTGCCGGGTCCGACCAGCACCTCCCCCACGAGCTCGATCCGGCCGGTGGCGACCTGCACGTTGCGCTCGAGCAGGCCCACGACCGACCGGGCGAGCGTGGTCTTGCCGCTGCCGGACTCCCCCACGACTCCGACCACCTCGCCGGCTCGCACCTCCAGCTCGACGTCACGCAGCAGCAGCAGCTGCCGGTCGGCCACGGACGCGGTGATCGTCAGCGACCGCAGCTCCAGCAGGGCTTCGCCGCGGGCCATCAGCGCCTCCTCTTCCTGGGGTCGTGGTGGGTCAGCAGTGCGTCACCGAGCAGGTTGACCAGCAGGACGACGACGGTGATGGCGAGGCCGGGGAAGGTGGCGACCCACCAGGCCCGCGAGAGCACGTCCTGCCCCGAGGCGAGCATCGCGCCCCAGCTGATGTCGGGCGGGACCACGCCGAGGCCGAGGAAGCTCAGGGCGCTCTCGACGAGGATCGCCGTGCCGATCTGGAGGGTGCCGAGGGCGACGATCGTGCCGACGAGGTTGGGGACGACGTGGCGCAGCACGATCCGTGGCTCCGACGCCCCGGCGGCGCGCAGGCCGAGCACGAACTGCCGCTCCCGGAGCGTCATCGCCACCGACCTGGTGACCCGGGCGCAAGCCGCCCAGCCGGTGAGCGCCAGCACCAGGAAGAGGACGGGCAGCGAGCTGCCCTGGCTGGAGATGACCGCGAGCGCGATGAGGATGAAGGGCAGCGCCAGCTGGGCGTCGATCAGCCGGCTGACCACCAGGTCGACCCACCCGCGGCAGTACCCGGCGAGCACGCCGATCAGGGTGCCCGGCCCGATGGCGACGAGGGCGCCGACCAGGCCGATGAAGAGGGTGAGCCGCCCCCCGACGACGAGCTGGGCCAGCACGTCCTGGCCGAGCTTGTCGGTGCCGAGCGGGTTGTCCCAGCTGCCCCCGTCGAGGAAGACGGGTGGCGCCAGCGTGTTGTCGAGATCGGTCTGGCGCGGGTCGGCGAGCAGCCCGGTCATCGGGAGCACGACCACGAGCACGGCGATCGCCACCAGCGGCAGGGCGAGCCAGAAGACCGAGGTACGGCGCCGGCGGCGGGCGCGGGCGACGTGCTCGGTCGCGACGATGGTGGGGACCTTGGCGTCGAGCTGGGTCATCGGGTCACCTCAGCCTCGGGTCGATGGCGACGTGGAGCATGTCGACGAGCTGGTTGAGGACGACGAAGGTGATCGCGCCGAACACGACGATCGCCTGGACGAGCGGGAAGTCGCGGAACTGGATCGCCTGGAGGGCCAGCTGGCCGAGGCCCGGCCAGCTGTAGACGTACTCGACCGCAACCGCGCCCGACAGCAGCGCGCCCGCCTGGAGCACCACGATCGTCAGCACCGGGGCGGAGGCGTTGCCGAAGCCGTGGCGCCAGACGACGCTGCGGACCCGCAGGCCTCGGGCTCGTGCCGAGTCGATGTAGGGCTCGCGCAGAACCTCCGACATGCTCGCCCGCGTCAGCCGGGCGACGTGCGCCATCGGGTAGAGCGACATGGTCACGGCGGGCAGCACGAGGTGCTGCCACGACCCGGACTGGCCCGCCGGGAGCCACCCGAGCCGGACGGCGAAGAGCAGGATCAGCATCATGCCGAGCCAGAAGACCGGCACCGACTGGCCGAGCAGTGCGAGCGCCGACGCGGTGCGGTCCCACCAGGTGCCCTCGCGGGTCGCCGCCAGCACGCCGAGCGGGACGCCGATCGCGACGGCGATGGCCATCCCTGCTCCGACCAGCTGCAACGTGAACGGCAAGCGGTCGAGGATCATGTCGAGGTTCGGTTGGTAGAACTGCAGGGACGTACCGAAGTCCAAGGTGACGATGCCCTTGAGGTAGTCGAGGTACTGCACCACCAAGGACTGGTCCAGACCCAGCTGGGCCTGGAGCGCGTCCCGCTGCTCGGGGGTGGCCATCGGTCCCAGGATGTTCGAGGTCGGGTCGCCGGAGAGCCGGCCCAGGGCGAACGCCATCGTGACGGCGAGCCAGAGCGTGATGAGGGCCGCCCCGAGGTGGCGCAGCCCCTTGCGGACCAGGACCCTGCTCATCGCCCGGCCCGCCACCGGGAGCCCGGCATCGCGGCCAGGAGCCTGCGGGTGTAGTCGTGCCGCGGTCGGGCGAAGACCTGCTCGGCGTCGCCCTGCTCGACGACCGCGCCGCGGTACATCACGACCACGCGCTGGCAGATGCTGCGGACGACCGCGAGGTCGTGGCTGATGAAGAGCATCGACGCGCCCGTCGTACGACGCGCCTCGCGCAGGAGCTCCAGCACGTCGGCCTGCACCGAGACGTCGAGGCCGGAGGTCGGCTCGTCGGCGACGATGAGGCGGGGCCGCATCATCAGGGCTCGGGCGATGCAGACGCGCTGCGCCTGTCCCCCGCTCAGCTGGTGGGGGTAGCGGTCGAGGAGGTCCGGCGCGAGCCGTACCCGGCCCACGAGGTCCTCGTCGTCGATCCAGTCGGTGCGGCGGGGCTGCAGGGCGCGCAGCTCCTTGAAGCCGGAACGCACCGACTGGCGGGGGTCCAGCGACCCGTGCGGGTCCTGGAAGACGACCTGAACCTCGGGACGCAGGGCACGCAGCTCGGCGCGCTTGAGCGACCGCAGGTCTCGGCCGAGGAGGCGGATCGTGCCGGTCCCGGGTGCACCCAAGGCGGTGGCGGCCATCGCGAGCGTGGTCTTGCCCGAACCCGACTCGCCGACCACACCCATGGACTCACCCGGCCCGATGGACAGGGACACGTGGTCGACCGCCGTGAAGAGCTCGCGCGAGCGCTCACGCCGGTGCTGGACGACGAGGTCCTCGATCTCGAGCACCAGACCGTCCTGCGGCGTGAGGCCGGGACGGCGGACGAGGTCGGCCGCCGTCCCGGTCTCGATCGCTTCGGTCATGTCAGCCGATCGTGACGCCGGTGAAGTCACCGGTGTTGAGCGGCCCGAACTCGAACCCGCTGACGCCGGGCTGGGTCGCGTAGGCGAACACCTGCCGGTACAGCGGCACGTAGCAGGTCTTCTCGACCACGCCCAGGGTGTTGAGCTCGTCGTAGATCGGCTGCGCGGCTTCGCCGTCGGCCTGCTCGAGCGCCTCGGCGACCTTGGCGTCGATCTGCGGGTCGGGGCAGTTGCCGGTGATCGACGCGGTCTTCATGAACCCGCTGGCGAAGAAGTCGGGCACCGCGACGTTCGGGACACCGGCGAAGATGTACAGCCCGTTCAGCTCGCGACCGATGACCTGGGTCGTCAGCGTCCCGTAGTCGAGCGGGTTGTACTTCACCGTGAAGCCGGCTTCCTCGAGCATGCCGCCCACCGCCTGGGCAACCTCCTCGATGTTGGTGTACTGACCTGCAGGGTAGGTGATCGGCACCTCGACCTTGGCGCCTCCGAGGAGCGACTTCGCCTCGGCGGGGTCCGGCTCGAGCTGCTCCGCCGGCTCCTCACCCGGCTTCACGTTCAGCAGGCCGGCGTCGGCGACGGCCTTGCCGTCGAAGATGCCGCTGACGATCTGGTCCCGGTCCACCGCCAGGGCGGCCGCACGCGCGACGTCCGGGTCGTCGAAAGGTGCCTTGTCGGTCTGGAGGAAGGCGATGATCTTCATCGCGGTCTCCTCGGTCACCAGCTCCAGATCGGCGCTCTCGGCCTCGTCCTGCTGCGTGGGCGGCAGATCCATCGCGATGTCGACCGCGTCGCTCTGGAGCAACGCCAGACGCTGACCCGCCTCGGTGGACCAGCTGAACACGATCTTCTCGTTCTCGGCCTTCTCCCCCCAGTAGTCGTCGTTGCGGACGACGGTCATGTCCCGGCCGGCGTTCTGACCCTGGAAGACGTAGGGACCGGTGCCGACGGGTGCCGCGGCGAAGCCCTCGGGGCCCTTCTCGTCGTAGTACTTGGGCGGGACCAGGTAGACGGTGCCGAGGAGGTTGGGCAGGTCGTACTGGGGCGTCTCGGTTTTCACGACCACGGTTGTCGCATCGGGTGCCGAGATGTCGACCGCGTTGGCCCAGTAGGACTTCAGGATCGAGGCATCGCTGTCTCGGGTGAGCTCGAGGGTGTTCACCACCGCCGCCGCGTCGGCGGGCTCGCCGTTGCTGAAGCTCACGCCCTCGCGGACCGTGAACGTCCAGGTCGTGTCGTCGGTCCGCTCCCAGCCGGTGATGAGGCCGTCCTCGGACGGCTCGAGGTCCTCGTCGGTGGTGACGAGCGGCTCGAGCACGGTCGCCCACACCATCTGGCCCGAGCGCGGGCCGACGATGGGGTCGAGGGTGGCGGGCTGCGCCTGCAGGACGACGCGAACGGTGCCGGAGCCCCCGCCCCCGCGGCGAGAGTCGTCGTCGCTGCTTCCGCACGCGATGAGGGTGCTGGCCAGGACGGCGGCGGCCGCGGAGGCGACCCCTCGCCGGAGTGCCAGGCGCCGGGTGTTGGTCATTGGTCTCTCTTCTCTCCCACGGACGGACAGGGGGTGGTGTGCTGCTCTCCCGAGTGGCGAAGACGCGGATAACGTACCGACCAGCCGGTATCAAGTCAACGATCTCTTGAGACTGCCGTCACAGTGGTTCCATTCATACCGACTGGTATGTATGCTCCCGCCCATGGCCGCCCCCACAGTGCGCACGACCGCCTCCGGCAGGCTCGCGACCGTCGTCTTCGACAACGCTGCGCGGGGCAACGCGTTCACCGAGCCCGCCCTCGTCCAGCTCGTGACCGCGCTCGAGGACGCCGCCGCCGGCTCGGCCACCTCCGTCGTCCGCCTCGTCATGGCGGGCAGGAACTTCTGCGCCGGATGGGACACCACCGACTTCTCCCGGCTCGCCTCTGCCCCGGCCGAGGAGGTGGCCGACTCGCTGCGAGACAACGACCGCCTCCTCGGCCGGATCCATGCCCTGCCGGTGCCGGTGGTGGCGGCGGTCCGCGGTCGCGTGGCTGGCTTCGGGGTCGGGCTGCTCGCCCACCTGCACGTCCCCATCGCCGCCCATGACGCCACCCTCGCACTGCCGGAGGTCGTCTACGGCATCTGTCCGGGAGGTGTCCTGCACACGCTGCTGCGCCGGGTCCCCCGGCCCGCCGCGGAGCTCCTCGTCCTCTCGGGCTCGGTCGTCGACGCCGACGCGATGCTCCGCTGGGGACTCGTGGCCAGCGTCGAGCCGAGCACCGGCGTCGACGCCGCCACCGAACGGACCGCGGAGGCCCTGGCCGCCCACCCGCCGAGCGTCGTCCGGGCCATCCGGGCCGCCACCGAGGCCACTCTCTCCGCGGGCAGCGCGGAGCCGGCGTACGCCGCGGCGGCCGCGTCCATCGTCAGGGGAGGTGTGTCGTGAACGACAGGTTCCGTGCCGGCGAGCCCGCCTGGATCGAGCTGTGCAGCACCGAGCCGCACGGCGCCGAGGAGTTCTACGCCGGCCTGCTGGGGTGGAGGGTGCGCCACGAACGGCTCGGCTCCGGCGTCTACCGCATGTGCAGCGCCGACGGCCGCGACGTCGCCGGCATCGCCGGCGCCGGGTTGGTGCACGACGGTCGACCCCACGGCTGGATCACCTACTTCGCGGTCGACGACGTCGATCGGTCGCAGGCGCGCGCCGTCGAGCTCGGCGCCGAGACGCTGACCCTGCCCCGCTACCTGCCCGCCGCCGGCACCGGGTGCGTCATGATCGACCCGCAGGGCGCGATCTTCGGCATGTACAGCGGAGAGTCCCGCGCTGGCGTCGAGGTCGCCAACACCGCCGGCTCGCTCTGCTGGACGGAGCTGTCGACCGGAGAGCCCCGTGCCTCCGTCGAGTTCTACCGCGGCCTCTTCGGCTACGGCACCGACGTGCGTGACTCACCGACCGGTCGCAGCTACACGGTGCTGACGCTGGACGACGCGCCGGTGGCCGGGATCCTCGAGCTCGAGAGCGCGTGGCCCAACACGCTGCCGGCGAGGTGGGCGCCGTACCTCGGCGTCACCGACCTGGATCGTGCCGTGGTCCAGGTGCTCGCGCTCGGCGGAAGCCAGGCCATCGGCCCGGTGCAGAGCCCCAACGGCGCCTTCCACGTCGTCCGTGACGCCGAGGGGCACGCCTTCGACCTCATCGAGCTCGAGACGGGCCTGTGGATCAGCCCCCGGCTCGCGGCTCCCTCCGACCGGACCTCGACCCAGGTGAGTGACGCATGACGCAGCCGCTGTTCGACTCGGCCGAGTTCCGCCAGGTGTGCGGCCACTTCCCGACCGGCGTCACGGCCGTCACGGCCATCGCGGCGGACGGTCGGGTCGCCGCGCTGACGGTGAACTCCTTCACCTCGGTGTCCCTCGAGCCCGCGAAGGTGCTCTTCTGCGTGGCGACCTCGTCGTCGAGCTTCCCGGTGCTGTCGGTCGCAGAGCGGATCGCGATCCACATCCTGCGGCAGGACCAGGAGGACGTCGCGCGCCGGTTCGCCACCTCGGGGTTGACCGGCGAGAACAAGCTCGACGGCATCGCCTGGAGCGCCGGCCCCGACGGCGTGCCGCTGCTACCGGACACCTGCGCCGTGCTCGCCGGCCGCACCGACCAGGTCATCACGAGCGGCGACCACGTGATCGTGCTCGTCGACGTCGACCACGTGGAGCACAAGCCCTCGTCGCTCCCGGCCCTGTCGTTCTACCGGGGCAGATTCGCCTCGCCCGTCGGGCCGGGGACCGTGGAGCGCTGAGCCCGACTCAGGCCCCGGCCACCAGCCCGTCCAGCACCATGGCCGTGAACTGGGTGGCGACGTCGTCGATCGAGAGGGAGCCGCGCGGGTTGAACCACTGGAATGCCCAGGCGCACATGCCGAGGATGCCGAAGGTGACGATGCGCGCACTGACGTCCCCGCGCAGCCGACCGGCATCGATCCCGGCCTGGACGGCACCGCGGAAGAGCGCCTCGACCTCGTCTCGGCGCCTGGTGATCTCGGCGAGTCGCTCACCGGTGAGGTGGCGCCGCTCCTGCTGGAAGATGGCCACGTGCGGTCGGTGCTGCGCGACCCCCTCGAGGCTGAGCCGGATGAGCTCGCGCACCTGGTCGATGGGGTCGCCGCCCTGCTCGACGATCGCCTGCGCGCCCTCCAGCTGGGTGTCGAGGTACTCCGTCTGGATCCGCCAGAGCAGGTCCTCCTTGCTCTCGAAGTGGTGGTAGAACGCACCCTTCGTGAGGTTGGCGTCGACCACGATCTGCTGGAGCGAGGTCCGGTCGAAGCCGTTCTCCTCGAAGAGCCGCAGCGCACTCGCCACGAGCTCGCTGCGGGTCCGCTGCGGGTCGTAGCCCTCCGGCCAGCGCCGTCGGCCCGATGTCTTCTCCTCGGCCACGGGACTCCTAGTCGTAGTAGCGGAACACGACGTCGGCGACGCAGCACGTCTGTGCGTCGCGCGCGAACTCTAACGTCACACGCGCGGTCGCTTGCACCCCTGACGAACCTTCCAGTCGCTTCGCGTCGGTGAGGACGGCGCGGCCGACGACCTCTTCGCCGGGTGGGAGCGGACGCACGAACCGCACCCGGTCCAGGCCGTAGTTGACGCCCATCGAGAAGCTGTCGACGGCGAGGATGTCCGCCAGCACGTGCGGCACGAAGGCCAGGATGAAGAAGCCGTGCACGATGGTCGACCCGAACGGCCCGGCCTGCGCCCGCTCGACGTCGACGTGGATCCAC
Source organism: Nocardioides sp. SYSU D00038 (assembly GCF_016924665.1). GTDB lineage: Bacteria > Actinomycetota > Actinomycetes > Propionibacteriales > Nocardioidaceae > Nocardioides. The sequence goes on from NZ_JAFFJT010000023.1 coordinate 111,462, forward strand.
TGGTGGTCCCGGGTGAGGTCCGCGAAGGTGTCGACCTCGGCCTGCGAGATCGACATCGGTGCGCTGCTGCCGAGCTCCTGTCCGACCAAATCGAGCAGGCTCGACGGGTCGGCGACGGTCGTGCTGGTCATGATTCCTCCGCTGGTGATGGGCTCGAGAACCGGACGACGTGGTCGCGGGCGCCGACCGACGCGGCGTGCTCCTGGAGCACCTGCCACTCCCAGGCCGCCGCGGTCGCCAGGTCGGCGGGATCGCGGCGCGTCAGCCGGAGCATCCGGTCGACCGCGACCGCGTCGTACAACGCGATCGTGTCGGCGAGCGTGGTGACGTGCTCGTCGAGGAGGTGGTCGTCGACGACCTCCGAGACCAGACCGATGCGCAGCGCCTCGGCGGCGTCGAGGGACTCGGCGCCGAGCAGCAGGCGCGTGGCGGTCGCGCGGCCGACGGCCGCGGGCAGCAGGGCGCTGCTCCCCCAGCCGGGCACCTGGCCCTGGGCGAGATGCCGGTCGCCGACCTGAGCGGATGCACCGGCCACCGCGACGTCGCACGCGAGCAGAAGCTCGAGCCCGCCGGCGTACGCGACGCCGTTGACCGCGGCGATGACCGGCACCGGCGCCTCGCGGATCGCGGCGACGAGATCGCGGCCGCGGCGCAGGAAGGCGAGCAGTGCGTCGTGGTCACCGACAAGTGTGGCGGCCTCTTTGAGATCGGCGCCGGCGCAGAAGCTGCCGCCCGTACCGGTCAACACGAGTACCCGCACGCCCTGGTCACGACCCTGCTCGAGCCAGCCCTCCAGGGCGGCCATCACGTCGGACCCGCAGGCGTTGGCCCGCTCGGGACGGGCGATCCGAGCCCACAGCACGGCACCGCGGCGCTCAACCTCGACCGCGTTCACGACGGGACCACGCAGAGCTTGCCGTAGGCGTCGCCGCGCAGCATCCGGTCGTACGCCGCGGCGACGCCGTCCAGGTCGGAGGTCGAGTCGACGACCGGGCCGACGCCGCTGCTCTCGACGAAGTCGACGAGCGCGCGCATCTCCTCGATGCTGCCCATCGACGACCCGATGATCCGAAGCTGGCGGGCGAAGACGCGCGCGAGGTCGGTCTCGACGACCATGCCGCTGGCCCCACCGCAGACGACCACGGTGCCGGCCGGCCGAACCGCGCGCAGGGAGTGCTCCCAGGTGGCCGCGCCGACCGACTCGATGACGACATCTGCCAGCTCCGGGAGGCGCGCACCGGGCGGCCAGGCTCCAGCCGCGCCGAACTCCACAGCCCGGGCACGCTTCTCCTCCGACCGCGACGTCACGTGGACCCGGCAGCCGAGCCCGGTCGCGAGCGTCGCCGCGGCGGTGGCGACCCCGCCGCCGGCGCCCTGGACCAGCACCACCTGGCCGGGCTCGACCCGCGCCTGCGTGACCAGCATCCGCCAGGCGGTCAGCCACGCCGTCGGCAGGCACGCTGCCTGCTCCCAGGTCAGCCCGGCGGGCTTGTCGACGAGGTTCCCCTCCGGCACGCAGGTGCGGCCGGCGAGAGTGCCGAAGCCGGCGTCGCAGAGCAGCGTCGCGCCGGGCGCGAAGGTCCCGGGCGGGTCGGGGGCGACGGGGTGCACGACGACCTCGCGACCGTCGACAACCCCGGCGGCGTCGCTGCCGAGCACGAGCGGCAAGGCCTTCGGTCGGACGCCGGCTCCGCGCAGCAGCCAGACGTCGTGCATGTTCAGGCTCGTCGCCCGGACCTCGACCTCCACCCAGCCCTCGGGCGCAGTTGGCGGTTCGAGGTGGCCGATCTCCAGCGCGGCCAGCGGATCGTCGCGGTCGGGACGCGCGACGTACGCCGCCCTCATGCGCGCTCCCCCCAGCCGTTCCAGGCGAGGACGTCGGAGACCGGCCCCCGCGACCCGCGCCCGAACTCCAGTCCTTGCGTGTAGGCGACCGGCACCAGCGTGACGACCCGGCAGTCCTCGGGCAGCTCAAGCACCTTCGCGACCTGCTCGGCGCGGTGGGCGAGCGCCGTGGCCAGGACCGAGCCGAGGCCGCGCGAGCGCAGCGCCAGCTGGAAGGACCAGACGGCCGGGAAGATCGACCCGTAGTAGCCCGACGCGCGTCCGCCGACGATCTCGTCCGGCAGTGGCTTCACGCTGCACACGACCACCAGCACGGGCACCTGCTCGAGCCGGTCGACCAGGTGCTTGACGCTGTCGAGCACCCGCTGCTGCCGGGCGGCCGTGGCCTCGTCGGCGCGGGTGGTCGGCGAGAGCCGGGTGACCGTCGCCGCCTCGCCGCCGGCGAGCGGCGCCTCGACCGTCTCGACCCAGATCTCCCGGTAGAGCTCGGCGATCCGGAGCTTCACCTCCGGGTCGTCGACGGCCACGAAGCGCCAGTGCTCGAGGTTGGAGCCCATCGGCGCCTGGAGCGCGAGCTCGAGGCACTCCTCGACGACCTCGCGCGGGACGGGCCGCTCCAGGTCGAGGCGGCGGCGTACGGCGCGCGTCGTCGTAAGCACCTCGTCGACGTCGGCGATCACGCGGGTGCTCATGCGCGGCCCGCCAGCTCGTCGAAGGTGCGGTCGGCGTACGGGAAGGGGGTGCCCCAGCGGTCCAGCGACGCGACCTCGGCGACCGGACGGCGCGCCGCCACCTTGAAGTCGGTGCCGACCGTCCAGGCCACGGGCAGGAGCGTCACCTGCACGACGTCGTCGGGGATGGCGAGCAGCTCGGCGACCTCGCCGGCGGAGTGCAGGGTCAGCGAGGTGATGCAGGTGCCGAGCCCGCGCGCACGCAACGCGAGGTTGAAGGACCAGACGGCCGGGTAGACCGAGCCGTAGACGGCCGACCAGGTCCCCGGGCCACCGCCCGCGGGTGACGGGCGGGTCGCGCACGCGAGGACCAGCCACGGAGCGCGGCCGATGTTGCGGGCGAGGTGGTCGGCCCCGGCAAGGATCCGCTCGGTTCGCGCCGTCGGCCGCCCGCTGTCCCCCACCCCGAGCCGCCCGGCCACCGCCGGGTCGTCGACCCCGGTGCATCGCAACGGCGCGAGGACGTGGGCCTCGTAGTTGCGCAGGTAGATCTCACCGATCCGCTGCTTGAGGTCCGGGTCTCCGACGACGACGAACCGCCAGTCCTCGGCGTGCCCCCCGGTCGGTGCCTGGAGCGCGATCTGGAGGCACTCGCCGACGACCTCGACCGGTACCGGACGCTCGAGGTCGAGCCGGCGCCGGACCGAGCGAGTGGTCATCAGCACCTCGTGCACATCGTCCAGCACTGCATCCCTTTCATACCGACTGGCTGGCATGTTAGTGGCAACGGTCGCCTGCTGCCACCTCGTCGCCGAACGTGACGACGAGCGTGACGAGGTGCTGCGCTCTGGTCAGGGCCGGTCAAGCACCATCACGTGCACGTCCGGTCCCTCGTCGCCGGCAACCTCGCGCAACCACTCCGGCCGGAACCGGTGGACGGTGCGCCAACCCGTCGACACGTACAGCGTCATCGCTCCGGGGTGCGTCGGCAGCACCTCCAGGCACGGGCGCAGACGATGGGCGCGCATGTCGTCCACGACCGTCTGCAAGAGGCGTCGGCCGATCCCGGCGCCACGGGCCGCGGTGGCCACGAAGAAGGCGCTCACGTAGGTCAACCGGCTCGGGTCGCAGCCGTGCGCCCGCGCGCACGCCTCGTTGAGGAGGCTCGCTGCCGGGAAGCCCTCCGCCGGACCCGTCCGGCACACGTGACCCACCGGCCGACCGGCCAGCTCGGCCGTCCACGCGCCCGCGGCGTCCCGTGCGTGCAGGAAGTCCTCGACCGGGACCGGCAGGGGGTCGCGGAACGGGTAGCGGGTGGTGGACTGCTGCGCCAGCAGCGCCGTCGCCAGCACCGGGACGTCCTCCGGTCGGCGCGGGCGGATCCGCACCTCATCCGGCGTCACGACGCCACCCTCTCACTGTGCGTCTGCCCGCAGGCCGGGAGCACCTAGCCGTCGAGCGCGCCTTGCATCAGCAGGTCGAGCAACCCGAGGAAGCGAGCCTCCAGCTCGAAGCGCGGCGGTCCGGTGCCGATCCACGAACGGAGGACGGCGAAGTAGCCCACGGTCAGGGTCATCGCGACGAGGTGCGGGTCGACCCCGGGTCGGAGCTCGGTGCGGTGCCGCTCGACGACGGCACCGAACTCGTGGGTCAGCGGGTGGTCGTCGAGGAGGTCGAGCTCGCGGACGGCGGCACCGATCAACGCGGTCGTCTCGCGGCGAGAGGAACTGCTGACGTCGGCCAGCACCCGCAGGCTGTCGCTCAGCTCGTCGCGAAGCGTCCCGTCGCCACCGGCACGCGGCAGCGAGCGGAACGCGCGCTCGCGACGGCGAGCCGACCACTCGTCGAGGAACGCCGACTTGCGCTCGAAGTAGTTGAAGACCGAGGTCCGCGCCACGTCGGCGCGCAGGGCGATCTCGTCCATCGTCGTGGCCTCGTAGCCCTGCTCGACGATGAGCGCCACGGCCGCGTCGAAGACGCGGTCGCGCCGCTGCCCGCGACGACGGGTGCGGGCGTTGTCCGGCCCGGCGGGTCGCGGCGACCAACCGTCCGCCTCCGACTCCATCGCGCACCTCCTCTGGTGACAGGCACCCCCGTAGGGCGTACGCTGCCAGACAGTGGACTCGGGTTCAACTTTGGATGCGGATACGTCTTGGAGGCACCGTGATCACCGAACTCCCGCCGGCGGCGTCCACCCACTACCTGCGGCACCTGCTGGCCGCCAAGGACGCGACCCAGGCGCTGCAGATCGCGACCGACCACGTCGCGACGGTGCTGGGCTGCCCGGTGTCGTGGGCCGGCCTCGTCGAGGAGGAGCACCTCGTGATGGGGGCTCACCACGGTGTGGAGTCCACCGAGATGGCCGCTGCCTGGCGGCTCAAGGTCGGCGAGGGCATCGGGGGCCGGGTGGCGCTGGAGCGTCGACCGCAGATGAGCCGTGACTACCGCCACGACTCGCGGCGGGTGCCGCTGCTGAAGCGCCTCATCGACAACGAGGGGATCCAGGCGACGCTCATCGTGCCGATCCTCGTCGCGGACGTCACGCTGGGCGTCCTCTACGCGGCGCACCGCCAGCCCTACCCGTGGACCACCGAGGAGCTCGGCACCCTCGAGGCGATCGCCCACGACCTCGGCGTCCGACTCCGCCAGCTCGACGTCGACGGCCGTCGCGAGGCGCGGGCGGCCCACTCCGAGCAGCGGGCCGCACGCGCCCTGCGGCACGCACAGGCCTCGGCCCGCCTCGCCAGCAGCTTCGCCCAGCAGGACATGCCCGACGCGGCCCTCGACCTACTCGCCCGAGAGCTCGGCTGTCGCGTGGAGCTGCGGCAGGAGGACGGCGCCCTGGTCCGCGCCGCGGGCACGCTGGGCGAGGGCAACCCACGCGTGGTGACCCGGTTGCGGCTCGACGACGACGGCCTCCTCACGGTGGTCGTCATCCACACCCGCGAGCTGGACGAGGACGGGCGTGCCTTCGTCGACCTCTGCGTCGGGCTGTTCCGACTGCAGCTGCTGCGGGTCAGCGAGCGGGAGCGCACGGCCGAGCGTCTCACCGGCGAGCTGGTCGACGAGCTGCTGACCGGGCGGGTGGCCGACTGGGAGGTGGTGCGAGCCCGGATGGCCCTGACCGGGCTCAGCGTGCAACCCGGCGCGCAGATCCTGGTGGCCGGCCGCCGGGTGGACGGCGCCGAGCCACCCGCGGTCGAGCTGGCGAACCTGCTGCGGACGGTCAGTCCCGGCAGCCCCACGGTGGAGCGCGGCGGGCGGGTGGTGTGCGTCGTCCACCCCCGTGGCCGGTCGGCCGGCGAGCTGCGCGACCGGCTCTGCGACGCCGTCGCCCGGTCCCGGCACGGCTGGGTGGTAGGCATCGGCCGGGCGTGCGCCGACCTGGTCGACTACTCCACGTCGTACGACGAGGCGCGGGCCGCGTGCGAGCTCGCGCTGCGGGGCGAGACGACCGGGTCGGTGGTCACCGCGCACGAGCTCGGCATCCTCGGGATGGCCAGCCTGCCGGCGGCCCACCTGCGCACGACGGTGCACGACGTGCTCGGGCCGCTCCTCGACCTCGACGACGAGCGCGGGACCACCTTCGTCGCAACGCTGCGCACCTTCCTCAGCCACGACCGCCACCTGCCCGACACCGCGGCCGCCCTGCACGTCCACTACAACACGGTGCGCAACCGGATCGCCCGCATCGAGGCCGTGCTGGGCGTCGACCTGCGCAACGTGGACGACCGCTTCCGCCTCGAGACCGCGCTGCGCATGCACGAGCTCAGTGCCGCCCTCGGCCACGTGTGACGGCTGTCACGCCGTGACAGACCGCGGGTCGCTTTGTGTCGGGCGACGCCCTAGGTGACCGCCGTCACGGCGCCGAGGGTGGTCACACCCCACAGAAGGAGAGGGTCACCTTGAGGCTCATCACGTTCACCACCGGTGGCGAGACCCACGTCGGCGCACTCGACGGGGACACCGCGGTCAGCCTGACCCGGGCGTCCGGCGCCGACCCCCGCTTCGCCTCGATGCTCGCCCTGGTGCGTGCCGGCGCGGAGGCGCTCGACGACGCCCGGGAGCTGTGCGACTCGCACCCCGCCGAGGCGGTGCACGACGTGCAGGAGGTCACCCTGCGCGCCCCGCTCCCCGACCCCCCGCGCCTCCGGGACTGCTCGCTCTTCATCGAGCACCTGCAGCCGGCGTTCCGCGGCATGGCCCGGAGCCTCGCGGCGGCGGCGGACGACCCCGAGGCGGAGTACGAGCGGCTGGTGGCGACCGGCAAGTTCGACACCCCGGAGGTCTTCTCGCGCCAGGTCGTCTACTACACCGCCGACCACACGGCGATCAGCGGACCCGGTGACCTGATCGTCGCGCCGTCCGAGACGCGACAGCTCGACTACGAGCTCGAGTTCGCCGCCGTCATCGGTCAGACGACCAAGGACGTCGCCCCGGAGGACGCGAGCGGGGTCATCTTCGGCTACACGATCTTCAACGACTGGAGCTGTCGCGACCTCCAGATGACGGTGATGGAGTCGCAGCTCGGCCCCTCCCGTGGGAAGGACTTCGACGGCTCCAACACCCTCGGCCCCTGCATCGTCACGCCCGACGAGCTCGGCTCGCCCTACGACCTCCGGATGGAGGCCCGGGTCAACGGCGAGGTCTGGTCGCAGGGCTCGTCCTCGACGATGCACCACTCCTTCGAGGACGCCGTCGTCCACTTCAGCCGTGGCCGCACGATCCTCGCCGGCGACGTGCTCGGCACCGGCACGGTCCTGTCGGGAAGCCCCGTCGAGATCGGCAAGCGCCTCAAGGACGGCGACGAGGTGGAGCTCGAGGTCCACGGCATCGGCGTCCTCCGCAACCGCGTCCAGCTCCCCTACTGACCCAACGAAAGGCACCGCACATGACCACGCTCGTCGATCTGTCCCGCACGCTCGACCCCGCCAACCGGGAGCTCGTCCCCGAGTCCTACCGGGCGCTCGAGATGGTGCTCGCCCCCAAGATCAAGTACCTCACCCCCGCCGGGGAGGGTCTCCAACGCACCATGGACATCTTCGGCTGCCCGGCCGAGCACCTGCCCAACGGCGAGGGCTGGGGCGAGGACTGGCTCACGGAGATGAACACCCACTGCGGCACGCACGTGGACGCGCCGCTGCACAGCGGCAGCCTCATCGAGGGCAAGCCGGCGCGCACCATCAGCGACATCGCACTCGAGGAGCTCTACCGCCCGGGCATGGTGCTCGACGTCCGGGAGTGGGCCGTGCCCGGCGAGGCCCTGACCATCGAGACCCTCGAACGGGCGATCGCGGCCACCGGCCGTGAGGTCCAGCAGGGCGACGCGGTGATGCTGCGCACCGGTCAGGAGCGCTACACCCCGGCCGACCCGGAGTTCTTCAACTACCCCGGCATGAGCGGCGACGGCACCCGTTACCTCACCGGTCTCGGCGCCACGGTCCTCGGCACCGACGCGATGGCGTGGGACCGTCCCTTCCCCGTGATGAAGGCGGCCTACGAGGCCACCGGCGACCCCAAGGAGCTGTGGGACGGCCACTTCGCCATCGCCGACAAGGAGGCGTTCATCATCCAGCAGCTCGACAACCTCGCCGCCCTCCCGCTGACGGGATTCCACGTGGGGTTCTTCCCGCTCAAGCTGCCCAAGACCAGCGCGTCGCCCTGCCGCGTCGTCGCATTCCTCGACAACTGAGACCAGGAGAACGCCATGCTCACCACCTCCCTGCCCCGCCTCCGCGGCCTGGCCGCCACCGCCTGCGCGGCGCTGGTGCTCTCCGCCTGCGGCGGCGTCGTCGACGACGAGGGCGACGACAACGACGCCGCTGCCGACCTCCCCGACGCCGAGCTCGTGGCCCCGGTCGCCGGCATGACCTGCGACGAGGGCGCGACCCCCACGGGCGAGCCGATCGTCGTCGGCGGCTCCCTGAGCCTCACCGGCCCGCTCGCGCCGACCGCGACCCTGCACAACGCGGTCGCCGGACTCGTCACCGACTGGGTCAACGACTGCGGCGGCCTCGACGGCCGCCCCCTCGAGTGGCGGGTCCTGGACGACCAGTCGACGCCCGGCACGGTCACCTCCAACTACGAGCGCCTGATCGGCGACGGCGTCGACTTCGTGATGGGCCCGTACGGCGGTGCCGCCACCCTCGCCGGCGCCGGGCCCGTCAGCCGGGCGGGCTACGCCTACCCCACGGCCACCAACGGCGCCCCGGACAAGCTGATCGGCGAGAACCACTTCCCGGCCTGGCAGATCGGCGGCGGCGTGGACGACCCGGCGAGGATGTTCGACGCCCAGGCCGACGCGGTCGTGGCGGCCCTGGAGTCGAGCGGCAACCCGCCGAGCACGGCGTTCTTCGCCACCGCCAAGTTCCCGACGACGCTGAGCTACCGCGGCGCGGTCGTCGAGGCGCTGGAGGAGGCCGGCACCGAGATCACCGGCGACCTGGAGTACGACCTGGGGACGACGGACTTCAGCTCCATCGCGCTTCGGATCCAGACTGCCGACCCCGACCTGGTCTACGTGGGCGGCCTGGGGGCGGACATCACCAACCTCTACCAGGCCTTCGACGGGATCGGCTACGAGCCGCGCTCGATCTACGTCGCCCTGCCGGCGCCCCCGGCCGTGGCGGACCTCGGGGACAAGGCCGAGGGGATGATGATCTCCTCCATCTACGAGCACCACGAGCCTCTGGGCGGCAGCCCGGTCGCGCAGTACTTCGCGAAGAGCTACAGCGAGGTGGCCGAGGAGGAGGGCGTGTTCCCCCTCGTGGAGACGCAGGCGGCGGCGGGCCTCGCGGCGTGGCAGATCCTGCTCACCGGCATCCTCGAGGCCGGCGCGGACAACGCGGCCGTCATCGAGTGGCTCAACGCCAACGAGGTCGAGACCGTCGTCGGCACGCTCAACTTCGACGGCTACAACAACTACGGCGCCGACATCAACCGCGTCGCCCAGGTGCAGGACGGGACCCGGGTGCTGGTGTGGCCCGAGGACGTCAGCGGTGCCGAGATCGACTACAACCCCTGACCGAAGCGCGCGCCGTGGCTCCCGGTGGACCGGGGGTCACGGCGGCCCGACCTGAGAGGTCGTCATGTCCGTATCGTCGCTCGCCCTCGCCCAGACGCTCCTCAACGGTGCCCTGCTGGGCTGTCTCTTCGGCAGCATCGCGCTCGGCCTCAGCGTCAAGTGGGGCCACCTGGGGGTGGCCGACTTCTTCCACCTGTCGCTGACCCTGCTCGGCGCCTACCTCACCTACAGCCTCGTCACCGAGCAGCTCTGGGACCCCCTCCTCACGCTCCTGGTGACGGTGCCGGTCTTCTTCGTGGTCGGCGTCGCCGTCCAGTGGCTCTTCCTGGTGCTGAGGGCCGAGCCGTTCACGACGTTGCTCATCACCTTCGCCCTGTTCATCGTCACCGAGAGCGTGGCCTCGATGGTCTGGAGCCCCGACCTGCTGAACCTGCGCCCCCGGCTCTCCGACGGCTTCACCACGAGCCTGCGGTTCCCCGAGCCGCTGCCACAGCTGGCGGTGCAGCCGGTCGACCTGCTGGCCCTGGTCTGCGCGGTGCTGATGGTCGGCGTCTCCGCGTGGGCGCTGCGGCGCACCCGCGCCGGCCGCGCCGTGCAGGCGATGCGCCAGGACGCCGACATCGCCCGGACCCTCGGCGTGCGGGTCGTGCCGATCACCCTGGCGGTGTCCGGCCTGGCCGCGTCGAGCGCGGCCGTCGCCGGCATGGTCGTGAGCCTGCGGATGCCGCTGAGCCCGACCCTGCCGCTGCAGTGGATCGGCATCGTCGTGGTGGCGACCATGCTCGGCGGTCTCGGCCGGCCGCTCGGGGCCCTCGTGGCGGCGGTCGTGCTCATGATGATCCAGAACGCCTGGTCCCTGTGGTTCCCGCCGCAGTGGGCGCCTGCCGTCACCTTCGGCGTGCTCTTCCTGTTCCTCGCCGCCCAGCCGGTGCGCCGGTTCGTGAGCGAGGCGACCGCCTCGAGGAGGCTCGCATGACCCCGTTCCGCGACCTTTCCCTCTGGCGGCAGTTCGGTGCCGTCGTCCTGTGCGCCCTGCTCGCCATGGCCCTGGTGCCGTCGTTCGGGTCCGACTTCGTGATCGCCTTCGGGTTCCAGTTCGTCACCTGGATCGGCCTCGCCCTGAGCTGGAGCCTCTTCTCCGGCAACTCCGGCTACGCCAGCTTCGGGCACGGCGTGTTCTTCGGGATCGGCGTCTACGCCACCGCGGCCGTCCTGCGCCACACCGACGCCCCGTTCGCCGTGGCGCTGGTCGTCGCCGGGCTGGTGGCGGCGGCCCTGGCCCTCGTGGTCGGGATCGCGGTGTTCTCCTCCCCACGCTTCGCCGGCGACCTGTTCGGGATGATCACGCTCGCGATGGCCTTCATCGTCGTGGCCGTCGTGTCCAACCTGGCGTTCCTCGACGGCGGCACCGGGGTCTTCGTCCGCGAGCTCGCGGCGGACACCTGGATCGGCGAGTCGACCGGGCACCAGTTCGTCGTCGGCACCGCGATCGCGGCCGCCACCGCCGGCGTCGCGATCGCCACCTCCACCACCCGGTGGGGGGCGGCGCTCCGGTCCATCCGTGACGACGAGGCCGTCGCCGAGTCGCTGGGCGTGCCCACGTACCGCTACAAGGTGCTGACGTTCGCGGCCAGCGCGGGGTTGGCCGGCCTGGCCGGCGCGCCCCAGGCGGTCTTCCTCGGGTACGTCGAGGTCGGGGCGGTGTTCACCCTCAACATCCCGCTGCTGGTGATCATGATGACGATCCTCGGCGGGATCACCCGCTGGTGGGGACCGCTCATCGGAGCCGCCTCGGTGGTGCTGGTGCGGGAGGCGCTGCTCGACATCGGCTCCCCCGAGCTGTCGCAGATCATCCTCGGTCTGGCCCTCGTGGTCGTGATCGCCCTGATGCCCCACGGCATCTCGGGGGCCATCCCGCGCCGTCGGCCGACCGCCACCGGCACGACCACCGGCACGACCACCGCCACGACTGCCACGACGGGAGGCGCGCGATGAGCCTGCTGCGCTGCACCGGAGTCACCAAGCGCTTCGGCGGTGTCGCCGCCCTGTCGTCGGTCGACCTGGCGGTGTCGGAGGGCGAGATCGTCGGACTCGTCGGGCCGAACGGGTCGGGCAAGACCACCCTGCTGAGCACGATCGCCGGCTCGCTCCCGGTGTCCGGCGGCAGGGTCGAGTTCGCGGGCAAGGACCTCACCCGCACGCCGCCGCACCAGCGGGCCCAGGCCGGTATCGCCCGGACCTTCCAGGTGCCGCGACCCCTGGGCTCCTTCACCGTCGCGGAGAACGTCGCGACCGCATCGATGTTCGGCCGCCACCGCACGGGCCGCGTCGAGGCGATCGACCGAGCACACGAGGTGCTCGAGGAGGTCGGCCTCGCCGCGCACGCCGGCGCCCAGGTCGGGGCACTCACGCTGCACGAGCGGAAGTTCCTCGAGATCGCTCGGGCGATCGCGCTCGATCCTCAGCTCATCCTGCTCGACGAGGTGCTCGGCGGCCTCAACCCGAGCGAGGTGGCGATGGGCCTGGACCTCATCTCGTCCCTGCGCGACCGAGGCATGGCGGTGGTCTACATCGAGCACAACGTGCGGGCCGTCTCGTCCATAGCCGACCGGATGTACGTGCTGAACCAGGGGCGCAACCTGGCCGACGGCACCCCGACCGACGTGCTCGACGACGCCCGCGTCGTCGAGGCCTACCTGGGAGGACCTGTCGATGCTTGAGGTACGAGACCTGGTCGTGGGCTACGGAGAGGCCGCTGCGCTCCGAGGGGTGAGCCTCGACGTGACCGCCGGCGAGACCGTCTCGCTGATCGGGGCGAACGGCGCCGGCAAGAGCACCCTGGTCAAGGCGCTGATGGGCATGCAGCCGGTCACCTCGGGCCAGGTCCTCCTCGACGGTGAGGACATCACCCGCCGGGCGGCGGCCGACCGTCCCCAGCTGGGCATGGCGATCGTGCCCGAGGGGCGTCGGCTCTTCAAGGAGATGACGGTGCACGACAACCTCCGCCTGGGCCTGCACCACCGCGCGGCCCGGGAGCGGGCCGACGCCGGCGTGGACCTGGCCTTCGAGATGTTCCCCGTGCTCAAGGCCCGCTCGCGCCAGCTCTGCGGGACCATGTCCGGCGGCGAGCAGCAGATGGTCGCCCTGGGTCGGGCCCTCGTCTCGCGCCCGCGCCTGCTCATCCTCGACGAGCCGTCCCTCGGCCTGGCGCCGATGGTCGTGGACCAGGTCTTCGAGGTGATCGAGGCCGTCACCGCCCAGGACGTCACGGTGCTGCTCGCCGAGCAGAACATGCACCGCGCCCTCTCGCTGTCGGATCAGGGCTACGTCCTCGCCGACGGGCGGATCGTCCTGACCGGCACCGGCGCGGAGCTGCTGCGCTCCGACCGGGTCCGCTCGGCGTACCTGGGGGAACGATGAGCACCGGCGGCACCATCGCGAGCCTCGGTCGCGTCCCGTGGACGTCGGCCGGGCCACTCACCGAGGACCAGCAGCACCTGGCGACCACGATCCGAGCCGACTGGTCGGACGCAGGCCTTGGCGTCGGCCCGGTCGACGACGCGGGCCGGCTCAGCGGCCCGTTCGACCTGATGGTCGCCAGCCCTCGCGTCGGTCGCGCCGTACTCGAGCTCGCCGGGAGCTTCCGCCAGGGACTCCTGTCGCCCGTCGAGCGGGAGACCGTGGTCCTCGTGGTCGCAGCGCACGACCGGTGCGGCTACATGTGGGCCGGGCACCTACCGCTCGCCCGCAGGGTCGGCCTGGCCGACGACCTGGCACTGGCCCTGCGCGACGGTGCTCCGCTGCCGCACGACGCCCCGCGGGTGGCCGCCCTCGCGCGCGAGCTGTGCCGGACCGGCGACGTCGAGGACGAGCACTTCGAGCGTGCTGTGGAGCAGCTGGGGTGGCCGCGCGTCCAGGAGGCGGTGTGGCTGGTCGGTCTCTACCGGGCGCTCGCACTCGCGATGCGGGTGGCCCGGGTGACCGATCCGCACGAGGCAGGAGAGCAGTGACGGTGCGCGATCCCGTGCTCCGGGACTACCTCTGCCACGCCGTGGCCCGCCACGGCGCACGCCGGGCGCTCGTGGTCGACGGCCGCACCTGGACGTTCGAGGAGCTGGACCGAGCGGCCCGGGCGGTCGCGGGAAGCCTCCGTGAGCGAGGGGTCGGCCCCGGCACCCCCGTGGCGCTGGTCCTGCGCAACTGCGCGGAGTACGTCGTCGCCGACCTCGCCGTCGCCCTCCTGGGTGGGGCGAAGGTGCCGCTCAACCTGATGCTCTCGGTCGACGAGCAGGCCTACATCATCGGCGACTCGGGAGCGACGGTGTGCGTCGTCCAGCACGACCGGCTGGCCGCGGTCGAGCAGGCCCGCGCCTCGGGCGCCGTCACCCAGACCCTGGTGGTCGGTGGCGACGCCGACGAGTGGCAGGACGCCCTCGGCCACGAGCCCGTGGTGCAGGACGGCACGGTGCCCCCGTCGTCACGCGCGCTGATCATGTACACCGGCGGTACGACGGGCCGCCCCAAGGGCGCGGTGCACACGCAGCGGGGCATCGCGATGAACCTGCTGTCGCACCTGATCGAGATGGAGCTCACCGCCGACGACGTCCTGCTGCTGACCTCGCCGCTCCCCCACAGCGCCGGGTTCCTGCTGCAGGCCGCCCTCACCAAGGGCGCCACGGTGCTGGTGGAGGACCGGTTCGACGTCGAGTCGGTCCTGGACCGGATCGAGCAGGACCGCGTCAGCTACCTGTTCCTCGTCCCCACGATGATCTACCGGCTCCTCGACGCCGTCGTCAGCCGCGGCGACTTCGACGGCACCTCGCTGCGGACGATCCTCTACGGGGCCGCGCCGATCACGAGGGACAGGCTGGAGCAGGGCCTGCGCCTCCTCGGGCCGGTGTTCATGCAGCTCTACGCGCAGTCCGAGGCACCGAACTTCCTCACCCGGCTCCGCCGCGACGACCACCGCCTCGACGCCGAGGGCGGGCACCGCCTGACCAGCTGTGGCCAGCCCGTCGTCATGGCCGAGGTCCGGGTCCGGGCGAGTGACGGGTCGACCTGCGCGCCGGGCGAGGTGGGCGAGGTGACCGCCCGGACGCCGTACACGATGGAGGGATACCTGGCCCGTCCCGACGAGACCAGCGAAGCACTCCGGGAGGGGTGGCTGCACACCGGTGACCTGGGCTACCTCACGACCGACGGCTACCTCCACCTGGTGGACCGCAAGAAGGACATGATCATCAGCGGCGGGCTCAACGTGTACTCCAGCGAGGTCGAGCAGGTGCTCGCCCAGCTCGACGGGGTGAAGGAGGTCGCCGTCGCCGGGGTGCCCCACCCCGACTGGGGCGAGGCCGTCGTGGCCTTCGTGATCCCCGACGGCGGAGGCGTCAGCGCGGACGAGATAGCCGCCGCCGCGCGCGGCGCGCTCACCGCCTACAAGCGTCCGAAGGCGGTGGTCCTCGTCGAGGAGCTGCCCACCACGGCCGTCGGCAAGATCGACAAGAAACAGCTCCGAGGACGGTGGACCGGATGGTGAGCAGGACCCCGCTGCTGCTGGGCTGGAGCCACACGCAGTTCGGCAAGCGGCCCGAGGCCACGCTCGAGTCGCTCGTCGTCGAGGCGGGACGGGCAGCCCTGGCGGACGCGGCCGTCGACCCACGGCAGGTCGACCTCGTGGTCGTCGGTCACTTCAACTCGGGCATGCACCCCTTGGGGTTCCCGTCCTCGCTCCCCCTCCAGATCGACGACGGGCTGTTCGGGGTCCCCTCGCTGCGGGTCGAGAACGCCTGTGCGTCAGGCTCCGCGGCCGTGCACACCGCCCTGACCCACCTGCTCGCCGGGCGCGCGACGACGATCCTGGTCATCGGCGTCGAGAAGATGACCGGCATCCCGCCCGAGGCCGTGGGCTCCGCCCTCCTGGGCGCCGACTACGACGCCGCCGGGACCTCGTCGACCAGCGGGTTCGCCGGCCTGTTCGCCGACGTCGCCCGCGAGTACGAGCGACGCCACGGGCCGGTGGCCGACACCCTGGGTGCCATCGCCGCCAAGAGCCACCGCCTCGGGGCCGCCAACCCGCTGGCCCACCTGCGCAAGGACCTCGGCGAGGAGTTCTGCTCCACCACGTCCGAGCGGAACCCGGTGGTCGCCGCACCGCTACGACGCACCGACTGCTCCCCGGTCTCCGACGGCGCCGCCGCGCTGGTCCTCGGCCACCGGCCGACCTCGGAGCGGCACGGCGCCGTCCGCGTCGTGGGGTGGGCCGCTGCCAACGACCACCTGCCGTCGTCGCGCCGCGACCCCTTGGCCTTCGCCGCGACGGAGCTCGCCTGGCACCGAGCCCTGGCCGACGCGGACGTCTCGACGACCGACCTCGACCTCGTCGAGCTCCACGACTGCTTCACCATCGCCGAGCTGCGGATGTACGAGGTGCTCGGGCTCGCCGGCCCCGGCGAGGGGCGCCGTGCCCTCGAGGAGGGCCTGGTCCTGCCCGGTGGCGTCCTCCCGGTCAACCCCTCGGGCGGCCTGAAATCCAAGGGTCACCCCGTCGGGGCCACCGGCGTCTCCCAGCACGTCTGCGTCGCGATGCAGCTCACCGGCACCTTCCCCGGGCACCAGGTCGCGGGAGCCCGCCTCGGCGCGGTGCACAACATGGGCGGGCTCGCGGTGGCCAACCACGTCACCGTCCTCGCTGCACCCTGAGCTCGTGATCGTGTCGTGGCGCGGCGGACAGCGGACGCCGGGTCCTGCTGCTGCCTCTCCGGAAGGACGGATCCTGCGCGGAGCGCCTAGCGGAGCCCGGCCTCGTAGGCGGCGATCACGAGGTGCACCCGGTCGCGGGCGCCCAGCTTTGCGAGGATGCGGGCGACGTGGGTCTTGGCGGTCAGCGGGCTGACGACCAGCTCGGCCGCGATCTCCTGGTTGCTCCGGCCCGCGGCGACCAGCCGCAGCACCTCGCGCTCGCGCGCCGTCAGGCTGGCCAGCCGCTCGGGCGCCGGAGCGTCCGGGTGGCTCAGCGCGCGGGTAATCACCGCCCTGGTCGCGCCCGGCGACAGCAGCGCCTCCCCGGCCGCAACCGTGCGGATGGCGTCCAGCAGGGCGTCCGGGCGGGTGTCCTTGGGCAGGAAGCCGCACGCCCCGGCGCGCAGACCCTGCAGGACGTTGGTGTCGGTCTCGAACGTGGTCAGGATCAGCACCTTGCTGCCGCTCGACCCGTCGTCGGCGGAGATCCGCCGGGTGGCCTCGATGCCGTCGGTGCTCGGCATCCTGATGTCCATCAGGACGACGTCGGGGCGCAGCTCGCGGGTCAGCGTCACCGCCTCGTCGCCGGTGCCGGCCTCGCCGACGACCTCCATGTCGGCGGCGGAGCCGACCAGCAGCGCGAACGCCCCACGCACCAGGGCCTGGTCGTCGGCGAGCAGGACCCGGATCACGACGGCACCCGCCACGTCTCCGGCAGGGGCAGGCAGGCCGACACCTCGAACCCACCGGAGTCGACCGGCCCGGCGGACAGCTCACCACCGAGGGCCTGCGCGCGTCCTGCCATCCCGGCGATGCCGAAGCCGGCCGGTGTCGCGGTCGAGCCCGGCCGCGGGGGCCCGTGGTCCACGACCGTGATCCGCAGCCGGTGGCCGTCCTGCTCGAGCCGGACGGTCGCGTGCTCGGCCGTCGAGTGCCGCACGACGTTGGTGAGCGACTCCTGGATGATCCGGTAGGCCACGACGGACACCGTCGACGGCAGCTCGTCGTCCAGCCCGTCAGCCTCCACGTCGACCCGGACCCCGGCCGCCTCGGCCACGTCCACCAGACGCTGCAGCTCGCCGAGGTGGGGCGCCGGGTCGGTCGACCCCGCCTCACCGCCGTGCAGCACGTCGAGGACGGCGCGCAGCTCCTGGAGCGTGGCCCGGCTCGTGTCCGAGAGGTCGTGGAGCGTGGTGGACAGCTCCTGCAGTGGCGTGTCCCCCTGCCCGGGCAACTGGTCGATCAGGTGCGCGGCGACCGACGCCTGGACGTTCGCCACCGCGAGGCCGTGGGCCAGGACGTCGTGCAGCTCGGCGGCGATCAGGACCCGCTCCTCGGCCACCCGCCGCTCGACCTCGTCGGCACGCTCCTGCTCGAGCCGCGCGGCGACGGCGGACCTCCAGCTGTCGTGGAACCGGACGGCCAGCCCGGCGAAGAAGGCCATGAACAGCCAACCGACGCCGAGGAGGGCATCGGTGGGTGCCCCCGACGTCTCGTCGGCGAGCACCGGCACGGTCACCGTGGCCATCGCGAGCAGGGCGGCGGCCGCCCGCCGCGGTGGTGCGCTGTAGCGCGCCGCCGCGAACGCCCCCACCAGCGAGGCCGGCAACGTGGCCTCGTGGGGGTAGTCGAGGAGGTGGTACGGCGTCGACACCACGAGGACGACGAGGACGACGGCGATCGGCCAGCGCCGGCGGGCCAGCAGCGGCACCGAGACCGCGCCCAGGAGCGCGACCGCCCACCCGTCCACGCTCCGCTCGCCGTCGAAGTCGATCGTCTCGAGCGTGGTCGCGACGACGACGCCGAGCACGAACGACCCCGCCGCCAGCAGCCGGTCGGCCACTGGCGGACGGAGCGCCATCATCGTTCACACACGGTCATCGACTCTGTCCTCGTTCGCGCGCCAGAGCTTGCTGGGCCACCAGATCCGCGGGCCCAGCGACATCGTCAGCGCGGGGACCACGATGGACCGCACCAGCAGGGTGTCGATGAGCACGCCGACGGCCACCAGTATCCCGATCTCGACGAGCATGACGAGCGGCAGCGAGGCCAGCACCGCGAACGTCGCCGCGAGCACGACGCCGGCCGAGGTGATCACGCCTCCGGTCGTCGCGAGGCCACGCTTCGTGCCGTCGACGGTGCCGTGCCGCACGGCTTCCTCCCGGACCCGGGTCATCAGGAAGATGTTGTAGTCGACACCGAGCGCGACCAGGAAGAGGAACCCGATCAGGGGCACCGACGACTCCAGCCCGGCGAACCCGAGCACGTGGTCGAACACCAGGTTGCACACCCCGAGGGCTCCGAAGTACGACACCACGACGGTGGCGACCAGCACCAGCGGAGCCACGATCGACCGCAGCAGCAGCCCGAGGATCGCGAGCACCACCAGCAGGATCAGCGGCATCACCAGGTTGCGGTCGCTCCGGTTGGTTTTCGCCTCGTCGAGCTTCTCGGCACTCGGCCCCCCGACCAGCGCGTCCTCGCCGGCGACCTCGCGCACGTTCTCCCGGAGGTCCTTGATCGTGGCCGTCTCACCCGCGCTCTCCGGCGGGTCGACCGGGATCGCCGAGATCTCCACCCAGTCCTCGCCGGTCCGGCCGATCTCGGCCCTGACCACCCCGTCGGTGTCCTCGACGGCAGCCAGGACCTCGCGGCTGTGGTCGGGTCGACTCATCACGGTCAGCGGCTGACCGCCCTGCTCGGGGAAGCGCGCCTCGATCAGCTTCGCCCCGGTGACCGACTCCGGTGCCGACCGGGCGAACTGGTCCAGCTGCGGCAGGGCGCTGTTGACACCGACGGTGCCCAGCGCGAGGCCGCCCAGGAGGACCAGCGGCACCAGCCAGCCGACGACGCGGCGGCGTGCGACCAGATCGCCGAGCCGGGCCCACCGCGACCCGGCTGCGCGCACCTCGGCACCGAAGCGGGGCACGAACGGCCAGAAGACGCGGCGCCCGAGCACCACCAGCAGCGCCGGGAAGAGCGTCAGCATGACCAGCAGCGCGGCCCCGATGCCCGCCGCACCGACCGGGCCGAGGCTGCTGATGCTGTTGAGGTCCGCGGCCAGCAGGCACAGCAGGCCGGCGACCACCGTCGCCGCCGAGGCCAGGATGGCCGGCCCGGCCCCCCGCAGGGCCGCCAGCATCGCGTCGATCGGCCGCTCGTGGTGGTGCAGCTCCTCGCGGTAGCGCGACACGAGGAGCAGTGCGTAGTCGGTGCCCGCGCCGAAGACCAGGACGATCAGCAGCGCGGAGCTCATGCTGGTGATCGTGAAGTCGAGGGCCTGGGTCAGTGCGTAGACGACACCCATCGACGTGACCGCCGCGACCCCGACGGCGGCGAGCGGGACCAGCCACAGCAGCGGACTGCGGTAGGTCAGGATCAGCAGCACCGCCACCACCAGGGCCGTCGCCAGCAGCAGCCTCGAGTCGACGGCGTCGAACACCTCGTCCATGTCGGCGCCGAGCGCGGTCGGGCCGGTGACGTGGACGTCCAGGCCGTCTGGCGTGTCGGCGAGCAGCCGACGCGCATCGGCGGTGGCGCCTGCCTCCTCGGCGACCGCCTCGCGGTCCAGCGGCAGCGCGTACATCAGGGCGGTGCCGTCGGCGGAGTCGACGATCTCGGGCGGCGCGTCGGCGTCGGTGCCGAAGCGCTCCGCCAGCTCGGCGTGGCCGCGCAAGGCCGCCTCCCGGTCGCCCGGCTGGAGACCGCCGGGCCGTTCGTAGACGACCACCAGCAGGCCGTTCTCGCCGCCAGGCAGGTCGGCCTCGGCCTGGAGCACCCTGGTGGACTGGGCGCTGGCGGGCAGGTAGTCCACCTGGCCGTCGCGGGTCACCGAGTCGAGCTTGCCGGCGAGTGCGAAGCCACCCACCACGAGCCCGACCCACACAGCCACCACGACCCAGGGCAGCAGGGTCTTGGATCGCGATCTCTTCGTCGTGGATTCGGCACCGGTTCGGCCGGGCGCCTGGAGTTCTGTGGTCATGGCGACCACGCTGCCAAGCCGCCCGGACCGACGCGTCCGGCCGCGGCAGACACCTCGGCGTACTCCGCGGGGAGTACGACGGACGGCGTTCGGCGGGCGGCTCGAGAGCGGTGTGACCTGGGTCACTGCTAGCATCGGGCCGCGCGCGAGGCGAGGGGGAACGGGGTGGAGCCGTGCTGAACCTTCCCGCTCCCCCACGACACCTCCCCGAGTTCGGGCACGACGCGCTGGTGGTGTGCGACAACCTGGTGCGCATCTACCAGTCGGCGTCGGTGGAGGTGCAGGCCCTGCAGGGTCTGGACCTGCTCGTTCAGGAGGGCGAGATGATCGCCCTGGTCGGTGCTTCGGGGTCGGGGAAGTCGACGTTGCTCAACGTGCTGGCGGGCGTGGACTCGCCGACGGCCGGCCGCGCCCGGGTGGCGGGGCACGACCTGGTGGACCTGTCGCGGCGCGAGCGGGTGCGCTACCGCCGGCACGTCGTCGGGTTCGTGCGCAGCAGACCTCGCGCAACCTCGTGCCGTACCTGACCTCGCGGCACGCCGTCGACCTGCCCCTGACGATCGCCGGGGCCGCGCGACGCGAACGTCAGAAGCGGACGGCGGAGCTGCTCGAGCTCGTCGGCGTGGCGCACTGCGCCGACCGCCGGCCCGCGGAGATGTCCGGCGGGGAGCAGCAGCGGGTGTCGATCGCCGTGGCGCTCGCCAACCGACCGCGGGTGCTGCTCGCCGACGAGCCCACCGGGGAGCTCGACAGCGAGACGGGCGCGGAGGTGTTCGCCGCGCTGCGCACGGTCAACCGCGAGCTGGGCGTCACGGTCGTGGTCGTCACCCACGACGCCGAGGTGAGCGGCCAGGTGGCGCGCACGGTCGCGATCCGCGACGGCCGCACGAGCAGCGAGGTGCTCCGCAGCCACGAGACCGCCGACGCGCCCGGCCGGGCGGAGGAGTTCGCGGTGATGGACCGCGCCGGGCGCGTGCAGCTGCCCCGCGAGTACCGCGAGGCGCTCGACCTGACCCGTCGGGTCCGGCTGTCGCTCGCCGAGGACCACGTGCAGATCCGCTCCGACCGGGACGACCACTCCGACCGGGGCGGCACGTGAGCAGCACCGCCGACCCGATGGTCGCCGCGCGCGGCCTCACCCGCACCTACGGCACCGCCGCCGCCCCCGTCCCCGCGCTGCACGACGCCTCGCTGGACGTGGCGCCCGGCGAGATGCTCGCCGTGGTGGGCCGCTCGGGGTCGGGCAAGACCACGCTGCTCAACCTGCTCGGCGGCCTCGACCGGCCCGACGCGGGGACGGTGCGGGTCGACGGCACCGAGGTCACCGCGCTCGACGAGGAGGGCCTGAGCACGTTGCGACGCGACACGATCTCCTACGTCTTCCAGACCTTCGGCCTCCTGCCCGCCCTGACCGCCGCCGAGAACGTCGGCGTGCCGCTGCGGCTGCGGCGTACGCCGGTCGCCGAGCGCGAGCAGCGCGTCGCCCTGCTGCTCGACCTCGTGGGTCTGGCCGACCACGCGCTGCAACGGCCGGAGGAGCTGTCCGGCGGCCAGCAGCAGCGGGTCGCCATCGCCCGGGCGCTCGCCGGGTCGCCGCGGGTGCTGCTGGCCGACGAGCCCACCGGCCAGCTCGACACCGAGACCGGGCTGGGGGTGATGTCACTGCTGCGCGCGGTCGTGGAGTCGGAGGGGGTCACCGCCGTGGTGGCGACGCACGACGCGGTGCTGCTGGCGCTCGCCGACCGGGTCGTGACGATCTCGGACGGCCGGGTCGACGGCTGAGGCGGACGGATGCTCTTCCTGGCGCTGCGCCGAGCAGTCGTGCAGCGACGGCTGCTGGGTGCCGTGGTCGCGCTGGTCGCGATCGCGGGCACGCTGGTGGGGACGTGCGCGCTGGTGCTCGACGTGACGCAGGACCGTGCCTTCCGCGAGGCGGTCCAGCGGTCCGATCCCGACCAGCTGGGGGTGACGGCCTTCCTCGTCGACCTCGACGGTCGCGAGGCCACAGCGGCGCAGGAGGCGGCCGCGCAGGTGGTCGACGACGTGCTCGCCCCGATGCGTCCGAGGCGGGAGACCACAGTCACCTCGCGGCTGCGGCGGCTCGCGGCGGACGGAGCACGTCCCGGCAGCCAGGCGTACCTCGTGGCGACCGACGCCCTGGCGCACCGGGCGGACCTGACGACCGGCCGCTGGCCCGCGCCGCCCGCGACGACCGCGCGAGCCGGCGGCCGCGCGGAGGCCGTGGTACCGGACACGACGGCTCGCGTGCTCGGGCTCGAGGTCGGTGACCGGGTGGAGCTGGGCGAGGAGCGCGGCCTCGGTGGGGTCGACACCGTCGTCCGGGTGGTGGTGGTCGGCATCTTCCGTCCGCGGGCCGTCCTGGAGTGGGACCGCGACCCGCTCGAGGGTGCGGGCTTCTCCCCCGCCTACAGCGACGGCCTCGAAGCCGCTCCGACCTACGGCCCCTTCGTCGTCGACGAGCAGGCACTCCTCGGCAGCGGGTCGTCGATCAACGCGCTGCGCGTCACCGCCCACCCCGCGCTCGACCTGGCCGACGACGCCTCGCTGCGGCGGGCCGAGCATCTGCTCGCCGACGCGCCGGGCCTGCTGTCGGCCCGGGTCGGCGACCGGGCCCGGCTCACCCGGCTGGGGTCCGACCTGCCCGCCGCGCTGTCGCACCTGCACGCTCAGCGGGCGAGCACCCGGTCGACGGTCCTCGTGGTGCTGCTGCTCGGTACGGCGCTGGCCCTCGCGGCGGCCCTCCTGACCGGCCGACTCGTCGGCTCCGTCCGCGAGGACGAGCGCGACCTGCTCGTCGCGATGGGACTCGGTCGTCGGCAGCAGGTCTGCGTCGCCGCCGTCGAGGCCGCCCTGCTCGCGGTGCTCGCCGGCGGGCTCGCGGTGCCTGCCGCGGCGCTCCTCCACTCGCGGCTCACCCACCGCGACGACCTCTCCGCGGCAGGGCTCCAGCAGGGACCGACCGTCACCGGGGCGCTGGTGCTCGCGGTGCTGGGCACCGCCGCCGTGCTCACCGCGACGCTGGTGACGTCCGCGAGCCGGCCGCGAGCCGCGGCCGACCCCTCGCCACGCGGACGGCTCGCCCGCCGCGCTCGACCTGCTCCTCCTCGTCGCCGCGGCGGTCGCCTGGTGGCAGCTGCGCGGGCAGCCCGCGTCCGGCGGTGCCGGCGACGTCGTCGTCACGACGGCGCCGGTCCTCTGCCTCGCCGCGCTGACCGTGCTCGGCGTACGGCTCGTGCCGGTGCTGCTGGGCTGGGCCGCGACGGCGGCCGGCCGGTCGCGCGGCCTGGTGCTGCCGCTGGCCGCGCAGCAGGCGGCGCGGCGCGTCCACGCCGCGACCGCGATGGTGCTGGTCGCCGCCGCGGTCGCCGCCGCGGTGTTCGCGCTGGCCCTGCGGACCACGTGGGACCGCTCGCAGCAGGACCAGGCCGCGCTGCGGGTCGGCACCGACCTCGCCCTCACCCTGCCGGCTCCGGCCGAGCTCCCCGACGCCCGCCGGGTCGAGGCGGCGGCCGGCCAGGCACCGGGCGCGGTCGTCTCGCCGGTCATCCACCGACCCCTGGCCCTGGGTCGCTACGTCGGCCCGCAGGGGGCGCGTCCGGTGCTGGTCGCCGTCGACTCCCGGCAGGCGGGGGCGCTGCTCCGCGGCCGCCTCGACCCCGGCGCCACGTGGGCCGGGGTCGGCGGCGCGCTTGCCTCCGACCGGGCACCTGAGGGCATCCCCCTCCCCGACGACGGCGACGGCGTGCTGCTGCGCGGGCGGGGACCGGCCGGGACGTCCCTCAGCGCGAGGGTGACGGCGGTGCTCCAGGACCGGAACGGCTTCCGGGCGGCGGTCCCCGCCGGCGAGCTCCCCCTCGACGGCGAGTCCCACCCGCTGGAGTGGTCGACGGCTCCCGGTGACGGTCTGGCGCTCGTCGCCCTGCGACTCGAGCTCGACGGCGCGACCGGCACCGAGCCGGGGGCCGCGACGGCCGGCCCGGCCACGCTGCGCGCGACGTTGACCATCCCGACCACGGTTGCCGGGGACGACGCGGGCCGCGACGACCCGCCGTGGCAGCTGCTCCCGCTGCAGCAGCAAGACCCCGTGAGCTCGGCCGTGGCGGAGCTGCGCGCGACGAGCGTCGGCACCCTGCTGCGGACGTCCGTGGAGGTGGACCTCGAGTACTTCGGCTACACGGGAGCCGACGTGCTCGCGACCGTCCTCGCCGCGCCACCGCTCGTGCCGGTCGCCGTCTCGCAGGACCTCGTCGAGGCGGTCGGCGCGGACGTCGGCGACGAGCTCGCGGCCGTCGTGGGCGACACCGCGCTGCCCCTGGAGGTGGTGGCCGTCGTGCCCCACGTCCCGTCGGCGCCGGGCCAGGTCGCCGTCCTCGCCGATGCCGACACGCTCTCGCGCGCGCTCATCGAGGCCGGACGTCTCGACCCCGTGGTCGACGCGTGGTGGGTGTCCGACGGATCGGACGCCACCGTGGCGGCCCTGGGGTCGGCCGGGCTGGGCACCGTCACCACGCGCGACGGCGTGGCGGCCGAGCTCGCCCGTGGCCCCCTGCGGGTCGCGGTGCCCACCGCCGTCCTCGTCCTGCTGACCCTCGCCGGGGCGCTGTTCCTCGCCGCCGTGGTGCTCGTGGTCGGCGCCGACCGGTCCCGGGCGTCGGTGGCGGTGGCCCGCCTCCGCGCGCTGGGTGCGTCGCGGCGCGACGCCGCGCGGCTGCTGCTCGCCGAGCACCTCCTGCTCCTGCTGCCGCTGGCCCTCGTCGGTGCGCTCCTCGGGGCGGTGGCGACCGTGCTCGTCGCGCCGCACCTCGTCCGCTCCGACGTGGGCGCGGCACCCGTCCCGGCCCCCGCCGTGGCCTGGTCGTGGCCGGGCGAGCTGGCCGTGGTCGGCGGGCTGGTGCTGGGGGCGCTCGCGGTGACGTGGGTGCTCACCACGCTCCTCGCCCGGGGTGCCCCGCCCTCGCACCTCCGGGACGGTACGCCGTGACGGGGTCGGTGGGGCTGCACCTGCCCACGGTCCGCGGGCGGTTGCGTGCCGACCGGTGGCTGCTGCTCCTCGTCGCCGCGGTCGTGGGCGTGACCGTGGCCCTGGTGGGTGCCGTGCCACCCGTCGGCGAGCGGGCCGCCGACCGGGCGATGGCTGCCGCCGTGCGCGACGCCGGCCAGCGGGGCACCGTGGTGGCGACCCTGCCGCAGTGGTACGACGACCCCGCGGGCAAGACCCGCGACTCCGGCACGGCCACGCAGCTGCGCCAGGACGCCCACTTGGTGCGCGAGGCCATGCCCCGCGACCTCGCACAGGTGCTGCGGCCCGGGGTCGTGTCGGTCACGACGACCTCGCTGCAGCTCCTCGACGCCGGCCCGGGCCGCTACCTGCAGCTCGCCTTCGTCGAGGCCGCGGACGGCGGGCCGCGCGTGTCGTACACGCAGGGCGGACCCCCGCGGGCGGCGCCCGCGGGGCGTGGGCAGCCGCCGGTGCAGGTGGCGGTGTCTGCGGCCGCGGCGCGCGCCCTCGACCTGGAGGTGGGCGACCGCATCGCCACCCGCGACGAGCACGGTCGGTCCGTGGACGTCGAGGTCAGCGGCGCCTTCGAGCCGGGCGACGAGGGCGACGAGGTGTGGCAGGTCGCCGCGCCGCTGCTGCACCCCACCACCGGCGGCTCCGGGACCGAGCGGCGCACCTCCGCTGCGGCCCTCGTCTCCCCCGAGTCGCTGCCCGACCTCCGGCTGGCCCTCCCGGGTGACGCGCTGCGCCGGCGCGTCGTGTTCGCGCCCGAGGCAGCGGCGGTGACCTGGCGTCGCTCGGCGTCGGTCGAGCGGACGGTCGCGACCCTGCAGTCGGGCGCCGCGCTGGGCCTCGGCGAGACGACCTGGGACAGCCTGCTCGGCACCGTGGTGCGGAACGGACGGGCGCAGGTCCGCGCCGCGCAGGGACAGGCGCAGGTGCTGCTCGTCGGGTCGCTCGTCACAGCCGGGCTGGTGCTCGTGCTCGCCGGCCGGCTGCTGGTCCGCCGGCGCACCGGGTCGTTGCGGGGGGCGCGCGAGCGGGGCGCGGGGCTGCCCGGTATCGCCGCCGAGCTCGTCGTGGAGTCGCTGCTGGTCGCAGCGCTGGGCGCCGCGACCGGCCTGGCCGTCGTGCGACTGGTCGCGGGATCCGTGGGGTGGGCCTGGTCGGTGCCCGTGCTCGTGGTGGCGACGGTCGCGCCCGCCGTGCTCGGGGTCGCCGCCGCCGACGCACCGACCTTCCGGGTGCCGGCCAACCGGTCGGCACGCCGCACGCGGGCGCGAGCGGCGCAGCTGCGGCGGCTCGGCCTGGAGCTCACCGTGCTGGCGGCGGCCGCGCTGTCCGTCGCGGCGCTGCGCCAGCGCGGGGTGGTGGGCGACGGTGCCGGCGGCGGCGACCTGACGGCCGCCGGCGCGGTGACGTGGGTGCCGCTGGCGGGTGCGGTGGTGCTGGTCCGCCTCGCGCCGCCGGCGCTGCGCTGGATGCTCCGCAGGACGCGCCGCGCGGTCGGTGCGGGTCCGCTCCTCGTCGCCGCCCGCCTGGTCAGGTCGGGCACCCGGGCCCTGCCGGTGCTGGCCGTCGTGGTGGCCGTCTCGGCGACCACCTTCGGGGCCGCCCTGGCCGTCACCCTCCACGACGGCCAGGCCGAGGGTGCCCGGTCGGTCGTCGGTGGCGACGCGCGCCTCGACGCCCGGCCCGACCCGACCCTGGCGAGCGTCGCCCGCGAGGTCGCCGACGCCACCGGCGTGCGTGCGGCCGCGGCGGTGCGGATCGAGGACGGCGTCCGGGTCTCGGCCCACGGCGGCTCGGCGTTCGTCCGGCTGGCCGTGGTCGACGCCGCGGCCTACGACCGGCTCCTGCGCGCGAGCGAGCTGCCCGACGCACCCCGACTGACCCGGCTGCGGCCGACGACGGCTGAGCGGGTGCCGGCGCTGCTCCGGGGTGGCCCCGAGGGTCTTCGCGACGATCCGACCCTGCGGTGGGAGGACGCCAGCGTCCCGCTACAGGTCGTCGGCACCGCCCCCGACGTCGGGGGCTCGACCGATCCCGTCTTGGTCGTGGACGCCGAGGCCCTGGCCGCGGCCGGGGTCGCCGCCGCGCCCGATGCCGTCTGGGCCGTCGGCCCCGGCGCCGCGCGGGCCCTCGACGCAGCCGCGGCGCGGACCCCCGGGAGTGCGGTGACGACGTACGCCGCCGAGCTGGAGCGGCGGCGCGGAGCCGCCCTGCCCTCGGCGATGGTCCGCCTGGCGACGGCGTCGGGCGCGGTGCTCGTGGTCCTGGCGCTGCTGGCGGTCGCGCTGGCGACGTCCGTCGACGCGCCGGCCCGGACCACGGCGCTCGGCAGGTTGCGGGCCCTCGGGGCTTCCGACCGCGACCTGCGCCGCACGCTCCTCGGCGAGGTCGTCACCCCGGTGCTGGTCGCGGCGTCGGCGGGGCTGGTGATCGGCGTCGGATGCGCCTGGACCTTGCTCGCGTCGCTCTCCCTGGACAACCTGACCGGCGCACCGGAGCCACCGGGGCCGGTGGTGCCGTGGTGGACCGCCGGCTCCGTGGTGCTGTTGTCAGGCTGTGCCGTGACCCTCGCCCTGCTCGACTGGCACCGGGTGCGACGGACGCCGCTCGCCCGCCTGCTGCGGACCTGACGGTGTCTACCGCGCCCAAGCGCACAGTGGCGAGCAGGCGTCAGCGCCGGGAGGCCTGGTCAGGGCCGGTTGAGGCCCTAGACTCGCGCCCGTCCCGCGTACGAGTCACGGAGGAGCCCCCGATGCGTGCCGCCCTCCGAGCAGTCCCCGGCCTGTACTGGCTGGCCCTGATCTGGACGCTCCTGGCCCACTGGGCGGAGGACCGCCGCGGTGTCTACATCGCGATGTTCTGCCTCCTGCTGGGCACGGTCCAGCTCTTCCGACGACCCTCCTGAGGCCTCGCCCGGCTGCGGTCGGGAGGGCGCGCGAGCCGGGCGACGTGTGGAACACGAAGGGACGAACTCATCCGACGGCGATCGAGCGCCCCCTCGTGTCGTACTACGAACCGCTGGAGGGCTGGCCCGACCGGGCCTGACCTCGTGCTGCGGGTCGCGGCGCCCGCAAGACTGCCGGATCGCTTTGACAGTGAGAACCGTTATCACTACGGTGCCGCCATCCACCCAGCTCCCCGGAAGGCGCCTTGATGCGAGCACTCCTGCGCACCCCCCTCACCGCCACCCTGACCGCGGGACTCCTCGCGGTCAGCGCCTGCGGCTCCGGCCCCGGCCGCGACGCGCCGTCCGACACGCTCCGGATCGCCGGGCCGTTCGAGGTGCACAGCCTCGACCCGACCGCGGACGGCGAGATCTTCACCCGCCTCGAGGTGACCGAGACCTTGGTGACCAGCGACCTCGAGGGCGAGCTGGCTCCCGGCCTGGCCACCGAGTGGGCCGCCGCCGACGGCAACACGCAGTGGCGGTTCGAGCTCGTGGACGGGGCGACGTTCCACGACGGCACGCCGGTGACGGCGGAGGCGGTCGTGGCGGCGGTCGAGCGGGCCGCCGCGGTCGAGGCCAGCCCGCTCGCCGAGATCCCGATCGAGCGCATCGATGCCGAGGGATCGGCGATCACCTTCGAGCTCGAGCAGCCCAATCTCACGCTGCCCGCCGTGCTGACGCACTACAGCACCGCGATCCTCGCCCCCGCGTCGTACGACGAGCGCGACCAGGTCACGGAGGTGATCGGCACCGGCCCGTACGAGATCGAGGACATCGAGCTCCCGGCGTCGATCAGGACCACGCGGTCCGACGAGTGGCGGGGCGAGGCGCCGGACGTCGAGAACGTGACGTTCCAGGCGGTCGGTCGGCCCGAGTCGCGAGCGCTGATGGCGACCAGCGACCAGGCGGACGTCGTGTTCGGCCTCGAGCCGGCCGGCCGCCAGCGGGTCGAGGGCTCCGACGGGGTGCGGATGGAGTCGAGCCTGCAACCCCGGACCATCCTGCTGAAGCTGAACGCCGACCACCCCGTCCTGGGCGACGTCCGGGTGCGGCGGGCGCTCAGCCTGGCCCTGGACCGGGAGGCGATGGCCGACGCGGTGCTGCGCGAGGAGGAGCTGGCGGCGACCCAGCTGCTGCCGCCGTCGCTGACCGCATGGCACCCCGAGCTCGAGCCGCTCACCCAGGACCAGGACCGGGCGCGCGCCCTGCTCGCCGAGGCCGGGTGGACCCCCGGAGCCGACGGCACCGTCCAGCGCGACGGCGAGCCCCTCGAGCTCGAGCTCCTCACCTACCCCGACCGCCCCGAGCTGCCGGCCCTCGCGACCGCGATCCAGGCCGCCCTGGCGGAGGTCGGCGTGCGCCTCGACGTGGAGGTGACGAACTCCAGCGAGATCCCCGCCGGTCAGGCCGACGGCAGCCTGCAGCTCGCGCTCATCGCGAAGCACTTCGCCCTGGTCTCCGACCCCCTGGTGGACGTGTCGACCGTCTTCGCCCCGGAGGGCAACGACTGGGGCGTCATGAACTGGCGCGACCCGCGGGTCGAGACCGCGATCGACGCGCTGCTGGCGGGCGCCCCCGAGGCCGAGGCCGCCAGGCACCGCGAGACGATCGTGCGGGTCGCCCAGGAGGAGCTGCCGCTCATCCCCGTGGCGTGGTACCGCATGAACGCCGCGGTGAGCGACCGGGTCGAGGGCTTCGTGATGGACCCGCTGGAGACGACGTGGCGGATCACCGGGCTGACGTGGTCGTCGTGACCCCGCGCCGCAAGGAGCTCGCGCGCGTCCTGGCGCACCGGGGCGGCCAGGGACTCGGCGTGGCGGTGCTCGTCTCGGTGCTGTGCTTCCTGGTGGTGCGGACCCTCCCGGGGGACGCCGCCTACCGGATCGCGGCCGGGCGCTACGGCTACGACCTGGTCGACCAGGAGGCCGCCGACGCGGTGCGGGCCGAGCTGGGCCTGGACCGGCCCGCCTGGCGACAGCTCGCCGACTGGCTGCTGGACCTGTTCCAGCTCGACCTCGGCCGGTCGCTGGTGACGTCGCGCCCGGTGGTCGAGGAGGTCGGCTACTACCTCCTCGGCACGCTCCAGCTCGCCGCCGTGTCGCTCGCCATCGCCATCGTCATCGGTGCCGGTGCCGGCGTGCTGGCCGCGCGACGGCCCGGTGGGCCGATGGACCGGTTGGCCACCGCCTGGGTGGCGTCGGTGCGGGCGGTGCCGCCGTTCCTGCTCGGCCTGCTGCTCGTCGTGGTCCTCTCCGCCCAGCTGGGTCTGCTGCCGGCGGTCGGACACGGCGGCGCAGCCAGCATCGTGCTGCCCGCGCTCACGCTCGGCATCGGCCTCTCCGGCCTGGTCGCCCGGATCACCAGGGACGCCGTCGTGGAGGTCCGCGCGTCGGCGTACGTGCAGTTCGCCCAGACCAAGGGGCTCCCGGAGCGCTGGGTGCTGGTGCGACACGTGGTCCGCAACGCCGCCGTCGTGCTGGTCCCCTACCTCGGCGTGCAGGCGGTGATCCTGATCGAGGGCGTGGTCGTCGTCGAGAGCCTGTTCTCCTGGCAGGGGCTGGGCCACGCGATGGTGCACGCGGTGTTCTGGCGTGACGTACCGGTGCTCCAGGCGACCGCCCTCGTGCTCGCCCTGCTCATCGTCGCCGTCAACACGCTGGTCGACCTGGCCGTGCTGTGGCTCGACCCGCGCCCCCGTCGCCTGGAGGTCGCCGCATGACCACGCCGCTCCTGGAGGCGGGCGCAGGCGTCGGCGTCGGCACCCGCCGCCGTCCCCTCGGACGCCGGGCGGCGGTCGCGGGGCTCCTCGGTCTCGCCGCGCTCGCGATCCTCGGCCCGCTGCTCCTGCCCGACCCGACCGCGCAGGACCTGGGCCGCTACCTCGAGGCGCCGTCGCTGGACGAGCCGCTCGGGCGCGACGACTACGGCCGCAGCGTGCTGGCCCGGCTCGCCCACGCCACCCGGCTGTCGCTGGTGCTGGCGGCCCTGTGCGTGGCCACCGCACTGGTGCTGGGCACCGTCGCGGGCATCGCCTCGGCCTGGTTCGGCGGCTGGATCGACGCCGTGCTCCGGGCGGTGTCGGAGGCGTTCGTGGCCATCCCGGCCCTGCTGGTCGTGCTGCTCGTCTCCGCGCTCGCGTCGGGCGGGAGCCTGTGGGCCCTCTACCTCGGCCTCGCCCTCGCGCAGTGGGTGGAGTACTTCCGCGTGGTCCGCGCCCGCAGCGGCCTGGTGCTGGGCTCCCCGGCCGTCGAGGCGGCCGGCCTGCTGCGGCTCGGGGCGCTCCACGTCGTCCGGCGCCACCTGTGGCCCGACCTGCGTCCGCTCCTCACGACCCTGGCCTCGCTCGGCATGGTCACCTCGATCCTGGCGATGTCGACGCTCGGCTTCGTCAAGGTCGGCCTGCAGCCGCCGCGCGCCGAGCTCGGCCTGATGATCACCGAGTCGTTCCCGTTCTACGACGTAGCGCCGTGGCTCTCGATCGCGCCGATCGCGGTGCTCTTCCTGCTCACCATCTGCTTCCTGGCCCTGCGTGACCCCGAGGTGCGTCCATGACCGACCAGACTCCGACGGACCAGGCACCGGCCGACCAGGCGCCGGACGACCAGGCACCGGCCGCCCACGACCTGGTCGTCCACCACGCCGCCGTCCGGCACGGCACGACGCTGCTCGCCGAGGTCGACGACCTCCGCCTCGTCGCCGGCCGAGCGCTCACGATCGTGGGTGAGAGCGGCTCGGGGAAGTCGGTGCTCGCCCACGCCCTCATGGGCACCCTGCCCGGCGAGCTCTCCGCCACGGGGTCGATGAGCATCGGGAGGACCCGGTTCGACCTCGCCGAGACGGCTGGCCGGCGCCACCTGTGGGGACGCCAGCTCGCCCTGCTTCCCCAGGAGCCGGCGCTCGCGCTCGACCCCACGATGCGGGTGCGCGCCCAGGTCGCCGAGGGGGCGAGCTCCTGGCGGCCTCGCGACCCGAGGTCGCTCCGGCTGGCCGACGAGCGGCTGAGCCGGCTGGGGCTGGCGCACGCCGGTGCGGCGTACCCGCACACCCTGTCCGGCGGCATGGCCCAGCGGGTGGCCCACGCGGCGGCCACCATCGGCGGTGCGCGCATCCTGATCGTGGACGAGCCGTCCAAGGGGCTCGACCGTCACTCGCTCGACCAGCTGGCCGACCTGCTCGAGGCCCACCTCGCCGGTGGAGGGCTGCTGCTGACGATCACCCACGACCTCGAGCTGGCCCGGCGCCTCGGCGGCTCGGTGCTGGTGATGCGCGAGGCCACCGTGGTGGAGTCCGGGCCCGCGGAGCAGGTCCTCACGACGCCCGGCCACGCCTACACGCAGGCGCTGGTCGCCGCCGAGCCGTCGCGCTGGACCTACCCCTGGATGCGCGACGTCGCCGCGCCGGACCCGGCGGGCGAGCCCCTGATCACCGCGCGAGGGATCAGCAAGTCCTACGGGTCGGACCCGCTGTTCCACGACTTCTCCCTGGAGGTGCGAGCGGGTGAGCGCTGGGCGCTGACGGGTCCGAGCGGGGTCGGCAAGACCACGCTGGGCAACGCGCTGCTGCGCCTGACCCCGGTCGACCACGGCTCGGTCTCGCACGGTGCCGCCGCCGCGGGTGGCCGGCTGCAGAAGCTCTACCAGGACCCCGCGCTCTCGTTCCCGCCGCGGGTGCCGCTCGAGGTGGCCCTGCGCGACGTCGTGCGCCGGCACGGCGCCGGGGCGAGCCGGCTCCGTGCGCTGCTCGAGGAGGTAGGTCTCCCGTACGAGATCCTGCAGCGGCGCCCGAGCCAGGTCTCGGGCGGCGAGCTCCAGCGCATCGCCATCGTCCGCGCCATGCTCCCGCGGCCGGCCCTGGTCTTCGCCGACGAAGCAACGTCGAGGCTGGACCTCGCCACCCAGGCGACCACGATGGACAGCCTGATGTCGGAGGTCACCGAGTACGGCTGCGCCCTGCTCCTGGTCACCCACAACCAGGACCTGGCCCGTGCCGTCGCCCACCGGCAGGTCCGGCTGGGGGACGACGCCGCGGCGGCGGGTGGCCGGACGACCGGGCCCGACCCGGTGGCTGCGGCGGTGACCTGAGCCTCGCAGGCCCCGCGCGCCGGGCCGGCACCCGGCGACGGACGCACGAGGGGCGGGGACCGCACTGGCCCCCGCCCCTCTCAACACGCCCCGATCAGCGTCCGGCGACCGCCTGCTTGAACGCCGCGGCGGGCTTGAAGGCCGGTGCGACGCTGGCGGCGATCTCGAGCGCCTCACCCGTCTGCGGGTTGCGCCCGGAGCGAGCCGCACGCTCCCGCGGCTCGAAGCTGCCGAAGCCCGGCAGCGTGACCTTGTCCCCCGCGGCGACCGCGGCCACGACGCCGTCGAGCGCCGCCGCCACGGCGGCGTCGGCCTGGGCCGCGCTCAGCCCGGCCTCCCGCGCGACGGTCTCGACCAGGTCCTTGCGGTTCATGTGCTTCTCCTCGCATCGATGGGTGGTGGGCCCGCCGGGACCGTGCCGGGCGACCCGTCTCGCCCGATGTGACCGGGCCGGTCGCACTATGCCATAGTGATAACCGTTCTCAAACAGAAGGAGACGAGCCATGCGACCAGGCATCCACCCCGCGTACGGCCCCGTGGCGTTCCGCGACCGGGCGACCGGCCGGGTCACGCTCACCCGATCGACACTGGCCGGCCGCGACCACGACAAAACCGTGGACGTCGACGGCGTCGCCTACCCCGTGGTCGACGTCGACATCTCCAGCGACAGCCACCCGTTCTGGACCGGCACCGCTCGCACGCTCGACAGCGAGGGCCGGGTCGAGAGGTTCCAGCGCCGCTACGGGGGCCGGTGATGAGGAAGCCGTTGCTGGTGGTGACGGGGGTCGACCCCGTCGCGATGGACACCGCCCTGATCAGCCTGGCCTGGGACCTGCCGCGGGCAGTCTCGGTGCGCCACCTGATCGACCCGCACACCCAGGTGCTCACCCGCACGGTCAGCGACGCCACCGGTGTCGTCGAGCGGGAGCAGATCCAGCTCGAGCACGCCTGCGTGAGCTGTGCCCTCCGCGAGGACATCGTGCCGACGCTCGAGCGGCTGGCCCGCGACCACCGGTGGAGCGCCATCGTCTCCGGGCTCCCGACCGGCACCGAGGCCGCCCGGCTCGCCCAGGTGCTGGGCGCCGACACCCGGCTGGCCCGGCACCTGAAGCTCAGCGCGGTGCTGGCCGCCGTCGGCACCGACGATGTCGTGCGGGACCTGCTCGGGGACGACCTGCTGCGCGAGCGGGACCTGCACACCAACCCCGGCGACGCCCGCGGGGTGGGCGAGGTCGCCTGCGCCCAGATCGAGTACGCCGACCTCGTCGTGCTCGACGCCGACCCGGGCGTCGAGGCGGCCGACCTGGTGCGCGCCCTGGCGCGTCCTGGGGCACCGGTGGTCGTCGGCGCGGCCGAGCTCGACGCCACCGCGCTCACCGCCCAGCGGCACCAGGTGGGTCTGAGCAGCGCCTGGTGCGCCCCGGCGTTCGATGTCGAACTGCCGGCGCTGCGCGGGAGCCGGGCCTGGCGCCTGGACCTCTCCTCCCCACGGCCCTTCCACCCCGATCGGCTGCTCGACCAGATCGAGCGGCTCGGGGCGGGGCGGCACCGCTCCCGCGGTGCGTTCTGGCTGCCGACCCGTCCCGGTGACCTCCTGGAGTGGTCCGGCGCCGGCGGGCAGCTCAGCATCGGCAGCCACAGCGCCTGGGGCCTTCGGGCACCGATGACCCGGCTGCTCGTCACCGGGGTCGGAACCGCGCCGAGCGACCTGGTCGCGGCGTTCGAGGACCTGCTCCTCACCCGCACCGAGGCGCTGCTCGACCAGCACACCTGGGCCGTCCACGAGGACGGCCTGGAGCCCTGGCTCGGCGAGATCCGCCGCGTCGCCTGACGACGCGCACCGGTGCTTGAGGAAGGACGAAGTCCTGTCTCGAAAGCCGGCGGGACGAAGGCCCTTCCGGTGGGAACGGGAGGGCGTTCGTCCTCCGGGGTTTCCCGGTGCTGGAGGAAGGACGAAGTCCTGTCTCGAAGCCGAGGGGACGAAAGCCCTGCGGTGGGGACGGGAGGGCTCTCGTCC
This sequence comes from Nocardioides sp. SYSU D00038, assembly GCF_016924665.1. Lineage (GTDB taxonomy): Bacteria > Actinomycetota > Actinomycetes > Propionibacteriales > Nocardioidaceae > Nocardioides. The sequence continues at coordinate 146,799 of NZ_JAFFJT010000023.1, forward strand.
TACGGGGTTTCGAGACAGTTGCTAGCGCAGCTTCCTCAACCACCGGCGCGTCGGGCACCCATCGTTGGTTGAGGAAGGACGAAGTCCTGTCTCGAAACCCGGTGGGACGAAAGCCCTGCGGTGGGGACGGGAGGGCTCTCGTCCTCCGGGGTTTCGAGACAGTTGCTAGCGCAACTTCCTCAACCAGCGACGCGACGCGCACCGATCTGCACGTAGCACATGAGCGCCGGCCGGTCGCTGCGGTTCTGCCAGGCGTGCCGGGTGCCGAGCTGGACGACGCAGGTGCCGGGGGTGAGCGTCACCTCGGCCCCGTCGTCCAGCGTCAGGCAGAGCTCGCCCTCCAGGCAGATGGCGTAGTCGACGGTGTCGGTGGTGTGCATGCCGTCGTCGCCGTCCTCGAACGGGTCCAGCAGGCCGGGGAGCTTCTCGGCCACCTCGTCGGCGACGACCTGGGGGTCGTGGGCGGTCTGTGACTCGGACGAGTGCGGCGCCCAGCGGAGGAACAGCGCCCGGCTGCCACCGAGCCCCGGGAAGTACGGACGGAGCACCGGCGCCGGGTCCCGCTCCCCCACGGTGGCGCCGCCGTCCGGCGTCCCCCAGAGGAGGTAGAAGTCCGCGCCGGGCAGGGCGCGGACGCTCACGGGATCGGGGTGCCGGTCCTCGACGAAGACGGCACGCCCGGCGTCGTCGTGGCCGGTGACGATGAGGCGTGGCTCGGCTGGCATGGGCGCTCCTGGTCTCTCGGTCTGGTTCGGTCCGGTCATCGGCGGGTCACGAGGGCTGGGGACTCGTGGTCGGGGCGTCCTCGCGGGCGAACTGCCGGCGGAGCTCCTGCTTGGCCCACTTGCCGGTGGCGGTCCGGGGGATCTCGCCCAGCAGCTCGACGCGCTCGGGGATCCACCACGAGGCGACCCTGTCGCGCAGGTGCTCGCGCACGTCGTCGACGGTGAGGTCGACCCCCGGCACGGGTACGACGCACGCCACGGGGCGCTCCCCCCAGCGCGGGTCCGCCACCCCGATCACGGCGGCCTCCCGCACCCGTGGGTCGGCCATGATCGCGTTCTCCAGCTCGACCGACGAGATCCACTCGCCGCCCGACTTCACCAGGTCCTTGGTGCGGTCGACGATGCGCAGGTAGCCCAGGTCGTCGATGGTGGCGACGTCGCCGGTGCGGAGCCAACCGTCGGGGGTGAAGCTCGCCGCACCGGCGTCGGCGCCGAAGTAGGCGCTCGCGATCGTCGGCCCGGCCACCTGGAGCTCGCCGGGGGTGGTGCCGTCGCGGGGCTGCTCCACGCCGTCGTCGGACACGACCCGGATCTCGGTCAGCGGCACGGCAGCGCCGGGGGTGCCGAGGAGCCGCCGACGCGCGTCGGCGGAGAGGCCCGTGTGGGACGTCGACAGGCGCGACGTCGTGACGACCGGGCTGGTCTCGGTCATCCCCCAGGCGTTGGTCAGCGGGATGCCGATCGCCGCCTCGTAGGCCTGGGAGAGCGCGTCGTCGACCGCCCCTCCCCCGCACGCGATGTGCCGCAGGCTGCCGACCCCGGCCGGGTCGAGGTGGGGCAGGAGGTCGCGCCAGACCGTCGAGACGGCGGCGCTGAAGGTCACCCGGTGCCGGGCCAGGAGCGACGCGAGCTCCTCGGGCGCCGTCGCGGGCCCGGGCAGCACCAGGTCGGCGCCGCACTGCATGGCGGCGTAGGGCAGCCCCCACGCGTTGACGTGGAACATCGGCACGACGGGCGCGACGACGTCGCCCTCGCTCAGCGCGAAGACGTCGGCGCCCAGGAGCAGCAGGCTGTGGAGCACGACCGACCGGTGGCTGTAGAGCACGCCCTTGGGGTTGCCGGTCGTCCCCGAGGTGTAGCAGAGCGAGGCCGCGGCGTCCTCGTCGTCGACCGCGACGGCGATCGGCCGGTCCTCCTGCTCCGCCAGCAGCTGCTCGTAGTCCAGCAGCCGCGGGTCGTCGGGCAGCGGCACGTCGCCGCCGTCGTCCATCACGACGACGTGGCGGACCCGCTCGGAGGACGCCACCAGCGGCCACACCACCGGCAGGATGGTGCGGTCGACGAACACGACGTCGTCGGCGGCGTCGTCGACGATGAACCTGATCTGGTCGGCGTGCAGCCGGTGGTTGATCGTGTGGAGCACCCGTCCGGAGCTGGGCACGGCGAGGTAGAGCTCGACGTGTCGCTGGCTGTTCCACGCGAACGTGCCCACGCACGCCCCCGCCGGCACCCCGAGGGCGTCGAGGACGTGCGCCAGCCGGCGCACCCGGGGTGCCACCTCGGCCCACGTCGCGACGGTCTCCGTCGCGCCGCCGGTGATCACCCGCTTGTGCCCGAAGCTGCGCTCGGCCCGGGCCAGCAACGAGGGCAGGGTGAGGGGACGGTCCTGCATGAGGCCTCGCATCACGGGGCGGGCACCTCCACCTGCACGGCCTGGATGCGGCCCTCGCGGACCGTGGTCTCGTCCGGCATCCAGCTGTTGGAGGTGAGCAGGAACAGCGTGCGCCCGTCCGGCCCGCCCAGCACGCAGTCGGTCGCGCAGCGGCCGTCGACGTCGATGACCTTGGTGATCCGGCCGCCCTCCTCGACCCGCAGGAACTGCGAGGTGGTGATCGACGAGACCCACACCGCCCCGGCGGCATCGGTGCAGATGCCATCGGGGGTCGAACCCTCCGGCAGCTCGGCCCACACTCGCTTGGCCACCAGCCCACCGCGCTCGTCGATCTCGAACGCGCTCAGCCGGGCGCCCCAGGTCTCGGCGACCACCAGCGTCGAGGTGCCCGGCAGGACCACCGAGCCGTTGGGGAACGTCATGTCGTGCTCGACGACCGTCGGCGTGCCGTCCGGGTCGATGCGGAAGATCGGCCCTGGCCGTTGCGGTGCGTCGGCGTAGAGGTCGTAGCCGAAACCGCCCAGGAAGACCCGACCGGCCGGGTCGACGACGAGGTCGTTGACGGGCGCCTCGGTGAGGCCCGAGAGGTCCGCGAACACGCTCACCCCGCCGTCCGGCCCGAGCCGCCGGACCACCCGGTCGAGCATGCAGCTGACGAGCAGAGACCCGTCAGGCAGCCAGCCCAGGCCCGAGGGCTGGTCGTCGACGACCACGACCTCCTCGAGGGTCCGCCCCGCGGGGTCGGACCGGAACACCTGGCCGGTGTGCATGTCGGAGAACCACAGCTGGCCGCCGTGCCACCGAGCCCCCTCGGGGAACCGGAGGTCGGAGAAGATCAGGGAGAGGTCAGACATGGGGGTTCCTCGCTGGGTGGGCGGGGACCCGGGCGTTCCCGGGCCCGAGGTCGGCGCGGAGCCGGACCAGCGCGCTGTGCAGGTCGGGTGCGTCGACGACGACGATGATGCCGAGCAGTCCGGCGTAGAAGAGCTGGGTGACGTACGCCGGCAGCGCCGTCACCGTGGCGATCTCGGCCAGCAGGGCCACCGCCAGGATGCCGCCGAGCAGGCCCACGGCGCTGCCCCGACCCCCGGCGAGGGAGACGCCGCCGAGCAGGGCTGCGGCCGCCGCGAGGATCAGCGGCTGGACGCCCGGGTCGGGGTTGGCCGACCCGAGGCTCAGGCTGAGCAGCGAGCCACCCAGGCCGGCGATCACACCCGACGCGACGAAGGTGCCGACCAGCAGCGGGCCGACCGCCACGCCGGCCACCCTGCTGGCGCGCCGGTCACCCCCGATGGCCCGCAGCTCCCGGCCCCACCGGGTGGCGGCGAGCACGAGGGCCGCCAGGGCGAACAGCGCCAGCGTGATCAGGCTGCGCGGGGAGAACCAGGTCAGCACCGTCTGGTCGACCCAGAGGATGACGTCGACGTTCGCGTAGGTCTTGGTGAGGCCGCCGGACAGCGCGCTGGTCAGGCCGAGCAGCGCGATGTAGGTCGCCAGCGTCACCGGCATCGAGGGCAGCCTCAGCCCGGCGATCAGGCAGCCCTGGGCCAGACCGATCGCCGCACCCGCACCCACGGCGGCGAGGACGCCGTGGGCGACGTGCTCCTGGCCGAGCTGGACGGTGAGCATCCCGCCGAGCGCGTAGGTGCCGACGACGGAGAGGTCGAACTCGCCGGCGATCATCGTGAGGCCGAGGGCGAGCGCGAGCGGCCCGAGTCGGGCGAAGATCTGCAGGGTGTTGTAGACGTCGAAGGAGCCGATGGTCGCGTCGGAGTAGGTGGGCACGAGCACGAAGGCGACCAGCGTGACCCCGAACGCCGTCAGGGGCAGCAGCACCGCGGGGCGGCCGAGCGGGTGCGACGTCACGAGGCACGTCCCTTCGAGCGCAGGTGCACCAGCACGACGACGAGCAGCACGATGACGCCCTTCACCATGATCTGCACCCCGGTGGAGTAGCCGCGCAGCAGGAGGATGTCGGAGACCGCGGCGATGAGCACGGCGCCGGCCAGCGTGCGCACCGCCGAGCCACGGCCGCCGGAGATGGGGGTGCCGCCGGCCAGCACCGCGGCGATGGCGTCGAAGGTGAGCGTGCCGCCCAGGTTGACGTTGGCCGCGGTGTTGAACGCCGCGGTGAACGCGGCCGTGACGGCGAAGAGCGATCCCGCTCCGAGCCACGCCACCGTGGTGGTCCGGCCGACCGGCAGACCGGCCGCCCGGGCGGCCCGGCGGTTCTCCCCGCCGAGGTAGAGCGACCGGCCGAACCCGGTGCGCCGCAGCACCCACTCGACGACCGCCGTGAGCGCGAGGAGCACGAAGACGCAGAGCGGGACCCCGCCGGGCGTCGCGTTGAGGACGTCGTAGCCGGTGCCCGACGGGGAGACCGACGTCCCACCGGTCAGACCGGTCGCGACCCCGGTGATCGCGAAGCTGGCCGCGATGGTGAGCACCACCGGGTTGGCCGCGGCGAAGCCGACCACCGCGCCCTGCAGGCCGGTCACCACGGCGCCGCAGACGACCGCCAGGACCAGGGCGGGAACGAGCCCGAGCGACTGGGCGGACAGGAACACCATCCCGCTCGCCGCCACGGTCTGGGAGATCGCGAGCGAGACCGCGGCCCCGCCGACCATGATCAGGGTGAGGCCGAGGGCCGCGATGCCGACCAGGCTCGCCGAGGTCAGGATGGCCTTGAGGTTGGCGTAGGAGACGAACCGGTCGGTGGACAGGCCGACGACCAGCACCGCGACGACGGCCACGACGACCACCGCGTCGGTGGCCAGGTCGCCTCGGCGGCGGCTCCGGCTCGGTGCGGTCGCCCCGGACGCCGGGACGGTGAGCGTGTTCACGACAGGAGCTCCTTCGCCGGCGCTCCGACCCCGCGGTCGTGGGGGTCGCGGGGGTCGTGGGGGTCGTGACCTCCGTGGGTGATCTCGCGCAGCAGCACCGAGCCCGCGGTGTCGCCCACGTGGGTGCGCACGACATCGCCCTTGTGCATGGTGACCACGACGTCGGCCAGGTCGAGCAGCTCCTCGAGCTCGGTGGAGCTGAACAGCACCGCGAGCCCGTCGGTGGCGGCGCTACGCAGCAGGTCGTGGATCGCCGCTCGGCCGCCGACGTCGACCCCGCGGGTCGGGTCGTCGAGCAGGAGGACGCGGACGTCGTCGCGGTGCAGGCACCGACCGACGAACACCTTCTGCTGGTTGCCGCCGCTCAGCGACCCCACGGCGTCGCGGGCGCGGTGCGGCTCGATCGCGCACACCCCGAGCAGCTCGGCCACCGACCGCGACCACCGTGCGCGGCTGACCACGCCCAGGCGGGTGAGCGTGGGCAGGCGGGTCGCGAGGAGGTTCCAGCCGATCGGCTTGTCGAGGAAGAGTCCCTCGGTCTTGCGGTCGTTGGAGACGAAGGCGATGCCCGCGGCGCTGGCGACGGTGGGCCGGCCGGTGCGCACCCGCCGACCGTCGACCTCGACCACGCCGGTCGCGGCCGGCACCAGCCCGGCCAGCGCGCGGAGCACGTCGGACGCACCCGAGCCGAGCTGCCCGGCCACGGCGTACACCTGCCCGGCCCGCAGGGAGATGCTGAAGTCGTGCACGCGACCCGGCACCGACAGCCCGGTCACGGACAGCACGACGTCGCCGGACCGCCCGGCCCGGGTCCGGTCGAGGCGGGAGGGCGCCTCCCCCAGCATCTGCTCGATCAGCGAGTCGACGGTCAGCCCGTCCGCCGCTGCGGTGGCGACGACGGCGCCGTCGCGCATCACCGTGACCCGGTCGCACAGGGCCAGCACCTCGCCGAGCCGGTGGGAGACGAAGAGGATGGCGCAGCCGGTGGCGGCCACCTTGCGCACCGAGGCGTAGACGTACTCGCTCTCCACGTCGCTGAGGGTCGCGGTGGGCTCGTCCAGGATCAGCAGCCGCGCGTCCTGGCCCAGGGCCCGGGCGATCTCGACCAGCTGCCGCTCGCCGATGCCCAGCGACGACAGCGGCCGGTCGAGGGCGACGTGGGTGAGGCCGACGCTGTCGAGCAGCGCACGGAACCGCCGACGCGAACGGCGAGCCCGGTTGAGCCAGCCGGTGCGGGCGTCGCCGAGCATCAGGTTCTCGGCGACGCTGAGCGACGGCACGACGCTGAGCTCCTGGTCGACCAGCGCCACGCCGGCGCGCTGGGCCGCCTGGCGGCTGCGGAGGTCGACGACCTCGCCGCCGATGGAGATCTCCCCGCCGTCGGGGTCCTCCTGCCCGGAGAGCATCTTCACGACCGTGCTCTTGCCGGCGCCGTTGTGGCCGCACAGGGCGTGGATCTCCCCCGCCTCGATGCCGAACGACGCCCCGCGCACGGCCCGGGTGCTCCCGAAGCTCTTGACCAGGCCGTCCACGCGGACCAGCTCGTGGCCGGTCCGCGCGGACGTGGACGCGACGGTCACGCCTTGCTGCACTGCTCGGCGAACTCGTCGACGTTCGCGGCGGTGACCCGCTCCTCCGCGACGACGACCTTCTCGTCCGGCTTGTCGTCGGAGAAGTAGGCGGCCAGGTAGTCGACCGTCTCCTGCGCGATGGTGCCGGGGTCCTCGGTCGCCGTGCCGTAGAGGGTGCCCTCCCGGATGGCGTCGATCCCGGACTTGAAGCAGTTGCTGCCCGTGACGATCAGCCCGTCGTCGCCACCCACCTCGCACCCTGCCTGCTTGGCCGAGGCGATGATCGCCAGCGCCTGGTAGTCGGCCATGCCGTAGGCGCCCTGCACCCCGGAGCAGCCGTGCTTGGCGAACAGCTGGGTGGCGATCCTGCCGGTCAACGCCGGGTCCCAGTTGCCGTCCTCGACCTCGATGACCTCGTAGTCGGGCGACTTCGCCATCTCGGCGTCGAACCCGACCATGCGGTCCTGCGACGCGAACCCGGACGCGGTGCCGGTGATCACGATGATGTTGCCGGATTCCTTGCCCTGGGCCTGGAGTCCCTCGACCAGGTTCTGCGCCGCGGCGACGCCCAGCGCCTCGTTGTCGGAGAGGACCTGCAGCACGTCGCCCTCGACCGAGGGATCCGGCCGGCCGTCGAAGACCAGCACCGGCACCCCGGCCTGCTTGGCCTTCTGGATCGGCACGATCATCGAGGAGGTGTCGAGCAGGGCGGCGACGATGATGTCGGGCTGGTTGGAGATGGCCTGGTTGAAGTTCGTCACCGCCGTGCCCGGATCCATCGTCGTGAGGTCGACGACCTCCGCGCCCTGGCTCTCGAGCCCGTCGGTGAAGACCTGGTTGTAGTAGGCACCCCACGGGTTGTCGTTGCCGTAGCCCACGAAGTTGATCGTCTTGCCGTCGAGTCCGCCGGCGTCCCCGCCGCCGGAGTCGGAGCCGGAGCCGCCACCGCCGTCGTCGCCACCGCAGGCCGCGGCGGTCAGGGCGAGGGCGCCGAGCCCGGCCGCGAGCCGGAGCGAGACGGAGCGTCCGCGACGCGGACGGCCGGGCAGCGGGCCGCCGGGGAGGGAGGAGTCGTTGCGCCGGACGGGCGCCCCGAGGACGTGCTTGAGCGTGGACCTGGGCATGGAGTCTCCTGGAGGAACGCGGGGCATGTGGCGTGCGCCACAGCTCGGTTGCCGGAACACTAGGGCGGCTGGAGCACCCCAGAGAGGGGTGATCCCCACACCGTTGTGCCGCGCTCGGTGGCGGATTCCTCCACCCTGGGCCACACTCACCGGGTGACGACCGACGCGGGTGGCTACCGGACCGCGAGTCCCGACCTGGCGTCGTACCGCCAGCGGCGCGAGCGCGAGCTGAGCTCGCTCTACGCCACCGCGCGGTCGCTGACGGCGCTGGGCGAGACCGACGTGGTGCTGGACTCGATCGTGCGGGCGGCCCACGAGCTCATCGGCACCGACTTCACCTACCTGTCCCTCCTCGGACCGGACGGTGAGCTGACGCTCAAGGCCTCCGAGGGCACGATCTCGTCGACGTTCGCCGACGCCCGGGTGCCCTCGGGCACCGGGGTCGGGGGGCGCGTCATCGCCACCGGCGCGCCGGCCTGGGTGAGCAACTACCTCGCCACCCGCGACGTGCCGCACGACCGGAGCTTCGACGACCTGGTGCTGCCGGAGGGGATGGTGGCCCTGCTGGGCGTGCCGCTGCTGGTCGGCGACGAGGTCGTCGGAGTGCTGTTCGCGGCCGACCGCACCGAGCGGCCGTTCGAGAACGACGAGGTCGCCCTGCTCAGCGCCTTCGCCGACCACGCGGCCGTCGCGCTCAACAACGCACGCCTCTACGACGAGACCCGGTCGGCACTCAAGGAGCTGCAGTCGGCGTACGAGACGATCGAGCGGCAGGTCGCGGTGATGGAGCGGGCCCAGGCGGTGCACGAGTCGCTCACCCACGTGGTGCTCAAGGGTGGGGGCGCAGCCGAGATCGCGCAGCTCCTCGTCGACCACCTCCAGGGGACGGTCACGGTCTTCGACCGCACCGGTGCGGTGATCGCCGCCGGGAGTCCCGACGGGGCGCCGGAGCCGGCAGTGCAGCGCTCCTCACCCGACGCCGTCGAGCAGGCCCGGCAGTCGGGCCGGTGGGCCACCACCACCGACAGCACGGGGGTGTGGCGCACGGCCGCCACCGTCCAGGCCGGCGACAGCCACCTCGGCGCGCTGCTGCTGACCCGGTCGCACGAGCCGGCCCCCGTCGACATCCGCACCCTCGAGCGCGCCGCCCAGATCATGGGCCTGCTGATCCTCAAGGAGACGGCGGTGGCCCAGGCCGAGGAGCGCGTGAGCGGCGAGCTGCTCACCGAGCTCCTGGTCTCCTCGCCGCCCGTGGGACCCACCCAGCGGGCCCGGGCCCAGGCGCGCGGCATCGACGTCGCCACCCTCGACGTCCTGGTGGTCGCCGCGTCGGCCACGCGGTCGCCGGCGGAGGTCAGCCGCCGGCTGCACCAGCTCTCCGGCGATTGGGGCGGGCTCGCCGGCGAGCACCTGGGCCGGGCGACGATGCTGGCCCACGCCACCGACGTCGCCGAGGTGGCCGAGAGCCTGCACGCGCGCCTGCGGCGCGACCTCGGCACACCGGTGCGGGTGGTCGCGGAGCGGGTGGTCGACCAGGGCTGGGGTCGCGCCTTCGAGCTGGCCAGCCGGTGCTGCGGGCTGATGCAGACGCTCGGCGTGACCGACCAGGGGACGACGGCGGGCCGCTACTCGATGTTCGCCCTCGTCTTCGATCCCGAGCGGAGCGAGGAGCTGGACGCGCTGCTGCGCGACACCGTCGAGCCGCTGGCCGCCCACGACGCGCTCCGCTCGACCCAGCTCGTGGCGACGTTGACGGCGTACTTCCACCACGCCGGCAACCTGAGCCGGACCGCCCGGACCCTGCACATCCACCTCAACACCCTGCACAAGCGCCTCCACCGGGTGGAGGCGCTCCTCGGCGCGGGATGGCGGTCGCCCGACCGCGCCCTGCACCTCCAGCTCGCGCTGCGGCTGCACGAGCTGCGCGGTCAGTCACTCACCGGCTGAGACGACGCTGCGCTGGAGGCCGTGCACCAACAGGTGCAGGGCCAGGACCAGGGTGCCGCCGAGCGCCACGACGTTGCCGACCGCGTCGAGCGCCGCGAGCTCGGCCAGGTGGTGCAGGTGGTAGACCAGGTGGGTGAGGTCGAAGACGGTCCAGGCCCCACCCAGCACCAGCAGCGCCGTGGCGTCCAGGCGGCACAGCGCGATCACCCCGGCCACGGCGAGCGCCAGGTAGAGCCCGCCCACGTCGCGGACCAGGTGCTCGTTGAACGGCCCGTCCACGCCCACCCACACCCGGTGGAACCCTGGGAAGCTGTCGTAGAAGGACCGCGGCGCGAGCGCCGCCCACGGCCCGACGTAGAGCGCCGAGGCCGTGAGGAGGCCGGTGGTGACGTGGAGCGTGGTGGGTCGCATGCCTGGTGGACGAGCCCGCCGCCTGGTTCGTGACTCCGCAGCCCCGGTGCGCTCCTGCCGGTTGCCCGGATCGCTCGGCCCGGGGAGGGTGGAGGCGTGCGTGCGCGACGGCCCGACCTCGACCGGATCTCACCGGACGCCCAGGACGTGCTCGACCGGTACGGCGTGCCCGGCTGCTCGGTGGCGGTCCGGGAGGCGGGCGAGGTCGTGCTGGACCAGGGACTCGGCACGAGTCGCGCCGCCACCGGGGAGCGGCTGACGTCGACGACGCGCCTGCAGGCCTGCTCGATGAGCAAGCCCGTGGCCGTGGTCGGGGCGATGCGCCTGATCGAGCAGGGGTTGCTCGACCTGGACGCCGACGTGTCCGACTACCTCACCCGGTGGGCGGTGCCGCCGAGCGGCGACTGGCGACCGCGGCTCACCCTGCGCCAGCTGGCCAGCCACACCGCCGGCCTCACCGCGCACCCCGGGTTCCCCGGCTACCGGCGGGGGGAGCGCGTCCCGACGCTGGTCGAGTCGCTCGGGGGCCAGCACCCCGCAAACGCGCCCGGGGTGCGCGTCGACATGGTGCCGGGGCTCCGCTTCCGCTACTCGGGGGCCGGCACGTCGCTCCTGCAGCTGGTGCTGGAGGAGGTGACCGCGACGCGCGCCGACGAGCTCCTCGCCGAGCTGGTCCTCGAGCCGCTGGGCATGCACGACAGCACGTTCGCCCAGGACCTCGACGACCCCGAGCGGGCACACGGCCACCTGGCCGGCTCGCGGCCGGTGCCGGGCGGCTGGCGGGTGCAGCCCGAGGAGTGCGCGGCCGGCCTGTGGACCACGGCCGCCGACTACCTGCGGTTCCTCGACGGGGTGCAGCGGGCCTACGCGGGCGAGGCCGGCGCGATCCTCGCCCCGGCGACCGCGCGAGAGCTGCTGACGCCCGTCGTGGCGCTGCCGTCGGGTCCCGACCTGACCCGGATGACCCACGTCGGCCTCGGCTTCTTCGTCGCCGTCCGGGACGACGGACCCGCCTGGTTCGGCCACACCGGCTCCAACGTCGGCTTCCGGTGCGCCGCGGTGGCCGGCCTGCGCGGTCGGCACGGCGCCGTCGTGATGACCAACGGCGACGACGGCACGCCGGTCGTGACGAGCGTGCTGCGCGCGGTCGCGACCGTGCTGGGGTGGGACGACGTGGTCCCTGAAGAGGGTCCGGCAGCGGAGGGGGTGACCGTCCTGGCGGACCGCGCCGGCACCTACTGCAGCGACGACGGGCTGGTCGTCACCCTGGCGGACGACGACGGCCGGGTGGTGCTCACGGTCCCCCACCAGCCGCCGGTCACCCTCCGTCGCGAGGGCGCCACGACCCTGACGACCGACCACCTCGACCTCCGCGTCCTGCTGGCGGACGACGGCTCGATCACGGTTGAGCAGGGCGGGCACCCGATCACGCTCCACCGGGCGAGCTGACCTCAGCGCCGGCGGACGACCACCCGGACCCGGTCGGAGCCGACCCGCTGCTTGGTAGCGCCGCGGACGGTCACCTTCTTCACTCCGCGGACCCGCTTGCCGACGGTGAATCGGGCCACCGCGGTGCCGCGCGCGGTCGCGACGCCGCGCACCCTCCTGCCGAGGAACGTCGCGGTGAACCGCTCCCCGGGGAGCAGGCCGCCGACCCGCACCCGCACCTTGTCCCCGGCCCGGGCGGTGCCGGGGGCCCGGACCTGCAGCCTCCGGGGCGGGGTGGCGACGGTCCAGGCGAGCTGGCGCTCGATGGTCGTGCCGTCGGGGGCGCGTACCCGGACCACGACCCGGTGCGGGCCGGGGGTCCGGAGCACCTGCTGGGTGCCCGAGTCGAGGCAGCGGGTCGCGGCGGCGGTGCCGAAGCGGCAGGTGACCTGGAACCCGCGCGAGGAGTACGGCGTGGAGACGGGGCCGGTGGGGTTGTCGACGTTGCCGAGGATGTCGCTGACCTTCAGCCGGAGCATCTCGGTCAGCGCGTCGGACCGGGCGCCGTCGCGGCTCAGCGTGGCCCGCAGCACCCGGGTGGTGAGGCCGCGGGTGTACGGCGTCGGGTCGACCGGCTCGGGACCGGCGGTCTCGACGTGCACGCTGACCTCCCAGTCGCCGTCGGGCGCGCCGGCCGGGAACGGGAACGGCTGGTCCACCGCGCACGGCTTGGGGAAGCCGGGCACCTGCTGTCCCGAACTCTGCAGGTCGCAGACGACGGTGCCGGTGAAGCCGGGCTCGGCCGTGGGGTCGGCGGCGTCGAGCGACGGCTCGTAGGGCACCTGCACGACCCACTCGGGGAAGCCCGTCCGGGTGATCACGTTCGTGTCGCCGGAGGGGACGCCCGAGAGGATCGCGCGGTAGCCCTCCAGGAGGGTCGGCACGATCGCCAGCACGGCCTGGGCCGGCGCGGGTCGGCTCTCGGGCAGCGAGATCCCGCCGGAGAGCTGGTCGACCGGGAAGTAGAAGGAGTAGAGGCCCAGGTCGGCCGTCTCCGGCTTGCCGACCACCGAGAGCGTGTACCGGCCCTGGTCGTCCGGGCCGTCGACCGCCGGGGTCAGCCCGGCGGGAAGCTGGTCGGCGATCTCTCCGATGAACGGTGCGATCCCGATGGTGGCGTCGGGGATCACCTCCGACGGCTTGACCCTGGTGATCACCACCTCGCTGTGGACGCCCACCGGCATCCGCGTGTACGGCGTGCGGTCGTCGTACGTCGCCCGGTGCTCGCCGTCGATCTTGAAGCTCTGGGTGGTGCGGTAGCCGTAGGAGTTGGTGATCGTGACCGTCACGTCCTCGAGGAACGACTGGTCCTCGGGGAGCTTGAAGACCGGCGAGGCGCTCCAGTTCTGGTTGGTCGGCGCCGAGGGCGGACCCTGGGTGAGCGGCTGGGTGAGGCACCCGCCGTCGCCGAGGTCCTGGCAGGTGACGGTGTAGTCGCGGACCACCCGGTTGCCGCGGTTGTCGTCGGCCCACTCGATCTGCACGTCGAAGGTGTCGCCCGGGGTGTCCTGGGCGAGCTCGAGGTCGACGAACAGGTTGCCGTCGTGGGTCAGCCGCTCGTCGACCAGCTCCGCCTTGACGACCTCGACGTTGGGCACCGCCACGGTGAACTCGATGAAGCCCGTGGCCGTGACCTCCTGGTCGTCCAGGTCGACCAGCTCGACGACGGCGCGGTAGTCGCCGGGCTCGTCGAAGTCGGTGACGAACGCCGGCTGCGCGTGGGTCTGGATCGTCGTGGGCCGGCCCTCGTCGTCGAGCCGGTCGACCCGCCACCGGTAGGCGTGGCCGACCGGAACGGCCTGGCTGGCGTGGGCACGCAGCACCACGTCGCGGCCGGGGAGCAGTGCGCCCTGGAGCGTCGGGACCACGCTCAGTGCCGGCTGCACCCGGGGGTGGGCGTCGACGAGCCGGTAGGTCTGCGGCTCGTTGCCGAAGCTCTTCACCAGCCACTCGTCGGTGAGGTAGGGATCGCTCCGCTCCTCGCCGAGCTCGGTGATGACGAACCGCCGCTGAGGAGGTTGCGGGCCGGCGCCGTCCGGGTCGATGAGCCGGATCGACATGAGGGCCGGGGTGCCGTCCGGCATCTCGTAGCGCACCGAGCCCTGCGGCCTCGCGGTGCCCCACCCGCCCGGCACGCTCGGGGCCACCATCAGGTGGCCACGGCTGAAGTGGACCTTGCGGGAGATGACCGGCTGGCCGGTCGTCGTCTCGTCGTTGGCCGCCACCACGGCGGTCGACACCGGGAGCGTGCTGCCGTCCTCGGGGCCGTCGTCGAACCAGACGTCGCCGTCGTCCGGCAGCACGTCGTCGTGACCCGTCTCGGGGTCGGGTCGCACCTTGCCGCCCTCGAACATCGTCCACTCGCTGACGATGCCGCGCAGCTGCTCCTGGAACGCCGGGGTCTGGTGGAACGGCGCCGGGGCGCCCTCGGGTCGCTCGCCCGTCTCCATGTCGAGGCCGGCGTAGGAGGGTGCCAGCGCGTCGATCCCGAGCGGGTCGTCGTTCTGGGCCGCCTGCTCGTGGCGCTGCCGCAACGTCTGAGGCACCGTGGCCTCCTCGACCAGCTGCCAGATCGCGATCGCGGTGGTGATGAGCACGTCGAGGACGGCCCCCACGATGCCGAAGACCAGGGTCGCCCCGCGGACCGCCTTGCTGACGACCTTGATCGTCTGGGTCACGTTCTCCACGTCGAAGTACGAGCGGGTGTAGGGCGACAGCGCCTTCTGCACGGCGCCGGAGAGCCTCGGCGTGGCGGCGGTGATCGTGGCCGCGACCCCGGCGCCGAGCACGCTGCCCCCCATGCCGTAGAGGGTCGCCACCCCGTAGTCCATCCCGGCGGCCATCTTCCTGACCTCTGGGTGGGTGGCGTGTTGGAGCATCGGCGTGGGGTGGCGGTAGGTGCCCCACGCCTCGAACGCCTCGACCGAGGGCGGGTTCTTGGCGTACTCGAACATCTGCTGGTAGCCGTAGGCCCGGTTGCAGCGCGCCGCCGTGTTGGCCGGGTTGGTGAACAGCGGCACCTCGGTGTTGGGCCGCGGCGGGATCGGGTAGCTGCAGGGGTCCTTCTCCCACCGCTCGTACTCGGCGAGGGCGTTCTTGGCGCGGGCGACCTCCCGCGAGACGAGGAACCGCACCAGGTCGTCGTAGGTCCGCCGCTCGTCGGAGGTCATCCGCTCGGGGTCGTAGAGGCGCAGGTTCAGGATGCTGTTGAGCCGCGCCAGGATGTAGGCCCGGATCTCGCCGCGGAGGTAGCTCCTCAGGATGTCCGGGTCGTCGGTGCCGTGCAGCACGTTGATCGCGTCGACCGCCTCCTCCTCCAGCCACGCGAGGTTGGGCCGGAAGAAGCCGTTGGAGCCGCCCATGCCGACGGTCTCGATGAACGGCTCGGGCACGGTGGTGCCGGTGCCCAGCTGCTGCTTGACGTAGGTCTCGCCGATGCACAGCCGCACGTCCTCGGGCGCGTCCTCGCCCGGGATGCCGGTGCACTGCGGCGGGAGCGGCACGTCGCCGATCACGACGTCGGTCTGCGTCGTCACGGGGTCCCAGGTCCACGTCGTGCCGGAGACCGGCGTCCCCTCCACCGTGAAACCCGGGATCGTCGTGAGCACCACGGGATCGTCCGGCCCCGCGGCCACCGCCGATGTCGTCGGGGACGCCGTGAGGACGCCCGTCACGAGGGCGACGGAAACCGTCGCGACCAACGTCCTGACCATTGCGTGCATATCGACCCCCACCGTCGATGGTGGGCCGTGGTCCAGACCGGCTCAATAGCCCGAAGGTGCCATTGCCACGAGCGCAGCGCCCGCGCCCGGCTAGGAGGCGCGGCTGCAGGAGGCGCAGAGGCCGAAGAGCTCCACGGTGTGCCGCACGTCGACGAACCCGTGCTCCTCGGCGACCTTGGAGGCCCAGCGCTCGACCGCCGGGCCCTCGATCTCGGCCGTGCGACCGCACTGGCGGCAGACGAGGTGGTGGTGGTGGGTCGGGCTGCACAGGCGGTAGACGGCCTCGCCGGCATCGGTCTGCACCTGGTCGGCCTCGCCCGCGTCGACCAGCGTCTGCAGGGTGCGGTAGACGGTGGCCAGCCCGACCGTCTCGCCCTGCTGCCGCAGGGCGGCGTGGATGTCCTGGGCGCTGCGGAAGTCGTCGGTGGCCCTGAGCTCGGCCTGCAGCACCTGCCACTGTCGGGTCTGCCGCTGTCGCGGGGCGGCGCTCCGGGGACGACTGTCGGTCACGGGGGAAACTTACCCCGCGCCGGGTGCCCCCCGGACGTCCGCCGCACCGGGGCCGGCCGCGCCCCTCCGCGGCCCGCATCGGGTCGCCGTCCACACCGCCGCGCGGCGTGCGTGGCATTTCGGTCGTTCCTATCGATAATGGGCCTCAGTCCGACGAATCCGAGGAGCCATGGCGACGTCCGAGAGCCGCACCACCGTCCCCCCGGGGACTCCGCCGAGACCCGTGCTCGGGCAGCCGGAGATCGTGGGCGGAACGCTGCTGGGGGTGATGCTAGCCGGCAGCTGGATCGCGCCCCGCCTGGAGGTCGCGAGCCTTCAGACCTGGAGCACGATCTTCGTCGCCATCGTCGTGCAGTCGGTGCCCTTCCTGGTGGCCGGGGTGCTGCTCTCGGCCACCATCTCCATCCTCCTCTCGGAGCGGGTGCTGCGACGGGTGGTGCCCCGCAACCCGGTGCTCGGCGTGCCGGTGGCGGGCGTCGCCGGCGTCGGCCTCCCGGGGTGCGAGTGCGCCGCCGTCCCGATCGCCGGCAGCCTGATGCGACGCGGGGTGGCGCCCGCCGTGGCCCTGACCTTCCTGCTGGCCGCACCCGCGATCAACCCCGCCGTGCTCGTCTCCACCGCCGTGGCGTTCCCCGGCCAGCACGAGATGGTGGCGGCCCGCTTCGCGGCCTCGCTGGCCACCGCCGTCCTGGTGGGCTGGTGGTGCCTCTCGCGTGGTGACCGGCTGCCGGTGCGACGCACCGCGCCGATGCTCTCGGAGGGGGCCAGCGCGCGGGGGCGGTTCGTCGCCACCGTGCGCCACGACTTCCTGCACGCGGGCGGCTTCCTGGTCGTCGGCGCCGGGTTGGCTGCCGCCGTCAACAGCTTCGTCCCGCGCAGCTGGGTCGACACCGTGGCCGGCCAGGCGGTCCTGGGCGTTGTCACCCTGGCCCTGTTCGCCTTCGTCGTCGCCCTCTGCTCCGAGTCCGACGCCTTCGTCGCGGCCAGCTTCACCGCCTTCTCCGACACCGCCAAGCTCGTGTTCATGGTGGTCGGGCCGGCGATGGACGTGAAGCTCGCGGCGATGGAGGCAGGGCAGTTCGGCGGGGCGTTCGCCCGCCAGTTCGTGCCGGTGGTGATCGGCACGGCCGTGGTCGCGGCGAGCCTGACGGGATGGTGGTTGCTGTGACTCGTCCGACCCAGGGCATCGTCCTGGCCTTCCTGGGTGCGGTGCTGCTCCGCCTCGCGCTGGGCGACGGCTACCTGCGCTACGTCACCGCGTGGATGCGGTGGCCGCTCATCGCGAGCGGCGTGCTGCTCCTGCTCCTGGCGATCGGGCCGGTCCTCGCCGGCCGCGGGCAGGACGGGCGGCAGCCGGACGGCGACCCGCACGCCGGGGACGACGGCCACGGCCACGGCCATGACCACGGAGCCCACGGCGTGCCGGCCTCGGCGTGGCTGATCCTGCTCCCGGGCCTGGTGCTCTTCACGATCTACCCGCCCGAGCTCGGCTCGTACCTCGCCGAGCGCAGGGCGAACCAGGCCGCGGCCGCCGCGCCCGGCGACCTCCAGCCGCTCCAGGACGGCGGGGTCGTGGCCATCCCGGTCCAGGAGTTCGTCTGGCGGGCCCAGAGCGGCGGCACGACGCTGGTCGAGCGCGATGTCGAGCTCGTCGGCTTCGTCACCCACGAGGAGGACGCGTGGTTCGTCACCCGGCTGACGCTGGGCTGCTGCGCCGCCGACGCGCTCGCCTTCCGGGTGGAGGTCCGGGACGCCGACCGTCCGCCGCGCGACCAGTGGGTCTCCGTGGTCGGTCGCTACGTCGAGGGGTCCGGCTCCTCGATGGACTCGGCTCCGGTGATGGCCGCCAGCGAGGTGACCCCGGTCGACAAGCCGCGACAGACCTACGAGTGAGCGCGCTCGAGCGGCTGGTCCGTCGGACAGTGCTCGGCGTCGTGGCCTGCGGGGTCGTCGTGGCTGCGCTCCTGGTGCGCGACCCCGGCGAGGACGACGCCGGCGCGGGCGCGGCAGAGCCGTCGAGCCCACCGCCGGTCACCAGCATCGAGACCTTCTGCCCCGCCTTCGAGCGGATGGCGGTCACCCACGCCAACAACCTGGCCAACGGCACGGAGGTCTCGCGCCGGGAGGTCGAGGAGGCCGCCCGGCAGGTCCGGGAGCTCGGCTCGGCCCTGCCGGTGCCGGAGCCCATCCGAGCCGGGCTCGAGGGCTTCGTCGCCGGTCTGCTCGGCGAGCCCTCGCAGGCCACCACGGTGGAGCTCGCGGAGTTCTCGCGGTTCCTCGAGACGGCCTGCCCGGCGACCTACTGAACGGCGCTGGTCACCAGCACCGCGCGCTCGTCGTCCGCCGCCGGCAGCCGTCCCGACCGGGCGAGGAGCCCGTGCCGGGGCGCCACCAGCCAGGCGACCAGGAACGCGGCGGCGAGCACGAGCACGATGGTCCCGCCCACCGGTAGGTCCCAGGTCCACGACACGTAGATGCCGACGAGCGCCGACACCGCTCCGATGACCGGCGAGACGACCATCATCACCACCAGCCGGTCCGTCAGCAGCCGCGCCGTCGCGGCGGGGGCCACGAGCAGGGCCAGCACCAGGACGTTGCCGATGGTCTGCACCGAGATCACCACCGCGAGCGTGACGAGGACGTAGAGGACCAGGTCGTAGACGAAGACCGGCAGCCCCAGCGCCCGGGCCATCTCGCGGTCGAGGGACACGGTCACGAGGGGGTGGTGGACGACCAGGAGCACGGCGAGCACGAGCAGCCCCACTGCGCCGATCACGACGAGGTCGCGGTCGGGCACGCCGGCCAACGAGCCGAAGAGGAACTGCTGGAGCGATCCCGCGTAGCCCGGTGCCCGGGAGATGATCACGACCCCGAGCGCGAACGCCGCGACGAAGAAGACCCCGATGACGGAGTCCTCGCGCAACCGTCCGCCCTGGCTGAAGACCGCGATGAGCACGGCGGTCAGCACCCCGGAGACGATGCCCCCGACGATCAGGTTGCCGGACACGACGAAGGCGATCGCCAGGCCGGGGAAGACCGCGTGTGCCACCGCGTCCCCGATGAACGCCATCCCGCGCAGGACCACGTGGCATCCCACGACGCCGCACACCACCGACGACATCACCGCCACGGCCAGGGCCTTGGGCAGGAAGCGCAGGTCGGGGTTGAGCAGGTCGCCGAGGAAGTCGAGGGGTGACATCACGAGGCCCTGACGACGGAGAGGAACGGGCTGTCGGGCCCGACCCCGAAGGTCCGGGTCCACACCTCGGTGCGGTGTCGCAGCTCGGAGGCGGTGCCGGTGGCCACGACGGTGCGGTTGAGCAGCACCACCCGGTGGCAGGTGTACAGCGCCGAGGCGATGTCGTGGGTGGTGAGCACCACGGCGCGGCCCGCGGCCGCCAGGCCGCCGAGCATCACCAGCAGCGACTCCTGGGTCGGCAGGTCGAGGCCGGTGAAAGGCTCGTCGAGCAGCAGCACACCGGGGTCGAGGGCGAGCGCCCGCGCGACCAGCACCCGCTGCCGCTGACCACCCGACAGCTGGCCCGCCTGGCGCTGGCGCAGGTGCTGCATCTCGACCAGCTCCAGCGCCCGGTCGACCGCGCGCCAGTCCTCGACCCGGGGCCGCCGCCCCGGTCGCCAGGCGCCGGTGCGGCCGGTCAGCACCACCTGCTCCACCGACACGGGGAACGACCAGTCGAGCTCGTGGCGCTGCGGGACGTAGCCCACGGTCCCGGCACGCGGTCGCACCCGGTCGCCGTCCACCGACACCGACCCGGCGCGGGTCGGGGTCAGCCCCAGGACCGCGCGCAGCAGCGTGGTCTTGCCCGCGCCGTTGGGGCCGATCAGCCCGACCAGCTCGCCGGAGGAGACGCGCAGGTCGACGTCGCGCAGCACCCCGCGGCCGCCCAGGTCGACGGCCAGGCCGCGGATCTCGAGGATCACCGGTCGCCTCCCGTCAGCGCCGCGGCCCGCGCGCGCCGTCCGCGCACCACGACCAGCCCGGCGAGCAGCGCCAGCACCAGCGCGCCGGCCGCGACCGGCACGAGCACCGGCAGGCCGCCCTCGTCGTCGGACGCGGCCGAGCCCTCCGGGTCCGCGGTCACGGCGCCGGCCGGGTCGTCGGCGGGGTCGGTCGGGTCGTCGGCAGCACCCTCGGCAGGGGGCGGCGGGACCGCCAGCGCCTGCTGGGGATCGGTCTCGTCGCCCACCGCGAACCGGAGCGTGCGGGTGGTCGTCTCCTCGGACCCGTCGACCAGGGTGGCGCTCGCCGTCACCGAGACCAGGTAGGTGCCCGGACGGGTGAACACCCAGTTGGCGTGCGTGTGGGTGTTGACGTCGACGAAGAGGTCCTGGGGCTGCCCCGTCGCCCGCGAGTCCCAGAGCACGTCGGGGGCGCCGAAGCCGCCGTCCTGCAGGTAGACGAGGAGCTCGCCGGGACCCTCGACCGCGGCGAGCGAGAGCGTGACGCCGCGATCGACGCGCTCGATCACCTGGGGGTCCTGGGTGTTCCAGCCCAGCCACACCACCTCGGTGTCCTGGGTCTGGGGCACGACGTGCACCGGCTGCCCGGCCGGCACGCCGAGGAAGGCGTAGGCGGGGTCGTCCGGCACCTCGCGCTCGGCGGTGTCGGCCACCCTGACGACGGTGCGGTCGGGCGAGCGCCACACCGAGCCCTCGACCTTGGTGTCGTCGTGGATCATGAGCGACCAGTCGCCGTCGACGTAGCGGGGGCCGAGGTCGACGTGGCCCAGCTCCAGCACGGCCGGGCCCTCGGCGACGGCCTGGCCCTCGTCGATCTGCTGGGACAGGTCGTCCGCGGACGCCGGGGCCGCAGGGAGCAGCAGCAGTGCTGCGAGCGGCAGGACACGGGACAGGAAGGACGGCATCGGTCTCTCTCAGAAGGGTGTGGGGGTCAGGACAGGCAGCGACGGAGCGACTCGGCGTTGAAGCGCATCATCGAGACGTACGACGAGACCCGGTCGTCGAGGGTGTCGCCGTAGATCGGGCAGACGTCGACGCCCTCCTCGTCGGCGACCTGGGTCAGCACGGGCGCCCGGGCGGCGAGGCCGGGCTCGAGGAACACGGCCGGCACGTCGAGGTCGCGGATCGTCGCGACCAGCTTGCGCCGGTCCGCCAGCGACGGCTCCGCCGAGGGGTGCGGGGTGACGAACCCGGCGATCTCGACGTCGTAGGCGTGGCCCAGGTAGGCGAAGGCGTCGTGGGTGGTGACGAGGTAGCGCCGGTGCTCCGGGACCTCGGCGATGGTGCTGCGGACGTGGTCGTCGAGCTCCTCGAGCTCGGCGAGGTAGGCGTTGGTGCGCCGGCGGTAGTCGAGCGCGTGGTCGGGGTCGGCGGCGACCAGGGTGTCGCGGATGAGCTCGACGTAGGCCATCACGTTGCCGACGTCCTGCCACAGGTGGGGGTCGATCTCGCCGTGGACGTGCTTGCCCAGCACGGCCTGGGCGAGCTGGTGCACGGGTGTGCCAGGCTCGCCCAGGAAGGCCAGGCGGCGGTCGGACGGGATCTCCACGAGCGCCTTGGCCGGTACGTCGATGACGACCTCCTCGGCGGCGAACGACCGCTGGGTGGCCTCGCCGCCGCCGCTCGGGTCGTGGCGGACCCCGAGCGTGCCGGCGTCGAGGTCGACGGACAGGTCGGCGTGACCGTGGTCGAGCACGGTGCGGCCGGGCACCGCCGCCGCGGGCGGCACCCCCACCGCGAAGGTGAAGGTCGCCTCGGCGACCGGCTCGGAGGCGGTCTGCTCGTCGACCTGGATCCGTGCGGCGAGGTGGAGCCGGTAGGTGCCGGGCTCGCTGAACATCCACGACATGTGCGTGTGGGCGTCGACCGGTAGCACCGCGGTGTCGTCGCGCCAGCCGTCGGCGGCGTCGAAGCCGTCACCGCTGTCGAAGTAGACCTCGGGGTCGCCGAAGGACCCGGTGAGGTAGCCGACCATCCGGCCCGGGCCCTCCAGCCCGGTCGCGCTCAGCAGCACGTCGGAGACGCGGCTGGCGCCGTAGCGCTCACCCTGCCCAGCGGCGCGCAACCCGAGCCAGATCGTGTCGAGGTTAACCTTCTCCACCATCGGGATGATCTCGGCTGCGTACTTCACGGCGTCCTCGGCCAGGGAGACGTTGACGGCGTCCTCGGGCAGGTTGGCGTCGAGGGTCTTGATGACGTTGTGCTCCTCGAGCAGCAGGTAGTTGCTGAAGGCCACGTCGGCGTAGACCACGTC
This sequence comes from Nocardioides sp. SYSU D00038, assembly GCF_016924665.1. Lineage (GTDB taxonomy): Bacteria > Actinomycetota > Actinomycetes > Propionibacteriales > Nocardioidaceae > Nocardioides. Next base: position 169,047 of record NZ_JAFFJT010000023.1, read on the forward strand.
GCGGGCGCGGCGCAGCGTCGGCTCGTAGGAGTGCGGGTCGGCCCCGTCGGGGACGATCGGCACCACGTCCACGTCGTCGCCGCCCACCTCGCCGACGATGTCGGCGAGCAGTCCGGTGGTGGTCACCACCTGGAGCCGGTCGCTGCGGTCGGACAGCGCCGGCGGTGGGGCGCAGGCGGTCACCAGGCAGGCGGCGACCACCCCCACCGCGGCGGCGGTCACCCGCCTCACGCCGACCGTCTCCTGCGGGCCAGGACCAGCAGCCCCAGGCCGCCGGCGACCGACACCAGGGCGGCCGCCGCCAAGGGGACCAGCCCGGCCGGAGCACCCGTGTCGGGCAGCACGCACCCGACGGCCGACCGGTGCACGGGCGGCGCGGAAGGGGCGCCCGTCGGCGACGGCTCCGCACTGGTCGTCGCGGACGGGCTCGCCTGGACGCGCGACCAGGCCGGGGCGGCGCGTCCGGCGGTACCCGCACCGGCGCCGACCGTGAACGACAAGGTCGCCTGGTCCGAGACCCGTCGGCCGTCGCCCAGGGTCGCGGACTGGGTGAGCGTGACGTCGTAGCTGCCCGCCTCGGTGAAGACCCAGTTGGCGTGGGCGTGCACGTTGAGCGGCACGTCGAACGAGCGCGGGAAGCCGGGCGCCGTGCCGAGCACCTTGTCGCCCACCCCGCCGAAGGAGTCGGTCTGGTAGATCGCCAGCCGGCCCGGACCGGTCACCGAGTCGAGGGTGAACCGCACCGGCCCCCGCACCTCGGACCGGACGGTCGGGTGCTGGGTGTTCCAGCCCAGCCACGGGACTCCCGAGGCCTGGGTCTGCGGCATCAGCCAGATCGGCGACCCCGCACTGCCCAGGAAGGCGTACGCCGACCCGGCCGGCACCTGCTGGCGGGCGCCCTCATCCAGCACGAAGCGCACCGACTCCGGCACCACCCAGCTCGGCGGCTGGGTGCGGTCGTCCTTGACCCGGGCGACCAGCGCTCCCCCGGCGATCTCGGCGCCGAAGTCGAAGTGTCCGTCGCTCACCGGGGTCTGCCGTCCCGTCGGCTCCTGGGCTCCGCCGGCCGAGCCCTCGGCGCCGCTGGCGGTCGGCGCGGGCACGCAGACCGGGGCCTGCGGCGCCGGCGGCGCGCCGGGCCCACGCGCCGCGGACGGCGCCGGCGGCGCCGACGGGTTCGAGGCGGGTCCGCCCGCCGAGTTGCCCGAGCTGCCCGGGTTGCCCGAGGCGTTGCGAGCCACGGTCACCGGCGCCCAGCCGAGCAGCCGGTCGCTGGCGTAGACGGCGAGCCGGTGCCGGCCCGCCGGAGTGCCGGGAGGCACGCGCACGTCGACCAGCGACCGCGCGGCACCGGCGGTCCGCCAGCCGAGCTGGCGCTGCCCGCGGCTCGCCAGCACCGGCATCGCCCAGCTGCCGGGCTCGGCGGCCGGCACCCGCAGCGAGAGCCGGTCACCGGCGGCGACCGTGCGCGGCGTCGCCACCACCCCACCCCTGTTCGCGGCGACCAGCCGGTCGGCCGCCACGAGCACCGACGGGGCCACCGGAGCGGTGGGCCGCGCCCCCTGCTGGCAGGGGCCCACCTGGAAGAACAGCGTCGAGCTGGAGGTGACCGTGCGACCGGAGGTCAGCCGCGCGCTGTGCGTGGTCGCGACCCGGTACGTGCCCGGCCTCGTGAACGACCAGGTGGCGTGGGCGTGGGTGTTGCGCGGGATCGACAGCTGACGTGGCCACCCCGCTGCCGTGCCCAGCACCCGGGTGACGCTGCCAAACGCGCCGAGCTGGTGGACGAAGAGCTGACCGGGGCCGTCCACGGCATCGAGGCGCCAGGTCGTGGTGCCGTCGACCTGGGCGACCACGCTGGGGTGCTGGGTGTTCCAGCCGAGCCACGGGACGCCGTCCTGCTGGGTCTGGCCGATGTTCCAGACCGTGCTGCCCGGCGTGCCGAGGAAGGCGTGGGCGTCGCCGGGCGGCACCTGCGCACGGGCGGCGTCGCCCAGCGCCACGAGGACGGAGGACGGGGCGCGCCAGCTCGGCGGCTGGGTGCGGTCGTCCTTGATCCGCGAGCGAAGCTGTCCGTCGACGACCTGCACCCCGAAGTCGAGGTGTCCGTCGGCGACGGTTTCGGCGTCGGCGGCCAGCCCGGGCACGGTGCAGGTGCTCGCCGCGGCCGCGGGTCCGCGGGCCGGCGGCGGGGAGGGGGCCGGGGTAGGCCCGGCGTCCGGGTGCGGGCCGGGTGTGGGCGTGAATGTGGGTGTGGACGTGGGTGTGGGTCCGGTCGGGGTGACCTCGACGACGTAGCGAGCGGCCGGGCCGGTCGTGCGGGCGCCGTCCGGCGCGAGGAGGTGCGCGGTGGCCTCCACGGCGTAGCGGCCCGGCTCGGCGAACCGCCACTCCTGCCACCCGTACGACGCCGCCCCGAGCTCGAGGCGGTCGGCCTCCTCGTCCCCGGTGTCGACCACGAGCCGCTGCGCATCGGTCGGGTCGGTCGGGTCGTCCTCCACGACCACGACCCGGCCGGGTCCGTCGACCACCAGGTCGACGTCGACCTGCGCCACCTGCTCGACGGGCAGCCCCCAGGTGCTCCAGCCCAACGTGGGGAGGCCGACCGTGGAGGCGGCCGGCAGGACGTACCCGGCGTCGCCGGCCCGGGCGAGGTCGCCGTCGACCCGGACGACCACCTCGTCGGGGGCGTGTGCCGCACCGTCCGCCAGCACGCGCAGCGCGCCCGTGCCGGCCTGGACGTCGAGAAGGGTGACCGCTCCGTCCCGCAGCTCGTGCACCGCGGCGTCGGCGCGGGCGACGCCGGTGGCGCTGCCCACGACGACGAGGCCGAGCGCGGTGACGAGACGGAGGAGGGGGCGGGACGGAGCGGTCGATCTCATCTGGTCCTTCTCCGGGTCAGCGGACGACGCGGATCGTCACGGCCGCGCGGCTCGAGCGGTGGTTGGCGCCACCGGGGTAGGCCACCACCAGGCGGTGCAGACCGGGCCGCAGGCGGGACAGCCTCACGCCGGCACGACCGCGGGCGTCGAGACGCGCGGTGCCCACGACCCGGCCGCTCTTGCGCACGACGACCTTGCCGCTCGCCGGGAGCGGCGCCCCCACGACCACCCGCACCGTGGCGCGGGCACCGGCACGGACCCGCCGCGGCGCGGTGGCGCGGGTGCGGGTCGCGGCCTTGGTGACGCGCAGCACCACGGGGGGCGAGGTGCTCGCACCGAGCGAGGTCGCTCCCGGCACGAACGAGGCCACCACCTGGTGACGGCCCGCGGGCAGGTCGCGCGGCAGCGTCGCCGTGGCGGTGCCCTGGGCGGAGACGCCGACGCCGGACGCCAGCACCCGGGCACCGCTGCGGAAGGTCACCGTGCCGGTGACCCCCTCGCCGGCCACGGTCGCCGTGGCCCGGACCGGGCCGGTGGCGCCGTAGGACTGGGTGGCGCGGCTCAGCCGGACCGCCGTGGTCGTGGCGGCGGGGGCGGGGTCACGGACGTCGAGGGTGAGCGGGGCGGACTCCGCGATCACGGCGTGGTCGTGGTCGAACAGCCGGACCGCCACCTCGGCCCCGTCGTGCTCGGCGGTGACGGGCAGCGTCGCCGAGGCCGCGTCGGAGCCGGGGATGTAGGTGAAGAACTCCTCGCCCGGCTTGCGGACGTACCAGTGGAAGTGGTCCTCGCCGGTGGGCGGCTGCTGGGTCGAGGACAGCTGCACGGTCTCCCCGACGGTGTACGACGCCTTGTCGGCCGCCGCCGTGAGCGTCGTGACCGGGGGCAGCGTCTCCACCGAGAGCGTCAGAGGCTGGGAGGACGCCACGACCCGGTGCTCGTCGTCGTAGAGGCTGGCGTAGACCTGCGCGCCGTCCCACACCATCGAGGTCGGCAGCTTGAGCTCCTGGGTGGTCGAGCGCTCGCTGACGGAGAACTCGCTCTCGCCCGCTCGCTTGACGAACCAGTGGTAGTGGTCGAGCTCGGTCGCCTCGCTGGGGGCCGCGGTGAGCGTGATCCCCTGGCCGTAGAGGTACTCCGCACCCGCCCGGTTGGGCGTCACGGCGAGGTCGAGGGTCGGCTCCTCGGCACCGATCTGCACGTGGTAGCTGGCCGGCGGACCCGTCAGCGTCTGGCCACCGGTGGTGGTGGCCCGCGGGGTGGCGGTGATCGAGTAGCTGCCCTGCTCGGTGAAGAGCCACTCACCGTGGACGTGCTGGTTGACCCCGACCTTGATCACGTCGGGCGCGGCCGAGGTGGTGTCGACCTGGTGGTTGGTGACGGAGCCGAAGGCGCTCCACTGGTAGAGGTGGACGTCGCCCGGGCCGTCGATGTCGAGCTCGATCTCGACCGGGGTGCCGCTCTCGGGCAGCGTGGTGCCCTGCGGGAGGCTCGGCTTGAGGCGCTCGGTGCTCCACCCCGCCCAGGGCAGGCCCGCCTCCTGGGTGAAGGGAAGCACCCAGGTCACCGTGCCCTGCTCGCCGAAGAAGGGGCACCCGCACGCCGCCGGCGGGGTGGACGGCGTGACGAACTCGGCCGCCTCGGCGTCGGCCTGGACCGTCACGTCCTCGGGGGCCCGGGTGACCGGTCCGGGTGCGTAGAGACCGGTGTCGTCACGGACCTGCAGCCGCAGGCCGCTGGCCCCCGGGTCGTAGACCACGTCGAACAGGTCGATGTGGCCGTCGTCGAGGACGAACGGTCGCTCGGCCTGGGCGGCCTGCACTGCTGGTGAGGTGCCGGCCACCAGCGCACCGGTGGCGAGCGCGGCAGCAACGAGCAGCCGCAACGGGTTCTTCATGGTTCTCCTTCGTCGTGGGCAGTGCTCCCACGCGGGAGCAGCATGCCATTTGATGAAAATGGTTATCAATTCGACTTAGCGGGCGATGCGCAGGAGCAGGGAGCGGTCGACGGCCCGGGCGACCAGGTGGTCTCCGGGGCGCACGACCCGGACCACCCGCCGGCCCGGCCGCGCTTCACCGGCCACCGGAACCCGCACCGTCGCCCTGCCCCGGGTGTCGAGGCGTGCGGTCACGGTGCGTCCGGCGAAGGTGACCCGAATCCGCCCGCGGGCCGGCACCCCCGGAACTCGGACCCGGACCTTCACGACGGCGGTCCCGCCAGCACGGACGACGCGCGCCCGGGCGGTCGTCGTCACGTGCGCGACGGCACGCGTGACCACGACCGGCGTTCTGGTGGTCGAGGGCAGCACCGCGCCGGCGACCCCGGAGTAGCGCAGGGTCAGCGACCGCGTCCCGGGACGCAGCGCCCTGGCCGGCAGGCGGACGACGGCCCGCCCCAGGACCGCCCGGGCCCGGACCGTGCGTCCGGCGACGACGGCCGAGACCGTACCGCCGGCGCCGGGCGTGACCGTGACGGGCAGGTCGGCGCCGCGGCCGTAGACCTGGCGGACCCCCGGGGCGGAGAGTCGCGAGGCGACGGCGCCGGCCGCGGGCCCGACGTCGAGCACCACCGGCGCCGAGGGGCCGTAGGCGACCTCACCGGTGGGCGTGACGACCGCAGCGGTCCACTGCGTCCGGTCGTCGGCGGCGGTCGCGGTGAAGGTGTGCTCGGCGCCGGTGGCACCGGTGACGGCGACCGGTGCGGCGTCGTCGGGCCCCTTCCGGTACCACTGGATCCCGGGGAGCACGGTCGCGGGCGAGACGGTCGCCCTGAGGGTCAGGGGCTCGCCCTCGCGCCCGGCGCCCGGAGGAGCGATCGTCACCTTCTGGTCGGCCGGAGCCCCGTGGTCGTCGACGAGGACGGTCACCGGGTCGGTGGTCAGCGGGGTGGCCCCGCTCGCGGGACGCAGGGTCGCCCGGATCTCGACTCCGTGCAGGCCCTGCTCGGCGATCAAGGTGCGCTCGAGGCCCGCCGCGCCGTCGTACGGCGACCAGGCCGCCTGACCCGGCCAGCGCCACTCCCACTCGATCGTGTCGGTGGCGGCCGGCTCCGGGTCGGCGGCGAGCTGCAGGTGGACCTGGCCGCCCTGGTGGTAGTGGTCGCCGAGGCTGTTGAAGAAGAACAGCTGCTCGGTGGGATCGGCGGCTGAGACGTTGACGACCAGGTTGGCCTGGGCGGCGTTGGCCGTGTGCCCGGCGGCGTAGGTGTGCCACGCGACGAGGGTGAGCGTGCGTCCGTGGTCGGCGAGGGTCAGGTCGCGGGTGAAGCGCAGTGCGGTCGGGTCGGTGCCGGCGTCGAAGGTCTCGTCGGCACCGCCGCCGACCCCGCGCAGGATCCACTCGTAGCGCAGGCCCGGTCGGACGGGATGGACCTCGGCCCGGACGTCCATGGACTGCCCGACGCGGTAGACGCCGCGAGCGCCGGAGAGCAGGACCTCACGCCGCTGCCAGCTCACGGCCACCGGGGCCGACTGGGCGACCACGAGCCCGTCCCGGACCACCTGCACCGCCCAGTGGCCGTCGAACGCGGTGTAGGGCTCCACGCGCAGCGTCCGGTCCACGAGGGTGCCGAGGAAGACCGGGCTCCACCGACCGGTGGTGCGCTGCACGGCCTGGATGGTCTCGCCGGCAGCCAGGGCGCGCCCGGTGACGGCGGCCGTGAGGTCGTCACCGACGTACGCCGGCACCGGTCCGGTCCAGGCGATCGACAGGGGCTCGACGGTGGTGTGGACCTCGAGGGGCACCCAGGGCGACTCCGCCACGACGGACGACCCGGTGCGCAGGCGCACGGCCAGCTCGTAGCCGTCGTACGACGCGTCGACCTGCTGGGTGAGCGTCCCCTGGGCGGCCTGACCGCCGGAGCCGCTGAACGACGCGCCACCCCCGGTGCTGCCGGCCGGGCGGAGCCGCCACTGGAAGCTCTGACCCTCCCCCAGGGCGACCCCGGAGACGGAGGCCTGGAGCGTGTCGCCGACCGCGTAGGAGTCGAGCACCCCGGTGACGACGGGCTCCCCCGCCATTACCTCGGAGGCAGTCGACGCCGGACCGGCGCGGACCGGGTCGACGACGCCCACCACGAGCCCGGGCGGGAGCAGGAGCGACAGGAGCAGGACGAGGACCCGGGGGCGGGGCCGGCGTAGCAAGGGCATGACACCTCTGTTCAAATGAGAATGGTTGTCATTATGACCTAGCGTCGCGCGGTCGTCCAGCCGGGCCGGCTAGTGCCACCGCACCAGGACCCGCCCGACGTGGTCCGTGGGCACCAGCCCGCGAACGGTGACCGCGGACGATGCCCGGCGGAGCGGTCGGCGGGCAGCGTGGGAGACGCGTGGATCTCGCGCGATTCCCCTTCCTCTGCATGTGTCTGGAGTGATCGACAGTGGCGACAGTTCTCTACCGGCTCGGACGGTGGGCCTTCCGACGACGGCGGCTCGTGGCGGGTCTCTGGCTGGTGGCGGTGGTGCTCGGCGCGGTGGCCGCCGCGACGGCGCCGTCCGCCGACGAGGAGGACCTGTCCATGCCCGGCACGGAGTCGCAGGAGGCGTTCGACCTCCTCGACGAGCGGTTCCCGCAGGGCGGCTCGCAGGGCGCCGAGGCGCGGCTGGTGTTCCAGGCTCCCGACGGTCAGCGGGTGACGGCCGGCGAGCACCGCGCGACCATCGAGGAGACCCTCGGCTCCCTCGACGGCAGCGACCAGGTCGCCTCGGTGACCGATCCCTACGAGGAGGGAGCGGTCAGCGACGACGGCACGATCGCCTACTCCACGATCGCCTACACCGCGGACGCCGTCGACCTGACCGAGCCCACCCGCAGCGACCTCGAGGACGCCGCGGACCGGGCCCGGGACGCCGGGCTCGTCGTCGAGATCGGCGGCTCGGCCCTCGACGCGGAGGTGGCGCTGGGGGGCACCACGGAGCTGGTCGGCGTCGCCGTCGCGGGCGTGGTGCTGGTCGTGACGCTCGGCTCGCTCGTGGCGGCCGGCCTCTCGCTGCTGACCGCGTTCTCGGGCGTCGTCATCACGCTCGGCACGGTCTCCGCGCTGGCCGGCCCGCTCGGCCTGACCGACACCGTGTCGATCCTGGCGCTGATGCTGGGGCTGGCCGTCGGCATCGACTACGGCCTGTTCGTCACCTCCCGGTTCCGGGACGAGCGGGCTCGGGGCAGCTCGCCCGAGGAGGCCGCCGGGCTGGCGGTCGGCACCGCGGGGTCGGCCGTGGTCTTCGCCGGCGCCACGGTGGTCATCGCCCTCGCCGGGCTCGCGGTGGTCGGCATCCCCGAGCTCACCAAGATGGGGCTGGCCGGCGCCGGCGCCGTGGCGCTGGCGGTGCTCGTCGCGCTGACGCTGGTGCCGGCGCTGCTCGGCGCCTTCGGACGCCGGGTGCTGTCGCGCAGGGCACGCAGGTCGGGGACGGAGGACGTAGCCGGCGCGGACGCCGCGCCCCGGGCCGAGCGGCCCGGTCTCGCCACCCGCTGGGCGCGGTTCGTGCTGCGCCGCCCGGTGGCCGTGCTGCTGGCCGCCGGGCTCGGCCTGGGTGTCGTGGCCGCGCCGGCGTTCGCGCTCGAGCTCGGGCTGCCGGGCGACGAGTCCAAGCCGGTGGAGACCACTCAGCGACGGGCCTACGACCTGCTCGCCGACGGCTTCGGCCCGGGCTTCAACGGTCCCCTGACCGTCGTGGTCGACACCGCGGGGTCCGGCGACGGCCCCGCGACGACCGACTCGGTCGCGGAGACCCTGCGCGGGCTCGAGGGCGTCGCGTCGGTCACCGGACCCGTGCTCGACGAGAGCGGCGACACCGCGCTGCTCACCGCCGTCCCGAGCACCGCGCCGAGCAGCAGCGAGACCAAGGACCTCGTGCACGACATCCGCGACGCGGTCGCGGGGGTCGAGGCCGACACCGGCGCCCAGGTGCTGGTGACGGGCACCACCGCCCTGAACATCGACATCTCCGGCGCCATGGCCGACGCGCTGCTCCCCTACCTCGGCGTGGTGATCGGGCTCGCGGTGCTGCTCCTCATGGTGGTGTTCCGCTCGGTGCTGGTGCCGGTCAAGGCGGCGCTGGGGTTCCTGCTGTCGGTGGGGGCGGCGTTCGGCGTCCTGGTCGCGGTCTTCCAGTGGGGCTGGGGCGCGGACCTGATCGGCATCGAGCAGACCGGGCCGGTGATGTCGCTGATGCCGATCCTGATCATCGGGATCGTCTTCGGCCTCGCGATGGACTACGAGGTCTTCCTCTTCACCCGGGTGCGCGAGGCGCACGTGCACGGGGCGACGCCGGACGAGGCGCTGGTGCACGGCTTCCGGCACAGCGGGCGGGTGGTCGCGGCCGCCGCGATCATCATGGTCAGCGTCTTCGCCGGGTTCATCGGCATCCACAGCCCCACGATCCAGACGATGGGCGTCGGGCTGGCGTTCGCGGTGGCCTTCGACGCCTTCGTGGTGCGGATGGCGATCGCGCCCGCGGTGCTGGCGCTGCTCGGCCACCGGGCGTGGTGGCTGCCGCGTATCCTGAGCCGCGTGCTGCCGGCCGTGGACGTCGAGGGCGAGGCCCTGCGCAGGCCCGTCCCCGGCCCGGCCCCCGCCGACCGGCCCGACCCCACCGCACCGCGACACCCGGTCGGCTGACGAACCGGCATGACCGACCCGACCGCCTTCCTCCCGCCGTCGCCTCCCTCGCGGTGGCGGGAGGGAGCCGTCGTGGCGACCACGTTCGCGCTGTGCCTGCTCGGCGGGGTGGTGCAGGTCGACGACACGCTGGCGCCACCAGCGCCGGCGGCCTACCTCGTCGCGGCCCTCTCGTGCCTGCCCCTCCCGGCCCGCCACCGAGCACCTCTCCTCGCGCTGGCGGCCACCACCGCGTGCGGCCTGCTGGTCGCGCCGCTCGACCTGCTGCTCACCCCCCTCATCATCGCCCCGGCCGTGGTCGCGGCCCACACGGTGGGCCTGCGCGCCGAGCGGCGCACGGCGACCGTGGCGCTGCTCGCCTCCGCGGGAGTGCTGGTGGTCTTCACGTTGCTGGTGGAGAGCCTGTCGTGGCCGGACGTGAGCCGCCTGGGCGTGGTGGCGGCGTTCCCGCTCGTGGCCGGCGTCCTGGGGCACTCGACCCAGAACCGGCGGGCGTACCTCGCCGCGGTCGAGGAGCGGGCGCTGCGTGCCGAGCGGAGCCGCGACAGCGAGGCTCGGCAGCGGGTCGCCGAGGAGCGGGTGCGGATCGCGCGCGAGCTGCACGACCTGGTGGCCCACCAGATCACGCTGGCCAACGCCCAGGCCACGGTCGCGGCACACGTCCTCGACTCCCGTCCCGACCAGACCCGCCGAAGCCTCGAGCAGCTGGTCGAGACCACCGCCGACGCGCTCGACGACCTGCGAGCAACCGTCGGGCTGTTGCGCCAGACCGGCGACGCCGCCGCGTCCGCTGAGCCGGCACCGGGACTGTCGCGGCTGCCGACGCTGCTGGAGTCGTTCGAGCGAGCCGGCCTGGTGGTGTCGGTGCACCAGGAGGGTCCCGCCCGGCCGCTGCCCCCGGGGGTCGACCTCACGGCCTACCGCATCATCCAGGAGGCGCTGACCAACGTGACCAAGCACGCCGGCGACCGCACCGCCCGGGTCGGGCTGGTCTGGCACCGCGACCGCCTCGTCATCACGGTCGCCGACGACGGTGACGGCGCCCGGGTCGCACCGGGCCCATCCCCGGCCGACCGCTCGCCCGGCTACGGCCTGATCGGCATGCGCGAGCGCGCCGCCGCGGTCGGCGGGGAGCTCTCGGCGGGCCGTCGGCCCGAGGGCGGCTTCCTGGTCTCCACCCAGCTGCCCCTGCCTCCCGCCCGGGCCGGTGCGGCGGCGTACGACCCCGAGGGGGGCGACGGCTCGTGACCGTGCGGGTGCTGCTGGCCGACGACCAGGCGCTGCTGCGCGAGGCCTTCGGGACACTGCTCGACACCGCCGCCGACCTGACGGTCGTCGGCGAGGCCGGCGACGGCGCCGAGGCGGTGCGGCTCACCCGCGAGCTGCGGCCCGACGTGGTGGTCATGGACATCCGGATGCCCGACGTCGACGGGCTCACCGCCACCGCCGAGATCTGCGCCGACCCCGACCTCCGGGACACCCGGATCCTGGTGCTCACCACCTACGAGACCGACGAGCACGTCGCGCAGGCGCTCCGGGCCGGGGCGAGCGGCTTCATCGGCAAGGGCGTCGGCGCCGAGGACCTGCGCCACGCCGTGCGGACCGTCGCCGCCGGCGACACCCTCCTCTCGCCCACCGCCACCCGATCGGTGGTGGCCCGCTTCCTGGCGACCCCGGCGGACGCCCTGCCCCACCGTCCCGAGCAGCTCGAGGTGCTGACCCCCCGCGAGCGCGAGATGGTCGCGATGGTCGCCACCGGCCTGTCCAACCACGAGATCGCCGAGCGGACGTTCCTCAGCCCGTTCACCGTCCGCGCCCACGTGCAGCGCGCGATGACCAAGCTGCACGCCCGCGACCGGGCCCAGCTCGTGGTGATCGCCTACCGCACCGGCCTGGTCCGGGCGACGCCTGACGACGGACGCACCGATGAGTCGAACGCGGTGCCCGGGTCGGACCTGCCATGACGCTCACCACCGCCCAGCTCACCATCTCCCTCGACGGCTTCCTCGCCGGGCCCGACCAGACCCTCGACCAGCCGCTCGGTCTCGGTGGCGAGGCCATGCACGGCTGGATGTTCGCCGACGAGCGCACCGAGGTCGACGAGAGGTGGCGGGAGCACCTGGCCCGGCCTCGCGACGCCTACGTGATGGGTCGCAACATGTTCGGGCCGGTGCGCGGCCCGTGGTCGTCCTACGACGGCGAGTGGCGCGGCTGGTGGGGCGAGGAGCCGCCGTACCACGCCCCGGTCTTCGTGCTCACCCACCACGAGCACGAGCCGATCGAGATGGCCGGAGGCACGACGTTCCACTTCGTGACCGACGGGTTCGACGCCGCCCTGGCCCGGGCCCGCTCGGTGGGGAACGGCGACGTGCTGGTCGCGGGCGGCGCCTCGGTCGTGCGCCAGGCCCTCGCGGCCGGGGAGCTCGACGAGCTGCGGCTCGAGATCGCCCCGGTGCTGCTGGGCACGGGCGAGCGGATCTTCGACCCGACCACCATGGCGAACGGGCTGGAGGTCCTCGCCGCGGAGCACTCCCCCCTGGCCACCCACGTCCACTACCGCGTGGTGCGCTGAGCGGTCCGAGACACGCGGACTGCTGGGCCGGCCGGCCACGCAGCCATCACACTGGTGCCCGTGCCGATCCCGCCGTCCGCCCGCCTCACCTCGATCCACCGGTTCCCGGTCAAGTCCTGCCGGGGCGAGTCCCTGGAGTCGGCCGTGGTCGAGCCGTGGGGCCTGGCGGGCGACCGGCGCTGGATGCTCGTCGACGACGACGGGGTGGTCGTCACCGCGCGGACCCTGAACCGGCTGGTGCTCGTGCACCCCGAGCTCACCGCGACGGGGCTCCGGCTCACCGCCCCCGGCGTGCCCGCGCTCGACGTGCCGATGCCGGGACCCGCCGAGCAGGTCCCGGTGCGGGTCTGGCGCTCGGAGCTGACGGCGGCCGCCACCGGGCCCGAGGTGGGCGCCTGGTTCGGCGAGGCGGTCGGGGCGGCCGTGCGCCTCGTGCACCTCGACGACCCGACCCGTCGGCCCACCAACCCCGACTTCAGCGGGCCACACGACCGGGTCTCCTTCGCCGACGGCTATCCCCTGCTGCTCGCGACCGAGGAGTCGCTGGCCGCGCTCGACGCCGTCGTGCGGGCGAGGTCGCCGGAGCGGGAGCCGCTGCCGATGGCCCGGTTCCGGCCCAACGTCGTGGTGTCGGGCGCAGAGCCGTGGGCCGAGGACGACTGGCGGCGGATCCGGATCGGCGACGCCGTCTTCCGGGCCGTCAAGGGCTGCGACCGCTGCGTGATGACCACGATCGACCCCGACACGGCCGTGCGCGAGAAGGAGCCGATCGCCTCGCTGGCGCGCGTCCGGCGCTGGGACGGCGCCACCTGGTTCGGCGTCAACCTCGTGCCCGACACCCCGGGGGCCACGCTCCGGGTGGGCGACCCGCTCGAGGTGCTCGAGGCGGTGCCGCCGGGCGGCGGGCCGGTGCGACCGGCCCGCTGACCGCCCAGCGCCGGGAGCGGTCCGCGTGCCCCGCGGGCCCGCGGGACGACGTCCCGCGAGCCGGCGAGGGGCTACCGCTTCTTCTTGGCCTTCGCGACCTTGATCCGCGCGGTGGTCGAGGCCCGCTCGGAGAGCGCGTCGCCCAGGTAGCTGATCGTGGCGCGCACGGTGCCGGGCTTCTTGAACTTCGCCAGCCTGATCGTCACCGCGCCGCTGCGCAGCGTGCCGGCGTAGGTCTTGGCGCCGATCCTGACGGTGACCCGGCCGCTCGGCGTGACGCCGGTGGCGCGCACCGAGACCACCACCTTCGCCGCGGTCTTCTTGGCCACGACCTTGCGGGGCTGGACCTTGGCGGTGACGGTGGGCGCGACCTTCCGGACCACCACGGTCGCGGGCCCGCTCTGGCTGGGCAGCGCGGTGGCGCTGCCGAGGTAGCGGGCGGTGACGGTGCGGTTGCCCACGGTCGGGAACGGGCCCACGGTCCCGGTGGCCCTGCCGTCGACGAGCGTGAGCGTGGCGACCTTGTCGGCGCCGACCAGCAGCTCGACCTGGCCGGTCGGCGGGCCACCGGCAGCGGCGACCGAGACCGAGACCGTGGCCTTGTCGCGCCGCACGGTCACGGTGCCGGGAGCCACGGTGAGCGAGGTGGTCGAGTCGCCGGCGACGACGATGGGCACCTCGACCGTGGTGCCGGTGACGTCGCCCACGATCCGCACGGTCGCGGCACCGGGCGGCGTGCCTGCAGGGACGGTGGTGCGGACCTGCGCCCGGCCGGTCTCGTCGGTCGCCTGGGCGTCGACGGTGTTGTCGACGTCGAACTCGCCGAGCGGCTCGCCGTCGAGCGTCACCGCCACCGAGGTGTCCCGCGGGTCGGACTCGCCCGAGAAGGCGAGCGACGACAGGTCGAGCGCGAGCTCGTCGCCCGCGGCGTACGACGCGGGCGCGCCGCCGGGGAACGCGACGCCGACCGAGTGCTGGCGGGGGTCGACCGCCAGCGGCTCGCCGCCGTCGGTCGCCGTCTGCACGAGGTCGGCCAGCGCGGCCAGGCCGGTGCGGCCGGTGTCCTGGCGGTCGGTGCCCTGGCTGAAGATCCGGAAGTTGACCCCGCCGTCGGCCAGCGTCTTCGGCACGGTGACGGAGTAGGAGGCGGTCGGCACGAGCGGCGTGCCGTCGAGCCAGATCTGCTGCACCCGCGAGCCCTCCGGCCCGGTCGGGTCGTAGGTGTAGGTGAACCCGGCCGACGTGCCGAGCCGCTGGAAGGCGACGGCGGGCACGGTGCCGCCGGCGGTGCGCTGCCACTGCTGCTCCAGCACGGTGCGCACCTGGGCCCCGGTGAGCTTCATCGTCACGAGCGTGTCGGCCGAGGGGAGCACCGGCGCGGCCTGCGCGTGGGTCAGGGTCGCGGGGTAGCCGCCGGGGGTGCCGCGCAGGTCGGCGCCCAGCGCGCCCGGGTGGACGAACGAGATCTGCGCGGGCGTCGCGGTGGCCCGGCGCTGCGCCTCGGCCACCAGGTTCCCGAGCGTGGACTCGCCACCGGGGTTGACCGTGGCCCCGCCGGCGAGGGTGGCCCGGGTGAACGGCGCCGCGAGCCGCCCGAGGTCGACCCCGGGCCGCAGCCGCACGCTGCGGAAGTCGACCGCGGGGGCACCGGAGCGGTTCTCGAGCCCGACGAAGCCGTTCGCCGGCGCGGCGCCGGCCCGGTCGAGGGAGTTGACCAGCACGCCGTTGAGGCGCACCCAGACCTGGGTCGCGGTGACCTGGATCGTGTAGGTGTTCCACTGGCCGAGCGGCTTGACCACCGCCGCGACCTTGGCGGCGTCCGCGCTCTTGGTGGCTCCTCCCATGGTCACGATGGCGCCGGTGTCGGCGCCGATCGGGATGCGGTAGCCGTCGCCCGGGGTGCCGCTGCGGCTGCTGGACCCGACGTAGACCCCCGAGTGGTCGTTGTTGCCGGCGCGCCGCCAGTCGACCTCGAGGGTGTACGGCGCGGTCTGCTGCGTGGTGAACCAGGTGGCGCCCTGGCCCCGGAAGCCGCGGATCGAGCAGTCGACCCGGCGACCGAAGCCGCCGCTGCCCGCCTTGCGCCAGCCGTCGAAGGTCGCGAACGTGCCGTCGAACAGGCTGGTCCAGCCCGCCGGGGGCAGGATCGCCGCGGCGAGGCAGGTGTCGTCGGCGAGCGAGCCGCCGACCTGGATGGCGTCGAAGTTGAGGCGGCAGAAGTCGATGCTGCGGTCGCAGGAGATCGCGATGGTGTTGGCGCCCTGGTCGAGGCTCACGTACTCCTCGGTGAACCGCCAGGTTTCCCAGTCCTCAAAGCTGGTCATCGGCAGGCTCATCTGCTGGCGGTCGCCGTTGACGACCAGGCCCATCGAACGGGTGACGTTCTCACCGGCGCCCAGCGGGCCGGCGGCGTAGCGCACGTAGACCGGGTAGACCCCGGCCTCGGGCGCGTTGACGGTCATCGTCGACGTCATCCCGGTCTCGCGGAACGTGTAGGAGCCGGTGCCGGAGAAGTTGCCGTGGTCGCCGGAGTTCAGCGCCGGCCCGCCGCTGATGACGCCGTCCTCGACCTCCACCCAGGCGATGACGTCCTCGCCCGCGGCGGACGCCGGGGCCGCGGTGGTGGCCCCGAGCACCGTCCCCGACACGGCCAGGCTCGCGACCAGCGCGACCAGGCGGGTCGCCCTCCGGCGCAGGTGTGGGGGGCGGGGACGGGCAGACCTGCGCGACTCGTTCAACGGGGCTCCTGGGCTCGGTGCGGGTGCCGGAGCGGCCGGTACGGCGACGCGTCTGGCGGACCGAACGTATGGCGCCGGTCACACAGAGTCAAGAACTCCGTCCATGTTCGTGAACAAGTACGACAGCAGGTTCAAGTACGTGAACCAGCGAGGCGCTGGTCAGGTCCAGGCACCGGCCGGCAGGGCCCGCACCTGCTCGACGAACCACGGGCTCAGCGACCACGGCGCCGCGGCGACCGCGGTGAGCACGTCGCGCGGGTCGGCCCACACGTGCTGGGCGACCTCGTCGGCGCGCGGTCGGGGCTCGTCGTCGGTGCGGGCGACGTAGACCGGGCACAGCTCGTTCTCCACCACGCCGGCGTCGTCGATCGCCCGGTAGCGGAAGTCGGGCAGCACCGGGCGCAGGTCGCGGACCGTGATCCCCAGCTCGTGGTCGGCGTAGCGGTGCAGCGCGGCCTCGAGGTCCTCGCCGGGACGGGGGTGACCGCAGTAGCTGTTGGTCCACACCCCCGGCCAGGTGCGCTTGCTCAGCGCCCGGCGGGTCATCAGCAGCCGCCCCTGGCCGTCGAGGACGTGGCAGGAGAAGGCCAGGTGCAGCGGGGTGTCGCTGCCGTGCACCTCGGCCCGCGGCGCGGTGCCCTGCGGCGTGCCGTCGTCGTCGACCAGCACCACGAGGTCCTCGGTCACCGTCACGTCGTCCTCCTCGCGCTGGCTCACCGGGCAAGTATCCCGCCGAGGCCCTCACCAACCCTCCGGCGGTCTGCCGCGACGGCGAGGGGGCACCGGGCGGCCATCCGGACGAGGGGGTCTCGCGTGACGTTGCAGGTCGTCGGTCGCCGCCAGGTGGCGACCGGGTTGGTGGCCGCGAGCCATCCCGGGCCGGCGGTGGCCGTCACGGCGGTCGCCATCCTGCTCGCGGGGCCGGCCGACCGCGGCACCGGCACGGCCGCGCTGGTCGGGCTCGCCGTCCTCGCCGGGCAGCTCACGGTGGGCTGGGTCAACGACCTCGTCGACGTCGCCCGCGACCGCACGGTCGGCCGCTCCGACAAGCCGATCGCCACCGGCGCGGTGCCGGCCGGGCTGGTGCGCGCAGGGGTGGCGGTCGCCGCGGCGGTGTGCGTGGTCGCGTCGCTGGCGCTCGGCTGGCGCAGCGCCCTGGTGCACGCCGGCTGCCTGGGGGCCGCCCACGCCTACAACCTCGGCCTCAAGGCCACCCTGGTCTCGTGGCTGCCCTACGCCGTCGCTTTCGGACTGCTGCCGTCGGTGGTGTGGCTGGCCGGCCCGTCGGGACAGGTCGCGCCCTGGTGGGCGGCGGCGGCCGGTGCGACGCTCGGGGTCGGTGCCCACCTGGTCAACGCCGTGCCCGACCTCGCCGACGACGCGCGCACGGGCGTCCGCGGCCTCCCCCACCTGCTCGGCGAGACCGCCGCCCGACGGCTGGCGACCGTGCTGCTCGGCGCCGCGTCGCTGCTCGCGGCGCTCGGTCCGGAGGGGTCCCCTCCCGGCTGGTGCTGGGTCGCCCTCGTGGTGGTCGCCGTCCTGGCGGCCGTCGCCCTGGTGGGGTCGGGGCGCACGCCGTTCCGCGCCGCGATGGCGGTGGCGCTGCTCGACGTCGTGCTCCTGGTCGGGGCCGGCTGATGCCGCGACCCGCCGAGGACGGCACCGAGGTCTGCACCGAGGACTGGGACGTCGTGGTCGTCGGCGCCGGACCGGCCGGCGCCGCCACCGCGCTGGGGGCGCTGCACGCGGACCCCCGGCTCCGGGTGCTGCTGCTCGACCGCTCCGACTTCCCGCGCGACAAACCCTGCGGCGACGGCATCGCCCCGCACGTGCTCGACGTGCTGGCCGAGGTCGGCGTCACCGGCCTCCTCGACGACCACCGGGCGGTGCGCCGCCTCCAGCTCGCCCGCGGCGGGCTGGCGGTCGACCGCGAGATGACCCGGCCGTCGTACGTCGTGCCCCGCCGGGTGCTCGACGCCCGGCTGGTCGACGCGGCCCGTGCGGCGGGGGCCGAGGTGCGTCGCCACCGGGTGCGCGGCCTCCGCCGCGGTCGGGGACCCACCGTGGTCGACGGGCGGCTGGGCGCCGAGGTGCTGGTCGGCGCCGACGGCGCGGGGTCGGTCGTGCGCCGCAGCCTGGGCGCGGGCCGTCCCCGGCACGCGCTGGCGCTGCGCGGCTACGCCCCCACGCTCCCGGGCCACGCCGGGCTCCAGGTGATCCGGTTCGGCACCGACCGGCAGCCGTCGTACGCCTGGTCCTTCGACCGCGGTGACGGCCTGAGCAACGTCGGCTACGGCGAGACCCTGCACCGGGGCCGCCCCGCCCCGTCGCGGCCGCGGCTGCTCGAGCAGCTCGAGGAGCTGCTGCCGGGCGCGTCCGCCGGCGGCACCGACTGGCGCGGCCACCTGCTCCCGCTGTCCGGCCCGCGGTGGCGCCCCGGCGCCGGGCGGGTGCTGCTCGTCGGCGACGCGGCCGGGCTGGTGAACCCGATGACCGGCGAGGGCATCTACTACGCCGTGCTCACCGGCGTCGCGGCCGGCCGGGCGGCGGCCCGGGCCATCGCCGAGGGCGACCCGCGGGCGGCCGGCGGCCACTACGGCCGGGCGACCGCGCCCGCCCTGCTCCCCCACCTGCGCCACACCGCCGCGGCGGCGCTACTGAGTCGCCGCCCGGTGGTGCTCGACGCGGGGCTGCGCGCCTCGCAGCGAGACCAGCGGGTCTTCGACGACCTCGTCGAGCTCGGGCTCGCCCGCGGCCGACTGACCCCGGCCGTCCTGGGCGGTCTGGCGCGAGCCCTGGTCGTCCGCCGACCGCCCGACCCGGCGCGCGCGGCGCACCCCCACCCCGACCACCACCACGACCGGAGGAGCTGACCATGAGGATCCTGAGCGTCCGGGGCGCGCTGCCCGACCACCGCTACCGCCAGGAGGAGATCACGGCCGCGTTCGTCGAGCAGATGCTGCGCGTCGACGTCTCCCGGCCGGTGGTCGAGCGGTTCCACGCCAACGCCGGCGTCGAGACCCGGCACACCGCGCTGCCGCTCGAGGACTACGCCGGGCTGACGGACTTCGGCGCCTCCAACGACGCGTTCATCGCGGCCGGCGTCGAGCTCGGGGCCCGCGCCGTCGTCGACGCGCTCAAGGCGGCCGACCTGGCGCCCGACGACGTCGACCTCATCGTGTCCGCCACCGTGACCGGGCTCGCCGTGCCCTCCCTCGACGCGCGGGTCGCCTCGCTGATCGGGATGCGCCAGGACGTCGTCCGCGTGCCGATCGTGGGGCTGGGCTGCGTCGCCGGCGCGGCCGGAGTCGCCCGCCTGCACGACTACCTCGTGGGCCACCCCGACGCGGTCGCGGTGCTGATGAGCGTCGAGCTGTGCTCGCTGACCCTGCAGCGCGACGACGCCACGGTGCCCAACCTGGTGGCCAGCGGACTCTTCGGCGACGGCGCCGCCGCGGTGGTCGCGGTCGGCGCCGCCCGGGCCGAGCGGCTCGCCACCCAGCCGCCGCAGCCGGAGGTGGTGGCGACCCGCAGCCGCCTCTACCCCGACTCCGAGCGCACCATGGGCTGGGACGTGGGGGCGGGCGGGCTGAAGATCGTGCTCGACGCCGCGGTGCCAGACGTGGTGCGCCGCTACGTCGGCGACGACGTCCGGCAGTTCCTCGCCGACCAGGGCCTCACCGCCGACGACGTGGAGTGGTACGTCGCCCACCCGGGCGGGCCCAAGGTGCTCGAGGCGCTCCAGGACGCGCTCGGCGTCGACCGCGACGCGCTCGGCATGACCTGGGACTCGCTGCGCCGCATCGGCAACCTCTCCTCGGCCTCGGTGCTCAACGTGCTGGCCGACACGCTCGCCGACCGGCCGCCCCGGCCCGGGTCGTACGGTCTGATGCTGGCGATGGGGCCGGGCTTCTGCTCCGAGCTGGTGCTGCTGCGGGCGCCCGCATGAGCAGCGAGGTCCTGTTCACGCTGCTGGTCGCGGCGGTCGCGGTCGAGCGGCTGGCCGAGCTGGTGGTCTCGCGCCGCCACACCGCGTGGGCCCTGGCCCGGGGCGGGGTCGAGACCGGCCGTGGCCACTACCCGGTGATGACCGTGATCCACGCCGGACTGCTGGCCGGCTGCCTGGTCGAGGTCTGGGCCGCCGACCGGCCGTTCGTGCCGGTGCTCGGCTGGGTGGCGCTCGGCCTGGTGGTGCTAAGCCAGCTGGTGCGGTGGTGGTGCATCCGGGTGCTGGGCCGGCAGTGGAACACCCGGGTCGTGGTGGTGCCGGGACTGCCACTCGTCGGGCGCGGGCCCTACCGGTGGCTGAGCCACCCCAACTACGTGGTCGTCGTCGTCGAGGGCGCCGCGCTGCCCCTGGTGCACACCGCCTGGGCGACCGCGGTGGCCTTCACGGTGGCCAACGCGTTCCTGCTCCGGGTGCGGATCCGCACCGAGGAGCAGGCCCTCCGGGCGGTGGCGGCCGGATGAGCCCTCGTCCCGACCTTCTGGTCGCCGGTGGCGGCCCGGCCGGGCTGGTCACGGCGCTGCACGCGGCGCGCGCCGGGATGGCGGTGGAGGTGTGGGAACCACGGCCGGGCGCGGTCGACAAGGCCTGCGGCGAGGGCTTGATGCCGGGCGCGCTCGGCGAGCTCCTCGAGCTGGGCGTCGACCCCGCGGGCCACCCCTTCGACGGGATCCGCTACCTGTCCGCGCACACCGAGGCCACCGCCGACTTCGCGCGCGGCCCCGGCCGGGGCATCCGCCGCACCACCCTGCACGCCGCCCTCCACGACGCCGCCCTCGCCGCCGGGGCCCGGATCGAGCAGCGGTCGGTGCACGAGGTGCACCAGGACGACGACGGCGTCGTCGTCGACGGCGTCCGCGCCGGGCACCTGGTCGCCGCGGACGGCCTGCACTCCCCCGTGCGCCGCCGGCTCGGCCTCGACGTGACCGTGCGCGGGCCGTCGCGCTTCGGCCAGCGTCGCCACTACCGGGTGCGCCCGTGGTCGTCGTACGTCGAGGTCCACTGGGCCCGTGACGTGGAGGCCTACGTCACGCCGGTCGCAGAGGACCTGGTCGGCGTCGCGGTGCTGTCGGCGACCACCGGACGCCACGACGCCTGGCTCGACCACTTCCCCGCGCTCCGCGCCCGGCTGGCCGGCGCCGAGCCGGGCGGCACGGTGCGCGGCGCCGGGCCGCTGCGCCAGGGTGCCCGTCGGCGGGTCGCCGGCCGGGTGCTGCTCGTCGGCGACGCGGCCGGCTACGTCGACGCGCTCACCGGCGAGGGGCTGGCCCTGGCCTTCGCCCAGGCCCGGGCGGCGGTCGCGGCCGTGGTCGACGGCGACCCCGGGCGCTACGAGCACGACTGGGTGCGGCTCACCCGCCGCTACCGCTGGCTGACCACCGCGCTGCTGCTCGGCACCCGGCGACCGGTCGTGCGGCGCGGGCTGGTGCCGGCGGCCCGCGCCCTGCCACCCCTGTTCCGGGGCGCGGTCAACGCTCTGGCCCGTCCCGTCGGTGCCTGAGCGCGGTCGGTCTCAGCCCCAGTAGGCCGCCTTGCGGGTGACGACCCACGAGCCCGACCCCTGCACGTAGTAGACGGTGACGAAGCCCCACTTCGACCCCTGCACCCGGTACTCCCGGCTCTGCTGGGCCGGCTGTCCGGCGGCCGGGTCGGCGGCGATCAGCCCGGTGCGCTTGCCGGCGGTGCCGAAGACCTTGTGCACCCGGGCGATCGACATGCCACGCCGCACCCGGCGGTACTCCTCGCGGGTGACCGCCGGCTTGTTCCTGGGCCGCCCCCGGTCGAGGACCGGCGCGGCCGCGACCGGCTCGCCGGCGGCGGACGGCGGGGCCACAGCCGGACGGGGCGCCGCAGCGGCGGAGGACGTGGCGAGCGCCGGGGCGAGCAGGGCGGCGACCGCCAGCGCGGTGGCGAGGCGGGCGGAGCTCGGGCGGTGGTGGTGCATGGTGGTCGTCTCTCTTCGGTCCGGGTCGGGCTCCGGCGTCCTGGCGGACGCGAGCCTCGGTTGCGCCTCCCACCCTGGGAGCCCGGCTGGTGCCGTGTCCACGTCACTCGTTGCCGTGGCACGACGTTGCCTGCCCCCGCCGTGGCAAGGCTCTGCCGCGGCAGCGACTCCCGTGGCGGACCCGGCCGCCGGAGCGCCACCATCCTCCTGCCGCCCCGGTCACGGGTGCCGCCCCCGACCCCGAGCAGAGCCCCGACCCAGATCCAGAGGACCCATGAGCCGCCTCCGCAGCACGCCCCCGCACCCATCGACCCGCTCCCACCGGACCACCGTCCTGACGGCCGTCGGTGCGCTCGCGGCCGGCTCGGTGCTCGCCGTCGCCGCCCCGGCCTCCGCCGCGCCCCTGGTCGACGGCTACCTGGAGGTGCACGCCGACTTCGACGACGACGGTCCGGCCACCTGCGCCCTGACCTCCGGGCTCGAGGCTCACGGCGGTGCCGTGGTGTCGAGCGCCGCGCCCGGCAGCCGCTCGGTCTCGGCCCAGGGGGTGATCACCGACAGCGCCGACCCGGCCGACGTCACCTCCGTGGCCGCGGCCGCCAGCGCCCGGACCTCGGCCACCGAGGTGGCGGGGTCGCTGGGCCGGCTCGTGCACGTCACGACCCTCTCCGCCTCGGTGCAGGCCGCGCAGGGACCCGGCTCCGCCTGCGCCGCGGACGCGCTGGCCACCTCGGAGCTGAGCACGAAGCTGGTGGTCTCCGAGCCCGGCTGGTTGACGCTCGAGGCCGTCGTCCCCGGGGCCCTGGTGCTCGAGCTCAGCCTCTCGAGCACCTCGGCGACGGGCGGGGAGCTCGGCTTCCACGTGTCCGACCTCGAGGCCACGCAGCGGTTCACGCACTTCTTCGGAGCCGGGAGCTACGAGCTCGACGCCACCTTCCACCTGCCGGTCGAGACCCCGCTCCCGATCGGCAGGCCGACCAGCGCCTCGGCGACCGGTCGGCTCACGGCGTCGTTCGCCCCGGCCGGCTCGGCCACGGCACCCGCCGCCGGCGCGGCCCGCCGCTTCGTCGACCTCCCGACCGAGCGCGGCTGCACCTCCGACTCGGTCTCGCCCTCGTTGCGCGGTCCGACCAGGAAGCTGGCCCGGGTGGTCTACCGCGTCGACGGGCGCCGGGCCGCGACCGTGCGGCGACCGCGCCCCGGCAAGGTCACGGTGCTGCGCGGCCTGCGCGACGACCGGCCGGTGACCCTGCGGGCCACCGTGACGACCAGGAAGGGAAAGGTCAGGAACGTCGCTCGCACCTACCTCGCCTGCTCCTCCTGAGCGCGGGTCGCTGCTCGGGCACCGACCCGGTGGCTAGCATCGGGCGGTGGACCGAGACCCCTCGCCCGGTGGGCTGAGCGACGCCGACGTCGAGGTGCTCCTGCGGATCCTCCGCACCCGGCCCGAGTCGCTGGCCGACATCCGCGACCTCGCTCGGGGGGACGACCTGGCCGCGCGGCTGCGGAGCCTCCGCGACGCCGGCTTCCTCGAGCCCGGCGAGGACCTCACCCCCGCGGCCCCGGAGGAGGCGGTGGCCCGCGCCGTCGCCGCCGTCGTGGCCAAGCAGCGCGAGCAGCTGGCGTCGCTGGGCCACCTGGTGGAGCAGCTCCCCGCGCTGGTCCGGGCATGGGGCATGGGTGCGGCGACCGACAGCTATCCGCTGCGGGGCGAGGTCGTCGAGGGCAACGACAAGGCGATGGAGCGCTGGTTCACCGTCACCCGGGAGCGGCCGCCGGTCGCACCCGGCAACGCCTTCGCCGACATGGCCTACATCCACGAGCAGTTCATGCCCAACCTCGACGGCATGCGGGCGGCGTTCGAGGAGGGCGGCTACCAGCTGCGCCTCCTGCTCCCCGCCGACCAGATGACCGAGAAGGCCAACCGCGACGCCGCCGACGCCCTGATCGGCATCGGGGTCGACGTCCGGGTCGCCTCGACGGTGCCGTCGTGGCTCTACGTCGACTCGGGCGTGATGGCGGGCGTCCCGCTGAGGTGGCCGGCGCCGGCCTCGGACGGGTTCGTGCTGGTCTACGACGAGGCGCTCGTCGAGCCGGTGCACTGGATCTTCCGGCGCTGGTGGGCGGCCGCCTCGCCGTGGCCGCCCGACGGACCCGGGTGGGAGCCGGTGCTCCGGCTCCTCGCCCAGGGGCGCTCCGACGAGCAGGTCGCCGCCATCCTCGGGCAGGGCGTGCGGACCGTGCGCCGGCGGATCGCGGAGGCCATGGACCACTACGGCGTCGCGTCCCGCTTCGAGCTCGGCATGCACTGGGCCGGCGGCCCGGGCCCCGGCACCTCCCGGGACGGCCTCGGGTGAAGTAGCGTCCGGTCGTGTCGTCGGCCGAGCTGGTGTGGTTCGTGGCCGGCCTGCTCGTGCTGACCGCCGCCACCACGGGGATCGCCCGGTGGGCCGGGGTGGGGCTGGGCGCGGCGCCGTTCGTCGCGCTCGGCCGAGCCGCGGTGCAGCTCACCGTGGTCGCCCTGCTGCTGCGCGGCATCCTCACCGTCCCCGCGACGGTGGTCGCGTTCCTCGTCCTGATGGCGTCGACGGCGTCGTGGACCGCCGCGGGGCGGCTCGGGCGGCTCTGGCACGGCCGCCGGATCGCGGTCGCCGGGGTGCTCTGCGGGGCGACGGTCGCCCTCGCCGCAGTCTTCGCGCTCCGGCTGGTCGATCCCGACGTCCGCTACCTCGTCGCGGTCTCAGGCATCGTGATCGGTGCTGCGATGACCGCGGCGACCCTGGCCGGCCGCAGCTTCCTGCGCGGCGCCGGCCAGCGCCGCGACGAGGTCGAGGCCTGGCTGTCGCTGGGCGCCACGCCCGGTCGGGCGCACCTCGAGATCGGGCAGGAGGCGGTGCGCGAGGCCCTGCTGCCCACCCTGGACCAGACCCGCTCGACCGGACTGGTCACCCTGCCCGGCGCCTTCGTGGGCGCGCTCTTCGGCGGCGCCAGCCCGGCCGAGGCCGCGCAGTTCCAGCTGGTCGTGCTGGCCGGCATCGCGCTCTGCATGACGATCACCGGCGTCGTCGTCACGCGCCTGCTGGGCCGCTCCCCCTTCGTCGTCGCGACCGCCGGCGACTAGCCGGAGTCCATCGGCCCCAGTCCCCGCACGTCGTACCTCAGCGGTCCGACGAGCGCCGCAGACCGAGCCGACCGCGCGTCGCGACGAGGAGGCACAGCGCCACGAGGACCACGGCCGCCGTGTAGACGGCCCAGTAGGCGTGGTCCTCGCCCTCGCCCAAGGTCTCTCGGACCAGCGCCATCGCCGAGTTGGAGGTCAGGTGGCACACCATCGGCAGGAGCAGGCTGCCGCCGGTGACGTTGTAGAGCCAGGTGAGCAGCACCTGGAGGGCCACGACCCCGAGCAGGAGGTCGAACCACGGGATGACGCCCTCCACCGCCAGCGGCAGGTGCCACGCCACCCTGACGATCGAGGCCAAGGTCAGCACCAGCCAGGGTGACCAGCCCCGGTGGCCCTGCAGCCGGTCCAGCAGGAGGGCGAGCCAGCCTGGCTCCTCCCACTGACCACCGAGCAGCACCAGCGGCAGCACGGTCGCGGCGACCACCGTCCAGGTGAGGGCTTCGGGACGGACCTCCACCACCCCCGCCGCCGTCGCCGCGGCCAGGGCGAGCGCGTGCGCGACGACCACCAGGCCGGGCGCGCAGATCCACCAGCGCAGACCCACCCGCCAGGCGACGAGTCGACGGAGGAGGGTTCCAGCGGCAGCCCGGCCCGCCAGGACCCACAGCACCGCCAGCGCAGCGAGCATCGGCCCGTGCGGCAGCAGCGTGCCGTCCGCGACCAGCAAGGGCGACCAGCTCAGCAGCAGGGTCAGCCCGACGAACGCCGGCATGGTGCCCCACCGAGCGAGCCGGCCCTCCCGGCGCGCCGCCGGCCGGGTGGTCATGACGCCACTCACGACGGCACCCCGTCGCGGGCTGTGGACGGTCGGGGCCCAGCTGGCAGCCGCACGCCGGCGGCTGCCAGCGTGCCGACGAGGCACAGCGCGAGCACGGCGACCGCGGCCACGGTGAGCAGGACGGCGGCGAGGGCATGGTCGGACACGGCGTTCTCCTTGTTCGAGCGAGGTTCTGCGGAACTTGCGTAGGTCAGACGACGGGACCGGAGGTCAGGTCGCGGGTGCGACCGGGTTCGAGCGGCTCTGGCGCGACGGGCGCCGCCGGCAGCCGGCGTGCCGACCGCGGCAGGGTGATCAGCGCCGCGGCCGCGAGCACCGCGCCGAGCCCCGCCACGAGCGCGACGGCGTGCCCCGTCGCCCGGGCCGCAGGGGCGCCGGCGTCGAGCCCGGCGAGGAAGGCGGCCTCGGAGCCGGCCAGTGCGAGGGCGCCCACGACCTGGCGGGCGAGCAGCAGCGTGCCCATCGCCGCAGCGAGGTGGACCGGCGACACGGTGCGGCCGAGCACCACCTGGACGCCGGAGAGCGCCGGCCCGAGGCCCAGCCCCAGCACCAGCATCAGTACCAGCGGCCACCAGCCTGGGCTGCCGGGCCCCAGGGTCGCGAAGCCAGCGGCTCCCCCCAGCGTCGCCGCGCTGGCCGGGAGCAGGACGCGCCGAGGTGCGCCGGTGCGCACCACCAGGGCGGCGCCGAGGACGACGGCGGCCAGCAGCCCCAGGAGCAGCGGGTACATCCGGACGCCGGCCGAGGTCGCGCCGAGCCCCTCGAACTCCTGGTACCAGCGCGGCAGCAGCAGCACGCCGGCGTAGAGCCCGAGGCTGGCGGTGCTGCCCGCCAGCAGCAGCCGCCCCGTGACCGGTCCGGTCAGCAGACCCGGCGGGATCACCGGCGCGGCGGCGCGCCGTTCGACGGCCAGGAACCCGGCCAGACCCCCGAGCCCGAGCACCACCAGGCCGCCGGTGCGCGGATCGGTCCACGTGCCGACGTCGCGGTGCCAGCCCAGGCCGACCAGCAGCACGCCGATCGCCAGCACCAGGACGGTGATCCCCAGGACGTCGACCGGCGTCTCCCTGCCCTCGGTGCGGCCCACCTCGGCGGGCAGCACCGCGCGCACCACGACCAGGGCGGCCAGGCCGACCGGGACGTTGACCCAGAACGCCCAGCGCCATCCGACGTGGTCGGTCAGCAGCCCGCCGAGCAGCGGTCCCAGGACGAAGCTGACCGCCATCACCGCAGCCAGGGCGCCCTGCGCCGCGGCGCTGCTGCGGCCCCGGTTGAGCTCGGTCAGCAGCAGGAACGTCAACGCCTCGAGCGCTGCCGCACCCGCGCCCTGCACCGCGCGGCCCGCGACCAGCTGCACCATCGACGGCGCCAGCGCGCAGGTCGTCGAGCCCGCGACGAACAGGACCATCCCGGCGAGCAGCACGTCGCGCCGCCCCCACCGGTCGGAGATCCGGGCCGCCACCGGGATCAGCACGGTGGCGGGCACCAGGTAGGCGGTGAAGGTCCACACGTACCAGCGCGGACCGCCGAGCTCGGCCACGATCTCGGGCAGGGCGGTCCCGACGATGGTCTGGTCGAGCATGGCCATGAGGAGGCCGGAGAGCAGCGCCGCCCACAGCAGGGTGCGGCGGCGGCCGGAGACGTCGTACAGGTTCATGCGTCGAAAATGACATGTCGAATCCGACATGTCAATTTCTACACGTTGGCTACGATGAGCGCATGTCCCTGCGCCACGCGATCCTGGGCCTGCTGGCCAGGCAGCCGTCGACGGGCTACGACCTGACCCGCACCTTCGACGTCTCGCTCGCCACCACCTGGCCGGCCAGCCACAGCCAGATCTACCCCGAGCTGGGCAAGCTCGAGGGTGCGGGGCTGGTCGAGGTGGTGGAGCGTGGGCCGCGCGGGTCGAAGACCTACGGGCTGACCGACGCCGGTCGTGACGAGCTGCGTCGCTGGCTGGTGGAGGACGAGCCCGACCGGTCCCAGCGCAACGAGAGCGGGCTGCGCCTGTTCCTCACCCCCCTGCTCCCGAGCCAGGACCGGCGCAGCGTGCTGGCCCGCGACCTCGCGCACGTCGAGCAGCAGTCCGCCATCCTGGTGGCGATCCGCGACCAGATCGAGGAGGCCGGTCGCGACGACCCGTTCGCGGCCCAGGTCGACCTCGGCATCCGGGTCAACGAGGTGATCTCGGCCTGGCTCGCCGAGCAGCTCGACCGCACCTGAGCCAGGTCCCGACCCGGGACGGGCAGTGGTCGCCAGAGGGCGGCCCCGGTACAGTGACGGCGATCACAGGTTCAAGAGTGCGAACGGGGTTCGACCCGTCGCCTAATCGGTAAGGGTCCGCTTTCCCATGTCGCAGCCCGCCAGCCGCTTCTCCCGTTCCGCCCGGCGATCCTGGGCGACGGCGGTCGTAGCCCTGCTCGTCGCGGCCGGGACGCCGCTGGGTGCGGCGCAGGCGGACCCCACCGCCGCCGCCGCCGAGCCGCGCACCTGGGTGGTCGACGCGATCGACGACTCGCTGGGCAGCCGCTGGGAGTCGGTCGACACCGGCACCCAGGTGGTGACCATCGAGGTCGGCGACACCGTGGAGTGGCAGTTCGACCGGGCCGAGATCAACCACGACCTGACCTCGCAGGACACGTCCACGACCTGGGCCGATCCCCTGCAGGAGTACCGCGAGCCGGAGGGGGACCCGATCCGGCGCACCTTCACCGAGCCCGGCGTCTACGACTACCTGTGCTCGATCCACGGCACCCTGATGCGCGGGAGCATCGTCGTCGAGGAGCCTGGGGCGGAGAACCGGTCCCCGACCGGCAACCCGGGGGTGCACCCGCTCTCAGGACCGGCGCCCCTCGCGGTGCACTTCATGGGCGACGCAGCCGATCCGGACGGCGACGAGCTGACCTACCTGTGGGACTACGGCGTCGCCGACGACGACTCCGACCGCACCCCGGCGCTGCACGCCGATCACACCTACACGGTCCCGGGCGCCTACCTGGCGACGTTCCGCGCCAACGACGGCCGCGGTGGCGTGCTCGAGCGCACCTTCCAGGTCACCGTGACTCCTCCCGACGGCTCGCCGCTGGTCACGGCGTCGGCGTCCCCGACGTCGGGCACGGCGCCGCTCACCGTCGCGTTCACCGGCGAGGCGCACGACGCACAAGGCGGCGAGCTCGACCACTCCTGGGACTTCGGCGTGCCCGGGACCGACGCCGACACGGCCGACACCCCCGACGCGGAGTGGACCTACACCGCCGAGGGGCGCTACACCGCGACGCTGACCGTCACCGACGACGACGGGCTCAGCGGCACCGCCAGCGTGGAGGTCGTGGTCGGCGACGTGCCGGCGCTGCCGGAGGTCGAGGCGACCGCGACCCCATCGACCGGGCAGGCACCCCTCGACGTCGCCTTCTCCGCTGCCGTCACCACCCGCGGCCGGTTCACCCCGTTCGCCGACGGCACCACCACCTACCCCCAGCTCACCGGCACCGGCCACCTCGTCCGCCGCCGCGACCACACCCTCGCCGCCCTCGACGTCACCGGCCTCAAGCCCAACGCCGCCCACCAGGTCCACGTCCACGAGAAGCCCTGCACCCAGCTCAACGGCGGCGCCCACTTCCGCTTCGACACCACCCAACCCTTCGGCCCCGACAACGAGCTCTGGCTGCCCTTCACCAGCACCGCCACCGGCGCCTCCGGCCCCATCGAGGTCACCCAACCCCTCCGCGCCGGACCCGACGCCGTCTCCATCGTCATCCACGACCCCGACAACCCCGCCCAACGCATCGGCTGCGTCGACCTCGCCCCCACCACCACCGACCTCACCTACACCTGGGACCTCGGCGACGGCACCACCACCACCGGCCCCGACCCCCACCACACCTACCCCCACCCCGGCACCTACACCGCCACCCTCACCGTCACCAACGGCTTCGGGCACGGCCAGCACGGGCACGGCGCGAGCGTGACCGACACCGTCACCGTGGTCGTGGGCGGGCTTCCTGAGGTGGCGGCGACCGCCACGCCGGCCGCGGGCCGAGCGCCGCTGGACGTCGCGTTCTCCGCTGCCGTCACCACCCGCGGCCGGTTCACCCCGTTCGCCGACGGCACCACCACCTACCCCCAGCTCACCGGCACCGGCCACCTCGTCCGCCGCCGCGACCACACCCTCGCCGCCCTCGACGTCACCGGCCTCAAGCCCAACGCCGCCCACCAGGTCCACGTCCACGAGAAGCCCTGCACCCAGCTCAACGGCGGCGCCCACTTCCGCTTCGACACCACCCAACCCTTCGGCCCCGACAACGAGCTCTGGCTGCCCTTCACCAGCACCGCCACCGGCGCCTCCGGCCCCATCGAGGTCACCCAACCCCTCCGCGCCGGACCCGACGCCGTCTCCATCGTCATCCACGACCCCGACAACCCCGCCCAACGCATCGGCTGCGTCGACCTCGCCCCCACCACCACCGACCTCACCTACACCTGGGACCTCGGCGACGGCACCACCACCA
>NZ_JAFFJT010000024.1 GCF_016924665.1 Nocardioides sp. SYSU D00038
GCTGGCCGGCGATGTTGCGGGTGGCCTCGAGCGCGGCCCGGGCGGCCGCCGCCGACTGGGCGGCGTCCGGCGGCGGGGCGGTCGCCGGAGGGGCGGCCGGTGCCGGGGGGTCGGCGGGGCCCTCGGTGGGCGGGACGGCGCTCTGCGGCCGCTCGGCAGGCTCGGCGGCAGGCTCTGCGGCAGCCTCCCGAGTCGCCGGTGCGGCCCCCTCGGCGGGCTCCCCGTCCGGCCGGGGCAGCGGTTCGCCGCGGACGGCGGCGGCCCACTCCGCCTCGGTGGGCCGGTCGCCGCGGGCCGGGGTGTCGGACGGGGCTGGTGGGGCGCCAGAGGTCTCGTCGGCGGCGGACTTGCGGCGCCAGGGACGCATCGAGGGCATGCCCCGCAGTATCGGGCACGGGGTCGAACCCGCGTGCCATTCCGCGCCGTCACCTGCGGTTTCCCGGGTGGCAGCGGGCAGCCGGGAGGGTCGCCCGGAAGGGTGCCCACCACACGGCATCCGGAGTTGTCAAGTGCCGAACCGGCCTCTGACCTGCGAAAACGTCGATTCCGCTTCCTGAGAGGCGTGTTAGAATGGTGGTCTAGGAAGGGGAACTTCACATATGACTTTCACCGTAGGCGAGACGGTCGTTTACCCGAACCACGGCGCCGCCGTCATCGAGGACATCGAGATGCGGACCATCAAGGGAGAGGACCGGCAGTACCTCGTTCTGCGGATCGTCGCCCAGCAGGACCTCGTGGTCCGGGTGCCGGCCTGCAACCTCGACCTGGTGGGCGTCCGCGACGTCGTCGACAAGGAGGGCCTCGACCGCGTGTTCGACGTCCTCCGGGCCGCGCACGTCGAGGAGCCGACCAACTGGTCGCGTCGCTACAAGGCGAACCTCGAGAAGCTCCACAGCGGTGACGTGATGAAGGTGGCCGAGGTCGTCCGCGACCTGTGGCGCCGCGAGCGCGACCGGGGCCTGTCGGCCGGTGAGAAGCGGATGCTGGCGAAGGCGCGCCAGATCCTCGTCTCCGAGCTGGCGCTGGCCGAGAGCACCAACGAGGACAAGGCCGAGGCCCTCCTCGACGAGGTGCTCGCCTCCTGAACACCCCGACCGGTCGCTGAGCCGACCGGTCCGACGAGACCCCCGGGGGCCGACCCCCGGGGGTCTCGTGCGTCCGGGGCCCACCTAGGTTGAGGTCATGGACGTCGAGACGGTCCCGGCGCTGGGCACCGTGGTCGAGCAGGAGCGCGGCTCGCTGCCGTTCGAGCTCGTCCACGGCGAGGCGCTGGTGGCCTGCGCTGCCTGGGCGCTGGGCGACGCCGGCGTCACGGCGGTCGACCTCGGCACCGGCTGGGACGCGCTGGTGGCCGCCGGCGAGCCGTTCGTGCTCCACGACGCCCTGTGCCCGATGACCCCCGCCGGCTTCGTCGCCGCCTGCGTCGAGCGGGCGGTCGCGGCCGACGTCGTGGTGGTCGGCGTGCGCCCGGTGACCGACACCGTCAAGCTCCTCGGCCCCGGCGACCCGCCGGTGGTCGGCGAGACCGTCGACCGCGACGCGCTCACCGCGGTCGCCTCGCCGGTGGTGCTGCCCGCCTCGGTGGTGTCATCGCTCGACGGCCTGCCCTCCCTCGACTTCGCCGTGCTGGTGGCCGCGCTGGCCGCCCGGTTCCCGGTGGAGGCCGTCCCGGCGCCGGCGGAGGCGCGCCGGGTGACCTCGGTCGACGACGTCCGGGTGCTCGAGGCCCAGACCCGGCCCGGTGGCGGCCCCCCGCGCTGAGGCGGCTCAGTCGGCCAGGGACAGCGCGGTGACGAGGTCCTCGGCGAAGGTCACCTTGAGGTTGCCCGGGTGGCCGGGCACCGCGACCACGCGCAGGTCGGTGTAGCGGGCCAGGCAG
Organism: Nocardioides sp. SYSU D00038; assembly: GCF_016924665.1. Taxonomy (GTDB): domain Bacteria; phylum Actinomycetota; class Actinomycetes; order Propionibacteriales; family Nocardioidaceae; genus Nocardioides. Next base: position 1,880 of record NZ_JAFFJT010000024.1, read on the forward strand.
CCGGCGGTGTCGGTGGCCTCGAAGCCGTCGCGCGCCGCCGCGCGGTGCGCGGCCAGGAGCGGACCCGCCCGGAACGCCTGCGGCGTCTGCACCGCGACCAGCCCCGGCCGGGCCGCGGTCAGGTCGGCGCACACCACCCCCGTCAGCGGTACGGCGGGGATCGCGCCGCCGTGGGCCCGGGCGGCCGCGATCGTGGCGGCGTACGACGCCGGGCCGGCCAGCGGCCGGGCCCCGTCGTGGATCGCGACCACGTCGACCTCGCCCGCGCCGATCCGCGGCGCGAGGGCCTCGACGGCGGCGCGCTCGGAGGCGTGGCGGGTGGCGCCGCCGGCGACCAGCAGCAGCTCGCGGTCGCCGAGGTGGGGGGCCAGGTCGGCGGCGACGGCGTCCTCCTCGCCGGGCCGGGCGACCACGACGACCTCGGCCACGTCGGGCACCGCCAGCGCGACCCGCAGCGACCGGGCGAGCACCGAGGTCGTGCCGACGGGCAGCAGCACCTTGTTGACCTCGGCGCCGACCCGGGTGCCGGAGCCGGCGGCGAGGATCACGAGCGCGGCGGGCACCGCTGCACCGTACCCGAGCCGCGCGGCCCACGAGGCGGGCCGTGAGGGAGCGTTTTCACGGCTGTTACACGGCGGGCCGGCCGCGAAACGCGCCCCGAACAGGCGCTGCCTAGCGTCTGCGGCAGCGAGAGGAGGCTCGGATGCCACTGCTGTCGTCGCCGGTCGGCCCGGACCGGGCGCCGTGACGCGCCGGCACCCGGCCCGCGAGGAGTGGCAGGCGGTCTGCCGGCTCGCCGAGCTCGAGGTCGAGCGGGGCGTGACGGCGCTGGTGCACGGGCAGGCGATCGCGATCTTCCGGGTGCTCGACGACGCCGTCTACGCGCTGGGCAACCACGACCCGTTCGCCAAGGCCTCGGTGCTGGCGCGCGGGATCGTGGGGCGCCGCGGCGACGTGCCGTTCGTGGCCTCGCCGGCTCACAAGCACGCCTTCGACCTGCGCACCGGGCGCTGCCTCGACGACGTGCACGTCGCGGTGCCGGCCTACGACGTCAAGGTGGTCGACGGCGTCGTGCTCGTCGGCCACCGCAAGAGCGTGGCCGCCTAGGTCACCCGGCCTGTGGCGCCTGCTCCACCACCAGGGCGGTCGCGATCGCCGCGACGCCCTCGCCGCGGCCGGTCAGCCCGAGGCCGTCGGTGGTGGTGGCCGACACCGACACCGGCGCGCCGACGGCGGCGCCGAGCGCGGCCTCCGCCTCGGCACGGCGCCCGCCGAGCCGGGGGCGGGTGCCGACGACCTGCACCGCGACGTTGCCGACTGCGAAGCCGGCGGCCCGCACCCGCGCGGCGGTCTCGGCCAGCAGGGCCGCCCCCGACGCTCCCGCCCAGGCGGGGTCGTCGGTGCCGAAGTTCGACCCGAGGTCGCCCAGCCCCGCCGCCGAGAGCAGGGCGTCGCAGGCGGCGTGGGCGGCGACGTCGGCGTCGGAGTGGCCGGCCAGCCCCACCGGCTCGTCGGGCCAGGCCAGCCCGGCCAGGAACATCGGGCGGCCCTCGACGAGGCGGTGCACGTCGGTGCCGACACCGACGCGGAAGGCGGGGATGGTCACGGTCCGCATCATGCCCGAGTGGGCGGGCCGGGCCCGGCCTGCGTCACAATCGAGGTATGCAGCCCTCCCCGCGGGCGTGGTCGCTGGCCGGCCTGCTCTCCGGCGCCGCCGGTGTGGCGGTCAGCTACGCCACCGCGTCGCTGATGGGCATCCGGGAGTCGCCCGTCGTGGCGGTCGCGGAGGGCGTCATCCGGCTCACCCCCGGACCCGTCGCCGAGGCCGCCATCGACGTGCTCGGCCACTGGGACAAGCCGGTGCTGGTGGTCGGCATCCTGGCGGTCGCCGGCTGGGTGCTGGCGTGGACCGGGCGGCTGGCCCGCCGCAGCTGGTGGGCGCCCGCCCTGGTGCACCTCGCCCTGGCGGTGGTCGGGATCGTGGCCGTGGTAACGATCCGCGGCACCACCACCGTCGACACGGTGCCGGTGGTGCTGGGCTTCGTGACCTGGCTGGTGGTGCTCGCGCTGCTCACCGAGCCGCTGCGCCGCGGCGAGGCGGGCCCCGACGCCGACGGTCGCGACGAGCCGGTCGACGCCTCGCCCGACGTACCGGACTTCGCGCTGCCCGTGCGGCCCGGCCCCGAGCACGACCGCCGCTCGTTCCTGGTGCGGGCCGGGCTGGTCACGTCGGCCGCCGCCGTGGCCGGCGTGGTCGGGCGCTACGCCGGCGGCCGGCGCCGCCACGTCGAGCAGACCCGGCGGCTGCTGCGGCTCGACCAGGTCACCCAGCCGACGGTGCCGCCCGGCGCCCGGCTCGAGGTGAGGGACCTGCCGCCGTGGCAGACGCCGAACGAGGACTTCTACCAGATCGACACCGCGCTCGTGGAGCCCGCGATCGAGCCGAGCGACTGGACGCTGCGCATCCACGGCCTGGTCGACCGCGAGCTCACGCTCACCTATCCCGAGCTGATCGCGCGCCGGTTCACCGAGGCCTGGATCACGCTCAACTGCGTCTCCAACCCCGTGGGCGGCCCGCTCATCGGCAACGCGTGGTGGAGCGGGGTGCGGATCGCCGACGTGCTGCGCGAGGTCGGCGTCGACCCGTCCGCCGACGCGGTGCTGCAGACCTCCGACGACGGGTGGACCTGCGCCACGCCGCTGGCCGCGCTCACCGACGACCGCGACGCGATGCTGGCGGTGGCGATGAACGGCAAGCCGCTGCCGATCGAGCACGGCTTCCCGGTGCGGATGGTGGTGCCGGGCCTCTACGGCTACGTCTCGGCGACCAAGTGGCTGGTCGACCTCGAGGTGACCCGCTTCGACCGGGTCGAGGCGTACTGGACCGAGCGCGGCTGGGGCGAGCAGGGGCCGGTGAAGATGTCGTCGCGGGTCGACGTGCCGCGCTCCGGGGCCAGCGTGCCGGCGGGCGAGGTGACGCTGGCCGGGGTGGCCTGGTCGCAGCACACCGGCATCGAGCGCGTGGAGGTCTCGGTCGACGGCGGCGAGTGGCTGCCGGCCGAGCTGGCGGCGGTGCCGAGCCAGGACACCTGGGTGCAGTGGACCGCGCGCGCCGACGTCGAGCCCGGCGACCACCTGGTGCAGGTGCGCGCCGTCGACAGCACCGGCACCGTGCAGACCGGGGTCGAGCGCGACGTCCTGCCCGACGGCGCCACCGGCTGGCACAGCACCGACTTCACCGCCGAAGACGCGTAGCGGCCGGTCGTCCATAGACTGGACCGGTGACGTTCCGGCTCTACGACACCCAGACCCGCGAGGTCCGTGACTTCGTGCCCCTCGAGGAGGGCAGGGCGGGTGTCTACGTGTGCGGCCTGACCGTGCAGTCCGAGCCCCACGTGGGCCACATCCGCTCCGGCGTCGCCTTCGACGTGCTGCGCCGCTGGCTGACCCACCGCGGCCTCGAGGTCACCTTCATCCGCAACGTCACCGACATCGACGACAAGATCCTCGCCAAGGCCGCCGAGCAGGGCCGGCCCTGGTACAACCTCGCCTACGCGATGCACCGCGAGCTCGACCGGGCCTACGCCGCGCTCAACGTCGCGCCGCCCACCTACGAGCCGGGTGCCACCGGGCACGTGCCCGAGATGGTCGAGCTGATCGAGCGGCTGGTCGAGCGCGGCCACGCCTACGCCGCCGACGACGGCTCCGGCGACGTCTACTTCGACGTCCGCTCCTGGCCGTCCTACGGCGAGCTCACCTCCCAGCGCATCGACGACATGGAGGCCGCCCAGGACGCCGACCCGCGCGGCAAGCGCGACCCCCGCGACTTCGCGCTCTGGAAGGGGCGCAAGGACTCCGAGCCCGAGAGCGCCTCGTGGCCCAGCCCCTGGGGCCGCGGCCGCCCGGGCTGGCACATCGAGTGCTCGGCGATGGCCGGCAAGTACCTCGGCACCGCGTTCGACATCCACGGCGGCGGCGTCGACCTGCGCTTCCCCCACCACGAGAACGAGCAGGCCCAGTCGCGCGCGGCCGGCCACGCGTTCGCGTCGTACTGGATGCACAACGCGTGGATCACCACCGCCGGCGAGAAGATGAGCAAGTCGCTGGGCAACAGCCTCACCGTCCCGGCCGTGCTGCAGCGCTACCGCGGCGTCGAGCTGCGCTTCTACGTCGTCGCCGCCCACTACCGCAGCCACGTCGAGTTCTCCTTCGAGGCGCTCGACGAGGCGGCCCAGGGCTTCCGCCGGATCGAGAACTTTCTCGACCGGGCCGGCGCGACCGGCGACGCCCCGGCCGAGCTGCCGGAGCCGTTCGTGGCCGCGATGGACGACGACCTCGGCACGCCGGCCGCGGTCGCGGTGGTCTACGACGCCGTGCGCGAGGGCAACCGGCTGCTGGCCTCCGGCGAGGACGCCGCCGCGCTGGCCGGGCAGGTCCGGGCGATGCTCGACGTGCTCGGCCTCGACCCCGCAGACCCGGCCTGGCCCGGCAGCGGCTCCGGCGACGACGCCCGGCTGACCCAGGCCGTCGACGTGCTCGTCGGCGGACTGCTGGAGGAGCGCACCCGGGCCCGCGCCGAGAAGGACTTCGCGGCCGCCGACGCCATCCGCGACCGGCTCAAGGACGCCGGGATCGAGATCGAGGACACCCCCACCGGACCGAAGTGGAGCATCTCCTGATGCCAGGCAACAGCCAGCGCAAGGGCTCGATCCGCAAGAGCAGCAAGAAGCCGACCGTGGGCAGCGGCGGGCGGGTGCGGCGAGGCCTGGAGGGCAAGGGCCCCACGCCCAAGGCCAAGGACCGGCCCAACCACAAGGCCTACAAGGCCGCGCAGCGCACCGAGAGGGGCGGCGCGCCGCGCCCGCGCAAGCGCCCCGGCGGCGACGTCGAGTGGGTGGCCGGGCGGAACTCGGTGGTCGAGGCGCTGCGCGAGGGCGTCCCCGTGACGACCCTCTACGTCGCCGAGGGCGCCGAGCGCGACGGCCGGCTGCGCGAGGCGTTCCAGCTCGCCGCCGACAGGGGCGTCAGCCTGCTCGAGGTCGGCCGCCACGAGCTCGACCGGATGACCAGCGGCGCCGTCCACCAGGGGCTGGCGGCCAAGGTCCCGCCGTACGAGTACGCCCACCCCGACGACCTGCTCGAGCGGGCCGAGGAGCTCGGCGAGCCGCCGCTGCTGCTCGCGCTCGACCAGGTCACCGACCCCCGCAACCTCGGCGCGGCGGTGCGCAGCGCCGCGGCGTTCGGCGCCCACGGGGTGGTCGTGCCCGAGCGTCGGGCCGCCGGGATGACCGCCGCCGCCTGGAAGACCAGCGCCGGCGCGGCCGCCCGGATCCCCGTCGCCCAGGTGACCAACCTGGTGCGCGCGCTCAAGGACCTCCAGGACGCGGGCTGCATGGTGATCGGGCTCGCCGCCGACGGCGAGGTCGACCTGCCCGCCCTCGACCTGGCCGACGGCCCGCTGGTCGTGGTCGTCGGCTCCGAGGGCAACGGCCTCTCCCGGCTGGTGGCCAGCACCTGCGACCAGCTGGTCTCCATCCCGATGGCCAACCAGGTGGAGTCGCTGAACGCCGGCGTCGCCGCCAGCGTCACCCTCTACGCGATCGCGCAGGCCCGGACGGCGCGGTGACCCGTCGGGTGCTGCGCCTGACCAGCCGACTGACCCTGCTCACGGTCTCGTGGGTCGCGGTGAGCCTGCTGTGCGCGATGGTGCTCTTCCTCGGCAGCAGCCGCGCGATCAACGTCGCCAGCCACGACGCCGAGATCCGGCCGACGTTCACCGGCCGGGTGGTGGTGCACACCGGTCCGGTGCTGCCCGACCTGCGGGTCGGCACCGGCAGTCGGTTCGGCGTCGACGTGCGCCTCGACAAGACCGACGCGGCGTCGACCAACGCGCTGGTCCAGCGCTACGGCCTCATCGCCAGCCAGCCCGAGGCGGTGCGGGAGCGGCTGTCGTCGGCGGTGGTCGACATGGCGATCGACGCGCTGGTGCGCGGGGCCGCGCTCGGCCTGGTGCCGGTGCTGCTCTGGGTGCTGGTCGGACGGCGCCGGCGCCGGGAGCTGCTCGTGGGGGTCGCGACCCCGCAGGGGGCCGGCGTCGTGCTGCTGGTGCTGGTCGTCGGGGTCGGCCTGTGGGCGCCGTGGGCGCCGAGCGACCCCAAGGTCGACGAGGGCCGCGACTGGATGTCGCTGGGCGAGTTCCTCGGGCCGGCCGTCCCGCTGCCCGCGGGCCTCGACGGGGTCGAGGTGCGCGGCGACGTCACCACCGCCCAGACCCGCCGCCTGGTCGAGAGCGCGATCGACACCTACGACAAGAGCAAGCAGTTCTACGCCACCGCGGCCGAGGAGGCCGCCGACCTGGTGCTGCGCGTGCCGGCCGACGACGAGACCGTCGTGGTGCTCGTCTCCGACCGCCACGACAACATCGGCATGGACGCCGTGGCCCGGGCGGTCGGCGACGCCGCCGGCGCGACCGCGGTCTACGACGCCGGCGACGACACCTCGACCGGCAAGCCCTGGGAGGGCTTCTCGCTCGACTCGCTCGACGCCGCCTTCGGCGACGAGCCCTACGCCGGCAACCGCTGGGCGGTGCCGGGCAACCACGACCACGGCGACTTCGTGGGCAGCTGGCTGGCCGACCGCGGCTGGACGGTGCTCGACGGGGAGGTGGTCGACGGCCCCGGCGAGAGCCGGCTGCTCGGCGTCGCCGACCCCCGCTCCAGCGGGCTGGGCAACTGGCGCGACGAGACCGGCCTGACCTTCGGCGAGGTCGCCGAGCGGCTCGCCGACGCCGCCTGCGCCGCCGACGAGGACGGCGACCGCGTCGGCACCCTGCTGGTCCACGACGCCAACCTCGGCGAGGAGGCGCTGGCCCGCGGCTGCACCGACCTGGTGCTGGGCGGCCACACCCACGTGCGCTCCGGCCCCGAGGCGGTCGTCGGCACCAACGGGCGCACCGGCTACAGCTACACCACCGGAACGACCGGCGGGGCGGCGTACGCCATCGCGATCGGCAGCAAGCTGCGCCGCGCGGCCTCCATCAGCCTGGTCACCTACGCCGACGGCCGGCCGGCCGGCGTGCAGGAGGTCGTCCTCCAGACCAACGGCGCCTTCGAGGTCGAGCCGTACGTCGCGCTCGCGCTCGACTGAGCGGGGCCCCTGGGACCGGGGCTTGACGCTGTGGTGCCCGTCACCTTTCGATGGGGGCGTCGTTGGAACTAGTACTCGTTCTAGTTTTCTGCTCCGGAGGCTTCCGTGCTCGTGCCCGCCCAGCCCCGCCGCCCCGCTCGGGGCGCCACCCGTCGCGGTGCCGGCCTGCTCGCAGCGGGGCTGGTGCTCGTCCTCGCCGCCTGCGGCTCGCAGCTCGACCCCGACACGATCGCCGGTGCCAACGGCGGCACCGGGGGCTCGCAGGGCGGGCTGGTCCCGGGCGTCGACCCCGGCACCGGCACCACCGACCCGGGCACCGGCACGGTCGACCCCGGCACCGGCGGCACCGGCACGACGGGCGGCACCGGCACCACCGGAGGCACCGGCAGCACCGGCGGCAGCGGCGGCTCGTCGGGCGGCTCGGGCGGCAGCACCAGCGGCGGGGGCGACAACGCCGCCGGCGGCGGCACCAAGCCCGGCAGCTGCGAAGGCTTCAAGAACCAGACCGGCGTGACCGACGACTTCATCACCATCGGCAACGCCTCCGACATCGCCGGACCGGTGCCCGGCCTCTTCGAGGCCGCACAGGACGCGGTGAAGGCCTACGTCGCCTACTTCAACCAGACCAGCGAGATCTGCGGGCGCAAGCTCAAGCTCAACACCTACGACTCCAAGACCGACGCCTCGGCCGACCAGCAGGCCTACACCCGCGGCTGCGACGAGGTCTTCGCGATGGTCGGGTCGCAGTCGGCGTTCGACTCCGGCGGCGCGGCCACGGCGCAGGGCTGCGGGCTGCCCGACATCCGCACCGCCTCGGTCACGGTCGAGCGCAGCAACTGCAACACCTGCTTCGGCGCCCAGTCCGTCAAGACCGGCGAGCACCAGAACGCCGTGGCCGACTTCGTGCTGAAGAACTACAAGAGCTCGGCCCAGAAGGCCGCCTTCCTCTACATCGGCGCCGGCGCCGCCGCGCAGAACGCCGTCGCCCAGGCGCGGGCGATGGAGAAGCGCGGGATGAAGTTCCCGGTGGTGCAGGCGATCGACGTCGCGGAGTTCAACTACGCGCCGTTCGTGCAGCAGCTGAAGGACAAGAAGATCGAGGTGGTCTTCTGGACCGGCGCCTACCAGCAGTCGGTGCGGCTGCGGCAGACCATGCAGCAGCAGGGCTACGAGCCGAAGCTCTACCTGCGCGACCCCACCGACTACATCCCCGAGTACGTGTCGAGCGGTGGCAGCGCCGTCGACGGCACGGTCGTCTTCACCAACTTCGTGCCGTTCGAGGAGGTCTCGAGCAACAAGGAGCTCAGCCTCTACCTCGGCTGGCTGCAGCAGGTGCGACCCGGCGCCAAGCCCACCTTCATGGGGGTCTTCGCCTGGTCGGCCGCGCGGCTCTTCGTCGAGAGGGCGATCGCGCTGGGCGGCAAGCTGACGCGGGCCGCGATGGTCGACGCGATCAGGAAGACCGACAAGTGGACCGCCAACGGACTGCACTCGCCCCAGCGCGTCGGGCCCAAGCGCACCGGTGACTGCTGGCGGTTCATCAAGCTCCAGGGCGGCAAGTGGAGCCCGGTGGGCGGCAAGAACTACACCTGCAACGGCACGACCACCGTCTAGGGGTTCGGACCGAGGGTGTGGCCCAGATCACGGAGATGTGGTTTGCTCAGGTGATCAATGCAACGTGTTCTAGTTTTGACCGGAGGCAGGTCATGGGGCGCCTGGCACGACGTGGACGGCTGGTGTCGTCGGTGGGGGGCATCGTTCTCGCGCTGACGCTGGCGGCCTGCGGCTCGCAGCTCGACCCCGCCGACGTCCGCACCACCGGCGCCGGCACCACCGCCGAGGGCGGCGACGGCCTGCCGGGGGGCGAGGTGCCGGGGGTCGACCCGGTCACGGGCGCCGACACCGGTTCGGGCACCGGCACGGGCAGCGGCACCGGGACGGGCAGCGGCACCGGGACGGGCAGCGGCTCGGGGTCCGACTCGGGGTCCGGCTCCGGCAGCGGCGGGGGTGAGCAGGGCGGCGGCGACAACGCCGCGGGCGGCGGGGTGAAGCCGGCGAGCTGCGACGGCTTCGCGGACGGGCAGCCCGGCATCAGCAAGGACAAGATCGTCATCGCCAACGTCTCCGACATCTCCGGCCCGGTGCCGGGCATCTTCGAGTCGGCCCAGCAGGCGACCCGCGCCTACGCGGCGTACTTCAACGCCAGCAGCGACATCTGCGGCCGCAAGCTGGAGGTGCAGCTCCTCGACTCGCGGGCCGACGCCGGCGCCGACCAGCAGGCCTACAGCAAGGCCTGCGCCGACGCCTTCGCCGCGGTCGGCTCGATGTCGGCCTTCGACTCCGGCGGCGCCCGGACGGCGTCCGGCTGCGGCCTGCCGGACCTCCGGTCCACCTCGGTCAACCCCGAGCGGGCGCAGTGCTCGACCTGCTTCAGCACCCAGGCGGTCAACAACAGCCTGGTCCCGAAGGTGGTGCCCGACTACTTCACCAAGAACTACAAGGACGCCACCCAGCACGCCGCGCTCTTCTACATCAAGGCCGGCGCGTCGCCGCCCAACGCCGAGCGGTTCCGCACCGCCTGGACCAAGGCCGGCTGGAAGATCGACATCTTCCAGGGCATCGACGTCTCGGAGTTCAACTTCGCGCCCTTCGTGCAGCAGATGAAGGAGAAGGGCATCAAGCTGGTGACCTACCTCGGTCCCTACCAGAACACCGTCAAGTTCCAGCAGGCGATGCAGCAGCAGAGCTTCAAGCCCGAGGTCTACTTCCAGGACGCCACGATCTACGACGCCGGCTACGTCGAGCAGGCCGGCAGCCTCGGCAACGGCACGTTCGTCTACTCCTCCACCGACCTGTTCGACAACGCCGGCAACAAGGAGATGGCGCTCTACCGGTCCTGGCTCAACCAGGTGAAGCCCGGGGCGGTGCCGAACTACTACGGCCTCTACGCGTGGTCGGCGGCGCGGCTCTTCGTCGAGACCGCGCTGAAGCTCGGTGGCAAGCTCAACCGCGCCGCCATGGTCAACGCCCTCAAGGGCGTGAAGGGCTGGACGAGCAACGGTCTGCACGTCCCCCAGCAGGTGGGGGCGAAGACGACCTACAACTGCGCGGCGATCATCCGCCTCAACAACGGCAAGTGGTCCAAGGTCTCCCCGGGCGGCTACATGTGCGGTCAACTCATCAACGCAGGAGGCTGACGTGTTCGACCTGGGCAAGTTCCTGGCGTTCACCATCCCCGGCCTGTTCTCGGGGGCGGCGTACGCCATCGCCGCCAGCGGCCTCGTCCTGACCTACTCGACCACCCGGGTGTTCAACATCGCCCACGGTGCGTTCGGGATGGTCTTCTCGTTCTTCTTCTGGGACTTCAGCGTCCGCCAGGGCATCAACGAGTGGCTCTCCCTGGCCCTCGTCGTGCTCGTGGTGGCACCCGCGGTGGGCTGGGCGATCCAGCGCTTCATCGCGCGGGGTCTCGGCGAGGGACCGGTCAGCGTCTCGCTGGTCGTCACCGTCGGCCTGCTGGTCGGGTGCATCGGGTTCGCGACCCAGGTCTACAAGCCCGAGGCGCGCACGGTGCCGCCGTTCTTCGCCGACTCGAAGCCGATCGAGATCGGCGAGGCCTCGGTGACCTACCACCAGCTGATCACGATCCTGGCCTCGGTCGCGGTGGCCGCCGGCCTCTACGTGCTGCTCAACCGCACCCGGATCGGCACCGCGATGCGGGCCTCGGTCGACAACCCCGACCTGCTCAAGCTCTTCGGTGGCAAGCCCGACCAGGTGGCCGCGCTCGCCTGGGCGATCGGCATGTCGCTGGCCGCCCTCGGCGGCATCCTGCTGGTCTCGGTGGTCGGTCTCGACTACTACGCGCTGACGCTGCTGGTGGTCAACGCCTACGCCGCTGCGATGCTCGGCCGGCTCAAGAGCCTGCCGCTGACCTTCGCCGGCGGGATGGGCCTGGGCCTGCTGTCGTCGTACGCCGTGGGCTACTTGCCCACCGACGGCGTGCTCAGCAAGGTGGGCGGCATCGTGCCCGCCCTGTTCCTCTTCGTCGTGATGATCGCTATGCCCCAGGCCCAGCTGCGCATCGGCCAGGTCAAGGGCATGGTCTCGGCGCCGCTGCCGTCGTTCGAGAAGGCCGCGGGGTCCGGCCTCGGCCTGCTGGTCCTCACCGCACTGCTCGCCGGCGCCTTCTCGGAGGCCAACCTGCTGCTGGTCGGCACCGCCGCGACCTACGCGATGGTGATGCTGAGCCTGGTGCTGCTCACCGGCTACGGCGGCCACGTGTCGCTGGCCCAGTTCACCTTCGCGGGCGTCGGCGCGCTCGCCTACGCCAAGCTCGACCAGCCCAACCTGGTCGGCCTGGTGCTGGCCGGGCTGGTGGCCGCCGGGGTCGGCGCCCTGGTCGCGCTCCCGGTGCTGCGGCTCACCGGCCTCTACCTCGCCCTGGCCACGCTGGCGTTCGCCAACATCATGGACAAGCTGGTCTTCCAGGACGAGCGGGCGTTCGGGTTCAACGGCGCCCTCACCGCCGAGCGCCTCTCGCTGCTCGGCCTCGACATCTCCACCACCGGCAAGTACGTCGTGGTGATGGTGCTGTTCTTCGTGGTGATGGGCTGGGGCCTGCTCGCGCTGCGCCGCGGCTCGCTCGGCCGGATCCTGATCGCGATGCGCGACAGCCCGGCCGCCTGCGGCACCCTCGGCCTCGACATGCGGTGGTTCCGGGTGGGGCTGTTCGCGATGTCGGCCGGCATTGCGGGCGTGGCCGGCGGCCTGTTCGCCGGGCTCCGCGGCACCATCGGCGCCTCGGACTTCCAGTTCTTCAACAGCCTGCCGCTGCTGCTGCTCGCGGTGGTCTTCGGCGTCACCTCGGTGAGCGGGGCGCTGCTGGGCGGGGTGGGCCTGATGCTGCTCAACAACAACCCCGACCTGGCCCCGATCATCTTCGTGATCATCGGCTTCGGCGCGGTGCTGCTGGCCAAGGACCCCAACGGCCTGGCCAACCAGCTGTTCCGGGTCGGCCGGCTGCTCGCGGACCGGTTCGGTCCCCGGATCATGGCCAGCCTGCCGGCGCTGCCGAGCAGCGGCCGGGCCGACGGCCTGGATCCGACCGCCGGTTCCGCGTCACGGGACGACGACTCGCTCGTTGATGTGACAGGGGACACGTCCGCGGCACCAGGCCGGGGACCCGACGTGGAGGAGGTGGCGACACATGTCGCTCCTCGAGGTTGACCACGTCGTCGTGCAGTTCGGCGGCGTCACCGCCGTCAACGAGGCCTGCTTCACGGCCGAGGAGGGCCGGGTGACCGGCCTGATCGGCCCCAACGGCGCCGGCAAGACCACGTGCTTCAACGTGATCAGCGGACTGCAGAAGCCCACTCGCGGCAAGGTGCGGTTCGACGGCCGCAACGTCTCCAGCATGCCGGTGCACCGGCGCTCCAAGCGCGGTATCGGCCGCACCTTCCAGCGCCTCGAGGCGTTCGGCTCGTTGACCGTGCGCGAGAACGTCCGGGTGGCGCACGACATCGCCCAGGGCGTGCTCGGGCTGGTGCGGCCCAGCAAGGGCGACGTCGACGCGCTGCTCGAGCGGGTCGGCATCACGGCGTACGCCGACGAGCGCGCCGACTCGATCCCCACCGGCACCGCCCGGCTGCTCGAGCTGGCCCGCTGCCTGGCCGGGGACCCCAAGCTGCTGCTGCTCGACGAGCCGTCCTCGGGCCTCGACGAGACCGAGACCGACGTCTTCGGCGACCTCCTCAAGGAGCTCGCCGCCGAGGGGCGCGCGATCCTGATGGTCGAGCACGACATGGACCTGGTGATGAGCGTCTGCGACGAGATCCACGTGCTCGACTTCGGCTCGGTGATCGCCTCCGGCGGCCCGCAGCTGGTGCGCAACGACCCGGCCGTGCAGAAGGCCTACCTGGGCTACTCCGACCTCGACGACGACGTCCACCACGGAGCGTCCGGGTCGTCGGCCGAGCAGACCCACGTCGACCTGCCGGCGGTCGAGCAGACCCAGCAGGTGCCGATGGTGCCCACGAGCGGGGAGGCCCGGCCATGAGCGGGGTCCCGATCCTGGAGGTCTGCGACGTGCACGCCGCCTACGGGCGGATCGAGGTGCTGCGCGGCGTCGACCTGACCATCCCCAAGGGGGCGGTGATGGCGCTGCTCGGGCCCAACGGCGCCGGCAAGTCCACGCTGACCAAGATCATCTCCGGGCAGAAGAAGCCGACCTCGGGCGACGTCCACCTCGGCGGGGTCAACGTCCACGGCGCCGGTGCCGAGGACCTCGCCCGGGTCGGGCTGTGCACGATCCCCGAGGGCCGCTCGGTCTTCCCCAACCTCACGGTCGAGGAGAACCTCCAGCTGATGTCCTACGCCGGGGTCTCGGCCGAGGCGGTCAAGGAGACGGCGTTCGCCTACTTCCCGCGGCTCTCCGAGCGCCGCCACCAGCTGGCCGGCACCATGTCGGGCGGTGAGCAGCAGATGCTCGCGATGTCGCGGGCGCTGACCTCCGACCCCGCGCTGCTGATCCTCGACGAGCTCTCGATGGGCCTCGCCCCGCTGATCGTCGACGAGCTCTACGACACCGTGGCCCGGATCGCCGAGTCGGGTGTCTCGATCCTCTGCATCGAGCAGTTCGCCCGCACCGCGCTGCGGGTCTCCGACTACGCGGCCGTGATGACGGGTGGCCGGGTCGTCGCCACCGGTGAGCCGGAGGAAGTGATGGAAACCATGTCCGACGTGATCCTGGGAGGTGCCGCATGAGGCGCCCTGACCACTCTCTCGTGCGCCCCCTCGCGCGCCCCCTCGCGCGCCCCCTCGCGCGCACCGCGCCCGTCCTCGCCGCCGGCCTGCTGGCCTCGGTGCTGCCGTTCGCGGCCGCCGGCCCGGCCGTCGCCGACGAGGAGGCCGCGGCCTCGACGTACGCCGGCTACAGCGGCGCCGCGACCTCCGCCCCGGTCAAGGTGGAGATCTACGAGCCGACGATCCCGATCCCGGCGAACCCGCAGCTGGAGCTGATGTTCGGCTACTCCCGGGTGACGGCCGACAGCTCGAGCACCAAGGGTCGGGCCTCGTGGATGTGGCCCGGCGACCCGGTGGGCGAGGGCCTCAAGACCTTCATCGAGCAGCTCGGGCTCCCGGCCGCGCTCGGCCAGTTCGGCTACCCCGTGCAGGTCAACTCCGCCTTCCCCGCCGGTCCCGAGAAGGACGACCAGGAGTACCTCCCGGGCATGGTGATGCGCACCGAGTCGGGTGAGGGGAGGACGGTGGCCTCCACCGGCTTCTCGCCCGACAGCGACGTCCCGCCCTCCGACGAGGAGGTCGCGGGCCCGGGCGCTGCCGCCGGCGGCGGCAACCCCGTGCAGCAGCTGCTCGACGGGCTCGGCCTCGGCGGCGCCGCGGGTGGGAAGGACAAGCCGGCCGGCTCGGCCTCCGGTCCCGCGGCCAACCCCGTGACCAACCCGGTGACCAACCCGGTGACCAACCTGGTCGGCCAGGTGCTCGGCGGCCTCTCCGGCCAGGCCGCTGCCAAGGCCGAGGGTCCGGGCGTGCCGCTGCCGATGGGTGCCCTCGTCGACCTCAACGGCTACGTGTCGACGTCGAAGTCGGTCAACGACGGGAAGTCGGTCACCACCTCGTCCCGCGCGATGGTGGGTGACCTCCGGCTGCTCGCCGGCATCGTGACCCTGAGCGGCTTCGACTCCACCGCGGTCGCGACCAGCGACGGCGAGAAGGCGACCGGGTCGGGCAAGGCGTCGTACGGCACGATGACGATCGCGGGCCAGAAGTTCCGCTTCGGCCCCGACGGCGTCGAGTTCGCCGGCAAGCCGGCCCCGATCCCGGGGCTGCCCGACGCCCCGCTCAAGGCGCTGGAGAAGCTCGGGCTGAAGATCACCCAGCCCAAGCCGGTCTACGAGGTCGACGGCGCCAAGGCCACCAGCACCGTGGCGGGCCTGGTCATCGACCTCGACACCGCGCCGCTGACCAAGCTGCTCAACACCCAGATGCTCAACCAGATCCTGGCGCCGATCGTCAAGCAGCTGCCCAACGACCTCGGCCCGATCAAGTCGGCCCTCGGCGCGCTGGGCAACCTGGCCCCGCGGATCGTGATCACGGTCGGCGGCGCCAAGGCCTCGGTCGAGACCGTCGACGCGCTGCCGATGCCCGAGACCCCGACCACCGACCCCGGGACGCCCGGCGGCGACGGCGGCGACGGCGGCGAGGGCGACGGCGGCACCGGCGGCGGTGGTGCCGGCAGCGGCACCGGCACCTCCGGCAGCCTGCCCCCGGCCAGTGGTGGCATCGACGGCGGCACCGGCACCGCGGGAGGTGACACCGGCGTCTCCGAGGACGTCACCCCGGTGGCGGCCAGCCCGGGCCTGCCCGAGCTGTTCTCGATCCCCGGTGCGCTGCTGTTCGGCGGGATCGCCGGCGCGGCGCTCGTGGGCAGCTACGTGAGACGGATGGGCCTGCTCGCCCTCGGCGCCGGCGGCGCCTGTCCCCACGGCCTCGACAGCGGCCTCCCCGACCTCCGAAAGGTGGACTGATGACCAGCGTCCCCACCACTCCCGCCAGCGGCAGCCGGATGGGCGCGGGCACCGCGTCGCTGCCGCGTGCCGGTCGCTCCTCGGGCGCGGCCCCCCTGAAGAACAACCACTACCAGCTGCTCCAGGTGGTGCTGTTCTGGGCCGGCGCGGTGCTGCTGCCGCTCGGGTTGGTCGTCATCGTGCTCGGCTGGTACGGCGCCGCGAACACGCCGTACCAGTACGACCAGCTGTCCTACCTGGTCTCCGGCGGCCTGCTCGGCCTCGGCCTGACCTTCGTCGGTGGCTTCCTCTACTTCGGGGCCTGGCTGGCCCGGATCGCCGCCGACCAGCGCGAGTCGTCGAAGCGCCTGGCCGACACCCTGCTGGTGCTCGCCGACGTGACCTCGCGGGCCGCGGCGCTGAGCGACCAGGGCGTCGACACCGACGCCCTGCCGGTGACCGCGGGCGGTGGCACCACGGTGCACCGCCGCGACTGCTCGCTCATCGCCCACCGCGACGACCTCGCCCCCGCCGGCGCCGACCGCGCCGGCCTCACCCCCTGCCGGGTCTGCCGCCCCTGATCCGTCCCCGCCGAGTCGTGGGGTCGGGCACGCCGGGAAAGACGCCCCCCCCGCCCGCGGGCCCCCCCCCCCCCCCCCCCCCCCCGCCGCGGCTTTCCCCCCCCCCCCCCCCCCCCCCCCCCCGCCGCGACCGGGTCAGAGGTGCCAGAGCCAGAACCCGGGGGAGTCGGCGGCGGGGAGGGTGACGACGCCGTCGTCGGCGACCAGGTCGGGGGTGCCGGCGCTCGGCTCGGTCGCGAGGACCAGCCGCCCGTCGGCGAACCCGAGCGGGCCGGCGGGCAGCCGCACCGCGGGGCCGGCCGCGCGCCGGGCCGCGGCCAGCAGCGAGCCCGACGGGTGCTCGCGCAGCCACACCAGCACGTCGTCGTCGACGTGCACCCAGCGCAGCCCGCCGCGCCGCAGGGCCGGGTGGTCGCGACGGGCCGCGGCCAGCGCGGCGTACGTCGCCAGGGTCTCGCGGTCCCAGCGATCGGGGTGCTCCCACGGCATCGGGCGGCGGGAGTCCTCGCCGAGCACTCCCTCGAGGCCGATCTCGTCGCCGGCGAAGACCATCGGCACGCCCGGCAGGCCGAACTGGAGCCCGGCCGCGACCCGGTGGACGGCCGGGTCGAGCACCACGGTGCGGATCCGGGCGCTGTCGTGGGAGCCCAGGATGTTCCACGACGCCGACGCCGAGTGCCAGCCGTAGCGGCCCTGCCACTCCGCCAGCGCCCGCTGGGTGGCCGGCCCCGACCGGCGCGGCACCGCGAGCGGGCGTCCGAACGGGCGGGCCGGGGAGTCGGGGTGGCGCAGCCACGACCACACCGGCCAGGAGAACCCGGAGTAGTTCATGGTGCCGTGCCAGCCGTCGCCGTCGATGTCGCGCGAGGCGTCGTGGTTGTGCTCGCCGATGACCAGCGCGTCCTCGCGCTCGGCGACCGCGGTGCGGCGTACGACCCGGGCGACCTCGTGGTTGACGTCGATCGCGCCGAGCCGCCCGGTCATGTTGGCGACGTCGATGCGCCAGCCGTCCACCGAGAACGGCGGCCGCAACCACCGCGCGACCACGCTGTCGGGGCCCTCGACCATCGCGGCGCGCAGCGCGGGGTCGGCGTGGTTGAGCTTCGGGAGGGTGCCGTGGCCCATCCAGCACTCGTAGGTGCCGTCGGGGCGGAAGTAGTACCAGGAGCGGGTCGGCGAGCCCGGGTCGGCCTGCGCCGACACGAACCACTCGTGGGTGTCGCCGGTGTGGTTGGTGGTGAGGTCGCCGAGCAGGTGCCAGCCGCGCTCGTGGACCGCGGCGCTGAGCCGGGCGTACGCCTCGTCGCCGCCGAGCAGCGGGTCGACGCCGTCGAAGGTGGAGGCGTTGTAGCGGTGGTTGCTCTCGCCCGGGAAGACCGGCGTCGTGTACACGATCGAAGCGCCCACCTCGGCCAGGTGGTCGAGGTGGTCGACGACGCCGTCGAGGTCGCCGCCGTAGAGCTGCAGCGGGGTGTCGGGGTCGGAGCCCTCGAAGACCACGGGGTCGTCCCACTCCGCCGGCGTGGCCCAGCCCGGCACCTCGCGCTCGGCGGCGGCCGCGCTGCGCGCGAACCGGTCGGGGAAGACCTGGTAGACGACGCCGTCGCGCCCCCAGTCGGGGGCGAGGTCGTAGGTGGTGACCTGGAAGTCGAAGGCGTCCGGCCCGTCGTGCTCGACCACGCCGGCGGCGGTCAGCCAGCGCTGGGTGCCGTCGGGCGAGGCGACCAGGAAGCGGTAGTGGGTGACCGGGTTGTGCACCGGCAGCCGGCCGAGCCACCACACCGCGTGGTCGTCGCGCTCCACGACCGCGCACGGGTGGAACACCGGCTCGGCGTCGTACGTCGTGCGGATCCACACCGACTCGACGGGGTCACCGGGCCAGGTGCGCACCCGCACCTCGACCTCGCTGCCGAGCAGCGGCGTCTCCTCGAGGAGGTACGTCGGGGAGCCGTCGTGGTGGGGCCGGTGGAGCAGGTGGTCGCTGGGGTCCGTCATCGGGTCGCGCCCTCGGGTCGCAGCAGCACCGCTCCGGGTCCCTGGGCGGCGGCGACGTCGCCGGGGTTGAGCAGCGCGCAGCTGCGCAGGCTCAGGCAGCCGCAGCCGATGCACCCGTCGAGCCGGTCGCGCAGCAGCTCGATCCGCCGGATCTGCTCGTCGAGCCGCGGCCGCCAGGCCTTGCTGAGCCGGTGCCAGTCGCTCTTGGTAGGGGTGCGGCCGTCGGGCAGCGTCGAGAGCGCCGCCCCGATCTCCTCCAGGCTCAGCCCGACCTGCTGGGCGGTGCGGATGAACGCCACCCGCCGCAGCGTCGACTGCTCGTAGCGGCGCTGGTTGCCCGCCGTGCGCACCGAGGAGATCAGGCCGCGGTCCTCGTAGAACCGCAGCGCCGACGGCGCCACCCCGGAGCGCTCGGCCAGGTGGCCGATGGTGATCTGCATGCGTCCAGCCTCACCGACCGGCGGGGACGGCCTCAAGTCGGGTGGACTTTTGCGACGCGCACCACATCTAGAACACGTTCTAGTCGTGCGGTAGGTTGCCGCCATGCCAGACACCACCGCGCCCCGCGTCGTCGTCGTCACCGGAGCCGCCTCGGGCATCGGGTTCGCCACCGCCGAGCTGTTCCGCGACGAGGGGGCTACCGTCTTCGGCCTCGACATCGCGCCGACCGTTCCCGACGGGGTCACCTACGTGGAGTGCAACGTCGGGTCCAAGGAGTCGGTGGACGCCGCGATCGCCCGCTGCGCCGGGGGTGGCCGGATCGACGTGCTGGCCAACGTCGCCGGCATCGTGCAGTTCGGGCGCTTCGAGCAGATCAGCGAGGCGGAGTTCGACCGCGTGCACGCCGTCGACCTCAAGGGCCCGTTCCTCACCATGCAGGCGGCGCTGCCCCACCTCCGCGCGGCCGGCGGCAACATCGTCAACGTCTCGTCGGTCGCCGGCAACGTCGCCCAGCCCTACGCCACGGCGTACGCCGCCGCCAAGGGTGGGCTGACCCAGCTCACCAAGGCGCTGGCGCTCGAGCTCTCGCCCGAGAACATCCGGGTCAACGCGATCTGCCCCGGCACCGTCGACACCCCGATCGTGTCCCACGTCGCGAGCATCTTCCCGCCCGACCTCGACCCCCGCGTCGCCGACCGGTTGATGATGATGCTCCCCGGCCCGGCCATCGCGCCCGCCGAGATCGGCCAGGCCATCGTCTACCTCGCCTCGCCGGCCGCCCGGATGATCACCGGCGCCGTGCTGGCCTTCGACGGCGGCATGAGCTGAGGCCCGCCCCGGCGGCTCGAGTCCTCGCCGAGCCGTCGTTAATCAACGCCGGGTCGGCGTAGCACGGTGACAGCAAGCGCCGGGTCGGCGTGCTCGGACGTCGACAGGCGCCGGGTCGGCGAGACCAGGGCGCGCGCGCCTAGGATGACGGGCGCACCCGGCCGGTGTAGCTCAGTTGGTAGAGCGCCTCTCTTGTAAAGAGGATGTCGCGGGTTCGACTCCTGTCACCGGCTCCAGCCCAGTCGTCGGCCTAGTCGTCAGCGCAGCCGGCGCGCCTCGAACCGGGCGGGCGGGTCGGCGATGGCGTCCTGGGCGGCGACCAGCTGGATCTCGCGGGTGCCGGCCGCGATGGTGGCCTCGAGGATCGCGAAGACCGTCGACGTCGTGCGCACCAGGGCCGCCTCGGGGGAGCCGGTGGTGGTCAGGTGGGCGAGGTAGAGCGCGGCGGTGACGTCGCCGCAGCCGTTGGGCGCGATCGGCAGCAGCGGGGTGGTCACGGCCCAGGCGCCCTCGTCGGAGACGGCCACGACCTCCAGCGAGCCCTCGGGCACCTCGTCGTGGAGCACCGAGGTCACCAGCACCTGCCGCGGCCCGCGGTCGCGGACGACGTCGACCGCGGCCAGCACCTCGGCCACCGTGCGCGTCTCGGTGCCGGCGAGGAAGTCGAGCTCGAAGTGGTTGGGGGTCACGACGTCGGCCGCGGGGACGACGGTGTCGCGCATGAACTCGGGGATGCCCGGCCGCACGAACATGCCGCGCCCCACGTCGCCCATCACCGGGTCGCAGCAGTAGACGGCGTCGGGGTTGGCGGCCTTGACCTTCGCGACCGCGTCGAGCACGACCGCGCCCACCGCGGGGTCGCCCTGGTAGCCCGAGAGCACGGCGTCGGCCTGGCCGAGCACGCCGCGGTCCTCGATGCCAGCGATCACGTCGGCCACGTCGGCGGGCGCGAGCAGCGGGCCGCGCCAGGCGCCGTAGCCGGTGTGGTTGGAGAAGTGGACGGTGATCACCGGCCACACCTCGTGGCCGAGCCGCTGGAGGGGGAAGACCGCCGCGGAGTTGCCCACGTGGCCGTAGGCCACCGACGACTGGATGGAGAGGATCTGCACGGCCCCATCCTCGCAGGCCTCGCCGCCAGCTCGGAGCAGTCACTGGCTCTGGTCTCGTGACACGTCGCGGTCGCCGTCGCTCCGCTCCGGCGTCCGCCGACGCCCTCGTGACGCGTCGCGGTCGCCGTCGCTCCGCTCCGGCGTCCGCCGACGCCCTCGACCTCCTCGCTGGTCAGTGACCGCTCCTCGCAAGCTCGGAGCAGTCACTGGCTCGGACAACTAGAACACGTTACAGTTACGGCGATCTGTGGCTGGGGACACATTCCACCGGTATGTGAGCGAGCGAGGACGGCGAATGGCCAAGAAGTACAGCACCGAGGCGGACTACGTGGTCGTGGGCTCGGGCAGCTCCGGTGCGGCGGTCGCCGGCCGGCTGGCGGAGTCGGGGGCGAGCGTGATCGTGCTCGAGGCCGGCAAGTCCGACAACCAGTTCCTGGTGAAGAAGCCCGGGATGATCGGGCCGATGCACGCCGAGCCCAAGATCAAGGCGCTCAACGACTGGGGCTACTACTCGGTGCCGCAGAAGCACCTCCTCGACCGCAAGATGCCCACGCCCCGCGGCAAGGTGCTCGGCGGCTCGAGCTCGGTCAACGGCATGGTCTACGTCCGCGGCAACCGCGCCAACTACGACTCCTGGGCGGCCGAGGGCAACACCGGGTGGGACGCCGACAGCGTCAACGGGGCCTACCGCAAGATGGAGGACTTCGAGGACGGCGCCAACGAGTACCGCGGCGCCGGCGGTCCGATCCGGATCACCCGCAACAAGACGCCGCAGGAGGGCTCGCTGCAGTTCCTGCAGGCGACCGCCGACGTCACCGGCTGCGAGATCCTCGACGACTACAACGGCGCGTCCCAGGAGGGCGTCAGCCGGATGCAGCAGAACGCCGCCGACGGCCTGCGCTACAGCGCCTCGCGCGGCTACATCCACCACCTCGCGCCGCAGAGCCTCGAGGTGCAGACCCAGGTGCTGGTCACCAAGGTCAACATCGAGAACGGTCGCGCCACCGGCGTGCAGGTCACCGACAAGGACGGCACCACCCGGACCGTCCGCGCGGGCAAGGAGGTCATCCTGTCCGCCGGCTTCGTGGGCTCCGCCCAGCTGCTGATGCTCTCCGGGGTCGGCCACGCCCAGCACCTCAAGGACCACGGCATCCAGGTGCTGGCCGACCTGCCGGTCGGCGACAACCTCCACGACCACATGTTCCACGCGCTGACCTTCCACGCGACCTCGTCGCAGATGCGCGGCAACGCCTTCTTCTTCGCCAAGGGGGTGGCGAAGGAGGTGGTGCGCCCGGGCCGGACCTTCCTGGCCAACTCGGTCTTCGAGGTGCTGGCGTTCCTCAAGACCTCGCAGGCCACCAACAACGTGCCCGACCTCCAGCTGCACCTGCTGCCGTGGTCGTACGTCTCTCCCAACCAGGACGAGCCGATCCGCCACGAGGTCGACCCGCGCCCGGCCCTCACCGTGCTGACGACGCTGATCTACCCCAAGAGCCGCGGCACCCTGCGGCTGTCGTCGGCCGACCCCACGGCGGCACCGCTCATCGACTACCAGTACCTCGCCGAGTCGGCCGACCTCGACCTGCTCGTCGAGGGCTCCGAGCTGGTCCGCGAGATCTTCGCCGGCTCGGCGTTCAAGGGCGCGGTCAAGGGCGAGATCCACCCCGGCAACCAGCTGCGAGGCAGCGAGCTGCGCCAGGCGATCCTCAACCGGGCCACGTCGGTCTACCACGGCGTCGGCACCTGCCGGATGGGCGTCGACGAGCTGGCGGTCGTCACCCCCGAGCTCAAGGTCCGCGGCGTCGAGGGGCTGCGGGTCGCCGACGCCTCGATCATGCCGTCGATCACCGGCGGCAACACCAACGCGCCGGCGATCATGATCGGCGAGCGCGCGGCCGACCTGATCCTCGGGAGGGGCTGACATGACGATCGCCCCGCAGCGGCTGGCCCGCCCCGCCTCGATCACCGACCGGTTCCTCCAGGGGCTCGTGTCCCGGGTGCAGGGCTCGGCCGCCCCGCCCTGGCCGCTCACCGAGGTCTACACCGGCGAGGTCCTGGTCGACCTGCCGCAGTCGACGCCCACCGACATCGAGCGGGCTTTCGCGGCGGCCCGGGCGGCGCAGGTCGAGTGGGCGGCGCGCCCGCTCAGGGCCCGGCTGGAGGTGTTCAAGCGGGCGCACACGATCTTCCTCGACAACGCTCACCTCACCACCGACCTGATCCAGGTCGAGAGCGGCAAGAACCGCCGGATGGCGATCGAGGAGACCTGCGACCCGGTGATGGTGATGAGCCACTACCTCAAGCGGGCACCCAAGCTGCTGGCCCCGGTCAAGCGCGGCGGGCCGGTGCCGTTCCTCACCACCTCCACCGAGATCCGCCAGCCCAAGGGCGTGGTCGCGATCATCGCGCCGTGGAACTTCCCGTTCGCGACCGGCATCTCCGACGCGATCTCGGCGCTGATGGCCGGCAACGCGATCGTGCTCAAGCCCGACAACAAGACCGCACTCTCGCCGCTGCACGGCATCGCGATGCTCGAGGAGGCGGGGCTGCCGAAGGGACTGTTCCAGGTCGTCTGCGGCGAGGGCCCGGACGTCGGCCCGACGCTGATCGACAACGCCAACTACGTCATGTTCACCGGCTCGACGGCCACCGGCCGGGTGATCGGCGAGCGGGCCGGGCGCAACCTGATCGGCTGCTGCCTCGAGCTGGGTGGCAAGAACCCGATGCTCGTGCTCGAGGACGCCGACCTCGACGACGTCGTGCAGGGCGCGATCTTCGGCGCGTTCGGCAACACCGGTCAGATCTGCATGCACATCGAGCGGATGTACCTCCCCGAGTCGCGCTACGAGGAGTTCAAGGCGAAGTTCGTGGCGGCCACCGAGGCGCTCGACGTGCGGGCGGCGTACGACTTCGGGCCCGACCTCGGGTCGCTGGTCTCGCCCGACCACGTGGAGCGGGTCAAGGCGCACGTCGACGACGCCGTCGCCAAGGGCGCGACCGTGCTCACCGGCGGTCGGCCCCGTCCCGACCTCGGCCCGGCGTTCTTCGAGCCCACCATCCTCGAGGGGGTCACCACCGAGATGCTCTGCGGCGTCACCGAGACGTTCGGGCCGGTGGTGGCGCTGCACCCCTACCGCACCGTCGACGAGGCGGTGGCGCTGGCCAACGACACCGACTACGGCCTCAACGCCTCGGTCTGGGGCGGCGACGTCGAGGCCGCCGCGGCCGTGGGTCGACGGATCGAGTCGGGCAACGTCAACATCAACGACATCCTGGCCACGGCCTTCGCCTCCAAGGGCACGCCGTCCGGTGGGGTCAAGCAGTCCGGCGTCGGGGCCCGCCACGGCGACCAGGGGCTGCTCAAGTACACCGACGTGCAGAACCTCGCAGTGCTCAAGAAACAGGTGATGGGCGCCCGCCCGGGCCAGGACTACGACGCCTACGTCAAGGGGATGCTCGGCGGGCTGCGGATGATGCGGCGCACCCGGATCCGCTGACCGGCAGCTCCTGACCGGCGGCGCCGGTAGGTGGCAGGGTGGGCGCATGTCGCTGCTGCACCGGCCGTACCCGCCCGACACCTACCACGGCGAGACGGGGGAGGTGAGCGCGTGGCTGCGCTCCTCCGGGGAGCCGGCCGACGTCACCTACCGCTCCGGCGGCACCTGCGAGTACCTCGCGACCGGTGACCGCACCGAGGGCCGCTTCGGCCTCTACCGCTGGACCTTCGGCGACGAGGAGACCGGCCCCGCCCCGCACTTCCACCGCTCGATCTCCGAGCAGTTCTACGTCCTGTCCGGCGAGGTCCGGCTCTACGACGGCGCCGGCTGGGTCACCGCGCGGCCGGGCGACTTCCTCTACGTCCCCGAGGGCGGCCGGCACGGGTTCCGCGGCGGGGGCGGCGCCTCGATGCTGCTGATGTTCGCGCCGGGCGGACCGCGCGAGGACTACTTCGAGACCCTGGCCCGGGGCGAGGAGATGACCGAGGAGCAGCGCGCGGAGTTCATGGTCCGCCACGACACCTACTGGGTCTGAGGACCGCAGGGGCGTCAGGCGACCTGGAGCGAGCGCTTCGACAGCCCCATCCAGAAGCCGTCGATCACCTGGGTGCCGGGCTCGTCGGGCGTGGTCGCCGCGCCGAGGGTGACGAATAACGGCGTGTAGTGCTCCACGGTGGGGTGGGCGTAGGGCATGCCCGGCGCCCGGTCGCGGTACGCCGCGAGCGCGTCGACGTCGCCGCGGGCCAGCGCCTCGCCCGCCCAGGCGTCGAAGTCGGATGACCAGCCGGGCGCCGCGGCGTCGATGCTCCAGTCGGTGAGGTAGGGCAGCCCGTGGGTGAGGAAACCGGAGCCGACGATCAGCACCCCCTCGTCGCGCAGCGGCTGCAGCCGGTGGCCGAGCTCCATCAGCCGCACCGGGTCGTGGGTCGGCAGCGACATCTGCAGCACCGGCACGTCGGCCTCGGGGTACATGATCGTGAGCGGCACCCAGGCGCCGTGGTCGAGGCCGCGGCTGGTGTGCTGGTGCACCGGCTCGCCTGCGGGCATCATCGCCGCGACCCGGCGCGCGAGCGCGGCCGCGCTCGGGGTCTCGTAGGTCATCCGGTAGTACTTCGGGTCGAAGCCGCCGAAGTCGTAGACCAGCGGCGCCCGGTCGGCGCTGAGCATCACCGGCGCCGACTCCCAGTGGGCGCTGACGATCAGGATCGCCTGCGGACGCGGCAGGTCACCGGCCCACGCCGCCAGCTGGCCCGACCACACCGGGTCGTCGAGGAGGGGCGGCGCGCCGTGGCCGAGGTAGAGGGCGGGCATCCGGGTGGTCATGCCACCCATCATGGTTCAATCTTCAACTTTGTTCCACACCTGCGGGTGCCGACGGTGGGAGCGTCCAGTCCACGGGCGTCGCGCCCTGCTCCTCGAGCAGCCGGTTGACCCGCGAGAACGGGCGCGACCCGAAGAACCCGCGCGAGGCCGACAGTGGCGAGGGGTGGGCCGACTCGACGTACGGCACCGGCCCGAGCCACGGCTTGAGCGACTGCGCGTCGCGGCCCCACAGGATCGCCGCGAGCGGGCCCCCGCGCGCGACCAGGGCGTGGATCGCGCGCTCGGTGACCTCCTCCCAGCCGCGGCCGCGGTGCGACGCCGACTCACCCGGCCGCACCGTCAGCACCCGGTTGAGGAGCATCACGCCCTGGTCGGCCCAGGCGGTGAGGTCGCCGTGCGGCACGGGCGGGCAGCCGACGTCGCTGCCGAGCTCGGCGTAGATGTTGGCCAGGCTGCGCGGCACCGGCCGCACCCGGGCGTCGACGGCGAAGCTCAGCCCGATCGGGTGGCCGGGCGTCGGGTAGGGGTCCTGGCCGACGACCAGCACCCGCACCTCGGCCAGGGGACGCTGGAACGCGCGGAACACGTGTGCCCCGGCCGGCAGGTACGCACGCCCGGCGGCGAGCTCGTCGCGCAGGAATCGCCCCATGGCCGCGACCCGGTCGTCCACCGGCGCGAGCGCCTCGGCCCAGTCGGGGGCCATCAGGCCCTTCGCCACGAGCCCGGCCAGCGCTGACATGGCGCCGAGGCTAGCGGGCCAGGGACAAGTCGGTCAGCGCGGGAACCGGGCCCGCTTCGGCAGCCAGGGCCGCCGGCCGGTCTCGCCGACCTCGACGGCCAGGATCGCCTGGTGGGCGGCCTTGCCCGCGATCGCCGACTGGTTGGCCACCAGCACCGTGGTGCCGAGGAAGGTCGCGCTGCACGGGGTGTCGAAGGGGATCGGTGAGCCGTTGTCGCCCAGCAGCGGGACCTTCGGGAAGCGCCCGACCTCCTTGCCCTGCGGCGTCAGCTCGACGAGCTGGGCGGCCGGGCCGGCCAGCGAGACGTAGATCCGGCCCGAGCGACCGATCCCGAAGCCGTCGGGCAGCTCGGCGGGGCGTGAGCGCCACAACGTGCGCAGCGTGCCGGGCCGGCCGTCGGGTCGGAGGGGCAGCGCGAACAGCGCGCCGTTGGTGGGCAGCGTCGACCCGCCCAGCGTGGTCTGCTGGGTGATCAGGAACTCGCGGGTGGCGGGCCGGAAGTCGATGCCGGTGGTGCCGAACTTGATGCCCTGGAGGTGGCGTGAGCTGAACCACTTGCGCGGCGCGCGGCCCGGCGGCACCCGCCACAGGTCGCCGTGGGCGTAGTCGGTGACGTAGAGCCAGCCGCGCGGGCCCCAGGTGGCGTAGTTGGGCACCACGCCCTTCGGGAACCTCGCCACGGTGCGGAAGGCGCCGGTGCGCAGGTCGAGGGTGCGCACGGTCGCGGTGGAGGTCTCGAGCAGCACCAGCCGGCCGTCGCGGGTCTGGTTCGCGACCTGCACGCCGTGCTGGCCGAGCACCTGGCCCGGCACGGTCCAGGAGCGCAGCAGGGTGCCGTCGGCGTCCCACTCGAACACCCGCGAGCGCTGGCCCTGGGCCCGAGGGTTGACGTAGCTGCCGGCGTAGACCCGGCCGTTGCGGTGGACGAACGTGTACGCCGGGTAGCCGGGCGCCGGCACCCGGGCGAAGACCGAGGTCTCCCAGCGGGCCGGCCCGAAGGCGACTTCGGTGGCGGCTTCTGTGGCGGCAGGGGCCGGGCTGGTCGGCGCCAGGACGCCGAGCAGGAGGACGAACGCCAGCGTCAGCAGCCGGACGGTCGTCGTCGACCGGCTCACCGGCGCCGCTCCAGGTGGTCGAGCACCTCCACGGCGGCGCGCTTGCCGGAGCGCACGGCGCCGTCCATGTAGCCCGACCAGTAGGTCGAGGTCTCGGTGCCGGCCCAGTGCACCCGGCCGTGCGGGCGCCGGATCGCCGAGCCGAACTCCACGAGGCTGCCGGGGGCGTGGATGGCCGTGGGGCCACCGCCGGTCCAGCGCTCCTTGGTCCAGTCGTGCTCGACGTAGTCGGTCGGGCGCAGCGCGCGCTCGCCGAACAGCTGGGCGAACCCCTCGAGCACGTGCTGGCGGCGCTGGGCCTTGGTGAGCAGGCCGTAGCGGCGCCAGGTCGACCCGCCGACGAAGGCCAGCAGCACGCCGGGCCGACCGTCGGGCGGCGAGTTGTCGAAGACCACGCGGGCCGCACCGGCGTCGTTGACGCCGAACCCGGTGAGCCCGGCCTCGCGCCAGAACGGCGTGGGGTAGACGGCGTCGCACTTCATCAGCTGGCCCATGTCGAGGTGGCGCAGCAGCTGGGTGCGCCGCGCGGGCAGCCGCGGGAAGAACCGGATGTCGAGCACGGTGGGCGGCGGCGCGGCCACGATGACCCGCTTGGCGATCACGGTGCCCCGCTTGGTGTGCACGACCGCGCGGTGGTCCTTCTGCACGATCTTGGTCACCGGCGCGGCCAGGGCCACGATGTCGCCGAGCTGGCGGGCCAGCCGCCGCGGGATCAGCTGGGAGCCGCCCACGAACCGGCGCTCCTGCGCGCCGTTGGCGGTGTCGGAGTTGCGGGCGAAGGTGCCGACCGTGCGCTCGTTGCCCGAGCAGGCGACGTACCAGAGTGCGAAGAGCAGCGAGAGCTCGTCGGGGTCGGCACCGAAGGTGGGCTGGGTCCAGGACCGGATGAGGTTCTCGAGGCCGCGCGCGTTGAGCGCGTTGCGGCGGATCCACTCGCCGAGGGTCATCGCGTCCCACTGCGCGGCGCGCGGGTGGGTCCACGGTGCGTCGACCGCGATCTCGGCGGCCATGCCGTCGATCTTGCCCAGCAGCAGGGCGGCGTCGAGCAGGATCGTGGGGTCGGGCGGCACGGTGCCGGTGTAGAGCGTGCGGCCGGTCGTGGAGGAGACGTAGACGTTCTTGCCGGTGTTGTGCTCGAGGAACGTCGGCACCCCGAGCTCGCGGGCCAGGGCGGCGATGTGGTCCTGGGTGGGGCCGATGAACGCGCCGCCCGACTCGATCACGTCGCCGCCGGCCAGCTTGTGGTTGAGCACCCGGCCGCCGACCCGCTTGCGCGCCTCCAGCACCAGCACCGAGTGGCCGCGACGGGCCACCTGGCGGGCGGCGACCAGGCCGGCGATTCCGGCACCGACCACGACGACGTCGACCTTGCGGGGCAGGCCGCCCTGGCGACCGCCCGGTGCGGCGACCGCGTCGCCGGAGAGGGCGCCGGTGCCGAGGGCGGCGGCGCCGCCGATCCCGAGGAGGCCGGCCTCCAGCGCGCCGCGCCGGGTGAGCGCGGAGTCCGGGCGAGGCTGGAACGGGTCCGGGGACGAGGTCATGGCGGCTCCTGACGACGGCCAGAACCTGAACATGTGTCAGGTTCGGGTCCGTACCCTACACTCCAGCCCATGTCGACCGCACGGGCCGAACCGTCGTCGCGGCGGGTGCCCAGCCAGGAGCGGAACCGGCGCCGGGTCGAGCAGATCCTCGACGCCGCCGAGCGACTGGTCGTCGGCCACGGGGTCGAGGCCCTGACGACCCGCGAGATCGCCCGGGCCGCGGAGGTGCCGGTGGCCTCGCTCTACCAGTACTTCGCCGACAAGGAGGCCGTGCTCCTCGCCCTAGCGGCGCGCGACATGGAGGAGATGGACCGCCAGCTCGCCGACGACCTCGCCGGGCTCACCGCGCCCGGCGTGCCCGAGGTGGTGCGCACCGCGGTGCTGGCTTTCGTCACCGTCTACCACCGGCGCCGGGCGTTCGTGCAGATCTACCTGCGCGGGCGCACGAACGTCGCCGTCCACGAGTTCGGCCGCGAGCACAACCGGCGGATCGCCGAGACCCTGCTGGCCTACGCTCGCGACACCGGGCTGGCCGGACCCGGGCTGACGGCTCCGGTCGCCCTGCTCGCCGTCGAGGTCACCGACCGCCTCTTCCAGCTCGCCTTCGAGCGCGACGACGACGGCGACCCGCTGATCCTGGAGGAGGGCATCGCGATGATGACCGCCTACCTCGAGCGGTACGCCGCGTGAGCCTGCGCGACGACGTCGCCGCCGCCGCGCGTCGGCTCGCCGACGAGGGCCTGGTCGTCGGCACCGCCGGCAACGTCTCCGCCCGCGACGGCGACCTGGTCGCGGTGACCGCCAGCGGCGTGGTGCTGGCTACCTGCCGGCCCGAGGACGTCACGGTCGTCGCGCTCGACGGGTCCCTGGTCGAGGGCGAGCTGCGGCCCACCTCCGAGATCGACCTCCACCTCGGCATCCACGCCGACGGCGCGTCCGTCGCAGTCGTGCACACCCATGCGCCGTGGTCGACCGCAGTGGCCTGCGTGCTCGACGAGCTGCCGGTGCTGCACTACCAGCAGCTGCTGCTGGGTGGACCGGTCGCGGTGGCGCCGTACGCGACGTTCGGCTCGCCCGAGCTGGCCGCCCACGTGCGCACCGCGCTGCGCGGCCGGCAGGCGGCGCTGATGGCCAACCACGGCTCGGTGGCGGTCGGCGCGACGCTGGACCAGGCGGTCGAGCACGCGGTGCTGCTGGAGTGGCTGGCCGCGCTGCACCACCGAGCCGCTGCGCTCGGCGCCCCCCGGGCGCTCACCGGCGCCGAGCAGGAGGCCGTCGTGGCGGCCGCGATCGCGCGCAGCTACGGCACCCCGCAGCCGGCGGAACCCCGACCCCACCACCCCGAGGAGGACCAGTGAAGGTCGCCTGCATCGGCGTGCACGTGCTCGACACCCACGTCATCGGCATCCGGTCGATCCCGCCCGGCTCGGAGGGGCAGCTGGTCGAGGCGATCCGGATGTCGCCGGCCGGCACCGCCGGCGGCACCGCGGTGGTGCTGGCCCGGCTGGGCGCCCTGGTGTCGTCGTACGGCGCAGTCGGGGCCGACCCGGCCGGCACGACGCTGCGGGCGCTGCTCGAGGCCGAGGGCGTCGACACCGCCGGCCTGGTCGTGCGCGAGGGCCACCAGACCTCCGCGTCGGTGATCCCGGTGCGCGACAACGGCGACCGGCCGGCCTGGCACTGCATCGGGGCCAACGGCGCGTTCACGCTCGACGACCTGCCGGACGACGCCCTCGACGGCGTCGACCACGTGCACCTGGGCGGCCCCGAGTTCCTCGGCGGCGAGGCCGCCGGGCGGCTGCTCGCCCGCGCCCGCGAGGCGGGTGCCACCACCTCGCTCGACGTGCTGGCCCCCGGCGACCCCGGGCTGCTGGAGTGGATCGCCGACGCGCTGCCCCACACCGACCACCTGCTGCCCAACGACGAGCAGGTGCTGGGCTTCACCGGCGCGGCCTCCCTCGCCGACGGCGCACGCGCGCTGGTCGACCGGGGCGTCGGCTGCGTGGCGGTGACCGCCGGCGGGGAGGGCGCCCTCGTCGTCACGGCGTCCGGGGTCGACCGGGTGCCGGCCCACCCGGTCGAGGTCGTCGACACCACCGGCTGCGGCGACGCGTTCAGCTCCGGCTACATCCGCGGGCTGAACCTCGACCTCCCGCCCGGCGACGCCGCCCGGCTCGGCTGCGCCACCGCGGCCCACGTCGCCCAGGGGCTCGGCAGCGACGCCGGCTCCTACGACCTCGATGCCGTGCTGGAGCTGGCGGGGCTGGAGCTGGGTGGGCCGGCCTGAGGCGGGATCGGAATCCCCGGTCGACCGGGGATCCCCCATGTTGTCGGGCAATGCAATGCCCGACAACACCGAGAAGCGCCCGACAAGTCCGGGCTAGGCGGGCCGCGACAGCCGGTCGAGGAACGCCACCAGCAGGGCCTCGCGCATCGGCGGCGAGGCCAGGTCGAGCAGTGCGTTGACCTCCGCCATCCGCTCGGGCAGGGCCAGCCCCTCCGACGCCTCGCCCACCAGGCCCGACGCCGCCAGCAGCCCGTCGAAGTCCGCGTCGCTGAGCGTTGCAGGGTCGAGGGCCCGGATGAAGTCGACGACGCCGGGGTCGACGGCGACCGGGCCGGCGGCGACGGCGGCGGCCACCGAGGCGCGCAGCGCGGAGAGCAGCTCGTCGACGTGCGGCAGAGTGGCGGCCGAGACCGACAGGTGAATGGTGGGCGGCTCGCCGGCGTGCGACATCTGCGGCTGCACGTACCAGCCGCGCGCGGCCATCTCGTCGCACACCGTGAACGCGTCGCACCTCGCGTCGGTGGCCAGCGCGACGAGCGTGGAGTCCGGCGGCGCGACCACCCGCAGCTCCGGCACCGTCGCCACGCCCGCGACGATCGCGTCGACGGCGCTGAGCACGTCGGCGGTCAGCCGCTCGTAGCCGGCGTCGCCGAGCGCCTGCAGCACCGCCCACGCACCCGCGAGCGGCCCGCCCGACTTCGTCGACTGCATCGTGGAGTTGAGCATCGTGTAGCCCGGCCACGCCGCCGAGGCGAAGAACTGCGGTCGGCGCAGCTCGGCCGTGCGGTGCAGCAGCAGCGAGGTGCCCTTGGGGGCGTAGCCGTACTTGTGCAGGTCGACCGAGACCGACGTGACGCCCTCGACCGCGAACGTCCACGGCGGCACCGCCCTCCCCAGCCGCGCCGCCCACGGCAGCACCCAGCCGCCGATGCACGCGTCGACGTGGCAGCGCACCCCGCGCGCGGCCGCCAGCGCGGCGAGCTCGGTGACCGGGTCGACCACCCCGTGGGCGTACGACGGCGCGCTCGCCACCACCAGCACCGTCGAGTCGTCGAGCGCGGCCTCGGTCGCGGCGACGTCGGCGCGGAAGTCGGGCCCGACCGGCACCAGCACCGGCTCGACCCCGAAGTAGTGCGCGGCCTTGTGGAACGCCGCGTGCGCGGTCGAGGGCAGCACCATCCGGGGCCGCGCCACGTCGGGGCGGGCATCGCGGGCGGCCTGCACGGCCAGCAGCACCGACTCGGTGCCGCCCGAGGTCACCGTGCCCACCGCGCCGTCGGGCCCGTCGAGCAGGCGCAGTGCGAAGCCCACCAGCTCGTTCTCCATCGTCAGCAGGCTCGGGAACGCCGTCGGGTCGAGGCCGTTGCTGCCGGCGTAGGCCGCCACCGCCTCGCGCCCGACCCGGTCGACCTCGGCGAGGCCGGAGTCGTAGACGTAGGCCAGCGTGCGGCCGCCGTGCACCGGCAGGTCGGCGGCCTGCCGCTCGCGCAGCCGGGCCAGCACGTCGGGTGCGGGGCTCATGCGTCGACCTCCTCGCGGGTCAGGGAGTAGCGGGCCAGCCACCACAGGCTGGCCAGGGTGAGCACCGCGGGCACGACGGAGAACCCGAGCGTGATCGCGGTGACCGCCGAGCCGGGCTGGGTCACGTCGCCGTCGGTGCTGGAGACGTAGCCGCCGATCGCCAGCCACAGCGCGAAGACGCCCGGCCCGAGCG
Organism: Nocardioides sp. SYSU D00038; assembly: GCF_016924665.1. Taxonomy (GTDB): domain Bacteria; phylum Actinomycetota; class Actinomycetes; order Propionibacteriales; family Nocardioidaceae; genus Nocardioides. The sequence goes on from NZ_JAFFJT010000024.1 coordinate 34,722, forward strand.
CGAGGCCGAGCGTCTCGCCCGCGGTCCACACGCCGGTGTAGACGCCCACCCGGTTGCTGCCGGTGCGGCGGGCGTCGACCGCGGCGGCGTCGGGGAGCATCGCGAGCGGGAAGACCTGGCAGCCGGCGTAGCCGACGCCCACGAGCGCCGTGGCTGCGTAGACGGGCGCGGCCTGCTCGGTCCGGGCGAGCACGGCGAGCAGCGCGCCGGCCGCGAGCACCAGCGAGCTGGCCAGGTAGCCGCGCTTCTTGCCGATCCGGGCGCCCAGCGCCGACCAGGCCGGGGTGAGCAGCAGCGCCGGGCCGACGAAGCAGACGAACAGGATGGTGGCCGCGCCGTCGCGGTCGAGGACGTCGCCGGCGACGTAGTCGACGCCGGCCAGCATGCTGCCGGTCGCCAGCGCCTGGATCACGAAGGTCGTGAGCAGCAGCCGGAAGTCGCGAGCCCCAGCCACGACCCGCAGCTGGTCGCGCAGCGACCCCGGCCCGGGCTCGACCGCGCGCACCGGCGCGGACCGGGTGCCGGCGTAGGCCGCCACCACGCCCACCAGGATCACCGCCGCCATCGCCAGCCCCATCACCCGGTAGCCGTCGCGCCCGCCCACGGCGTCGCGGATCGCCGGTGCGCTAGCGCCGGCGAGCATGATCGTGAACGCCAGGATCGCCACCCGCCAGGTCATCAGCCGGGTGCGCTCGGCGTAGGAGTCGGTGAGCTCGGCCGGCATCGCGACGTAGGGCACCTGGAAGAACGCGTACGCCGTCGCGCAGGCCAGGAACAGCACCAGCACCCAGGCCGCGTCGGCGCTCCGCGAGCCCAGGTCGGGGCCGGCGAACAGCAGCCCGAAGCAGACCGCCAGCGCGATCCCGGCTCGCAGCAGCCAGGGCCGGCGCGGGCCGCGCGGGTCGACGGTGCGGTCGCTGATCCGGCCCGCCACCGGGTTGAGGAACACGTCCCAGGCCTTGGGCGCGAAGACGATGAACCCGGCCGCCAGTGCCGCGATCCCCAGGGTGTCGGTCAGGTAGGGCAGCAGCATCAGCCCCGGCACGGTGCCGAACGCCCCGGTCGCCACCGAGCCCGACCCGTACCCCAGCCGCACGCCGCGGCCCAGCCGATCCGTCACGGTCGGGTCAGCGCGCCAGCCCGCGCGAGCCGCCCGAGCCGTAGCGGCGGCGGGGGTTGGCGCCGATGCTGCCGGCCTCCGGCGTGGCCTTCTCGGCAGCGGCCTTCCTGGTGGTGGCCTTCCTGCCCGGGGACTTCTTGGCAGCGGTCTTCTTGGTGGCGGTCTTCTTGGTGGCGGTCTTCTTGGCAGCGGTCTTCTTGGCAGCGGTCTTCTTGGTGGCGGTCTTCCTCGGCGCTGCGTTCTTGGTCGCGGACTTCTTGGCAGCGGTCTTCTTGGCCGCAGCCTTCCTCACCGCGGCCTTCTTGGCGGGCGCCCTCCTCGCCGGGGCCTCCTCGACCGGCGTCGACCACTGCGAGATCCACTCGTCGAGCACCCGCCAGGTCGAGGTGCGCGCGGCCCGCCCGGTGAGCATCCCGAGGTGTCCGCCGGGCACGATCTCGAAGCGCACCTCGCGCGATCCCGACAGCAGCGGCACCAGCGCCTTGACCGCCGGCACCGGCGCGATGCCGTCGGTGGCGCCCGCGAAGACCAGCACCGGGGCTTGGATGTCGGCCACCGAGATGGTCCGGCCGTCGAGCTCCATCGAGCCGGTGACGAGCGCGTTGCCCTTGACGAAGCGGTGGTAGAGCTGGCCGAAGGTGCGGCCGGGGTAGGCGTGCATGTGGGCGGTGAAGTCGTCGACCGCCTCGACCTGGGCGAGGAAGTCGGTGTCGTCGAGGTGGGTGGCCAGCGCGATCGGCTTGGTCACCAGCTTCTGGAACGACGAGAGCTGGAACGCCCAGCGCACCAACGGCTTCGGGGCGCCGCCCATGAGCTGGTAGGCCTGGGTGATCGGGCCCCGACCGGTGCCGAGGTTGAGCAGTGGCCGGAACGGCGCGACCAGCGGCACCTGTGCGACGTCGAACGGCGAGCCCACCGCGGTCAGCGAGGCGATCGGCAGGTCGGGCTGGTCGGCGGCGGCGAGCAGGGTGAAGATGCCGCCGAGGCTCCAGCCCACCACGTGCACGGGCCGGCCGCCGGCGTGCGCGGAGACCTCGCGGACGGCGGTGGGCACCACCTCGTCGATCCAGTGCTCCATGCCGAGGTTGCGGTCGCGGAACGACACCTCGCCGTACTCCACCAGGTAGGTGGGGCGGCCCTCGGCCACCAGGTGCTCGACCAGCGAGCAGCCGCGGCGCAGGTCGTAGCAGGTCGCCGGGGCGGCCAGCGGCGTCACCAGCAGCACCGGGTCGCCGCGCTCGACGACCGTGGCCGGCCGGTAGTGGTAGACCTCGCGCAGCGGCCCGTCGTCGATCAGCGTGCGCGGCATCCGGCGCAGGTCGGCCAGGCCGCCGTAGAGCAGCTTGTGCGCGACGTTGCTCGCGGCCGAGACGACCTGGTCCGGCTGGGGGACCAGAGGGATGCCGGGGGCCATGCCGAGCAAGGTACCCCGAGCCGCGGGCTCAGCGGGCGGCGTCCGTGCGGGTCACGACCGGCGGGCGGGCCGGACCGGCTTGCTGTGCGGGTTGCGCACGTCGGACAGCTCGGACATGAACCCCTGCGCCCAGGCGACGACGTCGTGCTGCTTGATCGTCTTGCGCATCGCCTTCATCCGGCGGGTCAGCTCCTTGTCCTCGGCCTGGTAGGCCTCGAGCAGGGCGGCCTTCATGCCGTTGATGTCGTAGGGGTTGACCAGCCAGGCCTGGCGCAGCTCGTCGGCCGCGCCCGCGAACTCCGAGAGCACCAGCGCGCCGTCGTCCTCGAACCGGCAGGCGACGTACTCCTTGGCGACCAGGTTCATGCCGTCGCGGTAGGGCGTGACGACCATGATGTCGGCCATCCGGTAGAGCGCCGCCATCTCCTCGCGGGGGTAGGAGGAGTGGAGGTAGCTGATCGCCGGGCGGCCGATCCGGCCCAGGTCGCCGTTGATCCGGCCCACCAGGCGGTCGATCTCGTCGCGGAGGATGCGGTACTGCTCCACCTGCTCGCGCGACGGCACGGCGATCTGCACGAACACGGCGTCCTCGACGTCGAGATGGCCGTCCTTGATCAGCTCGCTGAACGCGCGCAGTCGCGCGTAGATGCCCTTGGTGTAGTCGAGCCGGTCGATGCCGAGGAAGACCTTGCGCGGGCTGCCGAGGGCGTCGCGGATCTCCTGGGCGCGCTCGGCCACGGCCGGGGAGGTCGCCAGCGCCTCGAAGCCGGCGGCGTCGATCGAGATCGGGAACGCCGCCGCCCGCACGGTGCGCCCGTCCGGCAGGTAGACCAGGTCGCGGTGGGTCTTGTGCCCGACCCGCTGGCGCACCAGGCGGATGAAGTTCTGGGCTGCGCCCGGCAGCTGGAAGCCCACGAGGTCGGCGCCGAGCAGGCCCTCGAGGAGCTGGCGGCGCCAGGGCAGCTGCTGGAACAGCTCGGCGGGCGGGAACGGGATGTGGAGGTAGAAGCCGATCCGCAGGTCGGGGCGGAGCTCGCGCAGCATCCGCGGCACCAGCTGGAGCTGGTAGTCGTGGATCCAGACCGTGGCGTTCTCCTCGGCCAGCTCGGCGGCCTTCTCGGCGAAGCGCTGGTTGACCTGGGTGTAGGAGTCCCACCACTCGCGGTGGAACTCCGGCTTGGCCACGAGGTCGTGGTAGAGCGGCCACAGGGTGCCGTTGGAGAACCCCTCATAGTGGCCCTCGATGTCGTCGCGGGTCATCGTCATCGGCACCAGGGTCATGCCGTCGTCCTCGAACGGCTCGAGGTCCTGGTCGGTGCCGCCCGGCCAGCCGACCCAGCACCCGTCGTGGGCCCGCATCACCGGCTCGATCGCGCTGACCAGACCGCCGGGGGAGCGGCGCCAGCCCGCCGTGCCGTCGGGCAGCTGCACCCGGTCGACCGGCAGTCGGTTCGCGACGACGACGAGGTCCCAGGCCATGGTCGTCACCCTATGCGGTCCGCGGTCGGACCCGCCTCCCGCGACCCGCCTCCTCGTGACCCGGCCTCCGGGCGGGTGTCGGGACAACCCGACACCGGGTCGGGGTGCTGGCAGGATCGAGCCCGGGCCGTCCCGCGCCCGAGCATGGAGCCATGACCGAGACCCTGACCATGAGCCAGCCCGTCGAGACCGCAGCGCCGCACCGCGACGCACCCCGCGGCGTCCGCCGCCTGGTCCTCGACACGACGTACGCCGTGAGCGCGCTGCCGGTGGCGGTGGTGGCGTTCGTGCTGACCGTGACCGGGCTGTCGCTGGGCCTCGCGACCCTGGTGGTGCTGCCGGTCGGCGTGGTCGTGCTCGGCGTCACCGCCCAGGTGGCCCGCGGCCTCGCCGGCCTCGAGCGGCTGCGGCTGCGCTCGCTGCTCGGCCGCCGGGCGCCGTCGCCGGCCCGACCGCCGGTCAGCAGCGTGTGGTGGCGGCGGGCCGTGGAGCCGTACCGAGACCCGCAGACCTGGCTCGACGTGGTGTGGGGCCTGGTGAGCCTGGTGACCGGCACCATCGCGTTCAGCATCGTCGTCGCCTGGTGGGGCGGCATCCTCGGCGGGCTCACCTACTGGTTCTGGTCGCGCTGGCTGCCGGAGAGCAACGAGGGACTGGCCGAGCTCCTGGGGCTGGGCGAGGGCCGCGACGCCGAGAGCCTGCTCCACCTCGCGATCGGCGCGGTGCTGCTGCTCACCCTGGTGCCTGTGGTGCGCGCCGTCACCGCCACCCACGCCGGCCTGGCCACCACCCTGCTGTGCAGCCGTGCCGAGCTCCAGCAGGAGGTGCAGCGGGTCGAGACCGGCCGCGACGCGGCCCGGCAGGCCGAGGCCTCCTCGCTGCGCCGGCTCGAGCGCGACATCCACGACGGGCCGCAGCAGCGGCTGGTCCGGTTGAGCATGGACCTCGGCCGGGCCCGCAAGCAGCTCGGCACCGACCCCGAGCAGGCGGGCGCGACGATCGACGCGGCCCTGGTGCAGGCCCGCGAGACCGTGGAGGAGCTGCGCGCGCTCTCGCGCGGCATCGCCCCGCCGCTGCTGGTCGACCGCGGCCTCGCGGTCGCGCTGGAGGAGATGGTGCTCCGCAGCCCGGTGCCGGTGGAGACCCGGCTCGACCTGCCCGCCGACCTGCCGCCCCACGTCGAGACGGCCGTCTACTTCGTGGTCGCCGAGGCGTTGACCAACGTCGCCAAGCACGCCGGCGCCGCTCGCGCGGTCGTCACCGCCCGGCCCGACGGCGACGAGCTGCTGGTGCTGGTGGAGGACGACGGCCTCGGCGGGGCCCACGAGGGCAAGGGCCTGGGCCTGGCCGGGCTGCGCCAGCGGCTCACCGGCGTCGACGGCACCCTGCTGCTCGACTCGCCCGTGGGTGGCCCGACCGCGCTCGTGGCGCGGATCCCGCTGGGGCCCGGCCGGGGCGCGTCGTGAGCCGGCGGTCGCTGCGGGTGGTCGTGGCCGACGACTCGGTGCTGCTGCGCGAGGGGCTGCAGCTGCTGCTCGCGGAGGCCGGCCACGAGGTGGTGGCCGGCGTGGGCGACGGCACGGCGTACGTCGAGGCCGCGCTCGCGCACCGCCCCGACGTCAGCGTCGTCGACGTGCGCATGCCGCCGAGCCACACCGACGAGGGTCTTCGCGCGGCCGCCGAGGTGCGCCGGGCCTGGCCCGGGGCCCGGCTGATGGTGCTCTCGCAGTACGTCGAGGTGTCCTACGCCGACGAGCTGCTCGCCTCCGGCGACGGCGGGGTGGGCTACCTGCTCAAGGACCGGGTGAGCGAGGTCGACGACTTCCTCGACGGTCTGTCCGACGTGGCCGACGGTGGCACGGTGCTCGACCCGCTGGTGGTGCAGCAGCTCATGGGCCGGCGCCGCGACCCGGTGGCGGCGCTGACCCCGCGCGAGCGCGACGTGCTGGCGCTGATGGCCGAGGGCCGGTCGAACGGCGCGATCGCGGCGGCGCTGGTGGTGACGCCGGGGGCGGTGGAGAAGCACATCCAGCGGATCTTCACCAAGCTCGACCTCCACCAGGACGACACCAACCACCGCCGCGTCCAGGCGGTGGTGCGCTACCTGAGGTCCGGCTCGCCGGGGTAGTGCACCCCGAGCGTGGCGCGCACCGAGTCGAGCTGGCGCATCACCGTCAGCGTCTGCTCGTGCGGCACCAGCGGGCTCTCGCGCAGCCCGGCCCGCACGCACCGGCCCACCTCGGCGATCTCGTTGCCGAAGCCCCGGCCGACGAGCGGCTCGGTGCCGGTGATGGTCTCGGGCTCGCCCGCGGGCCGCTCGTCGTCGTACGGCGTGTAGGTCGCGGCGGTGGGGTGGAGGAACTGCTCGACGACGATCCGGCCGGTGTCGGTGGCGATCTCGGCTCGCTTCGACGACCACGACGTGATCGAGGCGCTGAGCGTGACCAGCACGCCGCCGGGGTAGCTCCCGGCGATCACGACGTCGGTGTCGACGCCGCGGTCGGACAGGTCGCCGACCGGCCACAGCGACTCCGCCTCGCCGAGCAGCAGGTGGGCGAAGGTCACGGGGTAGACGCCGATGTCGAGCAGCGCACCGCCGCCCAGGGCGGGGTCGACCAGCCGGTGACCGGGGTCGCGGGGCACGACGAACCCGAGCTCGGCGTGCAGCCGCCGCGGGGTGCCCCACCGACCCGAGCGCAGCCCGGCCGCCAGCTCGCGCACCACCGGGTTGCACGCCGTCCACATGCCCTCCATGAGGAACCGGTCGGCGGCCCGCGCGGCGGCGACCATCTCCTCGGCCTCGGCGGCGTTGAGGGCGACCGGCTTCTCGCAGAGCACGTGCTTGCCGGCCTCGAGGGCCAGCCGGGCGTGCTCGAGGTGGAACGCGTGGGGGGAGGCGACGTAGACGACCTCGACGTCGGGGTCGGCGACCAGGTCGGCGTAGGACCCGTGGGCGCGGCCGCCGTGCTCGGCGACGAAGGCCTCGGCGGAGGCGAGGGTGCGCGAGCCGGCGGCCACCAGCGTGGCCTCCGGCACCAGCGCGAGGTCGCGCGCGAAGGTCGCGGCGATGCCGCCCGGGGCCAGCACGCCCCAGCGGACGGGGTCGTCGGTGGTGGGCCGGGGCGCGGCGGGCTCGGGCGTGGCGGGATCGGGCATGGCGGCGAACCTACGCCAGCCTCCGCCGACTCGCCCCCGGAGGCGAATGACATCGTTGTGATTACTCGCCTAGAGTGGCTCGTGGACACCTGTCGGACCCAGCCGACGCGAGACATCGGGAGTGATCACATGGACGCCGCGAACGTCGTCCCCGGCGAGGGGACCACGGACAGGCCCGCGCTGAGCGACCGCGACCGCGAGATCCTCGAGTTCGAGCGGCACTGGTGGAAGTACGCCGGGGCCAAGGAGACCGCCGTCCGCGAGCAGTTCGACATGTCCTCGACCCGCTACTACCAGGTCCTCAACGCGCTCATCGACCGTCCCGAGGCGCTCGAGGCCGACCCGCTGCTGGTGCGTCGGCTGCGCCGGCTGCGTGCCGCCCGGCAGCGCCAGCGCTCCGCCCGCCGCCTCGGCTTCGAGGTCTGAGGTGACCCGGCGGGCGACCCGGCGGTCCCAGCGCGGCGCGGTTGCGCCCTCGCCGGTCGTCATCCTCAGCGTGGTCGCGGTCGCGATGGCCGCGCTCGCCTGGTTCGCGACCCGGGGCGGCGCCCCCGAGGAGCGCGAGATCACCCCGGCGGCCGACAGCCCCAGCAGCTCCGCCCCGGCCAGCCCCTCGGCCGAGCCGAGCCGGCCGGCGAAGCCCGAGCCGCCCGCCGTCGTACGCGGCAAGGTCTACGTCGAGGTCTACAACAACTCCGGCGTCACCGGTCTCGCCGGCCAGGTCGCCACCCGGGTCAAGGCCGCAGGCTGGCAGGTGGTCGGCACCGACAACTGGTACGGCACCATCCCCGACACCACGGTCTACTTCCCGCCCCGGCTCAAGGCGGCCGCCAAGCAGCTCGCCCTCGACCTCGGCGTCAAGCGCACCGCCCCCGCCGTCGACCCGATGCGCGGCGACCGGCTCACGCTGATCCTCACCGGCCCGCTGCGTTGACCCGGCTGCGTTGACCGGGCTGCGTTGACCCGCCTGCGTTGACCCGCCTGCGTTGACCTGACCGGCCTGACGCACCCCGCGCCGGTGGCGCATGGTTGGCTGGACCCGTGGAGTTCACGTCTCCCGAGGGTGAGCAGCGGTACGCCGCGCTGGTGCGCGCCGCGGCCGAGACCGTCGTCGGCCTCGACTTCGACGGCACCCTCTCGCCGATCGTCGACGACCCCGAGCAGGCCCACATCCACCCCGACGCCAGCGAGGTGCTGGTCGAGCTGGCCGAGCAGGTGCGCGCGATCGCGGTGATCACCGGCCGCCCGGCCCGGCAGGCCCTCGACCTCGGCGGGCTGGAGGACGTCGGCCACGACATCGAGAAGGTCGGCAAGGAGCTGCACCTCTTCGGCCAGTACGGCAACGAGCAGTGGAGCTCGACCAACCGGCGGGTGGTCGGCCCGCGGCCGCCGCAGGGGCTGGCCACCTTCCTGCGCGACCTGCCCCGCGCGCTGCGCTCGGTCGACGCCGCCGACGCCTACGTCGAGGAGAAGGGCCTCGCGGTCGCGGTCCACACCCGGCGACTGCCCGACGCCACCGCGGCGTACGAGCGGCTGGTGCCGGTGCTGCGCGAGCTGGCCGAGCGCCACGACCTGGTGCTCGAGCCGGGCCGGGCCGTGATCGAGGTGCGGTCGTCGGGCATGCACAAGGGTCGGGCCGTGGACAAGCTGGTCGCCGACCTCGACGCGGGCGGCTTCCTGTTCGCCGGCGACGACCTGGGCGACGTGGAGGCGTTCGAGGCGGTCGCGGCCCACGCCCGCGCCGGGATGCCCACCCTGCTGGTCTGCTCGGCGTCGTACGAGCAGGGCGCGCTGGTCGCGCTCGCCGACGTGGTGGTCGACGGGCCGGAGGGCGTGCTCGCGCTGCTGCGCCGGCTGGCGCACGACGCCGGCGCCGCCCGGGCCTGAGCCCCACCCGGCATCCCAGCAGGAGCGAGTTCGCTCAGGGCGAACGGAGGAACACTCCGGTTGCCCCGGGAGTTGAGCCGACACCACTCAAGTCCTGTGAAAGGTGGGATCGCCAGTGTCCGTCACCAGGCTCCCCGTGCTCTTCGTCTCCGACCTCGTAGTGCTGCCCGGCATGGTCGTCCCCATCGCCCTCGACGAGGCCGCGCAGGCCGCGGTCGACGCCGCCCGGGCCGGCAGCGACTCCCGCCTCCTGGTCGCCCCGCGGCTCGAGGACCGCTACGCGTCGTTCGGCGTCGTGGCCACCATCGACCGGGTCGGCCGGTTCTCCGGCGGCGGCAAGGCCGCGGTGCTCAACGCCGGAGAGCGGGCCCGGATCGGCTCCGGCGTCACCGGCCCCGGCGCCGCGCTCTGGGTCGAGGTCGAGACCGTCGACGACGAGCCCACCGAGCGCGCCCACGAGCTGGCCGAGGAGTACAAGCGGCTGGTGGTCGCCCTGCTCCAGCGTCGCGAGGCGTGGCAGGTCATCGACACCGTGAACCGGATGGCCGACCCCGGCCAGCTCGCCGACGCCGCCGGCTACGCGCCGTGGCTGGGCGACGAGCAGAAGCGGCAGCTGCTGGAGACCCCCGACGTCGAGGAGCGGCTCGAGACGCTCATCGCCTGGACCCGCGACCACCTCGCCGAGACCGAGGTGAGCGACAAGATCAGCGAGGACGTGCGCGAGTCGCTGGAGAAGAACCAGCGCGAGTTCCTGCTGCGCCAGCAGCTCGCCGCGATCCGCAAGGAGCTCGGCGAGGGCGAGCCCGAGGGTGCCGACGACTACCGCACCCGGGTCGAGGCCGCCGACCTGCCCGACGCCGTCCGCGAGGCCGCGCTGCGCGAGGTTGACAAGCTCGAGCGCTCCAGCGACCAGAGCCCCGAGACCGGCTGGATCCGCACCTGGCTCGACACCGTGCTCGAGCTGCCCTGGCTGGTCCGCACCGACGACAGCAACGACGTCGTCGCGGCCCGCGCCGTCCTCGACGCCGACCACCACGGCCTCGAGGAGGTCAAGGACCGGATAGTGGAGTACCTCGCCGTGCGCGCCCGTCGCGCCGAGCGCGGCCTGGAGGTCGTCGGCGGCCGCGGCTCCGGCGCCGTGGTGCTGCTGGCCGGGCCTCCCGGTGTCGGCAAGACCTCGCTGGGCGAGTCGGTGGCCCGCGCGCTGGGCCGCACGTTCGTGCGCGTCGCCCTCGGCGGCGTGCGCGACGAGGCCGAGATCCGCGGCCACCGCCGCACCTACGTCGGCGCGCTGCCCGGCCGGATCGTCCGGGCGATCAAGGAGGCCGGCTCGATCAACCCGGTCGTCCTGCTCGACGAGGTCGACAAGGTCGGCGCCGACTACCGCGGCGACCCGGCGGCGGCGCTGCTCGAGGTGCTCGACCCGGCGCAGAACCACACCTTCCGCGACCACTACCTCGAGCTCGACCTCGACCTGTCCGACGTGCTGTTCATCGCGACCGCGAACGTCGTGGAGCAGATCCCGAGCGCGTTGCTCGACCGGATGGAGCTGGTGACCATCGACGGCTACACCGAGGACGACAAGGTCGCGATCGCCCGCGACTTCCTGCTCCCGCGCCAGCTCGAGCGGGCCGCGCTGACCGACGAGGAGTTCTCGATCAGCGACGCCGCGCTGCGCGAGCTCGCGGCCAACTACACCCGCGAGGCCGGCGTGCGGCAGATGGAGCGGCTGCTGGCCAAGGCGCTGCGCAAGGCCGCGACCCGGCTCGCGACCGGCGAGACCCGCGTCGACGTCGACGAGCCCGACCTCACCGAGCTGCTCGGGCGGCCTCGGTTCACCCCCGAGTCGGCCGAGCGCACGGCGGTGCCGGGCGTCGCGACCGGTCTGGCCGTCACGGGCCTGGGTGGCGACGTGCTCTTCATCGAGGCCTCCGCGCACGACCCGGGTGAGAAGGGGGGCGCCGGCCTGACCCTGACCGGCCAGCTCGGCGACGTGATGAAGGAGTCGGCCCAGATCGCGCTGTCGTTCGTGCGCTCGCACGCCGAGGAGCTGGGCGTCGACCCGGCGTTCTTCGACCGGGCGATCCACGTGCACGTCCCCGCGGGCGCGACGCCCAAGGACGGCCCCTCGGCCGGCATCACCATGGTCACCGCCCTCACCTCGCTGGCCACCGGCCGCCCGGTGCGCTCGGAGGTCGGCATGACCGGCGAGGTCACCCTCAACGGCCGGGTGCTGCCGATCGGCGGCCTGAAGCAGAAGCTGCTCGCCGCCCAGCGCGCCGGCCTGACCGAGGTGTTCGTGCCGCTGCGCAACGAGCCCGACCTCGACGACGTCCCGGCCGAGGTGCGCGACGCGCTGACCGTCCACGTGGTCGGCGACGTCCTCGACGTGGTCCGCGGTGCGCTCACGCCCGTCGAGGAGGCTGCTTCGGCGGCGGCCTGACCGCGATAGTTTGTGACGTTTGGGTCCGCCCCGGCGGCTCCGGAGGGCCCGAACGTCACGGACTACCGGGCGCCGAGGGCCGAAACGTCACGGACTACCGCCCCCCTGCGTCCACATCCCGGTATGACGGTCCACATCCCGGACGTCGAGTGGGGTCGGGGCGGCGGCGTCCGTAAGGTTCTGCTTGCTCATCACGAGGGACTGAGGGAACGGCCCGAAGAAGTCCCGGCAACCGCCACGTGCCCCCTGCCGACCAGGCAGTCGTGGAGACGGTGCCAATTCCGGCCCGGTGCGAGAGTCGCCCCGGGGAAGATGAGGAGGAGGATCAGTGAGCGTCGTCGTCGTCGAGACCGACACCACCAACCCCCGGGCCGGGCTGCGCGAGGGCGCGTTCGGCAACGCCACGGCCCTGGCCTGCCGCGAGTGCGGCCAGCAGGTCGCGCTGGGCCCGTTCTACGCCTGTCCGGAGTGCTTCGGGCCGCTCGAGATCGCCTACGACTTCCCGCGGATCACCCGCGAGGAGATCGAGGCCGGTCCCCGCAACATCTGGCGCTACAAGGCGCTGCTGCCGGTGCCGACCGACATCGAGCAGAGCCCCAACATGGAGCCCGGCTTCACCCGGCTGCTCCGGGCCGACAACCTCGGCCGCGAGCTCGGCATCGCCACCCTGTGGGTCAAGGACGACAGCACCAACCCCACCAACTCCTTCAAGGACCGGGTCGTCGCCTGCGCGCTCAGCGCCGCCCGCGAGCTCGGCGCGAAGGTCTTCGCCTGTCCCAGCACCGGCAACCTCGCGAACGCCGTGGCCGCCGCCGGCGCCCGCGCCGGCATCCGCACGGTGGTGTTCATCCCGAGCAACCTCGAGCAGCCCAAGCAGGTCAACTCCGCGGTCTACACCGACTCGCTCGTCGCCGTCGACGGCAACTACGACGACGTCAACAAGCTCGCCTCCGAGATCGCCGGCGAGGAGGACGGCTGGGCGTTCGTCAACGTCAACGTCCGCCCCTACTACGCCGAGGGCTCCAAGACCCTGGGCTACGAGATCGCCGAGCAGCTCGGCTGGCGGCTCCCCGACCAGATCGTCATCCCGGTCGCCTCCGGCTCCCAGCTCACCAAGGTGCACAAGGCGTTCCAGGAGCTGGTGCGGCTCGGGCTGGTCGAGGACAAGCCCTACAAGGTGTTCGGCGCCCAGGCCGAGGGCTGCTCGCCGGTCTCGGTGGCCTACAAGGCCGGCGTCGACGCGATCCGCCCGGTCAAGCCCGACACCATCGCCAAGAGCCTGGCGATCGGCAACCCCGCCGACGGCATCTACGTGCTCGACATCTGCCGCCAGACCGGCGGTGCGGTGGAGGACGTCACCGACGACCAGGTCCGCGACGCCATCGTGCTGCTCGCCCGCACCGAGGGCGTCTTCACCGAGACCGCGGGCGGCACCACCGTGGCGGTGCTGCGCAAGCTGGTCGAGACCGGCCAGCTCGACCCCGAGCTCGAGACCGTGGTCATCAACACCGGCCACGGCCTGAAGACGCTCGACGCGATCTCCGACCGGGTCGGCCCGGTCGCGACCATCGCCCCGTCGTACGCCGCGTTCACCGACGCCGGCATCGTCTGACCGACCGCCACCCCGATCCAGCCCAGCCCCAGCCGAGGAGCAACGTGAGCGTCTCCGTCCGCATCCCCACCATCCTGCGCACCTACACGGACGGCGAGTCCGAGGTCACCGCCACCGGCGCGACCCTGGCCGAGGTGCTCGACGACCTCGACGGCAGCTACGCCGGCATCAAGGGCCGGATCCTCGACGACAACGGCGCCCTGCGCCGCTTCGTCAACGTCTACGTCGGCGACGAGGACGTCCGCTTCCTCTCCGAGCTGCAGACCCCCACGCCCGACGGTACCCAGGTCTCGGTCATCCCGGCCGTCGCCGGCGGCTGACCGGCCGCGTGCCGCCCGCGCCTAGGGTGGGCGGGTGCCCGAGCTGAGCGCGACCACGGCGTCCGGCCGCGTCATCCACGTCGACCCCGCCGACGAGCGCGGCCGCCGGCTGGTCGCCGCGAACGGCGACCTCAACCCCGGGTCGCGCCGGCTCTGGCAGCGCGCCCTGGCCGCCCACGCCTGGGACCTCGTCGTCGACGTCGGCGCCAACTACGGCGAGATGCTGGTCGGCGTCGACCTGCCGCCCGCCGCCCGGGTGGTCGCCTTCGAGCCGCAGCCGGTGGTGCGCGGCCTCCTCGAGCGCACGCTGGTCGACAACGACCTCGACGTCGAGGTCCGGCCCGAGGTGCTGGCCCGGGAGGCGGGCACGGCGTCGTTCGCCGTCGACCTGGCCTGGTCGGGGCAGTCGGCCATCGCCGCGCCCGGCGACGGCGACCACCCCGAGCGCTACGGCCTCGCCACCGTGCCGGCCACCACCCTGGACCAGCTGCTCGGCGACGAGCTCGACGGCGCCGGCTCGTTCTGCGTCAAGGTCGACGTCGAGGGCTTCGAGGCCGACGTGCTCGCCGGGGGCGCGGCCGCGCTGGCGCGCACCGACCGCTGGGTGCTGATGATCGAGGTGCTCCACCTGCCCGCGTCGTACGTCGCCGACCTGGCGCTGCGCCACACCGTGCTGCTGCTCGACGAGCGCACCGGGGGCCTGGTGCAGGTGCCGGGCGGCAACGCCGAGCTGGTGCGCCGGCTCCGCGACGGCCGCTGGCTCTACGGGCAGGACTGCCTGGTGGCCGGCGCGACGGGCGCCGCCTGGCTGCTCGACGCCGCCACCTCGCGGCTAGGGTGACGAGGTGCCTGCCCGCGCCGTCTACACCGCGCTCGTGGGCGGCTACGAGGAGCTCGCCGAGCAGCCCCTCGCCGCCTCGTCGGACCTGCCGTGGATCTGCTTCACCGACGACCCGGGGCTGACGAGTGACAGCTGGGACGTGCGCGTGGTCGAGCCGGCGCTGGCGATGGACCCGGTGCGCAGCGCCCGGGCGCTCAAGCTGCTCGGCCACCCCGACCTCGCGGCGTACGACGAGACGCTGTGGGTCGATGCGCGGGTGCGGCTCGACGGCGACCCAGGCGAGCTGCTCGACACCTGGCTCGACGGGGCCGACCTCGCGCTGCCGCGGCACTCCTACCGCGCCGACGTGGTGGCGGAGTTCGAGGCCGTGCTGCTGGCCGGCTTCGACGACCACAGCCGGCTCTACGAGCAGCTGACCCACTACGCCGCCCAGGCGCCCGAGCTGCTGCAGGCGCCGGTGCCGTGGACGGCGATCCTGGCCCGTCGCCACACCGACGCCGTGGAAACCGCGATGCGCGAGTGGTGGTGGCAGCTGCTGCGCTACTCGCGCCGCGACCAGCTCTCGGTCGTCCACGCGCTCCACCGCGCCGACCTGGCGCCGCGGCTGGTCGACCTGCCCAACCACGAGTCCCCGGTGCACACCTGGCTCGCGGGGCGCGGCCGGCCCACCCGACCCAACGTGTTCCGGGTGGCCGACACGCTCCAGCCGCCGGTGGCGCTCGTGGGCGAGCTGCGCGGCCAGCTCGAGCGCAAGACCGTCGAGCTGGCCGAGGCCGTGGAGGAGCGCGAGCAGCAGCTCCGCCGGCTCGAGGCGCGTCTGGCCCAGCGCGAGGGCCAGCTGACCCGCACCCGCGAGCGGCTCGCCCGGGTGCGGGGTCGCCTCACCGCGGCCCGCGCCGACACCCGGGAGGCGGAGGCCCGGCTCGACGAGCTGCGGGCGCTCACCCGCTCCGGCCGTCGTCGGTTCCTGCGTCGAGGCTGAGCCGCCGCGCCGCCAGGTGGGCCCGCTCGGCCTCGTTGCCGCAGCGGGCCACGGCGTCGTCGTACGCCGTCCGCGCCTGCGCCACCAGCCCGGCGCGGCCGAGCAGCTCGGCCCGGGCGGCAGGCAGCCGGTGGTCGGGCAGGTCGGCGTCCGTGAGCCCCGACAGCGCGTCCAGCCCGGCGAGGGGGCCGTCGACCTCCGCCACCGCCACGGCCCGGTTGAGCCGGACGACGGGGGAGTCGCCGAGGGCGAGCAGCTCGTCGTAGCGAGCCACGACCCGCGACCAGTCGGTGCCGCCACCGGTCGCCGACAGCGCGTGCTCGGCGGCCACCAGCGCCTGCAGGAGGAACGGCGCCGGTGGCGCGGTCGCGAGCGGGGTGAGGAGGTCCAGGGCCTCGGCCACCTCGTCGAGGTGCCACCGGGAGCGGTCCTGCTCGGGGAGCAGCACCAACCGGCCGTCCTCGACCCGGGCGTCGCGGCGCGAGTGCTGCAGGAGCATCAGGGCCAGCAGGGCGTCGAGCTCGGCGAGGTCGGTGCCCGTCGGCAGCACCTCCCGCAGCACCCGCACCAGGCGGATCGCCTCGGCCGAGACGTCGGGTCGCAGCACGTCCACCCCCGACCCCGGCGCGTAGCCGGCCGTGAACGCCAGGTACGCCACGTCGGCCACCGCGGCGACCCGCTCGGCGAGCACCGGACCCGAGGACACCGCGAAGATCTCGCCGGCGAGCGACTGCCGGGCCCGGGTCAGCCGCGCGGCCATCGTCGACGTCCGCACCAGGAACAGCCGGGCCAGGTCGGCGGTGCTGACGCCCATCACCAGCCGCAGCGTCAGTGCGGCGGCGGCCTCGCGCGGCAGCGACGGGTGGGCGCAGAGCAGCACCAGCCGCAGCCGCTCGTCGACCACGGTCTCGCCCGCGTCGGCCATCGTCCGCTGCGCCGCCTCGGTGAGCTCCGCCGCCACCACGAGCTCGGGGAGCCGCCGGGCCGCCACCGACTCGGCGCGCAGCCGGTCGACCACCCGGCGCCGCGCCGCCGTGAGCAGCCAGGCGGCCGGGCTGGCCGGAGGCCGGTCGCCCCAGGTGCGGGCCGCCGCCTCGAAGGCGTCGGCGAGTCCGTCCTCGGCCAGGTCGACCCGGCGGTACTGCGCGACGAGCAGGGCCAGCAGCCGGCCCCACTCCTCGCGCAGCGCGCGCTCGAGCGCGCTCACCCCTCGGGTGCCGCCACGCAGGGCCGGACCTCGATCGTGTACTCCGCGGGCAGCAGCCCGGCCAGCTCCACCGCGTCGTCCAGGCTCGGCACGTCGATGACGTAGAAGCCGCCGGTCTGCTCGACGGTCTCGGCGAACGGGCCGGCGGTCACGTGCCGCGGGGTGCCCGGGCGCACCGTCCGGGCCGTCGCCGGTCGGTCGAGGGCCTCGCCCCCGACGATGCTGCCGCGCTGCTCGACGGCCTCGTCGAAGGCGGCGAACGCGGCGAAGGTCCGTTCCCGTGCCTCGTCGTCGGCGGCGTCCCAGCGCTCGAAGTGCTCGGCCTCGGCCATCAGCAGCAGGAACTTCACGACGCCTCCCCGAGCAGGGGGGCGGGCCGGACGGCGGAGGCCTGGTCGGTGGTCGGCGGGTGGGTCATGGTCGTCCTCTCGTCGGGTCGAGTGTGTCACCGGGATGACGGTCGGGCCGGGCGCGGATCGACACGTCCGCGGCACGAGTTCGTCGCCCGCCGTTCAGGTGGGTGTGGCACCACTGGGGGGTGAGTCGCACCAGACCCGTCCTGGCCGGGGTGGCCCTGGCCGCCACCAGCGCCCTGGCCGGCGCCTGGGCGGGGCGGGAGGTGCTGCGCCGCCAGGCGGCCGCCGCCCGCCTGGCCATCGGCAAGCCGCTCGGCGAGCAGGCGCTCGACGCCGACCGCACCTGGAAGAAGAAGTACGGCGACCCGATCGAGCTGCTGGTGCTCGGCGACTCGATCGCGGCGGGCCTGGGCGCGGAGCGACCCGAGGAAACCTTCGGGGCCCGGCTGGCGGTCCGCCTGGCCAAGCGCACCCGGCGGTCGGTGCGGCTGACCGGGCGGGCGGTGGTGGGGGCGGAGTCGTCGGTGCTGGCCGCCCAGCTCGACGGGCTGCCGGCGGCGTACCGCCCGGACGTCGCGGTGGTCGTGGTGGGCGGGAACGACGTGACCCACCGGGTGCCGGTGGCCGAGTCTGTGCGCCACCTGACCGAGGCCGTCGAGCGGCTGCGTGCGCTCGGTGCGGCCGTCGTGGTCGGCACCTGCCCCGACCTGGGTGCGCTGACCGCGGTGCCCCAGCCGCTGCGGGCGCTGGGGGCCCGGGCCTCGCGCCAGCTGGCCGCCGCGCAGCGCGAGGCGGCGCTCGCGGCTGGAGCCCACGTGGTCTCCCTGGCTCACGTGGTCGGGCCGTTCTTCGTGACCAACCCCGACGAGATGTTCGCCCTCGACCGGTTCCACCCCAGCGCCGCGGGCTACCGCCGCACGGCCAAGGCGGTGCTGCCGTCGGTGCTGGCCGCGCTCGGCCTCAGCGAGGAGGTGCCGTTCGGGCACGCGCTTCCCGCCACCGGCTGAGCCCCTACCCTGCAGCCATGGACGTCCTCCTCGCCACCGCGTCGCTGCTGCCCGACGGCGAGACGGGGGGTGAGCTGGTCACCGCCGCCCTGGCCGATCGGGGCGTCGAGGCCGCCTGGGCGGTGTGGGACGACCCGGACGTCGACTGGGGCGCGGCGCGGGTGGTGGCGGTGCGCTCCACCTGGGACTACCAGCGGCGCTGCGCGGAGTTCCTCGCCTGGGCCCGCGCCGTCGACCACGCGACCACGCTGCTCAACGGCGCGGACACGTTCGTCTGGAACGCCGACAAGGCCTACCTCACCGAGCTGGCCGCCGACGTGCCGACCGTGCCGACCGAGCTGCTCGACGAGCGCACGCTCGTCTCGGGGCTCGAGGCGGCGACCGCGCGCTGGGGTACCGCGGTGATCAAGCCCCGCACCGGTGCGGGCGGGGTCGGGGTGGTCGTCGCCAGCAGCACCCGCGACCCCCGCCTCGAGGGCCTGGTCGCGGCGCCATGGGTCGTGCAGCCGCTCGTGGAGTCGGTGCGCACCCGCGGCGAGACCTCGGTCTACGTGTTCGGCGGCACCGCCGCGTCCCAGGTCGACAAGCGCCCCGCGGGTGAGGAGATCCGGGTGCACGAGCTCTACGGCGGCAGCAGCGCCGCCGTCGACCTCGGGGGCGAGCAGGCCGCGCTCGCCGAGGCCGCCGTCGCGGCCGCCGGGCGCCACCTGGTGGCGCCGCCGGCGTACGCCCGGGTGGACATGATGGTCTGGGAGGACCGGTGGGCGGTCTCGGAGCTGGAGCTCATCGAGCCCGGCCTCTACCTCGACATCGACCCCGCCAACGCCGCCCGCTTCGCCGACCTGGTCGCCGATCTGCTGCCGCAGGCCGGCTGACCCTCCAACCTGCCGGCCGCCTGCTGCGTTGGAAAGGGCATGGTGACCGAGGGCGACGAGGAGTCGTTCACCCGCTGGGCGGGTGAGCGCCAGCTCGCGCTGCTGCGCACGGCCGTGCTGCTCACCGGCGACCACCACCGCGCCGAGGACCTGGTGCAGGACGCCCTCACCCAGGTGGCCGTGCGCTGGCGGCGGCTGCGCGACCAGCGGCCCGAGGCCTACGCGCGGCAGGTGATCGTGCGCGCCAACATCAGCTGGTGGCGCAAGCACCGCCGCGAGTCGGTGGTGGAGGTGCGCGACGACGCCCGGGTGGTCGCCGCCTCCGACGCCGCCAGCGACCGCCGGCTGCTGCTCGACCGGGCGCTCGCCGCGCTCACGCCACGGCAGCGCGCGGTGGTCGTGCTGCGCTACTACGACGACCTGTCCGAGCGCGAGACCGCCGAGCTCCTCGGCGTGGGCGTCGGCACCGTCAAGAGCCAGACCTCGCTCTCCCTGCGCCGCCTCCGGGAGGCCGCGCCCGAGCTCGTCGAGCTGCTGGAGGACCTGCGATGACCGACCGGACCCTGCGCGACCTGCTCGCCGAGCGGGTCAACGACGTGACCGCGCCCGACCTCTCCGCGGCCGCCTGGCGGGCCGGCCGCCGGGCCCGGCGGCGTCGTACGACGGGATGGGTGGCGGGTGCGGTGGCGACGGTGCTCGTCGTGTCGGGCACGACCTGGGCGCTGCGCCCGACGCCGGGCGACGGGACCCGACCGGCGCCCGCCCCGGCCACCACGGCGCCGTCCAGCACGGCGTCGGCCGCGGACGCGACCTACGAGGGCGTGCCGGTGTGGTGGGCGCCCGACCAGGTCGAGGAGCGGTCGCTGCCGCTCGACCCCGACCCGGTCCTCGGCGGGCGCACCGGGCCACTGGCGCTGGCCGCGATGAGCGCCACCCTGCGCGGCGACCGGGCGGTCGCGGCGTTCGCCGCCGGCGACACGGTGTGGCTGCACGGCGCCGAGGGCGGCGCCCGGGCGGTCGACGTCTCGGCCCTGGAGCCCTACCTCGACGGCGGCAACGACCTCGTCCCCGCGACCGCGCGGATGCTCTCGCCGGGCGGGGACCTCCTCGTCTTCCCCCAGGACGGGACGCTGAGCGTCTACTCCGTCGCGACCGACGAGTGGTCCACCGTCGACACCGGGCAGGCCGAGACCTACTGGTTCGAGTGGGTCGCCGACGACGTCGTGGCCCTGCCCGCGGGCCCGGACGGGGGCGGCGGCCCCCAGTTCGCCGTGGGTGCCGGTGCTGCCGGGAGCCACCCGGACGTCGAGGTGCAGCGGCCGTCGTTCGCGGTGGCACCCAGCGAGCGCCACGGCGAGACCGTGCGCTCCGGCTCGGCAGCGGCCCAGGCGTGGGGGATGGGCCTGGCCGTGCCGCTGCCGCCCGGCCCGGCGTCGTACGTGCGACCGGCGGAGTTCGTGACGGTCACCACCGGCCAGCAGGAGGCGCTGCTGGTCACGCCCGATCGTGCCGACCCCGCCGACTCCCGGTGGAAGAACTGCTGCCCCGTCGCCGGCTGGCTCGACGGCCGGACCCTGGTCTACGAGTCCCGGCAGACCGAGCCGGCACTCGTCGCCTGGGAGGTGGGCACGGACCGGTTCCGGAGGGTCGCCGAGATCGTCGGCGCCTACGACGTCGCCAGCTTCGCGCGGCTCTCCTGACCGACCCCGCTTCTTGCACTCTCAAGGGTCGAGTGCTAAACATGAGATTGGCACTCTCGACTGGAGAGTGCCACCACCGGACCGGTGCCAGTTGAGGCCCTCCGCGCCGGCGAGAAAGGGTTCGCCGGGTCAGCAGGGTCGTCCGTCGCGGGCAACCCACCGAGCCGGTTCCCAGAACTCCAAGCGTGAGGAATCGCAGGAGCTATGCCGAAGCTGATTGCTTTCAACGAGGAGGCCCGGCGCGGTCTCGAGCGTGGCATGAACACGCTCGCCGACGCCGTCAAGGTCACCCTCGGTCCCAAGGGCCGCAACGTCGTGCTCGAGAAGAAGTGGGGTGCCCCCACGATCACCAACGACGGTGTGAGCATCGCCAAGGAGATCGAGCTCGAGGACCCCTACGAGAAGATCGGCGCCGAGCTCGTCAAGGAGGTCGCCAAGAAGACCGACGACGTCGCCGGCGACGGCACCACCACCGCCACCGTCCTGGCCCAGGCCATGGTGCGCGAGGGCCTGCGCAACGTCGCTGCCGGCGCCAACCCGATGGGTCTCAAGCGCGGCATCGAGGCCGCCGTCTCCGCCGTGTCCGAGCAGCTGCTCGGCATGGCCAAGGACGTCGAGACCCGTGAGCAGATCGCGGCCACCGCGACCATCTCCGCCGGTGGCGACACCACCGTCGGCGACGCCATCGCCGAGGCGATGGACAAGGTCGGCAAGGAGGGCGTGATCACGGTCGAGGAGTCGAACACCTTCGGCATCGACCTCGAGCTGACCGAGGGTATGCGGTTCGACAAGGGCTACATCTCGGCCTACTTCGTCACCGACCCCGAGCGGATGGAGACGGTCCTCGAGGACCCCTACATCCTGGTCGCCAACCAGAAGATCTCGTCTGTCAAGGACCTGCTCCCGCTGCTGGAGAAGGTTATGCAGTCCGGCAAGCCGCTGCTGATCATCGCCGAGGACGTCGACGGCGAGGCGCTGTCGACCCTGGTGGTCAACAAGATCCGTGGCACCTTCAAGTCCGTCGCCGTCAAGGCCCCGGGCTTCGGCGACCGCCGCAAGGCCATGCTGCAGGACATCGCGATCCTGACCGGTGGCCAGGTCATCTCCGAGGAGGTCGGCCTCAAGCTCGAGTCGACCGGCATCGAGCTGCTCGGCCAGGCCCGCAAGGTCGTCATCACCAAGGACGAGACCACGATCGTCGAGGGTGCCGGCGACGGCGCCCAGATCGAGGGCCGGGTCAACCAGATCCGCGCCGAGATCGAGAAGTCCGACTCCGACTACGACCGCGAGAAGCTCCAGGAGCGCCTCGCCAAGCTGGCCGGCGGCGTGGCCGTCATCAAGGTCGGCGCGGCGACCGAGGTCGAGCTCAAGGAGCGCAAGCACCGCATCGAGGACGCCGTGCGCAACGCCAAGGCGGCCGTCGAGGAGGGCATCGTCGCCGGCGGCGGCGTCGCCCTGGTGCAGGCCGCGGCCACCGCGTTCGACAAGCTGGACCTGGTGGGCGACGAGGCCACCGGCGCCAACATCGTGCGCGTCGCCACCTCGGCCCCGCTCAAGCAGATCGCGGTCAACGCCGGTCTCGAGGGCGGCGTCGTGGCCGAGAAGGTCGCCGGCCTCACCGCCGGTCACGGCCTCAACGCCGCGTCGGGCGAGTACGTCGACATGATCGCCGAGGGCATCATCGACCCGGCGAAGGTGACCCGCAGCGCGCTGCAGAACGCCGCCTCCATCGCGGCGCTCTTCCTCACCACCGAGGCCGTCGTGGCCGACAAGCCCGAGAAGGCCGCGCCCATGGGCGGCGACCCCTCGGGCGGCATGGGCGGCATGGACTTCTGAGTCCACCCCCACCGCACCACCTCCCAGCAGGGTCCCCGCTCCGGCGGGGGCCCTGCTGGCCATTTCGGCCCTCCTGGCAGCCCCCGGAGCGCGGTAGTCCCTGACGAAACGGCCCCCGACACGCCGAGAAGGGGACCACTTCGTCCGGGACTATCCCGGTGGCGGCGCCCGGCAGCAGCGCGCGATGCTGGGCCGCATGCCACCCGTCTCCCTGCTGCGCACCCCCGGTCTCGCCCAGGACGTCCCCTACGCCTACGCCGCCCTCGCCGAGGGGTCGCTGGTGCTGACCGCCGGTGCCTGCCCGCTCGACGAGGCCGGGGAGGTCGTGGCGCCGGGCGACGTCGTCGCCCAGGCCCACCGGGTGGTGACCAACCTGGTCTCGGCGCTCGCCGCCGCCGGCTGCTCGCTCACCGACGTGGCCCGCACCACCGTCTACGTCGCCACCACCGATCGCGCTGACCTCACCGCCGCCTGGGATGTCGTGAGCGCGGCGTTCGGAGAGCACGACGTCCCGAGCACCCTGGTCGGCGTCACCGTGCTCGGCTGGCCCGACCAGCTGGTCGAGGTCGAGGCCGTCGCCGTGCGGCCCTGAGGCGCCGACGGCGTCGAGGCCGCGACTGCCGATATGTGAGGGTGGGCGCGTGACGCAGGAGCCCGGGGAGGCGCGCGAGCAGCGCTTCGAGCGGCTGGCGGCCGAGGTGATGGAGCCGCTGCGGCGGTTCCTGGCCCGCCGTACCGATCCCGACACCGCCGACGACGTGCTGGCCGACACCCTCCTGGTGTGCTGGCGCCGGCTCGACGACGTGCCCGACGAGCCGCTCCCGTGGGTCTACGGCGTCGCGCGCCACTGCCTCGCGAACGCCGAGCGCGGCGGCCGCCGCCAGCGCCGGCTCGCGGCGAGGATCGGCAGCGTCGCCCCGCCGGCCGAGACGTTGCCCGGCCCCGACTCGGGGGACGACCGGCTGCACGAGGCGCTGGCCGCGCTGCGCCCCGACGAGGCCGAGCTGCTGCGGCTGTGGGCCTGGGAGCAGCTGGCTCCGGCCGAGATCGCCCGGGTGCTCGACATCACCGCGAACGCCGCCAGCATCCGGCTGCACCGGGCGCGGCAGAAGCTCAAGGAGGAGATCTCCCGGATCGACCGAAAGAGCGGCGACGGGTCCGGACATGAAGGGGCGAGAGAGGGGAGACGACCGTGACCGAGCACGACCAGCACGACCGAGACGGCTTCGACCGCGACGACGAGCTGCGGGCCCGGCTGCGCGCCGCCGACCCCGCCGCCCACCTGGCCCCGGCCGACCCGGCCGTGACCGCACGACTCCTGGAGACCGCCATGACGCACACCGTGGAGAACCCGTCCACCTCGACCACCCGGGTCACCCGGCGCGGCCGCCTCGTGCTGGTCGCCGGTGCGGCCGCCGCCGTGGCCGCGATCGGCTTCGGCGCCGCCCAGCTCGGTGGCGGCGAAGACGGCGACCGGCCGGTCGCCGACCCCTCCACCGGCAGCAGCGCCGACACCGGCACCGGCGGCGACCAGGTCACCACCCTCACCGCCGTTCCCCAGGCGGGGGCCCGCTGCGCGGTGCCGACCCCGGAGTTCCTCGCGGCCCAGCCGTTCGCCTTCGAGGGCACGGTCACCGCCGTCGAAGGCGGCACCATCACCCTCGAGGTCGAGGAGGTGTTCGCCGGCGCCGCCACCGACACCGTCGCCGTCGAGGCGCCGCCGCAGGCGATCCAGGACCAGCTGATCGGGGTCGACTTCCAGGTCGGCGAGACCTACCTCGTCTCGGCCGCCGACGGCCAGGTCAGCGCCTGCGGGTTCTCCGGCGCGGCCAGCCCCGAGCTCGACCGCCTCTACGACCAGGCCTTCGGGAGCAAGTGAGCCACCGGTGAGCAGGCCGTACGGACCCCGGCACGGGCTGCTGCTCGCCGCCGGGGCCGGCCGCCGGATGGGCCGGCCCAAGGCGCTCGTCGAGGACGAGCACGGCTCGTGGCTGGTCCGCGGCGTCGCGACCCTCGTCGAGGGCGGCTGCGACGAGGTCACCGTCGTCCTCGGCGCGGCCGCCGACGAGGCGGTGCGGCTGCTCGACGGGCTCGGGGTCGACGTGGTGGTCGCCCACGACTGGGCCGACGGCATGGCGGCCTCGCTCGCCGCGGGTCTCCGGTCGCTCGGCACCGGCGTCGCCGTCGTCCACCTCGTCGACCTGCCCGACGTCACCCCCGAGGTCGTACGACGGGTCGCGGCCGGCGCCGACGCCGACACCCTGGCCCGGGCGGTCTACGCCGGCCGCCCGGGCCATCCGGTCGTGATCGGCAGCGACCACTGGCCGGGCGTGCTCGACTCCCTCGACGGCGACACCGGGGCCCGCGGCTACCTCGCCGCCCAGGGCGCCGTCGACGTCGAGTGCGGCGACCTGGCCACCGGCCGCGACGTCGACAGCCGCTGAGCCCGGCTGGGTAGCCTCGCGCCGTGCACCTCGACCTGACCACCGTCGTCGTCCGCGACTACGACGAGGCCATCGCGTTCTACACCGACGTGCTCGGCTTCGAGCTGGCCGAGGACAGCCCGTCGACCACCAACGACGGCCGGCCCAAGCGCTGGGTGGTCGTGCGCCCGCCCGGCGGTGGCACCGGGCTGCTGCTCGCCCGGGCCGACGGTCCCGAGCAGGAGGCCGTCGTCGGCCGGCAGTACGCCGGCCGGGTGGGCCTGTTCCTGCGGGTCGACGACTTCGAGACGGCGTACGCCCGGATGCGCGAGCACGGAGTCACCTTCGTCGGCGAACCCCGCGAGGAGGCGTACGGCTCGGTGGTCGTCTTCGTCGACGTCGCCGGCAACCGCTGGGACCTGCTCGGGCCAACCTGATCCCAACAACCGCCCCCGTAGCCTGGGGGGATGGAGTCCGCGGGCGAGCTCGCCACCCGGTTGGGCGGCACTGGCTACCTCACCGACGACGCGCTGGCGACCGTCGCCTTCCTGGCCCTGCGGATGCAGCGGCCGCTGCTGCTCGAGGGCGAGCCCGGCACCGGCAAGACCGCGCTGGCCGAGGCGATCGCACAGGCGCTGGGGCTGCCGCTGCTGCGGCTGCAGTGCTACGAGGGGATCGACGCCTCCCAGGCGCTCTACGACTGGGACTTCCCGCGCCAGGTCCTCCACCTGCGCGCGCTCGAGGCCGGTGGCGGGGCGGACGCCGCCGAGGCCGAGAAGAGCCTCTACGACGAGCGGTTCCTGCTCGCCCGGCCGGTGCTGGCCGCGCTGCAGCAGAGCCCGGCGGTGCTGCTGGTCGACGAGGTCGACCGGGCCGACGACGAGTTCGAGGCGTTCCTGCTCGAGGTGCTGTCGACCTGGCAGGTGAGCATCCCCGAGCTCGGCACCGTCGCCGCGGCTACCCCGCCGGTCGTCGTCCTCACCTCCAACCGCACCCGCGAGCTCCACGACGCGCTCAAGCGGCGCTGCCTCTACCACTGGATCGACCACCCGGGCCTGGAGCGCGAGCTCGCGATCGTGCGCTCGCGGGCGCCGGAGGTGTCGGCGGCGCTCTCGCGGCAGGTGGTCGCGGTGGTGCAGCGGCTGCGCGAGGTCGACCTGACGAAGCCGCCGGGCGTCGCCGAGACCCTCGACTGGGCCCGGGCCCTGCACCACCTCGGCACCGCGGACCTCGACCTCGAGGCGGCCTCGCGGACGCTCGGAGCGCTGGTGAAGTACCGCGAGGACGCCGAGAAGGTGCGGCACGCCCTCGACCAGGTGCTCCGGGCATGACCGCCGTGCCGGTGCGCGACGCCGACGAGGTGCTGCTCGGGTTCACCCGGGCGCTGCGAGCGGCCGGGGTGCCGGTCACCCACGACCGCGCCGCCGGCTTCCTCGAGGCGGTGTCGCTGGTCGACCTCGGCGACCCGCGCGCGACGTACGTCGCCGGCCGGGCCACGCTCTGCGCCTCGCCCGACGACCTGCTCCGCTACGACCAGGTGCACGAGGCCTACTTCGGCAGCCGCGACGGCCTGCCCCGGCCCCGGCCGCGCGACCCGGTGCGGCCGACCTGGTCTGACCTGCCCGAGACCGACCCCGGCACCGGCGACGACGCGCCCGACCTCGACGACGAGGTCGTGCGGGCCCGGGCCAGCGAGACCGAGGTGCTGCGGCACCGCGACATCGCCACGATGAGCGCCGCCGAGCGGCACCGGCTGGCGGGGATGTTCGCCACCCTGCGGCCGCGCTCGCCGCTGCGCCGGGTGGCCCGCCACGACCGGTGGCACCGCGGCGAGGTCGATGCCGCCCGCACTTTGCGGGCCAGCCTGCGCCGGATGGGCGAGCCGGCCCCGATCGCCTGGCGGCGCCGGGGCCTCCGGGCGCGGCGGGTGGTGCTGCTGGTCGACGTGTCGGGCTCGATGTCGTCCTACGCCGACGCGCTGCTGCGGCTCGCGCACCGGTTCACCCAGGCCGCCGGCCCGCGGGGCCGGGTCGAGACGTTCACGCTCGGCACCCGGCTCACCCACCTCACCCGGGCGCTGCGCAGCCGCGACGCCGAGCGGGCGCTGGTGCTGGCCGGCGAGACCGTGCCGGACTGGTCGGGCGGCACCCGGCTCGGCGAGACGCTGCGGATCTTCCTCGACCGCTGGGGCCAGCGCGGCCTGGCGCGCGGCGCGGTGGTCGTGGTCTTCAGCGACGGCTGGGAGCGGGGCGACGCCTCGCTGCTCGCCGAGCAGATGCAGCGGCTGGCCCGGCTGGCCCACCGGGTGGTGTGGGTCAACCCCCACCGCGGCAAGGCCGGCTACGAGCCGGTGCAGCAGGGGGTGGTCGCCGCCCTGCCCCACTGCGACGACTTCGTCGCCGGCCACTCGCTGGCGACGTACGCCGAGCTGGTGGAGGTGGTCGCTGGTGCGTGAGGTGCTGCCGGAGCTGCTGCGGTGGTGGGAGGCCGGCGAGACGATCGGCGTCGGCACCGTGGTCGCGACCTTCCAGTCCGCGCCCCGCCCGCCGGGGGCCTCGATGCTCGTCGGCCCCGACGGCTCCGCGGTCGGCTCGGTCTCCGGCGGCTGCGTCGAGGGCGCGGTCTACGAGCTGGCCCAGTCGGTGGTGGCGTCGGGGACGCCGGTGCTGGAGCGCTACGGCGTCTCCGACGACGAGGCGTTCGCCGTCGGGCTGACCTGCGGCGGCATCCTCGACGTCTGGGTCGAGGAGGTCAGCCGGGAGACCTTCCCCGAGCTCGGCGAGGTCGCCGCCGACGTCGCTGCCGGCCGCCCGGTCGCCGTCGCGACCGTCGTCGAGCACCCCGACCCCGCCTGGCTGGGCCGCCGGGTCGTCGTCCGTCCGGAGGGCCCCCCTGGGGTAGTCCCGGACGAAATGGCCCCCTCCGGACCTCCCGGGGCGACCACTTCGTCAGGGACTATCCCGAATGGCCCCGCGGCGGTAGTCCCTGACGGTTCCGGGGTCCCGGCCGGGGTGTCGACCCCGGAAACGTCAGGGACGACCCCGGCGGGGGGCACGTTGGGGTCGGCCCGGGCCGACGCCGCCGTCCGTGACGACGCGCTGGGGCTCCTGGCCTCGGGGCACCACGCGACGCTGACCTACGGGCCGGACGGCGAGCGGCGGGGGGAAGGCATGCGGGTCTTCGTGTGGGCGTTCGCGCCGCAGCCGCGGATGCTGGTGTTCGGGGCGATCGACTTCGCGGCGGCGGTGGCGCGGGTCGGCACCTTCCTGGGCTACCGGGTGACGGTCTGCGACGCCCGCCCGGTCTTCGCCACCACCAGCCGGTTCCCCGAGGCCGACGAGGTCGTCGTCGACTGGCCGCACCGCTACCTCGCCGCCGAGGCGGAGGCCGGCCGGATCGACCCGCGCACCGTCGTCACCGTGCTCACCCACGACCCCAAGTTCGACGTCCCGCTGCTCGAGGTGGCGCTGCGCCTGCCCGAGCTGGCGTACGTCGGCGCGATGGGCTCGCGGCGCACCCACGACGACCGGCTGGCCCGGCTCCGCGAGGCGGGACTCACCGACGCCGAGATCGCCCGCCTCTCCAGCCCGATCGGGCTCGACCTCGGCGCCCGCACCCCCGAGGAGACCGCGATCAGCATCGCCGCCGAGATCATCGCCGGCCGCTGGGGCGGCACCGGCGAACCGCTGGCGGCCACCGAGGGCCGGATCCACCGGGAGGTGAACCCGCTCGGATGAGGAGGCTGCTCACGGCCGTGCTGCCGACCCTGGTGCTCGTGCTGCCGCTCGCCGCGTGCAGCGGCGACGACGAGCCCGGCGCCGCCCCGGAGGCCTCGGTCAGCACCTCGCCCAGCCCACCGGCCGGCGCCTCCGAGGCCACCCCCGAGGTCACCCCCGAGGCCCCGCCCGCGGACTCGATCGCCGACGAGCCTGCGCTCCCCGAGGTCCGCCACCCCGTCTCGCTGCCCGCGCTGATGCGGCAGGAGCCGCGCGGCGGCCGGCTCCGGGTCCTCCGCACCCTGGAGCGGACGCCGGCGTACACCCGCCAGGAGGTCAGCTACCGCAGCGACCGGCTGCGGGTCACCGGGCAGCTGCTGCGCCCCCGCGGTCGCGGCCCGTTCCCGGGCATCGTGCTCAACCACGGCTACATCGAGCCCTCGATCTACGTCAACGGCCAGGGCCTGGCCCGCGAGCAGGTCGCGCTCGCCACCGCCGGCTTCGTCGTGCTCCACACCGACTACCGCGGGCACGCCGGGTCGTCGCCGGTCCCCGAGCTCGACCGCGAGACCCGCCTCGGCTACACCCGCGACGCCGTCAACGCGGTCGCCACCCTCGAGTCCCTGCCCTACGTCGACGACGACCGGCTCGCGATGCTGGGTCGCTCGATGGGCGGCGGCGTCACCATGAACGCCCTGGTCACGCAGCCCGGGCTGGTCGACGCGGCGGTCGTCTACGCCTCGGTGAGCTCGCGGTTCCTCGACAACGTCCGCCACTTCAGCGAGCGCGGCCGGCCCGAGACGGTCGCGGCGTTCGTCGACCGGTTCGGCAGCCCCGAGGAGCGGCCGGGCTTCTACCGCGACCTCTCCCCGCGCACCTTCTTCGACCGGATCACCGAGCCGGTGCTCGCCCTGCACGGCGAGGTCGACGCCACCTGCCCGCCGCGCTGGGCGCGCGAGACCCAGCGCCTGATGCGGGCGGCGGGCGTGGACAGCCGGCTGCGGTTCTACGAGGGCGAGGACCACGCGTTCTACGACCGCTGGCAGGACTCCATGGACCTGACGATCCGGTTCCTGCGCCGGCAGTTCCGGGCGGCGGCCTGAGTGTGACCCGGGTCACGGCCCCGGTGCTACCGTGACCGGCACCGAGCCGATCGGGGGTCCGATGCCACGCGACGAGCTGCACAGCCGCCGGGTCGAGGCGATGCGCGCCTGGACCACCTTCGTCGAGGCCGGCGACGTGCCGGCCCCGCGGGTGCGGCCCGAGATCCTGCACAGCTGGGCGCGCTCCGGCGCCGCGGTGCCCACCGACGTCGGCGAGGCCCCGCTGGCCGACGAGTCCGAGACCGCCGCCATCTGGCAGGACTCCGCGCTCCAGGTCGCGGTCGAGAACGTCGAGGCCGAGCTGCGCCGCACCGCCGAGGACGGCGACCTCGTCGTCGCCGTCACCGACGCCGAGACCCGGATCCTGTGGACCTACGGCGGCCGGGTGATGCGTCGCAAGGCCGAGACGGTCAACTTCGTGCCCGGTGGCCGCTGGGACGACCAGTCGGTCGGCACCAACGCCCTCGACCTCGCCAACCGGCTCGGCCAGCCCTCGATGGTCTTCAGCGCCGAGCACTACGCGCCGATCGTGCACAACTGGGTGTGCTGGGCCGCGCCGGTGCACGACCCCGTGACCGGCGCCCAGCTCGGCGTGCTCGACCTCTCCACGACCTGGGACCGCACCCACCCGATCGGGCTGGCCACCGCCCGGGTGATGGCCCGGCTGATCGAGCAGGCGATGCCGCGCAGCCACCACCACCCCTCCGCCGGCCCCGACGTCACCGGTGACCCCGGCCTGGTGATGTCGCTGCTCGGCACCGCCGAGACCCGGTTCGACGGGCAGCGGCTGCTGCTCAACCGCCGCCAGACCGAGGTGCTCGCCCTGCTCGCGCTCCACCCCGAGGGACTCTCGCTGGAGCAGCTGCACGCGATGGTCTACGGCGACCAGGCGGTCACGTTCTCCACGCTCAAGGCCGAGGTCAGCCACCTGCGGCACGCGCTCGGCGGCCAGCTCGCCTCGCGCCCCTACCGGCTGCTGATGCCGGTGGAGACCGACGTCGAGCACGTCCTCGGGCTGCTCCGCCGCGGCCAGGTGGGCCCGGCGGTCGAGGCCTACGGCGGCGACCTGCTGCCCGGCACGAACTCGCCCGCGCTCACCGAGCTGGCCGAGTACGTCGCGGTGGCGGTCCGCGAGGCGCTGCTGGCCGATCCGCAGCCCGACGCGGTGCTGCGCTACAGCGACCTGGCGCCCTACGACACCGAGGTCGTGGAGGCCTGCCTGGCCGCCCTCGGCACCATCGGCGGTCGCCCGCACCCCGCGGTCCCGTTGCTCAAGGGCCGGTTGGCCGCGGCGCGCGACTGACGGAATAGATCCGCACGTCCGTACGTTCGTGCGGACATGATCCGGCGACCGACCCATCCCCACCCGGTCTCGGGAGCCGCCGTCGAGCGGGTCCGCACCGACGGGCTCGGGGCCGACGACGCCGGCCGGCTCGCCGAGCTGATCGCACTCCTCGCCGACCCGGTGCGGCTACGGGTGCTGTTCGCGCTCGTCGCGGTCGACGAGCTCTGCGTCGGCGACGTCGCGCTCGCCCTCGGCATCACCGACGACCAGTCGTCGTACGCCCTGCGCCAGCTGCGCGCGGCCCGCCTGGTCGCGACCCGGCGCGCCGGCCGCGTCGTCCACTACCGCCTCGCCGACGGCTTCCCGCACGCGCTCCTCGAGCACTGCCTGCGCGAGCTGCTCGCCATCGCCACCCGGAAGGACCCCGCATGACCGCCCACCAGCACACCCACGACCACCAGGTGCCGCACGACGCGCACGGCAGTCACGACGGGCTGACCGCGATGGCGGTCAGTGCCACCCTCCACTGCCTCACCGGCTGCGCCATCGGCGAGGTGCTCGGCATGCTGATCGGCACCGCGGCCGGCCTCGCCACCGGGTGGACCATCGCGCTCTCGGTGAGCCTGGCCTTCCTCCTCGGCTACGCGCTCTCGACCCTGCCGCTGCTGCGGGCCGGGCTCGCGGTGCCCACCGCGCTGGGCGTCGTCCTGGCTGCCGACACGCTCTCGATCCTGACCATGGAGGTCGTCGACAACGCGGTGATGGCGCTGGTGCCGGGCGCGATGGACGCCGGCCTGGTCAACCCGACGTTCTGGTGGGCGATGGCGCTCGCCCTCGCGGTGGCGTTCGTCGCGGCCGTGCCGGTCAACCGCCTGCTCCTGCAGCGCGGTCGCGGTCACGCCCTCACCCACGCCCACCCCGGGACGGCGGCCCCCGAGGGCTGGCGGCGCCGGGTCCCCGACCTGTCCACGCCGGCCCTGGTCGCCGCGGTCGCGGCCTTCCTGCTCGGCGGCCTGGTCGTCTCCGCGGCGGCCGAGGACGACGCTGCGGCCGGCGGGCACGCCGCCGCCGTGACGAACCGGTAGCGGCCGGCCCGGCGACCAACCACCCGCCAACCCGCCCGCTCCTAGGTTGCCTGAGACGCAGGTCACACCTGCGACGACGGACGACTCCAGGGAGCGGCGCATGACCAAGATCAGCCTGACCGTCGACGGGTCGAAGGTCTCCGACGACGTCGAACCACGGATGCTGCTGGTGCAGTACCTGCGCGAGCGGCTCGGCAAGACCGGCACCGTCATCGGTTGCGACACCTCCAACTGCGGTGCCTGCACCGTGCACCTCGACGGCACCAGCGTGAAGTCCTGCAACGTGCTCGCCGTCCAGGCCGACGGCAGCGAGGTGACCACGATCGAGGGGCTGGCCGCCGCCGACGGCACCCTGCACCCGGTGCAGGAGGCGTTCCGCGAGTGCCACGGCCTCCAGTGCGGGTTCTGCACGCCCGGGATGATCATGCAGAGCGTCGACCTGCTCAAGGAGAACCCGTCGCCGAGCGAGGAGGAGATCCGGCTCGGGCTCGAGGGCAACCTGTGCCGCTGCACCGGCTACCACAACATCGTCCGGGCCGTGCAGCACGCCGCCGGCCAGGGCGCGACCACCGGGGCGGTGCAGGCATGACCGCGATCCAGGAGCGCCCGGCCGCCGAGATCGGCCAGGAGCGGCGCCGGAAGGAGGACCAGCGGCTGATCACCGGCCGCACCCGCTGGACCGACAACCTCACCCTGCCCGGGATGCTGCACCTCGCGATGGTGCGCAGCCCCTTCGCCCACGCCCGGATCGTCTCGATCGACGTCAGCGAGGCCAGGACGGCGCCGAACGTCGTCGACGTGCTCACCGGCGCCGACCTCGGCGAGTCGCAGGGCGTGAACATCAACGCCTGGCCGATCACGCCCGACCAGGTGGCCCCGGTGCACCTGCCGATGCCCAGCGACCGGGTCGCGTTCGCCGGCGAGGTGGTGGCGGTCGTGGTCGCCCGCAGCGCGGCCGAGGCCCGCGACGCCGCCGAGCTCGTCGACGTCGACTACGAGGAGCTGCCGGCGGCGCTCGACCTCAAGGAGGCCGCGGCAGCCACCGACCAGGAGGGTGTGCTGGCCCATCCAGACCTCGGCACCAACAGGTCGGCGTTCTGGAAGTTCGACTCCGCCGAGGCCGGCACCGGCGGCGACGTCGACGAGGCGATCCAGCAAGCCCGCGCCGACGGGATCGTCATCGAGCGCGAGTACCGCCAGCAGCGGCTGATCCCGGCGTTCATGGAGCCGCGCTCGGTCGTGGTCGACCCCACCGGCGAGCAGCTGACCATGTGGTCGGCCACCCAGGTGCCGCACATCCTGCGCTTCGCGCTGGCCGCCACCACCGGCGTGCCGGAGTCGAAGATCCGGGTGATCGCACCCGACGTCGGCGGTGGGTTCGGCGGCAAGCTGCAGACCACGCCGGAGGAGTGGATCACCTGGGCGGTGGCGCGGCGGATCGGCAAGCCGGTCAAGTACACCGAGACCCGCAGCGAGAGCCTGGTCAGCGGCCACCACGGCCGCGACCAGTGGCAGAAGCTGACCCTGGCGGCCGAGAAGGACGGCACCGTCACCGGGCTCAAGGTCGAGCTGCTCGCCGACATGGGTGCCTACGTGTCGCTGGTCGGCGGCGGGGTGCCGGTGCTCGGGGCGTTCATGTTCAACGCCATCTACAAGTTCCCCAGCTACCAGTTCAACTGCCAGACGGTGCTGACCAACAAGACCTGGACCGACGCCTACCGCGGCGCCGGCCGGCCCGAGGCGACGTTCGCCATCGAGCGGCTGATGGACGAGCTGGCCGCCGAGGTCGGGGTCGACCCGCTGGCGATCCGCGAGAAGAACTGGATCAGGCACGAGGAGTTCCCGTTCACCACGGTCGCCGGCCTCGAGTACGACTCCGGCAACTACGAAGCCGCCACCGCGCGCGCCAAGGAGCTGTTCGGCTACGACGAGCTGCGCGCCGAGCAGCAGGCTCGCCGGGCCAGCGGCGACCGCGTGCAGCTCGGCATCGGGGTCTCGACGTTCACCGAGATGTGCGGCCTGGCGCCCTCGCGGGTGCTCGGGCAGCTCGACTACGGCGCCGGCGGCTGGGAGCACGCCAGCGTGCGGATGCTGGCCACCGGCAAGGTCGAGGTCGTCACCGGCGCCTCCGCCCACGGGCAGGGGCACGAGACGGCGTTCAGCCAGATCGTCGCCGACCGGCTGGGGGTGGCCTTCGAGGACGTCGAGGTGCTGCACGGCGACACCCAGATCTCCCACAAGGGCCTCGACACCTACGGCTCGCGGTCGCTGGTCGTCGGCGGCGAGGCGCTGGTGCGGGCGGCCGACAAGGTGATCGAGAGGGCCCGCCCGATCGCGGCCCACATGCTCGAGGCCTCGGTCGACGACCTGGAGTTCTCCGGCGGCCGGTTCGCCGTCCGCGGCACCGACCAGGGGGTGGCGATCGGCGAGGTCGCGACCGCGGTCTTCGCCGCCCACGACCTGCCCGACGGGGTGGAGCCGTCGATCGACTCCGAGGCGACCTACGACCCGGTCAACTTCAACTTCCCCCACGGCACCCACCTGTGCGCCATGGAGGTCGACACCGAGACCGGTGAGCTGAAGATGCGCAAGTACGTCTGCGTCGACGACATCGGCACCATCATCAACCCGCTGATCGTGGCCGGGCAGGTGCACGGCGGGCTGGTGCAGGGCATCGCCCAGGCGCTGTGGGAGGAGGCGGTGCACGACGAGTCCGGCACGCTGGTGTCCGGGTCGTTCGTCGACTACCTGCTGCCGACCGCGGCCGACACGATCAGCTTCGAGATCGACCACACCACCTCCCCGGCGACCACCAACTCGCTGGGCACCAAGGGGGTCGGCGAGGCGGGCACCATCGCCTCGACGCCGGCCGTCGTCAACGCGGTCGTCGACGCCGTGCGCCACCTCGGCGTCCACGACATCCAGATGCCCTGCACGCCCGAGCGGGTGTGGCGGGCGGTCAACGGCGCCGGCTCCGGCGGCTCGACCGAGGGCGCGGCGATGCCGCACTTCGGCGACCAGGAGGCGGCGGGCAACCAGGAACAGCCGGGCACGGCCAGCACGGAAGGAGCCGGGGCATGATCCCCGCCGCGTTCGACTACCTCGCCCCCAGCACCGTCGAGGAGGCGCTGCGGGCCCTCGCCGAGCACGGCGACGAGGCCAAGCTGATGGCCGGCGGCCAGAGCCTGCTGCCGGTGCTGCGGATGCGCCTCAACGCACCCGAGCTCGTCATCGACCTCGGCCGGATCGACTCGCTGCGCGGCGTCCGCGACGACGGCGACGCGGTCGTCGTGGGCGCGATGACCCAGCACTCGGTGGTCGGCTCCGACCCGCTGGTGGCCCAGCACGCTGCGCTGGTGAGCAAGGCGATCGAGCACCTCGCCGACGCGCAGGTGCGCCACCGCGGCACCTTCGGCGGGGCGCTGGCCCACGCCGACCCCGCGGGCGACCTCGGCGCCCCGGTGCTCGCGCTCGGTGCCGAGCTCGTGGTCGCCGGGCCGGGCGGCACCCGGACGGTGCCGGCGCAGGAGTTCTTCGTCGACCTCTTCGAGACCGCGATCGGCGACGACGAGGTGCTCGTCGAGGTGCGCATCCCCAAGCACACCGGCTGGGGCGCCCGCTACGAGAAGTTCGTGCGGGTCGCCCACCAGTGGCCCATCGTCGCGGTCGCCGCGGCGGTGCGCACCGAGGGCGGCACCATCGCCGAGGCCCGGATCGGCCTGACCAACATGGGCTCGACGCCGCTGCGGGCGCACGCCGTCGAGGCCGCGCTGGTGGGCCGTCCCGCCACCGAGGACGGCGTCCGCGAGGCGGCCGCGCTCGCGGCGGAGGGGGCCAACCCGCCCTCGGACCTCAACGGCGACGCCGACTACCGACGCCACCTCGCCACCGTGCTCACCCGCCGCGCGGTGCTGGCGGCGGCGCAGGGCTGAGGACCGGGTCGAGATGGACCTGCGCCACGAGTTCGCGGTGCCCACCGACGTCGAGGCGACCTGGGGGCACTTCCAGGACATCGCCCGCCTCGCCGAGTGCTTCCCCGGCGCCACGGTGACCTCGGTGGAGGGCGACACCTTCACCGGCACCTGCAAGGTCAAGCTGGGGCCGATCGCGCTCGTCTACGGCGGCTCCGGCACCTTCGTGGAGAAGGACGACGTCGCGCACCGGTTCGTCGTCGAGGCCAAGGGCAAGGACAAGCGCGGCAACGGCACGGCCGGCGCGACCGTCACCCTCGCCATGGCCGCGGCGACGAGCGGCGGCACCGACGTGGAGGTGGTCACCGACCTCTCGGTCACCGGCAAGCCGGCGCAGTTCGGTCGGGGGGTGATGCAGGACGTCTCCGACAAGCTGCTCGGGCAGTTCGTGGCCTGCCTGGAGCAGCGGCTCCAGGGGGACGCGCCGGCCGCCGCGATCCCCGCCACGCCCGTGACCCCCGCGGGTCCCGAGGACCCCGCGCCCACCCCACCCGCCGGACCCGTCTCGGACCCGGTCGCACCCCCGGAGCCGGCCGGCCCGGTGGGCTCGCTCGACGAGCCGACGCCCCCGCCCGCGAGGGAGGCGGTGCCCCCGCCGCCGTTGAGTCCCGCTGCCCCGGCGTCGCACCCGCCGGCGCGGAGGGACGACGCCCTCGACCTCGGCGCGACCGTGCTGCCGATCCTGCTGCGCACCTACTGGAAGCAGGCCGTGCTCGCCGCGGTGCTCATCGGCCTGCTGGTCTGGCTGCTGGTCGGCTGACCCGGCTCAGTCGGGCACCGGCGGTGGCGAGCCGGCCACCGTGGTGATCGGCAGCACCGGCGCCCCGTCGGCCGGCTCCGGCGGTGGCACCCGCACGCCGTTCGCCCCCGGCGGCAGCTGCGGCTCCAGCCGGAGCACCGACACCGCGCAGCAGGCCAGGCAGCCGAGCAGCAGCAGCCCGATGTAGACCGGCGCGTGGCCGTGGCCGATCAGGAAGCCCGCGACCACCGGCGCCGTCACCGCGGCCAGGTTGAACACCCCCGAGCTCAGCGCGTTGTAGCGCCCGCGCAGGTGGTCGGGCGCCAGCTCGTTGACCAGCGCCGGGATGGTCGGCTGCATCATCGTCTCGCCGAGCGCGAACACCGAGGCGCACGCGGCCACCAGCAGGGTGGCGCCCACCGTGCCGCTGAGCAGGCCGGACACGCCGAGCAGCAGCCAGCAGGCCGCGAACGCGAGCGCCATCACCACGATCACCCGGGTGCGGCGGCGTCCCTCGATCCGGCGCAGCACCACCAGCTGGAGCAGCACGATCACCAGCGTGTTGGCGGCGAAGGCCAGGCCCAGACCGCGGGTGTCCACACCGGACACCTCCGAGGCGAACGCCGGGAACCCGGTGTTGAGCTGGCCGTAGCCCACGAACGCCGCCACGAACGTCAGCAGCGTCAGCGAGCCGACGACCGGCTGACGCAGCACGGTGAGGTACGACACCGGCGCGGCGTCGACGTCGTCCGGCGGCCGCGGGGCCTTGCCGCTGACGTGGCGCAGCGGCACCAGGAGCAGGAACAGCGCCGGTGCGTAGCTCGCCGCGTCGCACAGGTAGATCGCGCGGAACGTCGTCAGCCGCTCCACGTCGACGACGAAGCCGCCGACGACGCCGCCGATCCCGATGCCGAGGTTGAGCAGGGCGAAGTTGACGCCGAAGTAGCGCTGCCGCATCTGCGCCGGGATGATCGTCGCCACCAGGCTCTGCACCGCGGGGAACGACATCCCGAACGCCGCGCCGTTGAGCGCCAGCCCGATGCCGGCCAGGAGCTGGGTGTCGGCGAAGGCCAGCACCACGTCTCCGCACGCGAGCAGCAGCGCGGTCGAGATCATCACGACCCGCGCCCCGAACCGGTCGATCGCCGCGCCGCCCGGGCCGACCATCAGCAGGCCGGCGAGCGGGGAGAGCGCGAGCAGCAGGCCGACGTCGCTGAGCGGGAAGTCGCGCACCTCGTGGAGGTAGACGACGTGGAACGGCAGCACCAGCCCGGTTCCGATGAACTCGAAGACGACCACCGAGAGCAGCAGCCGGCCCTCGCGAGGCAGGTCGGACCAGAACGACCGGAGCGAGAGGGGCGGGGTGGGGGGTGCCGGGGGAGCCATCGCCCGGCATCGTCTCAGCATCGGCGCGGCCGGGAAACGCATTTGTGGGGATCGGGTCGGGCTACAGACGAACCACCCGCGCTGGCCCTAGTGTTC
The DNA here is from genome assembly GCF_016924665.1 of Nocardioides sp. SYSU D00038. Lineage (GTDB taxonomy): Bacteria > Actinomycetota > Actinomycetes > Propionibacteriales > Nocardioidaceae > Nocardioides. The sequence goes on from NZ_JAFFJT010000024.1 coordinate 72,761, forward strand.
CTGCCCGTGAAGAGGATCGTCGGTTCGCTCATCGGTCTCGCGGTCGTGCTCGCCGTGCTGGCCTCGCCGGTGCTCGCCTGGAACCTCTCCTTCGGCGACCCCGGCTACGAGCCCACGTCGATCTCCGACTACGTCGCCGACTTCACCATCGACGGCGACGGCGACCTCACGGTCGTCGAGACGCTCACGGTCAGCTTCCCCGGCTCCGACAAGCACGGCATCTTCCGGTTCTTCGACCGGGTCGACCCCGCCGCCGAGGACAAGCGCCGCGAGCCCGACGACATCTCGGTGACCCGCGACGGCGCCAACGAGCCGTTCGAGGTGCTCGAGGAGCAGCACGGCCGGCTGACCAACGTCAAGATCGGCTCGGCCGACACGTTCATCAGCGCCGGCGACCACGTCTACACGATCCGCTACACGATCGAGGACGTGATCGAGCCGGGGCAGGAGGTCGACGCCGAGAGCCAGTTCTACTGGAACCTCGTGCCCAGCGGCTGGCAGCAGGACATCGCCCGCTCCGAGCTCACCGTCAACCTCCCGGCCGCCTCGAGCACCGACGTGCAGTGCGCCGTCGGGGTGGGCGAGACCGGCGGCTGCGAGGTCGAGGGCGCGGGCACCCGCACCCTCGTCGTGCGCACCGGGCCGCTCGACGACCACACCCCGGTCACGATCAAGACCGGCGTCGACATGCCGACCCCCGACGACGGCGAGACCGTGCCGTGGCCGGCCCGGTGGGACCGGGTGCTCTCGACCAGCCCGGTGCTGCTCGGGCTGGTGCTGCTGGCGGCGCTCGGCGCCGGGCTCGTCGGCGCGACGCTGGGCGCCCGGTCGCGCGAGAAGCCGCCGGCCTTCCCGCTGCAGTACGCGCCGCCGGAGGGCATCGGGCCGGCCCAGGCGGCGTACGTGCTCACCGAGAAGACCGACAACACGGCGTACGTCGCGACGCTCATGCACGCCGCCGAGAAGGGCGCGATCTCGCTCGACCGCAACGGCGACTCCTGGACGATCACCGACCTCAACGCGCCGGACTCGCCGACGAACAAGTGGAGCGGCCTCGACGAGGTGACGGTCGGCGCGGCGCACATCCTCAGCGGCCCGGGCAGCTCGTTCACGGCGTCGCGCACGAGCGTGTCGGCAGGTGAGCGGCTGCGCACCGAGCTCAGCAGCTTCGCCGACGACGTCAAGGGCTGGGCGCGCTCGTCGGGCAACGTGGTGCCGTCGGGGCTGGGCGGCTTCGGCGGCCTGCTCGTGCTGGCCTGCTTCGCGCTCGTGGTGGTCGCCGCGATCTGGAACCCCTTCGACATGACGATGGTGGGGCTGGTGCCGGGCGCGTTCGCCGTCGGCGGCGCGTCGCTGATGGCCACCGGCTCCGGCACCAGCCGCACCCGCAAGGGCCGCGACCTGTGGAGCCGCGTGGGCGGTTTCCACCGGGTGCTCTCGACGCCGTCGAGCAAGGAGCGCTTCGACTTCTCCGGCCGCGAGGAGCTCTACACGGCGTACGTCCCGTGGGCGGTGGCGCTCGGCTGCGCCCAGGAGTGGGCGGCCAAGTACCGCTCCGAGGTCGGCGCCGAGCCGCCGGTGCCCGCCTACTGGGGCGGCTACGCCGGCGCCCACACCGCCGACCACGTCGACTCGATGGTCAGCGACTTCAGCTCGACCGTCGACAGCGCCATCTCCGCCTACAACGCGACCCAGACCTCCTCGTCCTCCGGCGGCGGTGGCGGGTTCTCCGGTGGCGGCGGCGGTGGCGGCGGCGGTGGCGGCTCCTGGTGACCGCCCCGCCCGTGCACCACTACCGTGTGACCTCCCGAGAGAACAGGAACTAGAACGATGCTCATCGCCATCATCGTGATCGTGGTGATCGTGGCCCTGGTGGGCTTCGTGATCATGGGGTTCAACAAGCTCCGCACCAGCGACGTGAGCGCCGAGGAGGCCCTGGGCGGCATCGACGTCCAGCTCACCCGCCGCGCGGAGCTGATCCCCAACCTCGTCGAGACCGTCCGGGGCTACGCCAGCCACGAGAAGGCGGTCTTCGAGGAGGTCACCCGGGCCCGGGCCGGCGTCCAGGCCGCCGCGGCCGGCGACGACGTGCCGGCCAAGGCCGCCGCCGACGCCGCGCTGCAGCAGGCGCTGGTGCGGGTCAACGCGGTCGCCGAGGCCTACCCCGACCTCAAGGCCAACACGAACTTCCTCGAGCTCCAGACCCAGCTGGCCGAGACCGAGAACCAGATCGCCTTCGCCCGTCAGTACTACAACGACGCCGTCGCGACCCTCAACAAGCTGGTGCTCACCATCCCGTGGATGTTCTTCACCGGCATCGCCAACGTGCACAAGCGCGAGTTCTACGACGCCCCGGAGGGCCAGGCCACCGCCCCGCAGGTCGAGTTCTGACCGACGCCCCCGACGGGGCGGGGGCGGGGCCGCCCGGTGCGGTAGTCACGGACGTGGGGGGGCCCCGACGGCCCCGGCCGCCCCCCCCACGCCCCCGCGAAACCCCCCCCGGGGGGGGTATCCCCGGCGGTCCGGCCGCCGACCGGGCGGCCCCCGCCGCCCCAACGCCCGTGACTACCCCGGCCGGGCGCCGCTGGCCGGGTCACTCCGGCGTGACCCCCTGGAGGGTCCGGCGGACGTTGCGCACGATGCCGGCGAGCGCGCCGCCGGGGTCGCCGCGCAGCGCGTTGCCGGCCTGCCGCGACTCCAGCACGTTGCCGGGGCCGGGCTCGACCGGGCGGTCGAGGTCGGTGGCGCCGATCGGGAACGCGCGCCCGATCAGCCGGACGTAGACCCAGGGCAGCGCGGTGTAGCCCAGCCGGAGCACGTCGTTGGTCACCGCCAGCTGCGGCGGCAGCCACGGGTGCCGCAGCCGGCGCAGCACCTGGCCGGCGACCCGCTCGGGGCTCGCGACCGGCGGCGGCGGACGCCCGACGAAGCCGGCGTAGTTGGCGGCCTGGGTGTAGATCGGGGTGTCGACACCGCCGGGCGCGACGTAGTCGACGTGCACGCCGGGCAGGTCGCGGTTCTCCAGGTCCAGGTGGCGGGCCAGGGCGCGCACCGCCCACTTGCTCACGGCGTACGGCGTCATCGACGGCACCCCGATGTGGCCGATGACCGAGCCGACCAGCACCAGGTGGCCCTCACCCTGCCGCCTCAGCACCGGTACGACGTGGCGGGCGACGTTCGCTGAGCCCAGCAGGTTGGTGCGCAGCACGCCGTCGAAGACCTCGACCGGAACGTCCTCGACCCGGCCGTAGGCCACCACCCCGGCGGCGTTCACGACCGCGTCGATGGAGCGGTGCTGCTCCAGCGTGCGGGCCACCAGGCGCGCGACCGCGTCGTCGTCGCCGACGTCGGTGGGCTGCACGACGGTCGACGCGGCGCCCAGCCGGTCGCACTCGGCGGCGACCTCGTCGAGCGAGGCGCGACCGCGGGCGGCCAGCACGAGGTGGGCGCCGTCACGGGCGGCGTGGAGGGCGGTGGCGCGACCGATGCCGCTGGACGCGCCGGTCACGACGATCACGGGTGGGTTGCTCATGCGCCCCGGTGCCCGCTCGGGCGAGGAGGAGACGGGCGCTCAGCCCGCCAGCGTGCCGAGCCGCGCGACCTCGTCGTCGGTGAGCGTGAGGCCGGCCGCCGCGGTGTTCTCCTCCAGGTGCGCCACCCGGGAGGTGCCCGGGATCGGCAGCACCACGGGCGAGAGCTGCAGCAGCCAGGCCAGCGCGACCTGGGTGACGCTGGCGTCGTGCGCCGCCGCCACCTCCTGCAGCACCCCGCCGTCGTCGAGGTGGTCCTTGACCGGCCGCCACGGGATGAACCCGATGCCGAGCTCGGTGCAGCGGGCCAGCAGGTCGTCGGCGGTGCGGGTGCCGAGGCTGAACCGGTTCTGCACCGTCGCGATCGGCGCCACCGCGCGGGCCGCCTCGAGCTGCTCGACGGTGATCTCGGAGAGCCCGAGGTGCCGGATCTTGCCCTCCTCCTGCATCGCCCGCAGCTCGCCGACCTGGTCCTCGAGCGGGTACGCCGGGTCGATCCGGTGCAGCTGGAACAGGTCGATCGACTCGACCCGCAGCCGCCGCAGCGACAGCTCCACCTGCTGGCGCAGGTACGCCGGCTGCCCCAGCATCGTCCACTGCCCGGGCCCCTGCCGGGTCCAGCCGGCCTTGGTCGCGATGACCACGTCGTCGGCGTAGGGGTGCAGCGCCTCGGCCAGCAGCTCCTCGGCCACCACCGGACCGTAGGAGTCGGCCGTGTCGAAGAACGTGATCCCGAGCTCGACGGCCCGCCGCAGCACCCGCACCGCCTCGTCGTGGTCCTCCGGCGGCCCCCACACCCCGGGTCCGGTGAGCTGCATGGTGCCGTAGCCGAGGCGGACCACGGGCAGCTCACCCCCGATCGCGAAGGTCCCGGACGCGGCGGCAACGGTGTCGGTGGAGGTCATGCCCGCCCCAACCCCCTCGACGCCCTCCCCATTCCGCCGCGGCCACCGCTGGTCGGAGAGGGCCGATGCCCCTCACTCGTTACCCGGTGAGCCGACCGCCCTCCGGTGCGTGGCGACTCCGCGGACGGGGCTCGGGGGGGCTGACCCCGGGTCGTGTGATCCAGCGGGCGGGTGACTGTTGGTGGGGTGGGAGCGGGGTGCCGCGCGGGGTGGGCACTACGACTGCTGCGCGCCGGACGTCGTTCGGCACTCGTTGCCGTGTCGCCGGACCCTGCCCTGCGGTTCCCCAGGTCGTCAGCGGCGCCACGCCGCCGTTGACGTGCCGAACGCCGCCTGTCGCTCCGCCGCCTCCGTGCCGGGCGGCGCGGCACGCCGGCGTGCGTGCTGCTGGTCGAGCAGCGAGCGCCAGCGAGCGTCGTCGAGACCCCGTACGACGACCGCCCACCCTCACCGCTGGTTGAGGAACGACGAAGTCGTGTCTCGAAACCCGGTGAGAGGCAGAAGCCCTCCCGTTCCCACCGGGGGGCGTTCGACCGTCTGGGGTCTCGACCGGCGCTCCTCGCTGGCTCGTCGCTGCTCGACCACCGGTGGGCGCCGCTGGTTGAGGAGGGACGAAGTGCCTCACTCGTTGCCCGGTGAGCCAACAGCCCTCCCGTTCCCACCGGAGGGCGTTCGGCCGGCGGGGGTTTCGAGACAGTTGCTAGCGCAACTTCCTCAACCAGCGTTGGGTCACGCCTCAGAAGACGTTGAGCGGGCGGAACTGCACGGAGATGCGGGGGCCGGCGCCGGCGACCTTGGGGACGGCGTGCTCCCAGGTGCGCTGGCAGGAGCCGCCCATGACCACGAGGTCGCCGTGGCCCATCTCGATCGAGATCGACTCGCCGCCCCACCGGGGGCGCAGGCAGAGCTTGCGGGGGTCGCCGAGGGAGACGATCGCGACCATGGTGTCCTGCAGGCGGCCACGGCCGATGGTGTCGCCGTGCCAGGCGACGCTGTCACGGCCGTCGCGGTAGTAGCAGCAGCCGGCGGTCACGAACGGCTCGCCCAGCTCGGGGTGGTAGTGGTCGGAGAGCCGGTCGCGGGCCTCCTCGAGCACCGGGTGCGGCAGCGTCTCGTCGAGCATGTAGGTGTGCAGCAGCCGGGGCACGTCGACCACGCGGTCGTACATCTGGCGGCGCTCGGCGCGCCACGGGACCTCGGAGACGAGGGTCTCGAACACCTCGTCGGCGCGGGGCACGAAGGCCCGCAGCACGTCGACCCACGCGCCGCGCTCGAGGGGCGTGCGCTCGACGTCGGCCAGGTCGGCGAAGGTGGTGGGGGACTCGAAGAGCGAGGTCTGGAAGTCCATCCCCGCATGCTAGCCCACGATCGAACAGGTGTTCGACCAGGGCCGTCCGGAGTGTCGCGCCGCGCCGGGTTCTGGACCGAACACGAGACGGAACACGTTCCACCTGTCTAGTCTGGCGGGGTGGACAAGGTGCTGGCCCCGGACGCGCGTGCGCTCAAGCACGTCCAGGTCCGCGAGTACGTCCGCGCGCTGATCACCGATCTCGACCCCGGCTCGCCGGCGCCGTCGGAGCGCGAGCTGGTGCAGCGCTTCGGTGTGGCCCGGATGACGGTGCGCCAGGCGATGGACGCGCTCGTCGTCGAGGGGCTGCTCGAGCGGATCCCCGGCCGGGGCACCTTCGTGGCCACGCCGCGCCGGGTCGCGAGCACGATCACCAGCTACACCGACGACATGTCACGGCGCGGTCTGCTGGCCGAGTCGCAGACGCTGCTGGCCCGTCGCGAGCAGGCCGGCCCGGGCGTGGCCCGCGCGCTGAGCCTCACCGAGGGCGACCCCGTCATCCACTGGAAGCGGCTGCGGCGCGCCGACGGCCTCCCGATGTGCATCGAGGACGCCTACCTCAACGAGGTGCTGCTCCCCGGTTTCCTGCAGAGCGGCATGCCGACCAGCCTGTACGACGCGCTCGCCCAGCGCGGGCTGCGGCCGACCTGGGCCGAGGACTCCATCACCGCCGACGCCGCCGGCGAGGAGGAGGCGGGGCTGCTCGAGATCGCGGCCGGCACCCCGGTGCTGCGCCACTCGCGCCGCGCGCTCGCGGGCGAGAAGGTCGTCGAGGTGTCGCGCACCGTCTTCCGCTCCGACCGCTACACGCTCTGGGTCCAGCTCAGCGACGGGTGAGCCGCAGGCCGCCCAGCGGTGCGACCACGTCGCCGGACTCCTCGCAGACCCACACCGGGTCCGGCCCGCCGAGGTCCGGCTGGATGTAGAGGCTGTGCTCCGGCCCCTCGCAGACCCGGCACAGCGGCCACCGGCCGCGGCTCTCGAACAGCCCGTCCTGCACGTCCTGGGCGACCAGCCCGGCGACGTAGACCCGGCCCTCGGGCCACTGGTCGGCCCACCACTCTCGGTCGGAGACGGCGTCCTCGAGGAGCGAGACCGCCTCGGGAGTCGCCTGGCCGCAGGCCTCGAGGTCCGCGAGGACCCGCGCCCTCGCCGAGAACAGCGGCTGGTTGTCCACAGCCACAGTCTGCCGGGGTTTCCCAACCCGCGCCGCTCGGGCAGCGTCGGGCCATGGACACCGACCTGCTCACCTGCTCCTGGCCCGACCTCGACCGGCTCCCGGTCCTCCTCGACGAGGCTGGCCGGGCCGCCGACCTGATCCTCGACCACGCCGTCACGTGGGCCTGCCGCGACGACGGGTTCGCGCCCAGCCCGGTGTGCGTGCTGCGGCCGCTCGCCGGCGTGCTCGACGAGGTAGCCGACGGGTTCGCCGCCGTACGCCGGGGACTGCTCGCCGAGCTGGCCGCCACCGGGGCCGCCGTGGCCGCCGCCCGGGGCGGGCTCGAGGCGACCGAGCGCGGCGTCGCCGACGGCTTCCGCGCGCTCGCGGGGGCGGTGTGAGGTGCTGCCGGCGGTCGCTTCGCCCCGGTTCGCGGTGCCGCCGCGCGGCGAGCCGGTGCTCGTCCACGACGCGACGTTCGCGGCCTGGGACCGGTCGTTCTCGGCGATGCGCGACCTGGTCAACCTCGGCGTCGACGCGCTCAACGAGGTGGGCGCCGGCCTGCCGCGGCTCCCGGGCGGCAGCCTGGAGGAGCTCCTGGTCCTGCCGTTGACCGGCGACTACGGCGCGATCGCCCAGAACGCCACCGCCTGCCGTGACGTGGCCGACGCGCTGGGGGAGTGGGCCGGCGACGTGGGCCGGGTCGGCGCCGCGGTCGCCGTCGGTTGGCTCGGCAGGGCGGGGCTGGCCTGCGCGCTGCGGCTGGAGGCGCTCGCGGTCGGCTCGGTCGCCCTGGCCGGCCTGGTGCGCGCCGGGGCCTGCGTGCTCGACGACGTCGCGGTCACCAGTGAGCGGCTCGGGCGGGAGGTCGAGCGGCTGGTGGTCGAGCTGGGCGAGGCGCTGGCCCGCTGCGTGCGACGGCTGCTGACCCGGGTCTCGGGCCCGCTCGGCTGGGGCGTGCTGGCCGCCGAGGTCGCGCTCGAGGGGCTCTCGGCGGTGACCGACCTGGTCGACGACGTGCGCCGGGTGGTCTCGCTCGTCGACGCGCTGCTCGACCTGCGCGACACCGTCGCCGAGTGGGCGGGCGAGCAGGCCGAGCGGCTCCGGGTGCTGCGCGCCCTCCCCGACGCGCTGACTCCCTAGAGTGGAGGCATGCCGCTGCTCGAGGTGCTCGTCCGCCACGAGCGCGACGTCGCCGGGGCGGTCGAGGGCGGGGCCGACCGACTCCACGTGGTCACCGCCGCGGGCACCTCCCCGGAGCCGGCCACCGTGTCGGCGGTGCGCCGCGAGAGCGACCTGCCGGTCTTCGTGGTGCTGCGGCTCGGCGACACCTGGACCACCACCGGAGGTGAGCTCACCCGGCTGGTCGGGCTGGCCCACGACTACCTCGGCATCGGCGCCGCGGGCGTCTCCTTCGCCTTCCTCGACAGCGAGCTCGAGGTCGACACCGAGGTCTGCCTCCATCTCGCCGGCGAGCTGCCCGGGGTGCCCTGGACCTTCCACTCCGCGCTCGACCACACCCTCGACCCGCGCCGCAGCTGGCGTCGGCTGCTCGGCCTGCCCGGGCTGGTCGGCGTCCACTCCGCCGGCTCGCCGCGCGGGATGGTCGAGGGCTACGACGACCTGCTCGCCACCGCCGAGGCCGACGACCGGATCGCCAGGCTCCTGGTGCCCGCGGGCGGCCTGCTGGCCGAGCAGGTGCCGTGGCTGGTGCGGGCCGGGGTGGCCCAGTTCCACGTCGACCGGCAGGTGCGCCCCACCGGCAGCGACCGCGCGTACGTCGACGCCGCGCTGGTGCGGTCGTGGCGGCGGCTGCTCGACGACGCCGGGGGTCGGGTGTGATCATCATCGACCCGCCCAACGCCGCCGGGCACGGCCGGCTCTGGTCCCACCTGGCCAGCGACGAGTCCTACGCCGAGCTGCACGCCTTCGCGCGCGACCTCGGCATCCCCGAGCGGGGCTTCGACCGCGACCACTACGACGTGCCTGCGGAGTGGTACGACCGGGTGCTGGCGCTGGGTGCCACCCCGGTCTCCTCCCGGGAGCTGGTGGCCCGCCTGGTGGCGGCCGGGCTGCGCCGGCGCAAGGGTGCGGCCCCCGGTCGAGGTGGGCGCTCAGCCGGCGCGTAGCCGTTCGTAGGCGTGCTGCGCGGCGTCCGACAGCGCGCTGACCACGAGCACGGCGGCCGCCGTCCGGGTCGGTCGCGGCGCCAGGACCAGACCGGCGACGTAGGCGGTGGAGACCCACACGCCGAGGCAGAACGGGCAGGTGATGAGCTCGCCCACGGTGTGGCGCACGCCGTGGTCACCCCGGGCCTCCTCGGCGTGCTCGGACGCGCCGGTCGCCTCCCGGAACTCGGTGAACGGCGCGCGCAGCGGGCTCGCCACCGACGACTTGGACAGCAGCCGGCTGAGCTTGTGGACCGCCAGCCCGCCGAGGGCCAGGTCGAGGGGGTGGTGCTGGTCGGGGAGCTCGCGCCCCGCGAGGCGGGCGCCGCCCACCAGCGCCGCGAGCGCGGTGGTGTAGGCCGCCAGGCTGCCGGCGGAGCCCGCGACGTCGACCTCGCCGGACGGGTCGTAGGCGTGCCGAAGGTGACCCAGCACGGTCACCAGCCCCCGGGCGGGCGCGCCCACAGCAGCCGGACCAGGAAGAGTCGCACGAACGTCATGCCCCATCGGTGTCCGCAGCTGGGCCGGTCAACCCCACCCCGGGGAGTGAACTCAGGCCGAGGCCCGCCCGTTCTCCAGCCGGTCGAGCTCGCGGGCCAGGTTGGCCCGGGCGGTGGCCTCCCAGTGGTCCCGGGCGTACGCCGTGTGGAACAGCGTCGGCTTGTCGTCGAGCCCCCGCAGCACCGCGGCCCGACCGAGGCGGAAGTCGTCGTCGCCGACGTGGGCGTACTCGCGCCGCACCGCGGCGACGTAGTCGTCGTAGCGCGGGGCCGGCGCCGCCAGGATCGCCAGGTCGGCGTCGGACAGCGCGCACCCGTTGGTGTCGGCGTCCTCCGGGCGGTGGGTCTCGGTGAGCCGGACCAGCCGGGCGACCTCAGCGACCAGGGTGGCGTCGACCAGTGCGGGCAGCGCGTCCTCGGCCCAGCACGCCGACCGATCCTCGGCGTCGCGCTCGCCGTCGTAGACCCCGTCGTGGAACCAGGCGGCCAGCCGCACCGCCACCTCGTCGAAGCCGACTCCCGCAGCCGCGAGCTCGTCGAGCCGGTCGAGCACCTCGGTCAGGTGCAGGGTGTCGTGGTAGCCCCGCGCGGGGTCGGCGTACGCGGCGACCAGCTCGTCGCGCAGGTCGTGGGCGTCAGGGAGGGGCCATCTGTCACCGAGGTCCATAGGCGCTCCATCAAACCAGCGATACGGTGTCCGGCGGAACACCGCAGCCGGTGCAGGATTTCGAGAGGACCCCATGGTGGCGACCCGCGAGCAGATCGAGCAGACCGTCCGGGCGTACGTCGACCGCGTCGCCACCGGCACGGCCGACCAGGTGCTGGAGCTCTACGCCGACGGCGCCACGGTGGAGGACCCGGTCGGCACCGAGGTGCGGACCACCCGGGAGTCGATCCGCGAGTTCTACGCGCCGCTGGAGACCATGGACCAGACCGGGCGGCTGGTCACGGTGCGGATCGCCGGCAACGAGGCTGCCTTCGAGTTCGAGCTGGTCTCGCGGGCCGGCGACCAGACCTACACGCTCTCGCCGATCGACGTGATGACCTTCGACGACGACGGGCGGATCACCAGCATGCGGGCGTTCTGGTCGGGCGAGGACATGGTCGTCGGCTGACCCGCCTCAGGAGGCCCGGGGCTCCGGCGGGGTCAGCGCCCAGCGGATGGTGCCGGTGGCCAGCGAGCCGAGCCCGCGCACCACGGTGCGCTCGGTGACCGGCAGCCACGGCAGCCGCAGGTGGATGCGGGTCCAGGCCGGCATCAGGCCGATCGCGGCCGCCACCAGCACGCCGTACGGCGCCCGCGCGGCCAGCGGCAGCGGCGGCCGGAACAGCAGGTATCGCACCGCCTCGCGCGCCTCGGGGGTGCCGCGCAGCTCGGGGCGGTACGCCGCCAGCGCCTCGCGCAGCTCGGCCTCCGTGGTGGGCGGGTCGAGCACGCCGAGCTTGCGGGCCACCACGGCGGTCTCGGCGACGTAGCGGTCGCGGCCGGCCCGGTCGAGCGGCTCCCGGCCGTAGAGCGTGTGGGCGCGCAGGAAGCTGTCGACCTCGGCCACGTGCACCCAGCCGAGCAGGTGGGGGTCCGAGGCGGCGTACGGGGTGCCGTCGGGCATGGTGCCGGTGATCCGGTCGTGGATCGAGCGCACCATCCGCACCGCCGACTCGGCGTCGTCGGCGGTGCCGAAGGTGGTCACGGCGAGGAAGTGGCTGGTGCGGTGGAGCCGGCCCCACATGTCGCCGCGGAAGCCCGAGTGCTCCGAGACAGCGCGCATCGCTGCGGGGTGCAGGGTCTGCAGCAGCAGGGCACGGATGCCCCCGACGAACATCGAGGCGTCGCCGTGCACGCGGGCGATCGCGCTGTCGGCCTCGAACCAGCGCGGCCCGGGCCGGCCGTGGATCCGCTCGCGGTGGCGCGGGCCGTCGGGCCCGGCCACGCGGTGGAAGAGCGCCTCGCCGAGCCGGCTGCGGACCTCGGTCACCACTGCCATCCCTCGAGCGTACGCAGGACCTCCGAGCCCGGTCGGCGTCCGGCCCGGCCTCGAGCGCGGCGGGGCCCCGCCACGCGGGGACGTGGCGGGGCCGGGCGAGGCGACTCAGTCGCCCTTGACGTTGACCACCTGGCGCAGCACGTGCCGCACCTCCACGAGGTCCGCGGCGTCGGCCATCACGCGGTCGATGTCCTTGTAGGCGGCGGGGATCTCGTCGACGAAGGCCTCGCTGTCGCGGAACTCGATGCCGGTCATGGCCTCGCGCAGCTGCTCGAGGGTGAACGTGCGACGCGCCCGCGACCGGGAGTACTCCCGGCCCGCGCCGTGGGGTGCCGAGCACAGCGAGACGGGGTTGCCCTTCCCCTCCACGACGTACGACGCGGTGCCCATCGAGCCGGGGATCAGGCCGGGCCGGCCCGCCTCGGCGTTGATGGCGCCCTTGCGCGAGAGCCACACGTCCTTGCCGAAGTGGCGCTCGCGCTCGGTGTAGTTGTGGTGGCAGTTGATCTCCTCCAGCCGCTGCACCTCCCGCTCGTCCGTGGCGCCCACCCACTCGGCGAACTCCCGGACGACCCGGTCCATCATCTCCTCGCGGTTGAGCAGCGCGTAGTCCTGCGCCCACCGCATCTCGCGGACGTAGGCCCAGAACTCGTCGGTGCCCTCGACCAGGTAGGCGAGGTCGCGGTCGGGCAGCGGGATCCACCACTGCTCGCAGAGCCGCCGGGCGACGGTGATCGCGTGCTGGGCGATCCGGTTCCCGACCCCGCGGGACCCGGAGTGGAGGAACAGCCAGACCCGGTCGAGCTCGTCGACGGTCACCTCGATGAAGTGGTTGCCCGAGCCCAGCGTGCCGAGCTGGAGCTCCCACGTCGCGGCGTACGCCCCGGGGTCGAAGCCGGCCTGCTCGGCGGCCACGGTGAGCCGCTCGAGGCGCTCGCGGGTGTGGTCGCGGGTGATCCGGCGGTTGGCGTTGCCGGCCGACAGCGGGACCGCCCGCTCGATGGCCTCGCGGAGCGGCCGGCGCTCGGCCGGGAGCTCGGCGCGGGTCCACTGCGTGCGGACGGCGATCATCCCGCAGCCGATGTCGACGCCGACGGCGGCCGGGATGATCGCGCCCAGCGTGGGGATCACCGATCCGACCGTCGCGCCGCGGCCGAGGTGGGCGTCGGGCATCAGCGCGACGTGGGGGTGGATGAACGGCATCGTCGCCGTCAGCACCGCCTGGTCGCGCGTGCCCTGCTCGAGGATCGAAGCCCAGCTGAGGAGCTTCGTGCTGATCTTCTCCATGGTCCTTCCCTGTTCGGTGCGCACCGGGCGGTGCCCAGTCGGTCAAGGTAGGACCGCGAAAAGGGCTGGCACACCAGGTTTTCGGTGTGCCTGCCGTGCCCGGGTCAGGCGTGCCAGCTCCGCACCCACACCGTGTGGGGCGACGACTCGAGCTTGGCCAGGGTGCCGGCCGGGAGCTCCTCGGGGGTGTCGGTGACGACGTAGCCCTGCTCGCCGCGGGTCGCGAGGTACTGGCCGGTGACGTTGACGCCGTGCTCGGCGAGCAGCCGGTTCACGTCGGCCAGCACGCCGGGGACGTTGACGTGGAGGTAGCCGACCCGGGTGCCCGAGACCAGCTGGGGGGCCTGGACGGCCGGCAGGTCGACGGAGAGCTCGGTGCGGCCCTCGAGCGCGAACCCGGCGAGCTTGCCGGCGACGAACCAGCCGATCTCCTCCTGCGCCTCCTGGGTGGAGCCGCCCACGTGGGGGGTGAGGATCACGTTGTCGAGGCCGCGCAGCACCGACTCGAACTCGTCGCCCTGGGCCTTCGGCTCGACCGGGAAGACGTCGAGGGCCGCGCCGGCGATGTGGCCCGACAGGATGTGGCCGCGGAGCGCGACGTCGTCGACGACCATCCCGCGGGCGGCGTTGATGAACAGCGAGCGGGGCTTCATCTTGCGGAACTGCTCGTCGCCGAAGAAGCCCGCGTTGCCGGGCCGGCCGTCGACGTGCAGCGTGACGACGTCGGCCTCGGCCAGCAGGTCGTCGAGGCTGCGCATCCGGCGGGCGTTGCCGTGGGCGAGCCGGTCGGCGGTGTCGTAGAAGATCACCCGGAGGCCGAGCCCCTCGGCGACGTTCGAGAGCTGGGTGCCGATGTTGCCGTAGCCGACGATGCCGAGCGTGCGGCCGCGGATCTCGTGGCTGCCCTTGGCCGACTTGTCCCAGACGCCGGCGTGCATCTTCTGGGTCTTCTCCGGCAGCCGCCGGGCCAGTGCGATGATCTCGCCGATGACCAGCTCGACGACGCTGCGGGTGTTGGAGTACGGCGCGTTGAAGACCGCCACCCCGCGGGCGGCCGCGGCGACCAGGTCGACCTGGTTGGTGCCGATGCAGAAGCAGCCGATCGCCAGCAGGTCCTCGGCCGCGTCGAGCACGCGGGGGGTGATCGTGGTGTTGGAGCGGATGCCGAGCAGCGAGATGCCGGGCAGGGCGGCGACCAGCTCCTCCTCGCTCATGGAGGCGGCGCGGAGCTCGACCTCGAAGCCGTGGCGCTCCAGCGTCTCGACGGCGACCGGGTGGATGTTCTCGAGCAGCAGGGCCTTCACTCCTGCAAGCCTACGGAGGATCGCCCCCCACCACCGAACCCGCGACACCCCGTGGGACGGCCGTGCGAGCATGGCCCGGACCGGTTCGCTCTCGGAAGGACTGACATGCGACGTACCAGGCTCGCGGCCCTCGCCCTCGCGGTGGGTGCCCTCGCCGCCGGACTGCTCGTCCCCGCCACGACCGGATCGGCCGCCACCGCGGCCGCCCCGGCCCGCCCGGCCCTGGCCGGCATCACCTGGGGACAGTGCAACGACCCCTACCTTGTGCAGGCGGGCGCCAAGTGCGGCACCCTCGCCGTGCCGCTCGACCCGGCCGACCCGGACGGGGAGAAGATCACCCTCGCGGTCTCGCGGATCCTGGCCGACCCCGGCGCCGGGCCCTACCGCGGCGCGATGTTCACCAACCCGGGCGGCCCCGGTGGCTCCGGGCTCTGGGTCGCCGCCCTCGGCGCGGCGGTGCCGGGCAACGTCGGCCGCACCTACGACTGGTACGGCGTCGACCCGCGCGGCGTCGGCGACAGCCGCCCCGCGCTGAGCTGCAACGGGCGCTACTTCGGGTGGGACCGTCCCTCGTACGTGCCGACCAAGGCCTCGATCACCAAGCACTGGCGGAAGAAGACCGAGCGCTACGCGCGGGCCTGCGGCCGCTCGGCCGGCAAGAAGCTGCTGCCGCACCTGCGCACCACCGACGTCGTCGCCGACTTCGAGGCGCTGCGCACCGCGATCGGCGCCGAGAAGGTCAGCTTCTACGGCTTCTCCTACGGCACCTACATCGCGCAGGTCTACGCCACGCTCCACCCCGACCGGCTCGACAAGGTGGTGATGGACGGCGTGATCGACGCCAAGCAGGTCTTCTACCGCTCCAACCTCAAGCAGGACAAGGCGTTCGAGAAGGCGCTGACCAAGTTCTTCGGCTGGGTGGGTCGCCACCACAAGACCTACCAGCTGGGCCGGTCGGCCCGCGCCGTGCGCGGCGAGTTCGAGCGGCTCAAGCGCCGTCTCGACCGGCGCCCCGCCGGCGGCAAGGTCGGCCCGAGCGAGCTGACCGACGCGCTGCTGCCGGCCGGCTACACCGTGGGCGCGTGGCCGACGGTCGCCACGGCGTTCTCCGCGCTGGCCAACAAGGGCAACGCCTCGCTGGTCAAGCAGCTCTACCGCAGCAGCAACCCGGTCGGGAAGGGCGCCGACAACGGCTACGCCGTCTACCTCGGCACCGAGTGCACGGACGCGCCGTGGCCGCGGAAGTGGCGGACCTGGGCCAAGGACAACTGGCGGGTGCACCGCTCGGCGCCGTACCTCACGTGGAGCAACGCCTGGTTCAACGCGCCGTGCCGGACCTGGCCGGTCAAGGCCGGCCCGCGGGTGCAGGTGACCCGCACCTTCGACCGGCCGGTGCTGCTCGTGAGCGAGACCTTCGACGGCGCCACGCCGTACGCCGGGGCACTGGCCACCCGTCGCCTGTTCAAGAAGGCCGCGCTCGTCGAGGGCCGCAACGGCACCACGCACTCCTCCTCGCTCAGCGGCGTGGCCTGCGTGGACGACACGGTCGCGGCGTACCTGCGCACCGGCGCGGTGCCGGCCCGTCGCACCGGCAACCGTTCCGACAAGGTCTGCCCCAAGCTGGCCGCCCCCAAGCCGTCGTCGGGCAAGCTCGCGCTGCTCGACCGGCTTCGCCTGGAGGCGTTCCGCTGACGGGCTGATCGTCGTCCGACGACCCCGTCACCCGAGTCCGGGTGGCGGGGTCGTTGCGTGGGTGGCTGACTGGGACGTGAACCACGCAAAGGCGTGGTTCGTGCTGATGGGGCGGCCGGCGGATCGGCCTGAACGGCGCCCTTGCGTGGTTCGTGCGGCTGGGGGCGCCCTCGATCGAGGTGCGGGGACGGCCGCGCGTAGCAGGCTGAGCCTCGGCGTCACGGGTTCGCTTCGCCGCTGCGCGCCCTTGACCCCGAGCCTCGCTCGGCCTGCCGGCCCGGCGCGCTGCCGGCACGGACTCCGCCCGCGCCGCCGCTGTGGCGGCCGCCAATCTGCCAGAACTACACAATCGAGCTGTTCGTGCAGCTTGAGGGGGCGATCCGAGTACGAACGGCGCCTTTGCGCCGTTCGTGCGAATCGAGGGCGCTATCCGAGGGACGAACCGCGCCTGTGCGCTGTTCGTGCCGACGGCCGGACGCGAATCGACCCGAACAGCTCGATCGAGGAGTTCCGGCTGTCGCACGCCGTCCGCACCACCGACCGGCCGCCGCAACGACCAGGAAGTGGTGCGGACGACGTGTTACACGCGGTCCGTGGCGCCTCAGACCTCGGGCACCCCGGCGAGGGCGGAGGCGAGGTCGGCGTCGGAGAGCGGGTCGTCCTCGAGGCGGCCCCCGAGGAACGCGTCGTAGGCGCCGAGCTCGAGCAGGCCGTGGCCGGAGAGGCCGATCACGATCACCTTCTCCTCGCCGCTGTCGCGGGCGGCGAGGGCCTCGCGGCGGGCCTGGGCGAGGGCGTGCGACGACTCGGGGGCGGCGACGATGCCCTGGGTGCGCGCGAACTCCAGGCCGGCCTCGAAGCACTCGGTCTGGTCGAGGGCGGTGGCGTCGATCAGCCCCTCGTGCACGGCGTGCGAGACCAGCGGCGCCATGCCGTGGTAGCGCAGCCCGCCGGCGTGGATCGGCGAGGGCACGAAGTCGTGGCCGAGCGTGTACATCTTCATCAGCGGCGTCAGGCCGGCGGTGTCGCCGAAGTCGTAGCGGTACTCGCCGCGGGTCAGCGTCGGGCACGAGCTGGGCTCGACCGCCAGGATCCGCGGGTCCTGGGTGCCGGCGAGCTTCTCGCGCAGGAACGGGAAGGCCAGCCCGGCGAAGTTCGACCCGCCGCCCGCGCACCCGACGACCAGGTCGACCGCCGACTCACCGGCCTTGGCGAGCTGGCGCAGCGTCTCCTCGCCGATCACGGTCTGGTGCAGCAGCACGTGGTTGAGCACCGAGCCGAGAGCGTACTTCGTGTCCTCGGCCTGGGCGGCGACCTCGACGGCCTCGGAGATCGCGATGCCGAGCGAGCCGGAGTGGTCCTCGGGGAACGCCTTGCCCGACTCGGTGAGCCGGCTGGGCGAGCGGTGCACGGTGCCGCCGAAGACCTCGATCAGCGTGCGCCGCTGGGGCTTGGTGTCGAACGACGCCCCCACCTGCCACACCTCGCACTGCACGTCGAACAGCGCGGCGGCGTACGACAGCGCGGTGCCCCACTGGCCGGCGCCGGTCTCGGTGGTCAGGCGGGTGATCCCGTGCAGCGAGTTGTAGTAGACCTGCGGGACCGCGGTGTTGGTCTTGTGCGACCCGGCGGGCGAGACGCCCTCGTACTTGTAGTAGATCCGGGCCGGGGTGCCGAGCCGCTGCTCCCAGCGGCGGGCGCGGAAGAGCGGGCTGGGCCGGTACTGGCGGTAGACCTCCCGCACCGGGTCGGGGATCTCGACGTACCGCTCGGTCGTGACCTCCTGCATGATCAGCTCGATCGGGAACAGCGGGCCGAGGTCGTCGGGCCCGACCGGCTCGCGGGTGCCGGGGTGCAGCGGGGGCGGGGGTGGCGTCGGCAGGTCGGCCACGACGTTGTACCAGTGGGTGACCTGCTCGGACTCGTCGAGGGTGAACATCACCTGATCGCTCATGGGCGCAGGCTAGTGACGCGGGAGACCGGTCGGCAGTCCCCGTCTCGCCGCCGAGCCGCCACGCAGGCGGACTCAGGGCGCGAGCGTCCCGAGGTCCTCGGCGTCGACGATCCGGTAGGCGTACCCCTGCTCGGCCAGGAACCGCTGCCGGTTCTGGGCGAACTCCGCGTCGACGGTGTCGCGCGAGACGATCGTGTAGAAGCGCGCGACCTTGCCGCCCTCGCCGGGGCGGAGCAGGCGGCCGAGGCGCTGGGCCTCCTCCTGGCGCGACCCGAACGAGCCGGAGACCTGGATGGCGACCTCGGCCGAGGGCAGGTCGATGGAGAAGTTCGCGACCTTCGAGACCACCAGCAGCCCCAGCTCGCCGGAGCGGAACGCCTCGAAGAGCCGCTGCCGCTCCGCCACCGAGGTGTCGCCCTTGATCACGGGGGCGTCGAGGGCGGCCGAGAGCTCGTCGAGCTGGTCGAGGTACTGACCGATCACCAGCGTCGGGCGGCCGGCGTGCCGCGCGACCAGGTCGCGCACCACGTCGACCTTGTGGTGGGTGCAGGCCGCGAGCCGGTAGCGCTCCTCGGGCTCCGCGGTCGCGTAGACCAGCCGCTCGGACGCCGGCAGCGTGACCCTCACCTCCACGCAGTCGGCCGGCGCGATCCAGCCCTGCGCCTCGATGTCCTTCCACGGCGCGTCGTAGCGCTTCGGCCCGATCAGCGAGAACACGTCGCCCTCGCGGCCGTCCTCGCGCACCAGGGTGGCGGTCAGCCCGATCCGGCGGCGGGCCTGGAGGTCCGCGGTCATCCGGAAGATCGGCGCGGGCAGCAGGTGTACCTCGTCGTAGACGATCAGGCCCCAGTCACGGGCGTCGAGCAGCTCGAGGTGGGGGTAGACGCCCTTCCGCTTCGTGGTCAGCACCTGGTACGTCGCGATCGTGACCGGCCGGACCTCCTTGACCGCCCCGGAGTACTCCCCGATCTCCTCCGCGGTCAGCGAGGTGCGCCGGACCAGCTCGTCCTTCCACTGCCGGGCCGAGACGGTGTTGGTCACGAGGATCAGCGTGGTGGCCTTGGCCTCCGCCATCGCCGCCGCGCCCACCAGCGTCTTGCCGGCGCCGCACGGCAGCACGACGACGCCGGAGCCGCCGTGCCAGAACGACTCCGCCGCCTCGCGCTGGTAGTCGCGCAGGGTCCAGTCGGCCTGGTCGAGCTCGATGGGGTGCGACTCGCCGTCGACGTAGCCCGCGAAGTCCTCGGCCGGCCAGCCCAGCTTGAGCAGCGCCTGCTTGAGGTTGCCGCGCTCGGAGCCGTGCACCACGACGCTGTCGTCGTCGATACGGGCGCCGAGCATGCCCTGCACCTTCTTGGCGCGCAGCACCTCCTCGAGCACCGGCCGGTCGGTCGAGGAGAGCACCAGCCCGTGGGTGGGGTGCTTCTCCAGCCGCAGCCGCCCGTAGCGGGCCATCGTCTCGGCGACGTCGACCAGCAGCGCGTGCGGCACCGCGTAGCGGCTGTACTCAAGGAGCGTGTCGACCACCTGCTCCGCGTCGTGGCCGGCGGCCCGCGCGTTCCACAGCCCGAGCGGCGTGAGCCGGTAGGTGTGGATGTGCTCGGGACTGCGCTCCAGCTCGGCGAAGGGGGCGATCGCCTTGCGGCAGTCGGCCGCGCGCTCGTGGTCGATCTCCAGCAGCAACGTCTTGTCGGACTGGACGATCAGGGGTCCGTCGTTCATCCCCTCCAGCCTACGGACCGGTGGAGGACCGGTAGAGGCAGAACGGGTGGCCGTCGGGGTCGAGCAGCACCCGCACGTCGTCCTGGGGCTGGTACGACGCCGGCTCGGCGCCCAGCGCCACCGCGTCGGCGACGGCCGCGTCGAGGTCGTCGACCTCGAGGTCGAGGTGCAGCTGCATCGTGGGCCGCCCGGGCGCCGACGGCCACACCGGCGGCTCGTGCCGCTCGTCGAGCTGGCAGGCGAGGTAGGCGACGCCGTCGGGCGGGCGCACCGTCACCCAGGCGTCCTCCTCGGTGCCGATCCGCCAGTCGAGCAGCTCGGCGTAGAAGCGGGCCAGTCGGTGCGGGTCTCGGCTGTCGAGCACCACGCCCCAGTAGTCGGTGCGCCGGTCGCGGTCGGGCTGGTCGTGCTGGGAGGTGCGGCCGCGCATCCGGCGAGTCTAGGCGCGCGCGCCGGGGGAGGGGGAGGGCGACGGCGCCGGGACGGCGGCCCGCTTGCGCGCCCGGTGGGCGGCGACGTTGGCGCGCGAGGAGCACCGCTCGGAGCAGTAGCGGCGCGAGGCGTTGGGCGAGGTGTCGACGAAGACCCGGGTGCAGGGCACGGCGGCGCAGACGCCGAGGCGGCCGGGGCCGAGCTCGCAGACCAGCGTGGCCAGGCCGAGCAGCGACTCGCCCGTGAGCAGCTCGCCCACCGAGGCGTGCCGCGAGGCGACGTGGAGGTGGAGGTCGTCGGGATCGGTGGTCGAGATCTGTGGGGTGACGGGGTAGGTCACCAGCAGCGCGTTGAGGGTGTCGACGACCCGGCGGGTGTCACCGTCCCGGGCCGCTGCGAAGACCGGGCGCAGCTCGCGCTGGAGCCGGCGCACCAGCATGCAGTCGCGGTCGGTGACCTGCCCGGCGAGCCACGGCCGTCCGGCCAGCACGGCGCGCAGGTCGGCGACCTCGCCCACCTCGGCGTTGAGCAGGTCGGCGGCCGTCTCGGCGTACCCGCGCACGTCCACGCCGGGGAGTCTACGAAGCAGCCCCGTCGTCGATCGGGCGCACGAGCCCGATCCGGTGCACGGCGAAGGTGCGCTCCTCGCCGGTGCGGTGGTCGCGGGCGGTGAGCACCCCGCCCTCCACCGACCTGGGGTCGACGACCCGCTCGCTGCGCACGCCGTGGTTGTCGACGTAGCCGATCAGCACGGTGGCGCCCACCTCGACGGCCTCGCGCAGCGCCGCCAGCGACCCCGACGGCGTCAGCGCCGTCGACGACGCCGGCCGGTGCGAGGCGGCGACGTCGCCGGCGCGCACGGCGGCCACGACCTGCTGCACCCTGGCGGCGTCGCGTGCCGACCGCAGTCCGGCACCGCGGCGGTCGCGGGGCGTGCGGGCCCGCACCACGTCGCGGCGGGCCACGTGCACGCTGCCGTCGGCGCCCTCGACCACCGGGGCGGCGCCGAGCTCGCGGAGCCGGGGGAGCAGCACGTCGAGGGGCGTGGTGCTGATGACGACGGTGGGCGCGATCCGCCGCAGCCCCAGCGAGGCGGCCCTGGGGTGGTGGAGCAGCTCGGTGAGCGCGGACTCGTCGTCGGCGCGCAGGAACGCCTCGGCGTGGCCGACCCGCACCGTGCCGAAGGTCCGCACGGTGTCGTCGACGAGGTAGGTGAGCGGCTGCGGCACGGGGGTGCGCGACACCGAGCCGAGGAACGCGTGCAGCTCGGCCGCCGACCAGCCCACGTCGAGGGCGCGCCGCACCGAGCCGGAGGTGAACCGGTAGACCGTCGCCCCGCCCCGGGACTCCACGTCGGCCACCAGCTGCAGCTGCCGGGCCAGCGCGGTCTCCAGGGGACCGGGGGCCACCGCGGTGAGGTCGGCCTGGAGCAGCACGTGGTCGACCGGCGCCGGCAGCAGGTCGGCCAGCGCGGCCGAGGCGCCGGCCGGGTCGCCGTCGAGCAGCGGCCCGGCGTACGACGCCACGCCGCCCAGCCCGGTCACGCCCAGGGTCGCCGCCTCGGCGACCGTCCAGGCGACCTGGTCGGCGCGGGTGCGCGGTCGACGCGGCCGCTGCCAGGTGAGCAGCGCCACCAGCGACGGCAGGCCGGTGCCGGCGGCGAGCACCTGCCCGGCCGGCAGCGCCGCGAGCGCGGCCAGCGTCATCCGTCGGGTCTCGGCCATGTGCACGCCGGAGAGCTCCGGCGACAGCGCGTTCCACGGCTTGCCGGCGGGGTCGCGACTGCCGACGAGCCCGGGCATCCGGGGGCTCTCGAGCCACGCGGAGACCAGCGCCGCCCAGCGCTCCTGCGACGAGCGCGAGCTCCACTGGTCGAACTGGTCGGTGGGCGCCCAGGCGGGGTTGCCGTCGGCGTCGGCGGCGGTGGCGATGAGCCCGGCGCCCCACGCGACCTCGACCACCAGCGCCGTGGTCGCCTCGTCGAGCTGGAGGTAGCCCGCCGCGGCCCGCAGCTCGCGCACCCCCAGGCCGCCGCTGCGCAGCGCCGAGGGGGGCGTGGTGCCCCAGTGGTCGAGCAGCAGCTCCACCCGCCGCACCAGCTCGAACGCCGCGCCGGCGGCGGTGCGGTCGACGAGCGCGGCGTCGCGCTCGGTGGTCGCGACCTCGGGGACGTCGTCGACGGGCTCGGTCGTCGTGTGCCCGCCGCGCAGCGCGATGCCGACCTCGCCGGGCACCACCACCACGCTGCCGCGCGGCACCAGCAGCCGGCGGGCGAGCAGCTCCTCGGCGGGGGTCGTGGCGTCGGCCGGCAGCACGGTGTGCCGGGCCGAGCCGGTGGTGGCCTCGCCGCCGGCGTCGCAGACGTGCTCGAGCATGGCCCGGGCCGCGGGCGAGACCTCGGCGATCCGGCGGGCGGCCTCGGCGAGGGGCAGCGGGTCGGCGGAGGCGGTCTGCAGGCCGCTGCGGGCGTCGGCCGGGCCCGCCTGCAGGACGTCGGCGACACCGGTGAGCGGCCGCAGCCCCGAGGTCGACTGCCAGGCCAGGGCCAGGTCGGCGAGCCGCTCGACCGCCGCCCGGACGGCCTGCCGGTCGGCCCGCACCAGCTCCTCGAGCCGGGCGTCGGGGGTTTGACCTGCGACGACGAGGGCATCGAGTACGAAGAGCTCGAGCCGGTCCAGCTGGTCGAGCGCGCGCATCAACGAGGACCGGGTGGCGGCTCGCGAGGCCACCTGGCCGGAGTCTTGAGGGGCAGGAGTGGCGAGATCGGGACGGGCCGAGAGCAGTCGGGCGAGCCGCTCGTCGGGCCAGCCGCGCAGCTGGTCGGCGAGCGAGCGGTACCCCTGGGGCGCTCGGGCGGACATCCCTCCCACGCTATCCGCCGCACCCACGGCCCCGCCCACGCGCTGCCCCCGGAGGCGACGTTGACCCAGGTCGAGCTCCACCACGGCGCCACCACCGACGTCGGCCGGGTGCGCGAGCAGAACGAGGACGCCTTCCTGGTCGCGCCGCCGGTCTTCCTCGTCGCCGACGGCATGGGCGGGCACGACCGCGGCGACGCCGCCAGCCGGATCGTGGTCGAGGAGTTCGCCGGGCTGGCGGAGTCGGGCTACGACGCCGTGGCCGCGCGCGACGCGGTGACCCGCACCCTCGACGCCTGCCAGCGGCGGCTCGAGGAGTTCATGGCCGAGGCGCGCGCCGGCGGCTCGTCCGACTTCGTCACCGCCACCACCGCCGTGGGCGCGTTCCTCGCCCAGGCCGCGGACTGCTCCCCGGTGTGGCTGGTGATGAACCTCGGCGACTCCCGTGCCTACCGGCTCCACGACCGGCGGCTCCAGCAGGTCAGCACCGACCACAGCCTGGTGCAGGACCTGGTCGAGTCCGGCGAGCTGAGTCCCGAGCAGGCCCCGCACTTCGAGGGGCGCAACGTCGTCACCCGGTCGCTCGGTGGCACCGGCCGCGGCACCGCGGACTTCCACGTGCTGCCGGTGGCCGAGGCCGAGCGGCTGCTGCTGTGCAGCGACGGCGTCAGCGGGATGATCGACGACGCCGAGATCGAGCGGATCCTCCTCGACACCGGCGATCCCCGCGACGCGGCCGACCGGCTGGTGGCGGCCGCGGTGGCGGCAGGGGGACTGGACAACGCGACCGCCGTCGTGGTCGATGTGGTGGGATTGGTCGCCGACAGCAGCTACGACTCCGAGCAGCAGCGCGCGAGTCTCGAGCAGAAACTGGGGGTCCTGCCGTGAGCAACCTCGACGCCCCCGGCGCCCGGTCCTACCGGCCCGGCGCCTGGTTCGGCATCGTCGGCGACCACGCCACCGTGCTCCTGCCGCCCACCGAGAAGGCCCGTGTCGCGCGGCTGTGGGAGCTGGTCGACGACGGCGCGGGGTTCGACGTGACCCTCGACGCGCTGATCGCCGGCGGGCTGCGCGAGCTGCCCGGCTTCGTGCTGGTCAGCACCACCGACGACGAGACCAAGCTGGTGATCCGCGGCGAGGCGTCGGCCACCATCGTCCTGACCGACGACACCGTGGAGCTGGCCGGGTCCAGCGCGACCACCTGGGTGGAGCGCTCGCTGCGCGGCGTCGAGCGGATGACCGTCGACGTCGGTGAGCCCGAGGGCGACGGCCGCAGCTTCCCCACCTCCGGCGGCCTGGTGCGGCTCTCGGCGCTCGAGCTGGGTCGTGCGCCGGACGGCCTGCCGCCGTTCGGCGAGGCCGACGTCGCCACCGCCGAGGAGCTCGCCGAGCCCGACGACTGGGGCTCGACCCCCGTGGGCGCGGCCTCCGCCGCCGCCACCTCGGCGCCCACCACGGCCGCGCCCGGTCCCGCGATCCCGCTGCCGCCCCGCGAGCCGTCGCCCCTCGACGCGCCGTCCGACCTCCTGGCGCCGTCCGACGTCCAGCCCCAGGTCCAGCCCGACGTCCAGCCCGACGTCCAGCCCGACGTCGAGCCCGAGGCGACGGACGGGCCCGAGGTCGAGGAGGAGCCGGCCTTCCCGCCCTCGGCCCTCGACGCGCCGCTGGCCGACCTCGAGCCGGACGCCCCCGCGTCGAGCCCCGCGTCGAGCCCCGTGTCGAGCCCCGTGTCGAGCCCGGTGCCGACGCCGGTCGAGGACGCCGAGCCCGCCGACGCCGAGCCCGCCGACGCTGAGCCGGTCGAGGAGGTGCCGGTCGAGGAGGTGCCGGTCGAGGAGGTGCCGGTCGAGGAGGTGCCGCTGGACGCCCTCCTCGGCCCTGCGACCGACGAGCCCGACGTCGACGTGGTCGAGACCGAGCTCCTCGAGCAGCAGGCCCTCCCTGCCGAGTCCGAGCGCGCGGCCGAACCGCCCGCGTGGACGCCGGCACCGCCGGCACCACCCGCTCCTGCGGCTCCACCGGCGGCCCCGCTGTTGCCGCCGCCCCCGCCGCCGCTGGAGCCGCCGCCGGGCTGGGGTGCCCCTGCCGCGGACGAGACCGCCGACGACGCCGATGACGCGGACGCGGCCGCCGACACCGGCGTGCTGCCGGTGACCGACCACGACGGCCTCACCGCCTCCTCCGACCACGACCCGTACGCCCGTCCGGCTCCCGGCATCCCGGGGCAGCCGCCGGCGCCGCCGGTGACCAGCCGGCCGGTCGCCCGCCTGGTGCTCTCCAGCGGCGGGGTGGTCGACGTCGACCGCAGCGTGCTGCTCGGCCGGGCCCCCGAAGCCCGGCGGGCCGGTGCCGGCGCCGTCGACCCGCGCCTGGTCACGGTGCCGAGCCCCCACCAGGAGATCTCCTCGACCCACGTCGAGGTCCGGCCGGGCGCCGGTGCCGACCACGGCAGCGCGGTCGTCACCGATCTCGGCTCGACCAACGGCACCGTGCTCGTCCAGCCCGGTGTCGGGCCGGAGGAGCTGCGGCCGGGCATCACCGTCCAGCTGGTGCCGGGGGCCGTGATCGACCTGGGTGACGGGGTCACCGTCCAGGTGACCCAGCCCTGACCGCGGCCGCCCCATGAGCGACTCGGCGACCCACGTGGCAGCCCTGCTCCCGGCGGGGCTGGACCGGCGCTTCTACGCGTTCGTGCTGGACCGGCTGGTGGCCTGGACGGTGTACGCCGCCGCGGTCTACGCCGCCGTGGTGCTGTTCGGCGACGACGACCGCTGGCTCCCGGGGGTGGCGCTCGTGGTCGGCACGGTGGTCGTGGTCTGGCTGGTCGGTGCCTTCGTGCTGGGGCTGCTCGGCACCTCGCCGGGGCGCGCCGCCACCGGGCTGCGGGTGGTGACCGAGGGCACCACCGCCCCGATCGGCGTCGGCCCCGCACTGCTGCGCACGCTGGTGGTGGGCGTCGCCACCCTCCCGACGTTCGGCTTCGGCGCCGCGGCGCTGGCCTGGACGGCGCTGGCCGACCCGAGCGGAGCCCGCCGCGGGTGGCACGACCGGCTGGTGCGCTCGGCGGTGGTCGACGTCCGGCCGCGCCGGGAGGTCGCGGCCCCCGAGCCCGAGCGGCCCCGCCCGGTGGTCAACCTCACCGCGATGCGGCTGGTGCCGGCCTCGCCGACACCGCCGCCCACCGTGCCCGACCGGCGTCCGGCCGCGCCGCCGCCCGGCCCGACCGCCCCGGACGGCACGCCACCGGCCCCCGCGACCGCGCCGGTGCCCCAGGTCGCCACGCCGGCCGCGACGCCCGCCAACCCCCCGACCGTCACGCCGCGCCGCTCGCTCGGCTGGCCGCTGGTCGGGCCGCCCACACCCGAGCCGGCGGCCCAGGCCCAGCCACCCGCTCCCGCGCCGTACGACGACCTCGAGACGACCACCGTGCGGCGGCCCCCGGCCGCCTGGCGGGTCGCCTTCGACACCGGCGAGGAGTTCGAGGTCGACGGGCTCACGCTGGTCGGCCGGCGCCCCGAGCCGCGGCCCGGCGAGCCGGCCCGGCGGCTGGTGCGGCTGCCGTCACCGGACCTGTCGCTGTCGAAGACCCACGCGCAGTTCCAGGTGGTGCCCGACGGCGCGCTGGTCGTGATGGACCGGGGGTCGACCAACGGCTCGTTCCTGCTGCGCGGCGGCACCGTGCGGCGCCTCGAGCCCTCGGCACCCGCGACCCTCCGCGACGGCGACGTCGTCCGCTTCGGCGACCGCGAGATGCGCGTCTCGCGCGCCGGTTGAGCCCGATACCCCCTAGGGTCCGTGCGCATGGACTTCCACTACACCCGCACCGAGGCCACGACCGCCGCCCCCGCCGCGGTCTGGGCGCTGTGGAGCGACCCCGGCACCTGGGCGGCCTGGGACCCGGCCGTCGACGCGGTCACCCTCGACGGCGACTTCGCCGAGGGTGCCGCGGGGACGATGGTGCTCAGCGGCGGGATCGAGACGCCGTTCACGCTCGAGGTGGTCGAGCCAGGTGCCCGCTACCTCGACCAGCTGACCATGGGCGAGCTGGTGATCCGGATCGACCACGTGGTCGTCGCCACCGAGACCGGGTCCGACGTCACCGTCACCACCGCGATCTCCGGGCCGGGTGCCCAGGACATCGGCCCGCTGGTGACCCGGGACGCGCCGACGGCGATGGCGACGCTGGTCGCGATGGCCGAGGGGCGGCCACCGGCCTAGCCGGGATCACGCCGGCTGCAGGGCGCCGCAGGCCAGGTCGACAGCGGCCTCGGCGTGCACCCGCATCGAGTCCAGGACGGGGACCGGGCAGTGGTCGGCCCCCACCAGCAGCTCGATCTCCGTGCAGCCGAGCACCACGGCCTGGGCCCCCGCGGCCACCAGCCGCTCCATCACCGCGGCGTAGGTGGCCCGCGAGGAGTCCAGCACCGTGCCCTGGGTGAGCTCGTCGAAGATCACCCGGTCGACCTCCGCGCGGTCGGCGGCGTCGGGCACGCGGACCTCGAGGCCGGCGGCGCGGAGCCGGCCGACGTAGAAGTCCTCCTCCATCACCCAGCGGGTCGCCAGCACGCCGAGCCGGTCCCAGCCCTCGCGGCGGGCCCGGGCGGCGATCGCGTCGGTGATCCGCAGCAGCGGCACGTCGAGCGCGGTCTCGACCTCGTCGGCGACCTTGTGCATCAGGTTGGTGCAGATGAGCACGAAGTCGGCGCCGGCGTCCTGGCAGCGGCGGCCGGCGTCGGCGAGCAGCCGTGCGGCCCCGGCCCAGTCCTCCTGCTGCTGCAGGGCGCGCACCTCGGAGAAGTCCAGCGACTGCAGGGCGATCCGCGCCGAGGCGTGACCGCCGAAGCGGCGCTGGACCTCCTCGTTGATCACGCGGTAGTACTCGGCGGTGGAGTACCAGCTCATGCCGCCGATCAGGCCGATGGTCTTCGGGGTGCTGTCCATGGCCCCAGCGTGACGGCTGGCGGGCCCCCAAGGTAGCCCTGTATTTCTTCGCCGAGCCATAACTACTGCTTATGATGCCCGGATGGACCCCCGCCGCCTGCTCATCTTCCGCGAGGTGGCCCGGTCGGGCTCCATCAGCGGGGCCGCCCGGGCGCTGGGCTGGACCCAGCCCGCGGTGAGCCAGCACCTGCGGGCGCTGGAGCGCGAGGCCGGCTGCACCTTGCTGCTGCGGGCCACGACCGGGGTGGAGCTCACCGAGCCAGGCCGCGCGCTGCTGGCCCGGGCCGACGCGGTGGCCGGCGAGCTGCACGTGGCCCGCGAGGAGCTGGCCGAGCTCACCAGCCTGCGCCGGGGCCGGGTGCGGCTGGCGGCGTACCCCTCCGCGGCCGCGACCCTGGTGCCGCGGGCGATGGCCCGGCTGCGCGCCACCCACCCCGACGTCGACGTCGCGCTGACCGAGGCCGAGCCGCCCGAGGCGCTGGCGCTGCTCGAGAGCGGCGACGTCGACCTCGCGCTGGTGTTCGGCTACGACGACCCGGGCGACGATCCCGCCGGCGGGCGGGCGCTGGTCTGGCGGCCGCTGGTCGACGAGCCCGTCGACCTGATGCTGCCGCCCGACCACCGGCTCGCCCGCCGCCGCTCGGTGGCGGTGGCCGACCTGGCCGACCAGCCGTGGATCGTGGGCTGCGTGCGCTGCCGGGCGCACACGCTGCGGGTCTGCGCGACGGCCGGCTTCGAGCCCGACGTCCGCCACGAGAGCGACGACTACGTCGTGGTGCAGAACCTGGTGGCGGTCGGTCTGGGCGTGGCGCTGCTGCCCCGCACCGCCACCGAGGCGTTCCGCCACGCCGACGTCGTGGTCCGGCCGGGTCGCGCGTTCGGCACCCGCACCTACGGCACCGTCCACCGGGAGGGCGCGCTGGGCGTGCCTGCCACGGCCGCGCTCGCGGCGGTGCTGGCGACCGGCTAGTCCGAGGCGGGGTCGGCGACCGAGTCGAAGACGTCGGGGCGGCCGGTGAGGTCGGCCCGGCCGGGCGGCCAGACCAGCGCGAAGACCTTGCCCACGACGAGGTCGACGGGCACGTAGGCCGCCTCGGGGTCGCACCCGGGGTTCTTCTCGCGGCACAGGTGCACGGTGGAGTCGGCGGAGTCGTCGCGGTTGTCGCCCATCACGAACAGCATCCCGTCGGGCACCGGCCCGGCGGTCCACGAGCAGTCGAACTTCATCGGGCCGTCGCAGTCGGTCTGCGGGTCGATGAAGGAGTCCTCGTCGAGAGCGGTGCCGTTGACCGACAGGCGCCCCTCCTCGTCGCAGCACTCGATGGTGTCACCGCCGACGCCGATCACCCGCTTCACCAGGTGGCCGCCGGTGGGGTAGAGCCCGATCTTGGCCAGCAGCGCCGCCACACCGGACGGCTCGGGCTCGTCGACGGCCAGCCAGTCGCCGGGGTCGTCGAAGACCACCACGTCGCCGCGCTGCGGCTCGCCCCCGAACCAGTACGACGGCTTCTGCACCAGGATCCGGTCGTTGACCTGGAGGCCGGGCTCCATCGACTCCGACGGGATGTAGAACGACTGCACCAGGAACGTCTTGACGACCAGCGCGAGGAGCACGGCGAAGACCAGGAGGAGGACCGTCTCGCGCACGACCTTGCCGGCCGGCTGCCTGGGCCGGACCTCCCCGTCACTCATGGCTGTGACCCTACCCACCGCTCCCGCAGTCGCCGGCGGCGCACAGCGGCCCGGGTCCTACCCTTGTGCCCATGTCCTCGACCGCCGGCCCCGCCCCGCTGGTGGTCGGCTTCGACCTCGACCTGACGCTCATCGACACGGTCGCGGGCTTCGGCGACGTGCTCCGGGTGCTCGGCGCCGAGCTGGGCGTGGAGTTCCCCGTCGAGGAGATGACCAGCCGGCTCGGCCCCCCGCTCGAGGTGCTGCTCGAGCCCCACCTCGCCGCCGAGGAGGTCGCCCCGGCCGGCGACCGGTTCCGCGAGCTCTACCCCCACCACGCCATCGAGACCGTGCCCGCGCTCCCCGGCGCCCACGAGGCGCTGGCCGCCGTACGTCGTCGCCGGGGGCGGGTCGTGGTCGTCACCGGCAAGCACACCCCCAACGCCCGGCTGCACCTCGACCACGTCGGCTTCGACGTCGACCACCTCGAGGGCCGGGTCTGGGGCGTGGGCAAGGCCGACGTGCTGGTGCGCGAGGGGGCGTCGATCTACGTCGGCGACCACGTCCACGACGTCGAGGGCGCGCTCGCCGCCGGCGTCACCAGCGTCTCGGTGCTCACCGGCGGCTGCACCCGCGAGGAGCTCGAGGCGGCCGGCACCCACGTCGTGCTCGACTCGCTGGCCGACTTCCCGGCCTGGCTCGACGACCACCTGCTCGAAACCCGGCTGGCCGCGCTCGAGTCCGACCTGCGGCGGCGCGGCTCGGTGCTGGTGGCCTACTCCGGCGGCGCCGACAGCGCGTTCCTGCTGGCGGCCGCGGTGCGCGCCCTCGGCCCCGACCGGGTGGTCGCGGCCACCGGCTACTCGCACTCGCTGCCGCAGGCCGAGCGCGACCCGGCCCGCGACTTCGCCGCCTCGCTCGGCGTCGAGGTGCTCACGCCCGAGACCCACGAGATGGACCGCGAGGGCTACCGCGCCAACTCCGGCGACCGCTGCTACTTCTGCAAGGCCGAGCTGGTCGACGTGCTGGGGCCGCTGGCCGAGGCGCGCGGTCTGGCGGTGGTCGCCACCGGCACCAACGCCGACGACGCGGTCGCCGGGTTCCGGCCCGGCATCCGCGCGGCCGACGAGCGCGGCGCCGTGGCGCCGCTGCGCGACGCGGGGCTGACCAAGGACCAGGTGCGCGCGGCCTCGCGACGCTGGGGCCTGCCGACCTGGGACAAGCCGGCCGCGGCCTGCCTCTCCTCCCGGGTGGCGTACGGCGTCGAGGTGACCCCCCACCGACTGGCGCGCGTCGAGCGCGCGGAGGCCGCGGTCCGGGGCCTGCTGGCGCCGCTCGGGGTGCGCGACCTGCGGGTGCGCGACCTCGGCGACCGGGCCTCGGTGGAGGTCGACCGCGCGCTGCTGCCGCTGGCCCCGGAGGTCGAGCAGGCGGTGCTGGCGTCGGTCAGGGGCGCGGGCTTCGCCGAGGTCGCGGTCGACGACCGCGGCTTCCGGTCCGGGTCGCTCAACGAGCTGCTGGGCTGAGGCCGTCGGGTGTCGACCCTCGCGGAGGCCTGGGACCGCGCCACCGCGGTGCAGCCGGTGCCCGAGCCCGCGGTGGTCGCCGCCACCGGCGCGGTCGCGCTGCTGCTGGTGCTCGCGCCGGTGACCTGGCGCCGGGTGCGCCTCGGCGTCACCGTCGTGCACGAGGCCGGGCACGCGGTCGTCGGCGTGCTGGTCGGCCGGCGGCTCGAGGGCATCCGGCTGCACTCCGACACCTCCGGGCTCACCGTCACCCGCGGCCGGCCCCGCGGGCCGGGCATGGTGGCGATGCTCGCCGCCGGCTACCTCGCCCCCGCCGCGGTCGGCCTGCTGGCCGCGGTGCTCCTCGGTCGTGGCCGAGGGGTCGGGCTGCTGTGGCTGCTGCTGGTGCTGCTGGTCGCGCTGGTGGTGTGGATCCGCAACGGCTACGGCCTGCTGACCGTCGTGGTGCTGGGCGCGGGGCTGCTCGCGCTGACCTGGTGGGCCCCGGTCGAGGCGCAGTCGCTGGTCGCCTACCTGATCGGGTGGCTGCTGCTCCTGGCCGCGCCCCGGCCACTGGTCGAGCTGCTGCGCTCGGGCCGCGCGCGGCGCCGTACGTCGGACCCCGACCAGCTCGCCGGGCTGACCCACCTGCCCGCCGTGCTGTGGATCCTGCTGCTCCTGGCCGCCAACCTGGCCGGCCTGGTGCTGGGCGCCGGGCTGCTGGTGCCCGAACTGGTTGGCTGACGCGCGCGAGCAGCGCCTAGGCTGGCCGCCGCGGCGACGACGCCGCGGACGACACGAAGGGTCAAGGCAGTGCCGACTGGCAAGGTGAAGTGGTTCGACGCCGAGAAGGGCTTCGGCTTCCTCTCGCAGGAGGACGGCGCCGACGTCTACGTGCGCGCCGACGCCCTCCCCGAGGGCGTGACCACCCTCAAGGCGGGCACCCGGGTCGAGTTCGGCATCGCCCAGGGCCGCCGCGGCGACCAGGCGCTCCAGGTCCGGCTGCTCGACGCCCCGGCCTCGGTGCAGCGCAACCAGGCCGTGGCGATGCGCAAGCCCGTCGACGAGATGGCCACCCTGGTCGAGAGCCTGATCGTGCTGCTCGACGGCGTGGGCGAGGACTACCGCCACGGCCGGCGACCCGCCCGCGACTCCGCGCGCCAGACCGCCAAGGTGCTGCGCGCGCTGGCCGAGCAGCTCGAGCTCTAGGCGCGGAGCCCGCCGAGCCCTACTCCCAGCGCTCGCCGTCGGTCTCGGGGTCGTCGCGACGCCACACCTGCATCGGCTGGGTCGGCGGCAGGTCGTCGGCCGCCACCCGGCGCCGGGTCGGGCGGACGGCGGTGGCCGGCACCTCGGACTCCGCGTCCGCGTCCACCACCGGCGCGGGCGGACGGCGGCGCGCTGCCCGCCGCCCGGCGAGCACGTAGATCGTCCACGCCAGCAACACCGCGAACGCCACGCCCAGCCCGAGGCGGGCCGGCTCGAGCGGCAGCGCGATGCCGATGAAGCCGCCGATCACCCAGGCCAGCTGGAGCGTGGTGTCGCTGCGGGCGAACGCGCTGGCCTGCACCCGGGTCGGCACGTCGCGTTGGATCGTGGCGTCGAGGCAGAACTTGGCCAGCGACTGGGCGAGCCCGGCCACCAGGCCGAGCAGCGCGATGGTGAGGACGCCGTAGAAGAGCATCGCCAAGGTCGCCACCACGAGGTCGGCGACCAGTGCGAGCACCACCGTGACGGCGGGGTTGATCCGCTTGAGCAGCGAGGCGGCCAGCACGCCGAGGGCGTTGCCGGCACCGGCGGCGCCGACCACCAGGCCGACCAGCAGCTCCTCGCGCAGCCCCGATGGTGGCGGGTTCTCGCGCAGCAGGAAGGCCATGAACATCAGCAGGAAGCCGGTCAGCCAGCGGGGCCCGCAGTTGGCCCGCAGCGCGAAGGCGACCGGCCCGGGGATCCGGGTGCGCGAGCGGCCCTTGCGCGAGACGCCGGCCTCGAGGGGGCCGCGCAGCACCAGGTCGCCCTCGCCGGCGCTGGAGTCGACCTTGTCGGGCAGCCGGATCGCGCAGACGGTCGCGACCACGAAGAGCAGGAAGGCGTAGCGCAGCGACCACTCCGGCCCCGCCAGTGACGCGAGGCCGGCGATCGGCGCCGACACCGAGGCGCCGACGATGCCCGACATCGACACCCGGCCGTTGGCCTTGACCAGCGTGAAGCCGTGGGGGAGCAGGCGCGGCACGGCGGCGGCCCGCGTGACGCCGTACGCCTTGGACGAGACCAGCACGCCCAGCGCCGCGGCGAACAGCCACGGGGAGTCACCGGTGATCGAGGTCGCCAGCGCCCAGCAGAGGAAGGCGCGCAGCGCCATCGTGGCGCCGATCGCCCAGCGCCGGCCGTGGGCGAACCGGTCGAGGAACGGTCCGATCAGCGGCGCCACGATCGCGAACGGCAGCATCGTCAGCCCGAGGAACAGCGCGACCTGCCCGCGCGCCTCGCCCGAGGGGACCTGGAAGAACAGCGAGCCGGCGAGCGAGATCGCGACCGCGGCGTCGCCGGCGGTGTTGAAGAAGTGCATCTGGATCAGCCGGGAGAGCCCGGACTCGCCGGCGCCCTCGGCCTCGGCGGCGCGCTGCGCCTGCTTGACCGTGAACCGGCTGGCCCGGCCGGTCACCCTGGCCAGGCCCGCGATCCCGCGCCCGGTCGCCCGGACGCCCTTGGCCACCGGGCTCGGCCCCTCGCGAGGGGTGTCGCGGGGACCGTCGTGACGGGGAGCGGGGTCGGGGTGGGGGTCCCGCCAGCGCTGCTCGTCGGACATGGGGGACATCCTGCCCCCTCGGCCCGACGCCCGCGCACGGGGCGCGCCACGACCCGACCTGACAGCGGGCGGGTCGATCAGTCACACTGCGGTCCGTGGACACCGAGCTCGCCGCCCAGCCCGACGCCGCCATCGCTGCCGCCGTCGACACGGCCCGCGAGGCGCTGCTCGCCGAGGTCGACGGCGCCGACGTCGGCGACCACCTCGGCGTCGTCGCCGAGGGCGACCGGATCGCCACCCACCAGTTCGTGTGCACGCGGGCGGGCTACGTCGGATGGCGCTGGTCGGTCACCCTGGGCCGGGCCGCCCGCCAGCGCCACGCCACCGTCATCGAGGTCGTGCTGCTGCCGGGCGACGAGGCGATCGTCGCGCCGGAGTGGGTGCCCTACCGCGAGCGGCTCCAGCCCGGCGACCTGTCGCCCGGCGACCTGCTGCCGGTGCCTGACGACGACCCGCGGTTGGTGCCGACGTACTCCTACGGCGACGACCCGCTCGACCCGGACGACAAGGCGCAGATCCGCCAGGTCGCGCAGGACCTCGGCCTCGGCCGGGTGCGCACCCTCTCCCGCGAGGGCCGCGACCTGGCCGCCGAGCGCTGGGCCGCCGGCGACGGCGGGCCCGACTCGCCGATCGCCCAGGCCGCGCCCCACCACTGCCACTCCTGCGGGTTCCTCGTGCGCATCGCCGGCCCGTTGGCGGAGATGTTCGGCGTCTGCGCCAACGGCGACGCCAACGACGACGGCCGGGTCGTGACCTTCGACCACGGCTGCGGCGCCCACTCCGAGGTCCGGCTGGCCAAGAAGCACGAGCCGGTGCCCGTGCCCGAGCCGGTCTTCGACACCCTCAGCCCCGACGAGGTCGAGACGTTCTGACGCCAGCGCCCCGAGGAACGAGGGGCGGTGGCGTCGCTGGTGGTCGAGCAAGGCCGCACGACCGAGGGACGAGGTCGTGACCGGTCGGGTCGGGACCGAGTGGTCCCGGCCGGGGAGCGATCAGGCCGCCTGCTCGGCCTCGTCGTCGAGCTCGGCGCGGGTGACGCGCCGGCGCCGGCAGTACTCCAGGCCGAACAGCCCGAGCCCGCCGCCGGCCAGGCAGGTCCACAGCCACCAGGTGCGGCCGTCGTCCTGCAGCGAGCCGGCGAACGGCAGCAGCGCGACGAACATCAGCAGGAACGCCGCCGTGCCGACCTGCACGGTGACCACGCCGTCGACGTCCAGCGGCTCGACGTCGGCCACGATGAACGTGCGGTTGCCGATCTCGTGCGCCTTGGTGTTGTCGTCGCGGAGCTCCACGGGTCCACGGTAGCCCCCTGCCCGTTCCGGTGCGGCCGCGCTTCTGCCACGATGTGGGCCCGTGAGCACGCTGACGCCCGGGACCTCCCGCCTCGACCGCTACTTCTCCATCACCGACCGCGGCTCGACGCTCGGCCGCGAGGTCCGCGGCGGCGTCGTCACCTTCTTCACGATGGCCTACATCGTGGTCCTCAACCCGCTGATCCTCGGCTTCGTCGCCGACGTCGACGGCAACTTCCTCGGCGGCGGCACCGGCAACGGCGAGAACCTGCCGGCGATCGCGGCCGGCACCGCGCTGGTCGCAGGGGTGGTCACGATCCTGATGGGCGTGGTGGCCAACTACCCGATGGCGCTCGCCACGGGCTTGGGCCTCAACGCCTTCGTGGCGTTCTCCATCGCCAGCCAGATGACCTGGGCCGACGCGATGGGCCTGGTGGTCATCGAGGGCCTGATCATCCTGCTGCTGGTGCTCACCGGCTTCCGGCAGGCGGTCTTCCACGCCGTGCCGACCCAGCTGAAGGTCGCGATCTCGGTGGGCATCGGCCTGTTCATCGCCCTGATCGGCTTCGTCGACGCCGGCTTCGTCGGCCGGATCCCCGACATCGCCGGCACCTCGGTGCCGGTGCAGCTGGGCCGCACCGGCCAGCTGGCCGGCTGGCCGGTCCTGGTCTTCGCCCTGGGGCTGCTGCTGCTCATCGCGCTGTGGGTGCGCAAGGTGCGCGGCGCCATCCTGATCTCGATCGTGGTCATTACCGTCGTCGCGATGGTGGTCGAGGCGATCGGTGACCTCGGCAGCGCCAACGAGGGACCCACCGGCTGGGCGCTCACGGTGCCCAAGCTCGACGACGTCTTCCGCTCGCCCGACTTCGGCACGCTCGGCGAGTTCAGCCTGCTCGGGTCGTTCGAGGAGGTCGGCGTCGTCACCGCGCTGCTGCTCGTCTTCACGCTGATGCTGGCCGACTTCTTCGACACGATGGGCACGATGACGGCCATCGGCGCCGAGGCCGGCCTCAACGACGAGGAGGGCACGCCGCCGAACGCGCAGCGGATCCTGGCCGTCGACTCGGTCGCCGCCGCGGCCGGCGGCCTGGCCGGCGTCTCGTCCAACACCAGCTACATCGAGTCGGCGTCCGGCGTGGGCGAGGGCGCCCGCACCGGCCTCGCGTCGGTCGTGACCGGCGTGCTGTTCCTGCTCACGATCCTGGCCGCCCCGCTCGTGGCGGTGATCCCGTCGGAGGCGGCGGTCCCGGCGCTGGTGCTGGTCGGGTTCCTGATGATGCAGCAGGTCACCGAGATCGACTGGGCCGACCTCGAGATCGCCATCCCGGCGTTCCTCACGATCGTGCTGATGCCGTTCACCTACTCCATCACCGTCGGCATCGGAGCGGGCTTCCTGGCCTACACGCTGATCAAGGTGACGCTGGGCCGGGCCCGCGAGCTGCACCCGCTGATGTGGGTGGTCGCCGCGCTGTTCGTCGTCTACTTCGGCATCAACCCGATCAGCGACTGGCTCTCCTGACGCCGGCCCGCACCGGCCGGCCAGGCGTCCCCAGCGGTTGGGGGCGGCGGAATAGTTAGCACGGGTAATGACTTATGCTAACGACATGCCGACCGCGCAGCGCACCTCCCGCACCCGCTCCGACGCGGGGCTCGCCTCCGAGCTCCGCTACGCGGTGATGCGGCTGCGCCGCCGGCTCGCCGCCGAGCGCCACCCCGACAACGAGCTCGGGATGAACGCGATGGCGGTGCTCGGTGCGCTGCACCGGCGCGGCGACCTGACCGTCGGCGAGCTGGCCCAGCACGAGCAGGTGCAGCCGCCGAGCATGACCCGCACGGTCACCTGCCTGGTCGAGGGCGGCTACGCCACCCGCCGTCCCCACGACACCGACGGCCGCCAGGTCGTCATCAGCATCACCGAGGCCGGCCTGGCCGCGGTCCGCGCCGACCGCCAGCGCCGCGACGAGTGGCTCGCGCGCCGGCTGCGCGGGCTCTCGCCCGAGGAGCGCGAGGTGCTCCGGGCGGCCGCGCCGATCCTCGAGAGACTCGCACTCGACTCCGAACCGAAGGACTGAGCACCACGTCACCCACCTTCCGATCCCTGCACAACCCCAACTACCGCACCTACGCCGCCGGCAGCCTGGTCTCCAACGTCGGCACCTGGCTCCAGCGCGTCGCCCAGGACTGGCTGGTGCTGCTGCTCACCGCCAACAGCGCCGCGGCCATCGGCATCACCACCGGCCTGCAGTTCCTCCCGTTCCTCCTGCTCTCGCCGTTCGCCGGCCTGGTCGCCGACCGGATCCCCAAGCGCCGCCTGCTCCAGCTGACCAACCTCGGCATGGCCGTGCCCGCGGTGGTGCTCGGGCTGCTCGCCGTCACCGGCACCGCGCAGATCTGGCACGTCTACGTGCTCGCGCTGACCCTGGGCGTCGCGTCGGCCTTCGACGCGCCCGCCCGCCAGTCGTTCGTCTCCGAGCTCGTCGACCCCGACGACCTGACCAACGCCGTCGGTCTCAACTCCGCGAGCTTCAACGCCGCGCGCATCCTCGGTCCGGCCATCGCCGGCGTCTCGATCGCCGCCCTCGGGTCCGGCGTCACCGCCACCGGCTGGGTGATCCTGGCCAACGGCCTCAGCTACCTCGCGCCGATCCTCACCCTGCGCCACCTCGACGCCCGCCTGCTCCACCCCAGCGACCCGGTGCCGCGCTCGCCCGGGCAGATCCGCGAGGGCGTCGCCTACGTGCGCAGCCGCCCCGACCTGATGCTGATCCTCGGCATCGTGTTCTTCGCGGGCACCTTCGGGCTCAACTTCCAGATGACCTCCGCCCTGATGGCCACCCAGGTCTTCGACAAGGGCGCCACCGAGTACGGCCTGCTCGGCACCTTCATGGCGGTCGGGTCGCTCACCGGCGCGCTGGTCGCCGCGCGGCGGGTCCGGGTGCGGCACCGGCTGGTGATCGGCGCGGCGGTGGCCTTCGCCCTGGTCGAGGTCGCCGCCGGCCTGGCGCCGTCGTACCTGGTCTTCGCGCTGCTCTGCCCGCTGCTCGGCGTCTCGGCGCTGACGATGATCACCGCGGCCAACGCGTTCATGCAGCTGCACACCGAGGCGGGAATGCGGGGCCGGGTGATGGCGCTCTACCTGATGATCTTCATGGGCGGCACCCCGCTCGGCTCGCCGCTGATCGGGGCGCTCGGGGAGGCGTTCGGGGCCCGCTGGACGCTGATCCTGGGCGGCCTGCTCACGCTGGCCGGCACCCTCGGCGCCTCGGCGTGGTACGTCGTGGCGGCCCGCCGCCGGGCCGCCGTGCCGGCCCCGCGGCGGCTCGAGGAGCCGGTGCCGGCCTGAGCGGCGGCGGGAGCCCGCTGCCGCGTTTTGACCGGTGTGGGGGCGGCCGGTAATCTCATTCCTCGTGTCTGGGACGACCAGGCCGTTGCGCGTGCCCGGAACCCGCCGCGAGGAATGAGCGTGGTGGGCGGGCATGAAAGCCACCGATCCCCTGCGTGGGGATCGGCCGTGCGCCGGGCGACACGCCCGACCTCGGGGGTGAGCTCGGCGGGCCGACGCTGCACCGCCCACGACACCGCAGTTCGATCGAGCCCGGCACCGTGCCGGGTCCTGAGAGTGAAACAGGAAGGGAACCACCCGGTGCCCACCATCAACCAGCTGGTCCGCAAGGGCCGCCAGGACAAGGTGTCGAAGAACAAGACGCCTGCCCTGAAGGGTTCGCCCCAGCGACGCGGCGTCTGCACCCGCGTCTACACCACCACCCCGAAGAAGCCGAACTCCGCCCTCCGCAAGGTCGCCCGCGTGCGCCTGTCGAGCGGCGTCGAGGTCACGGCGTACATCCCGGGTGTGGGCCACAACCTCCAGGAGCACTCGATCGTGCTCGTCCGCGGCGGCCGGGTGAAGGACCTCCCCGGCGTCCGCTACAAGATCATCCGAGGCACCCTCGACACCCAGGGCGTCAAGAACCGCAAGCAGGCGCGCAGCCGCTACGGCGCGAAGAAGGAGAAGTAGAGATGCCGCGCAAGGGTCCGGCCCCGAAGCGGCCGATCGACGTCGACCCGGTCTACGGGTCGCAGCTGGTCACCCAGCTCGTCTCCAAGGTGCTGCAGGACGGCAAGAAGCAGGTCGCCCAGCGCATCGTCTACAGCGCGCTCGAGGGCTGCCGCGACAAGACCGGCACCGACCCCGTCGTCACGCTCAAGCGGGCGATGGACAACGTCAAGCCGGCCATCGAGGTCAAGTCCCGCCGCGTCGGCGGTGCGACCTACCAGGTCCCGATCGAGGTCAAGGGCACCCGGGGCACCACCCTGGCCCTCCGCTGGCTGGTCGGCTACGCCGCCGACCGTCGCGAGAAGACCATGTCGGAGCGCCTGATGAACGAGATCCTCGACGCCTCCAACGGCCTCGGTGCCGCGGTGAAGAAGCGCGAGGACACGCACAAGATGGCCGAGTCCAACAAGGCCTTCGCCCACTACCGCTGGTGAGGCGTGCGGGTGCACCCGAAGAGGTGCGCCCGCAACCGCCCGCTCGAACCAGCAACACTCCTACCTAAGGAACACAGACACAGTGGCTGTCGACATCACCACGGACCTCAACAAGGTCCGCAACATCGGCATCATGGCTCACATCGACGCCGGCAAGACCACCACCACCGAGCGCATCCTCTTCTACACCGGCATCACCTACAAGATCGGTGAGGTCCACGAGGGCGCGGCCACGATGGACTGGATGGAGCAGGAGCAGGAGCGCGGCATCACGATCACGTCGGCCGCGACGACCTGCTGGTGGAAGGACCACCAGATCAACATCATCGACACCCCGGGCCACGTCGACTTCACCGCCGAGGTCGAGCGCTCGCTGCGCGTCCTCGACGGCGCGGTCGCGGTGTTCGACGGCGTCGCCGGTGTCGAGCCCCAGACGATGACCGTGTGGCGGCAGGCCAACAAGTACTCCGTGCCCCGCATGTGCTTCGTCAACAAGCTCGACCGCACGGGCGCGGACTTCTTCCGCTGCGTCGACATGATGGTCGAGCGGCTGAACTCCACCCCGCTCGTCCTGCAGCTGCCGATCGGTGCCGAGTCCGACTTCCTCGGTGTCGTCGACCTGGTGCAGATGAAGGCGCTCACCTGGCGCGGCGAGACCAAGATGGGTGAGGACTACACCGTCGAGGACATCCCGGCCGAGCTCCAGGAGCAGGCCGACGAGTACCGCGAGAAGCTGCTCGAGACCCTCTCCGAGGCCGACGACGCCATCATGGAGAAGTACCTCGAGGGCGAGGACCTCACCGTCGCCGAGCTCGAGGCCGCGATCCGTCGCGCGACCCTGGCCGACAAGCTCAACCCGGTGCTGTGCGGTACGGCGTTCAAGAACAAGGGCGTGCAGCCCCTGCTCGACGCCGTCGTCAAGTACCTGCCGTCGCCGCTCGACATCGACGCGATCGTCGGCCACTCGGTCAAGGACGAGAACGAGGAGATCTCCCGCAAGCCGGCCGACTCCGAGCCGTTCTCCGGCCTGGCCTACAAGATCGCCAGCGACCCCCACCTCGGCAAGCTGATCTACGTCCGGGTCTACTCGGGCAAGCTCGAGGCCGGCTCGTCGGTGCTCAACTCGGTCAACGGCCGCAAGGAGCGGATCGGCAAGGTCTACCAGATGCACGCCAACAAGCGTGAGGAGATCAGCTCGGTCGGCGCGGGCCAGATCGTGGCCGTCATGGGCCTCAAGGACACCAAGACCGGGCACACCCTGTGCGACCCGGCCAACCCGGTGGTCCTGGAGTCGATGACCTTCCCCGCGCCCGTGATCGAGGTGGCCATCGAGCCGAAGACCAAGGGCGACCAGGAGAAGCTCGGCACCGCGATCCAGCGGCTCTCCGACGAGGACCCGACCTTCACGGTCAAGACCGACGAGGAGACCGGCCAGACGATCATCGCCGGCATGGGCGAGCTCCACCTCGAGATCCTGGTCGACCGGATGAAGCGCGAGTTCCGCGTCGAGGCGACCGTCGGCAAGCCGCAGGTGGCCTACCGCGAGACCGTCCGCAAGGAGGTCACGAACCACAGCTACACCCACAAGAAGCAGACCGGTGGTTCGGGTCAGTTCGCGAAGGTCGTCATCTCGCTCGGCCCCAACATCGACCCCGAGACGGGCACCGGTGCGGGCTACGAGTTCGTCAACAACGTCAGCGGTGGCCGGGTGCCGAGGGAGTACATCCCCTCGGTCGACCAGGGTGGCCAGGAGGCCATGGAGTTCGGCGTGCTCGCCGGCTACCCCATGGTCGACGTGAAGTTCACGCTCGAGGACGGCGCCTACCACGACGTCGACTCCTCCGAGCTGGCCTTCAAGATCGCCGGCAACCAGGCCTTCAAGGAGGCCGCCCGCCAGGCCAAGCCGGTCCTGCTCGAGCCGATGTTCGCCGTCGAGGTGACCACCCCCGAGAGCTTCCTCGGCACGGTCATCGGCGACATCAACAGCCGCCGCGGCCAGATCCAGGCCCAGGAGGAGCGTCACGGTGACATGGTCATCAACGCCCTCGTGCCGCTGTCCGAGATGTTCGGGTACGTTGGCGACCTGAGGTCCAAGACCTCCGGTCAGGCTTCGTACTCGATGGAGTTCGACTCGTACGCCGAGGTTCCCACGAACATCGCCGACGAGATCATCAAGAAGGCCCGCGGCGAGTGACGTCCGGAACCTTCGGCAGCACCACCCAGCCAGTACGAGTCAGCAACACACAACACCCAGGAGGAGCCCACCGTGGCTAAGGCGAAGTTCGAGCGGACCAAGCCGCACGTCAACATCGGAACCATCGGTCACATCGACCACGGCAAGACGACGCTGACCGCAGCGATCACCAAGGTTCTGCACGACAAGCACCCTGACCTCAACGAAGCGTCGGCCTTCGACGAGATCGACAAGGCTCCCGAGGAGCGTCAGCGCGGCATCACGATCTCGATCGCGCACGTCGAGTACCAGACCGAGTCGCGGCACTACGCGCACGTCGACTGCCCCGGTCACGCCGACTACATCAAGAACATGATCACCGGCGCGGCCCAGATGGACGGCGCGATCCTCGTGGTCGCCGCCACCGACGGCCCGATGCCGCAGACCAAGGAGCACGTGCTGCTCGCCCGTCAGGTCGGCGTGCCGGCCCTGGTCGTGGCGCTCAACAAGTGCGACATGGTCGACGACGAGGAGCTCATCGAGCTCGTCGAGATGGAGGTGCGCGAGCTCCTCAACGAGTACGAGTTCCCGGGCGACGACATCCCGGTCGTGCGCGTGGCGGCCTTCCCGGCGCTGCAGGGCGACGCCAAGTGGGGCGACTCGATCGCCGAGCTGATGGCGGCCGTCGACGAGTCGATCCCGACCCCCGAGCGCGAGACGGACAAGCCGTTCCTCATGCCCGTCGAGGACGTCTTCACCATCACCGGTCGCGGCACGGTCATCACCGGCCGCATCGAGCGGGGCATCGTGAAGGTCAACGAGGAGGTCGAGATCGTCGGCATCCGCGAGGGCTCGCAGAAGACCACCGTCACCGGTGTCGAGATGTTCCGCAAGCTGCTCGACGAGGGCCAGGCGGGCGAGAACGTCGGTCTGCTCCTCCGTGGCACCAAGCGCGAGGACGTCGAGCGCGGCATGGTCGTCGTCAAGCC
This sequence comes from Nocardioides sp. SYSU D00038, assembly GCF_016924665.1. GTDB lineage: Bacteria > Actinomycetota > Actinomycetes > Propionibacteriales > Nocardioidaceae > Nocardioides. The sequence goes on from NZ_JAFFJT010000024.1 coordinate 115,473, forward strand.
GGGCACCACGACCCCGCACACCAACTTCGAGGCCTCGGTCTACATCCTCTCGAAGGAGGAGGGCGGCCGCCACACGCCGTTCTTCAACAACTACCGTCCGCAGTTCTACTTCCGGACCACGGACGTGACGGGCGTCGTGACCCTGCCCGAGGGCACCGAGATGGTCATGCCGGGTGACAACACCGAGATGTCGGTCGAGCTCATCCAGCCCATCGCGATGGACGAGGGCCTGAAGTTCGCGATCCGCGAGGGTGGCCGCACCGTCGGCGCCGGCCGGGTCACCAAGATCACCAAGTGATCGACTGATCCCAGCTCCACCGAGGGGCCCCCAGCCACTGGCTGGGGGCCCTTCGTCATGCCCGGGCCGTGGCCGGGTCGGGATCCGTGGCCGGGGGTGGTGGCCGTCCGGGACGGACCCGTCGTGGGAGGATGCGGGCCATGAGCGAGACCCCCCAGAACCCGTCGGGCGACCAGCCGCCGCAGGGCGAGCCGCAGCAGCCCTACGGCGCGCCGCAGCAGCCCTACGGCCAGCCGCAGTACAGCCAGCCGCCGTACGGGCAGCCGCAGGCCAACCAGTACGGCCAGCCGCAGTACGCCGCCGCGCCGGACCACCCGCAGGCGACCACCGTGCTGGTCCTGGGCATCCTGGGGCTCGTGCTCTGCCAGGTGCTGGCGCCGTTCGCCTGGGTGATGGGCAACCGGGTGGTCAGGGAGATCGACGCCAGCGGCGGGGCCTACGCCGGCCGCGGCTCGGCCAACGCCGGCCGGATCTGCGGCATCGTCGGCACCGTGCTGATCGGCGTGACGGTGCTGATCTTCGCGTTCGTGCTCGTCGTCGCGATCGGCACCAGCACCGCCCTCACGTGACCGACGGAGTCCCACCCGCCCGGCCGCACCACAAGCTGACCGCCGACGGCCGGCGGGTGCGCGAGGTCCTGTCCTACTCCCGCCGCGGCAACCGGTTCACGCCCAACCAGGCGGCCGCCTGGGCGGCGCACCACGAGGCGTGGGTGATCCCGGACGAGGCGGTCGACCGGCCCGGGTTCCGCTTCGAGACCTGGTTCGGCCGCGAGGCGCCGTTGGTCGTCGAGATCGGCTCGGGCGTCGGCGAGGCGACCGCCGTGCTCGCGGCGGCCCGGCCCGAGGCCAACGTGCTGGCCCTGGAGGTCTGGCGCCCCGGGGTCGCCGACACGCTCTGGCGGGCGGCCGAGGCGGGCGCCGACAACGTGCGCCTGTGCGGCGTCGACGCGGTCTGGTCGCTGGAGCACCTGCTCGGGCCGGGCTCGGTCGCCGAGCTGTGGACCTTCTTCCCCGACCCGTGGCACAAGACCCGGCACCACAAGCGCCGGCTGGTCGACGCGCCGTTCGCCCGGCTCGCGGCCTCGCGCCTCGCCCCCGGCGCCGCCTGGCGGCTCGCCACCGACTGGGCCGACTACGCCGAGCAGATGCGCACCGTCCTCGACGCCGAGCCGGCCCTCGAGGGCGGCGAGGTGGAGCGCTGGGCCGAGCGCCCGGTGACCAAGTTCGAGCGCAAGGGCCTCGAGGCCGGCCGCACCATCACCGACCTCCTCTACCGCCGCCTCCCCGGCTGACTCCCACCCCGCCGAGCCGTCGTTACTCGGCACGAGTAACGACGCCCCCGCCCCGCGGGGTTAACGCGCCCCGTTAACCGCCGGCTCGGCGCCTCAGGAGCGGGTCAGCCGGCGGCGAAGGTCGTCCTCGCGGCGCAGCCGGGCCAGGTCGCGCTCGCGGCGGCTGGCCACCACCGCGGCGAGGAACATCTCCGGCGGGGTGCCGGGCGGCGGCGGGGGAGCGACGTGCTCGGCGACCTCGACGGCGAGCCGGTGGCCCACCTCGGTGCGGGCGCGGGGGTCGAGGGTGGGCAGCCGGGTGATGTACTGGCGCACCGCGAGCGCGAGGCCGGTGGGCAGGCTGGCCATGTCGGCGGCGGCGGCCCAGGCGGCGAGCGGCGGCGGCATCTGCGGGGGCGGCTGCAGCTGGAGCCGCACCCGCTCGCGCACGACGTAGGTGCCGGCGGCGTAGTCGCCCAGCCGCTTGCCGCGGTGGCTGAGCATGATCGAGAAGAACGCCGGCACGCCGGTCAGCGCGTAGATCTCGACGAAGCCGACCAGCGCCCGCACGAACGCATGCTGCACGGTGATCGGCCCGGCGTCGTCGCGCACGGTGCGCAGCCCCATCGCGAGCTTGCCGAGCGACTTGCCGCGGGTCAGCGTCTCGAGCGTGGTGGGGAAGACGAGGAAGACCGTGATCATGGCGCCCACCAGCGCCACGTGCAGGAGCGCGCCGTCGGTGCGGATCGCCGCGGTGAGGTAGACGAACAGCACCGCGAACAGCAGCACCAGGGTGGCGACGCCGTCGATCAGCCCCGAGACCAGCCGGCTGCCGAGCCCGGCGGGGGGCAGGTCGAGCGCCACCGCCTCGCCGGTGACGAGGTCGTCGGCGGTGAGGGTGGCGTACTCGGGGGTCGACATCGCCGCCAGTCTAGGGACGACGCCCGGCGGCGGGGGACGACCGTAGGGTGGGCGCGTGGACCTCGACGCCTACGTGCTCACGCACGCCCACGAGTGGCAGCGGCTCGAGGAGCTCGTGGGTCGGGGCCGGCTGACCGGGCCGGAGAGCGACGAGCTGGTCGAGCGCTACCAGCAGGTCGCCACCCACCTGTCGGTGGTGCGCACCTCCGCCCCCGACCCCTCGTTGGTGGCCCACCTGTCGTCCCTGCTCGCCCGGGCGCGCAACAAGGCGGTCGGCACCCGGGTGCCGGCCTGGCGGGGGGTGCAGCGCTTCCTCACCCACCGCTTCCCGGCGGCCCTCTACCGGCTGCGCTGGTGGTGGCTCGGCTGCCTGGCCCTCAACGTGCTGGTGACCGCGGTGATGATCTGGTGGCTCCTCGAGCACCCCGTCGCCGAGCAGTCGCTGCTCTCACCGGGCGAGGTCGACGCGCTGGTCGACCACGAGTTCGAGGACTACTACAGCGAGTACGCCGCCAGCCACTTCGCCGCGCAGGTCTGGATCAACAACGCCTGGGTCTCCGCGCTCTGCCTGGCGCTCGGCATCCTCGGGCTGCCGCTGGTGTACCTGCTCTTCAACAACATCGCCAACCTCGCGATCATCGGCTCGATCATGATCCGCCACGACCACGGCGGCCACTTCTTCGGGCTGCTGCTGCCCCACGGGCTGCTCGAGCTCACCGCGGTGTTCGTCGCCGGCGGCGTGGGCGCCCGGCTGTTCTGGTCGTGGATCGAGCCTGGCTCGCTCACCCGGAGCCAGTCGATCGCCCGCGAGGGCCGCACCGCCGGCACGGTCGCGCTCGGCCTGGTGCTGGTGCTCTTCGTGAGCGGGGTGATCGAGGCGTTCGTGACGCCGTCGGGCCTGCCGACCTGGGCCCGGCTGGCGATCGGGGTGCTCGCCGAGCTGGTGTTCCTCGCCTACGTGTTCGTGCTCGGCCGGCAGGCGGTCGCCGAAGGCGAGACCGGCGACGTCGACGAGCGGTGGCTCGAGGACCGGCTCGCCACCCAGGAGTGAGCGCCCGACCGAGCTGAGCAGCCCGGTCAGAGCAGCCAGGTCAGAGCAGCCCGGAGGCCTTGAGCACCAGGTAGTGGTCGGCCAGCGCCGGCGGCAGCGCCTCGGCGTCGGCGTCGACCACGTCGACGCCCAGTGCCCGCAGCAGGTCGGCCGTACGACGGCGCCGCAGCGCCGCCTGCTCGGCCGCCGCGGCGTCGTAGACCTCGTCGACCGTGCCGCGGGTCGCCGCCAGCTGGTCGAGGGCGGGGTCGCGCACGGACGCGAGCACCACCCGGTGGTGGCGGGTGAGCGTGGTGAGCACCGGCAGCAGTCCCTCCTCGACCGCCGACGGCTCCAGCGGGGTGAGCAGCACCACCAGCGCGCGCTGCCGCCCGAACTCGGTGACCGCACCGGCCAGCGCCCGCCAGTCGGCCTCGGCGATCACCGGCTCGAGGTCGGCCATCGTGTCCTGGAGCCGGGCGGCGACGTCGCGGGCGCCGGCGGCGCGCAGCCGGGCCCGGACCCGGCGGTCGCCGGCGACGAAGTCGACCCGGTCGCCCGCCCGCGCGGCGAGGGCGGCCAGCAGCAGCGCAGCGTCCATCGCCGAGTCGAGCCGCGGCACGTCCTCGACCCGGCCGGCCGAGGTGCGCGAGGTGTCGAGCACCAGCACCACCCGCCGGTCGCGCTCGGGCTGCCAGGTGCGGACGACGACCGTGCGGTTGCGGGCGCTGGCCCGCCAGTCGATCGAGCGGACGTCGTCGCCGCGCACGTACTCGCGCAGCGAGTCGAACTCGGTGCCCTGCCCCCGCACCCGCACGGCGGAGCGGCCGTCGAGCTCGCGCAGCCGGGCCAGCCGGCTCGGCAGGTGCTTGCGCGACTCGAACGGCGGCAGCGAGCGCACCGAGCCGGGCACCTCCAGCGTGCGCTGCCGCGAGGCCAGCCCGAGCGGGCCGTGCAGCCGCACGGTGACGCCGAGCGCGCGCAGGTCGCCGCGGCGCCGTGGCACCAGCGGCGTACGCAGCCGGGCCCGGGCGCCGGGCGCGAGCCGCAGGCGGTGCCGGTTCTGCCGGGCCCCCGCCGAGGGCTGCCAGGCGTCGCGCAGCACGCCGCGCACCCGGCGGCCGCCGGGGTTGCGCACCCGCAGGTCGGAGAGCGCCGGGTAGCCCATCCGCACGGCGCCGACCGGCTCGCGGTGCACCTCGAGCCGCTGGGGACGCGGCGCCGCCAGCCAGTCGGCGACCACCATCGCGGCGACCACCAGCAGCCACAGCCCGAGGGTCGACGAGCTCGGCCGCAGCACCAGCGGCACCAGGCCCACCAGGAGCAGCAGCGGAACGCGCCACGAGACGACCATCAGCAGGTCACCGGGGCACCGGCACCGAGCCGAGCGCCGAGGCCAGCACCTGCGCGACGTCGACGCCCTCGAGCTCGGCCTCGGGGCGCAGCCCGAGCCGGTGCACGAGCGTGGCGTGGGCGAGCGCCTTGACGTCGTCGGGGGTGACGAAGTCGCGCCCGGTCAGCCACGCCCACGCGCGGGCGGCACGCAGCAGGGCGGTGGCGCCGCGCGGGCTGACGCCGAGACTCAGCGACGGCGACTCGCGGGTTGCTCGGGCGATGTCGACGACGTAGCCGGTGACCTCGGGGGAGACCTGCACGGTCCGCACCGCGGCCTGGCCGGCGACGATGTCCGCCGGGCCGGCCACCGCGGTGACCCCCGCGGCGGCCACGTCGCGCGGGTCGAACCCCTCGGCGTGGCGGCGCAGGATCTCCAGCTCGGCGGGCCGGTCGGGGATCGGCAGCACCACCTTCAGCAGGAACCGGTCGAGCTGGGCCTCGGGCAGCGGGTAGGTGCCCTCGTACTCCACGGGGTTCTGCGTCGCGGCCACGAGGAACGGCGCGGGCAGGCGCCGCGAGACGCCGTCGACGGAGACCTGGCCCTCCTCCATCGCCTCCAGCAGCGCCGACTGGGTCTTGGGCGGCGTGCGGTTGATCTCGTCGGCGAGCAGCAGGTTGGTGAAGACCGGACCCTCGCGGAAGGCGAGCTCGCCCTGCTGGTTGTCGATCACCATCGAGCCGGTGATGTCGCCGGGCATCAGGTCGGGGGTGAACTGCACCCGCCGGGTGTCGACCGCCAGCGCCCCGGCGAGGGTGCGCACCAGCAGCGTCTTGGCGGTGCCGGGCACCCCCTCCATGAGCACGTGGCCGCCGCACAGCAGGGCGACGAGCAGCCCGGACACCGCGGCGTCCTGGCCGACCACGGCCTTGCCGACCTCGGCGCGCACCGCCGTCAGCCGCTCCCGGGCGTCGCCGCTGCTGGGTCCCGCGGCGGGGGTCCCGGCTCCGGGGTGGGTGGGGGAGTTCATGGTCGGCGTACCTCTTTCTCGAGCTCGGCCAGGTCGGTGGCCAGGGTGATCAGGTCGCGGTCGGTGGCGGGCGTGGACGCGGTGTCGCCGAGCAGCCGGCGCACCGCCTCGAGGTCGCGGCCGGTGTGGCGGGCGGCGGCGTCGGCCACCTCGTCCGGCCCCGCGGCGGAGCCCAGCCGCAGCGCCTCGGCGCAGCGGGCGCGGGCGGCGGCCCGCAGCGCCGACGCGGCGTGGCCGCGGTCGCCGGCGCGGCGGTAGAGCCGGCCCCGGCTGCGCGTGGTCTCGACCGCGCGGACGACGACCGGCAGCGGCTCGGAGGCCAGCGGGCCCAGCCGGCGCCCGCGCCACAGCACCAGCGCGACGAGCACCGCCAGCCCGAGCCACAGGCCGGGCCGCACCCAGCGCGGGAGCAGGCTGCCGAGGCTGACGCCGTCGCCGGCCAGCAGGTCCTCGAAGGTGGGGACGTACCAGACCAGCCGCTCGTGCTGGCCCAGCAGCCGCAGCGCCACCGCGGCGTTGTCGGCGCGCAGCACCTGGTCGTTGGTCAGCGCCTCCTCGGCGCCGAAGAGCGTGGTCCGGCCGGAGCGGACCAGCAGGGCGCGGGGGCCGGAGGTGAAGCAGCCGTCGCCGGGGTAGGCGTAGGCGCGCTCGACCTCCACCCGCAGCCCGCCGAGGCCCGCCACGTCGCACCCGGCGGCCAGCGGGTCGGTGACCGGCACCCGGTCCGGCGAGGCGACGTCGGCCACCAGTTCGCTGGTCATCGGCCCAGCACCGGCGACCACGAGCCGGGCCCGCCGGGTGGCGTCGCGGAGCCGCTCGACCGTGCTGTCGCCGAGGTTCTCGGGCCCGACCACGAGCACCGTGGTGTCCGGGCCGAGGCCGGACCGGTCGTCGGCCAGGTCATCGAGCTCGTCGGCCGAGCGGGCGACCGTCACGTCGACGCCCTGGTCCTCCAGCACCCGGGCCAGGGCCTGCCCACCGGTGGGGCCGGGGTTGTCGGGGTCGAGGGGGGTGCCGGTGCGCGGGCCGCCGCCGACGAGCGCGGCGAGCACCAGCGCGAGCAGCAGGGAGCCCCCCACCACGAGGGCGGACCGGTGCCGGCGCAGGGGCCCGCCGGCGCCCCCGGCCGCCGGGGCCGCGGGGGAGGCGGGTACGGCGGTCGTGGCGGTCACCGCACCCCCGCCAGCTCGGCGTCGAGCGCCAGCACCCGGGTCGCCTGCTCGGAGGTGGCCGGGCGGTCGCCGTAGAGCACGCCGTCGAAGAGCAGCGCCGCGGCGAGCACCGCGTCGGCGCGGCCCGGGTGGTCGTCGCCGAGCAGGGCGGCCACCTCGTGGGCGGTCGCGCCGGGCACGTCGGGGAGCACGCCGAGCTCGACCTGCGCCACCACCAGGGCCCGGAAGCCCTCGACGACCGCGTCCTCGTGACGGCCCTCGGCGAGTGCGGTGCGGGCGCGCTCGCGCAGCTCGTCGGCGGTGACCCGCTCCTCGGCCAGCACCGCGCCCTCGCCACCGGGGGCCCGGGTGGTGCGTCGGGCCCGCGAGACCAGGAACGCCAGCCCGGAGACCAGCGCGACCAGCACCAGCATCCAGGCCAGCGTCGAGAGGGCGGAGGTGTCGGACGCCGCCCGGAGCCCGCGGTCGAACTGGCGGGAGAACCAGTCGACGACCCGCTGGACCAGGTTGGTCTCGTGGTACTCGGGCCGCAGCAGCTCGCGGCGCAGCAGCGACCGGCCGTCGTCGCCCGAGGGCGCGAGCGGTGGGCCGTCGGCGCGCACCAGCGGCCCGGCGGCGAGGTGGACGAGCCGGTCGGTGCTCACCCGGCGAGCCCCGCCTGGCGCATCAGCTCGACGTCGTAGGCCTCCTTGCGCATCCGTTGGTCGAGGTACTGCAGCGAGGTCACCGCGCCGGTGAACGGCGTGACGAAGGCGGCGGTCACCACCATGGTCAGCGACTGGACGACGACCAGCGTGAGCAGCGAGTACTGCTCGGGCACGAACGCGTCGGCGACCACGCCGAGGATGCCGAGCGGCAGGCCGAGCACCTGCCCGGCGATGCTGACCAGCAGCAGCGTCAGCAGCGCGACGCCGAGGATCCGCCAGAACTGGCGGTGGCTGAGCCGGGCGGCCCGGCCGAGCGAGGCGAACACCCCGAGCCGCTCGACCATCAGTGCCGGCGTGGAGAGCAGCGCCACCCGGACCCAGAAGAACAGCAGCGCGAACAGCACGGCCGGCACGCTGACCAGCCCCCAGACCACCAGGACGGCGACGTTCTCGCCGAGGGCGAGCAGCACCCAGACGACGACGTAGACGGCCAGGCCGAGGACCACCAGCGCCAGCTGGAGCACCGCGAGGCCGATCAGCCGCCAGCGGCCGCCGCGGGTGGAGGCCCAGGCCTCGCCGAGCGACATCCGGCGACCCAGCGCGGCCGCGTGGGTGACCTGGGCGAGCATGCCGGTCACCAGCACGGTGCCGACCATCTGCAGGAGCGCGCCGATGCCGAGCGAGCCCATCGAGCCCACGATCGCGAGCGCGTCGCCCTCCGAGAGCGGGTCGGTGCTCTCGCCGTAGAAGTCGTAGGAGGCGTCGACGGTCCAGGTCAGCACCGCGGTCACCAGCAGCGGCAGCACCATCGCCACCGCGCTCACCAGCACGGCCGCGCCCACGGTGGCGCGGGGGTTGAACCGGATGATGCGGAAGGCGCCGTCGTACATGTCGCCCAGCGAGAGCGGGCGCAGCGCGATCGCACCCGGCTTGTGGGCCGCACCCAGCATGCCGGGCGGTGGGGCCCAGCCCCCCGCCGGCGGCGGGGGAGGGTACGCCGCGGGGGCGGCCCACCCGGGCGGGGGCGCCGGCTGGTGCGTGGGTGGGGCCACGTGGCCGGGCGGCGGGTAGGCCGGGGGGCCGGGCGGAGGCGGCTGGCTCCCGGGGGGCGGGAAGGCCCCTCCTCCAGGGTCGGACATCCTCGTCCCTTCGACCGACACGACCGGGCGGGTCCCGGCGCCGCCCATCCTGTCAGGTCCGGCGGAGCGGCACCGAGGGTCGCCGAGGTGTCCGGCGCGCCGGGTTCGGCGAGGGGCTCAGCGCCGGCTGAGGTGGGAGGGCAGCACGCAGGCGGTGTCGAGGCCGAGCACCCGGTTGAGCCGGCCGAACGCGATCCACGAGCCCAGGCACATCGACAGCTCGACGATCTCGCGGTCGGAGTAGTGGGTCTTCATCCGGGTCCAGAACCCGTCGTCGAGGCCGTGGTGGTCGAGCGCGTAGCGCTCGGCGTACTCGGCGGCCAGCCGGGTGCGCTCGTCGAAGGCCTGGGTGGTGCGCCAGCCCTTGACCGCGTCGTCGAAGCCGTCCTCGACCTTGACGCCGTCGCGCTCGGTGCGCCAGTCCTGGCAGAACAGGCACCCGTTGAGCTGCGCGATCCGCAGCCGGGCCGCCTCGAACTCGCGCAGCCCCAGCGTGGTGTGCTCGTAGACGCTCTGGGCGAACGCCGCGGCCGCCGGGCCGATGCCGGGGACCATCGAGCCCCAGACGTGGACGATGGGGTCGGCGCCCTCGGGGATGTCGATGATCATGCGCTGGTCCTTCCGATGCGGCCCACGGGGGGAGAGAGGGGTACGTCGAGCCCGTCGTAGAGGCCCGGCTCCGCGGCGAGCAGCCACGGGACGGCGTTGACCAGCCGGTTGGCGGCGGTGGCGTTGCCCCCGGCGGCGCGGTTGCCGCCCTCGTCGGTGGCCTCCACGTTGACCACGATCCGGGGCCGGCCCTCGATCACGACCTGGTGGGCGCCGGCGCCGCCGTCGGGCGGCGTGGGCCAGTCGGGCGCCACGTCGGGGGCGATCCGGGTCACGTGCTCGACGACGATCACCGGCTCGCCGTCCACCACGCCCTGCACCTCGAAGCGCAGGGCACCCTGGGTGCCTGCCTCGAAGAGCCCCATCGCGTTGGTGACGTCGTGCTCCAGCGGACGACGCTCCAGCGTCTCGCGCACCTCGTCGAGCTCGACGCCGAGCGCGCGGGCCACCAGCCGCACCTGCCCGCCCCACACCATCGACGGGACGCCGGGCAGCACCATCGGGGGGTCGTAGTCCATGGGGTGCCCCATGCCGACCAGGTCGCGCACCGAGCCGGGGGCGTCGTAGGTGGAGTAGTCGAACACCTCCAGGCAGCGCACCTGCTCGACGGTGCCGGCCAGCGAGCCGACCAGCACCGGCAGCAGGTCGTTGCCCCAGCCGGGGTCGATGCCGCTGACGAAGAGAGAGGCGCCGCCCGCACGGGCGGCGTCGAGCAGCGGGTCGCGCAGCGCGGTGGGCGCGCTGCGCGGGTCGTAGAGCGCGTAGACCGAGGGGGTCACCACGCTCGCCCCGGCGCGCAGGCACCGCTCCAGGTCGCGCACGGCGTCGTCGGGCCGCACGTCGCCGGACGCCGTGTAGGCGACCGCACCGCCAGCGGCCAGCGCGAGGGCGGCGTCGACGTCGGTGGTCGCCGCGACCCCGAGCGGCGCGTCGAGACCGGCGAGGTCGGCAGCGTCGCGGCCCGCCTTGGCGGGGTCGTGCACCAGCACGCCGGCCAGGCGCAGCCCGGGGTGCGCGGCGACCGCGCGGATCGCGGCGCGACCCATGTTGCCGGTGCCCCAGACGACCACCGGCGCCGGCGGGCCGCCCCCGGCAGCAAAATAGAACGTGTTCTCGTTTTGCATGGTGAGAGACCCTAGCCCACGGGGCGGGGAGGCGTCATCCGCCGGATTTGGCGCGTGCGCCGATCTCTGCCAAACTGTTCCGGTTGCTTCGGCGGGACTGCCGAGGTGCACCACATCTTGACTACTGAATCGCGTCTCCTGGTCCGAGCTCCTCGGACCGAGTCCTCGGTGGTCGGCGTGTGCGCTGCACCGTACTCCTCCGTCAGGGGGAGAGGGAGACCCGATCGGCCCGACGAACCGTCGGGCGCCACCCAACAAAGAGCAGGATCCAGGTCCTGTGTCGCGCACGGAAGTCAGCGCGACACGCCCGACCGCGGGGGTCGCTCGAGGGGGGTCAGCAGCAGGGCGGGACCGACTCAGCCGGAGGACGTCCCCGACACGCGGTACGACGAGAAGGACGAGAGAGACCTATGGCGGGACAGAAGATCCGCATCAGGCTCAAGGCCTATGACCACGAGGTGATCGACACCTCGGCACGCAAGATCGTGGACACCGTCACCCGCACGGGTGCTCGCGTCGCCGGCCCCGTGCCGCTGCCGACCGAGAAGAACGTGTACTGCGTCATCCGCTCGCCCCACAAGTACAAGGACTCGCGCGAGCACTTCGAGATGCGCACCCACAAGCGACTCATCGACATCATCGACCCGACGCCGAAGACCGTCGACTCGCTCATGCGGCTCGACCTGCCGGCCGGTGTCGACATCGAGATCAAGCTCTGAGGTTGACGAGATGACCATCGAACGCAACGTGAAGGGCCTGCTGGGCACCAAGCTCGGCATGACCCAGCTCTGGGACGAGAACAACCGCATCGTCCCCGTGACCGTCGTCGCCGCCGGCACCAACGTGGTCACCCAGGTCCGCAAGCCCGAGGTCGACGGCTACAACGCCATCCAGGTCGGGTTCGGCGAGATCGACGGCCGGAAGGTGAACAAGCCGCGCGCCGGCCAGTTCAGCAAGGCCGAGGTCACCCCGCGCCGCCACCTGGCCGAGATCCGCACCGCCGACGCGGCGTCGTACACCGTGGGCCAGGAGCTCGCCGTCGACACCTTCGCCGCCGGCGAGGAGATCGACGTGACCGGCACCAGCAAGGGCAAGGGCTTCGCCGGTGTCATGAAGCGCCACGGCTTCGCCGGCGTGTCCGCCTCCCACGGTGCCCACCGCAACCACCGCAAGCCCGGTTCGATCGGCGCCTGCGCCACGCCGGGCCGCGTGTTCAAGGGCGTCCGCATGGCGGGCCGGATGGGCACGGACACCGTGACCACCCAGAACCTCACCGTGCACGCCGTCGACGCCGAGAAGGGCCTGATCCTCGTGAAGGGCGCCATCCCCGGCCCCCGCGGCGGTCTCGTGGTCCTGCGCTCGGCCGCCAAGAAGACTCAGGAGGCCTGAGCATGGCTGCCCAGTCCAGTGTCAAGACCGTCGCCGTCGACCTCCCCGCGGAGATCTTCGACGCGAAGGTGAACGTGCCGCTGATCCACCAGGTCGTGGTGGCCCAGCAGGCCGCCGCCCGCCAGGGCACGCACGCCACCAAGACCCGCGGCGAGGTCCGCGGCGGTGGCCGCAAGCCCTACAAGCAGAAGGGCACCGGCCGGGCCCGCCAGGGCTCGACCCGCGCGCCGCAGTTCGCCGGTGGTGGCGTCGTCCACGGCCCGCAGCCGCGCAGCTACGACCAGCGGACCCCCAAGAAGATGAAGGCCGCCGCCCTCCGCGGTGCCCTCAGCGACCGGGCCCGCAACGAGCGCATCCACGTGGTCGAGAGCTTCGGGCTCGGCGACACCCCGTCCACCCGGACGGCGCTCGCCGGCCTCGCCTCGCTGAGCGACCGCAAGCGGTTCCTCGTCGTCCTCGAGCGCACCGACACCGTCACCTGGCTCTCGCTGCGCAACGCGCCGCAGGTGCACATCGTGGCCGTCGACCAGCTCAACACCTACGACGTGCTGGCCGCCGACGACGTGGTCTTCACCCAGGGTGCCTACGACGCGTTCGTGAGCGGCTCGGCCAAGGCCTCCGCCCGCCCGGCCACCGTCACCACGGCCCCGGCCGACGACGCGGTCGCCGAGCCCACGGCGTTCGCCGCCGAGGCTCCCGCCGCCGAGCCGGCCACCGAGACCGCCGAGGTCGAGGAGAAGCCGCTGCCGAAGGGCGCCAAGGCGCCGCTGAAGAGCGGCAAGAACCCCAAGGGCTACGAGATCAAGGGCAACGCCGACTCGGGTCTCTACCACGAGCCCGACGGCCAGTGGTACGACGCCACGGTCGCGGAGTTCTGGTTCAAGTCCGCCGAGGACGCCGAGGCCGCTGGCTTCACGCGCGCCGGTGAGAAGGAGGACGACAAGTGAGCACCCTGCACAAGGACCACCGCGACATCCTGATCGCGCCGGTGGTGTCGGAGAAGAGCTACGGCCTCCTCGACGCCAACAAGTACACCTTCCTGGTGCACCCGGAGGCGAACAAGACCGAGATCAAGATCGCGGTCGAGAAGGTGTTCAACGTCAAGGTCACCTCCGTCAACACGCTCAACCGCCAGGGCAAGACGCGCCGCACGCGCAACGGCCTGGGCAAGCGCAAGGACACCAAGCGCGCGATCGTCAGCCTCGCCGAGGGCCACCGCATCGACATCTTCGGGGGCCCGGTCTCCTGACCGGTCTCTGAGAGGGAACAGACATGGCTATCCGCAAGTACAAGCCGACCACCCCGGGCCGTCGTGGCTCCTCGGTGGCCGACTTCGTCGAGATCACCCGGACCACCCCGGAGAAGTCGCTGACGCGTCCGCTGCCCAAGAAGGGCGGCCGCAACAACCAGGGCCGGATCACCACCCGGCACCAGGGTGGCGGTCACAAGCGGGCCTACCGCGTCATCGACTTCCGTCGCTACGACAAGGACGGGGTGCCGGCCAAGGTCGCTCACATCGAGTACGACCCCAACCGCACCGCGCGCATCGCGCTCCTGCACTACGTCGACGGCGAGAAGCGCTACATCATCGCGCCGAAGGACCTGACGCAGGGGACGCCGGTCGAGTCGGGCCCCAACGCCGACATCAAGCCGGGCAACAACCTGCCGCTGCGCAACATCCCCGTCGGCACGACGATCCACTGCGTCGAGCTGCGGCCCGGCGGCGGTGCCAAGATCGCCCGGTCCGCCGGCAACAGCGCCCAGCTGGTCGCCCGCGAGGGCTCCCGCGCGACGCTGCGCATGCCCTCGGGCGAGATGCGCTTCGTCGACGTGCGCTGCCGCGCCACCGTCGGTGAGGTCGGCAACGCCGAGCAGTCCAACATCAACTGGGGCAAGGCCGGCCGGATGCGCTGGAAGGGCAAGCGCCCGACCGTCCGCGGTGTCGTCATGAACCCGGTCGACCACCCGCACGGTGGTGGTGAGGGCAAGACGTCCGGTGGTCGCCACCCGGTCTCGCCCTGGGGCAAGCCCGAGGGTCGCACCCGCAAGCGCAAGGCGAGCGACTCCCAGATCATCCGTCGTCGCAAGTCCGGCAAGGGTAGGAAGTAACTGAGATGCCTCGCAGCCTGAAGAAGGGCCCCTTCATCGACGACCACCTCCAGAAGAAGGTGGACGCCGAGAACGAGAAGGGCAGCCACAACGTCATCAAGACGTGGTCGCGCCGCTCGATGATCGTGCCGGACATGATCGGTCACACGATCGCCGTGCACGACGGCCGCAAGCACGTCCCCGTGTTCGTCACCGACTCGATGGTCGGTCACAAGCTGGGCGAGTTCGCCCCGACCCGCACCTACCGCGGGCACGTCAAGGAAGACCGGAAGGGACGCCGTCGATGAGCACCACCGAGCGCCAGCGCATCAGCGCCCGCCGTGAGTCGCTGCTCGGCGAGGAGCCGGGCGCGTTCGCGAGCGCGCGCTTCACGCGGATCACGCCGCTGAAGGCCCGCCGGGTCGTCGACCTGGTCCGCGGCCTGCCCGTGGACGAGGCTCTCTCGCTCCTGCAGTTCGCCCCGCAGGCGGCGTCCGAGACCGTCTACAAGGTCCTCGAGAGCGCCGTCGCCAACGCCGAGACCACCGAGGGCCTCGACCGCAACGACCTGGTCGTGTCGGTCGCCATGGTCGACGAGGGTCCGACGATGAAGCGGTGGCGTCCGCGCGCCCAGGGCCGCGCCACGCGGATCAACAAGCGCACGAGCCACATCACCCTGGTCGTCCAGCCCGCAGCCGTCGCGGCCGCGAAGAAGGCGACCCGGAAGAACGGAAAGAGTGCCTGATGGGCCAGAAGATCAACCCGAACGGCTTCCGCCTCGGCATCAGCACGGACCACAAGTCCCGCTGGTACGCCGACAAGCTGTACAAGTCCTACGTCGGCGAGGACGTCGCGATCCGCAAGCTGCTCTCCAAGGGCATGGAGCGGGCCGGCATCGCCAAGGTGGAGATCGAGCGCACCCGTGACCGCGTGCGCGTCGACATTCACACCGCCCGTCCGGGCATCGTCATCGGTCGCCGTGGCGCCGAGGCCGACCGGATCCGCGGCGAGCTGGAGAAGCTCACCGGCAAGCAGGTCCAGCTGAACATCCTCGAGGTCAAGAACCCCGAGGTCGACGCCCAGCTGGTCGCCCAGGGCGTCGCCGAGCAGCTCTCCGGCCGCGTGCAGTTCCGCCGGGCGATGCGCAAGGCGATGCAGACCACGATGCGCTCCGGTGCCAAGGGCATCCGGATCCAGTGCTCGGGTCGCCTCAACGGTGCCGAGATGTCGCGCACCGAGTTCTACCGCGAGGGCCGCGTGCCCCTGCACACCCTGCGCGCCGACATCGACTACGGCTTCTACGAGGCCCGCACGACCTTCGGCCGGATCGGCGTGAAGGTCTGGATCTACAAGGGCGAGGTCGCCGGCACCCGTGCCGAGCGCCAGGCCCAGGCCGCCGCGCGCGCCGGCGTCCCCGGTCGCGGCGGTCGCCCCCAGCGTGGTGGCGAGCGCGGCGGCGAGCGGCCGAGCCGCGGCTCGCGCCCGACGCGTGCCGACCGCGGCGACCGCGCCGGCGACGGCGCCCCGGCCGTGACCGAGGCTCCGGCCGGCGGCGACACCGCCCAGGCCACCACCCCGGCAGAGACCCAGGAGGGCTGACCCATGCTGATGCCCCGTCGTGTCAAGCACCGCAAGCAGCACCACCCCAAGCGGACCGGTGCTGCCAAGGGAGGCACGAAGCTCGCCTTCGGCGACTTCGGCATCCAGGCGATCGAGGGTCACTACGTGACCAACCGGCAGATCGAGTCGGCGCGTATCGCCATGACCCGTCACATCAAGCGTGGCGGCAAGGTGTGGATCAACATCTACCCCGACCGCCCGCTGACCAAGAAGCCCGCCGAGACCCGCATGGGCTCCGGCAAGGGCTCGCCGGAGTGGTGGGTCGCGAACGTCAAGCCCGGTCGGGTGATGTTCGAGCTCTCCGGTGTGACCGAGGACGT
Organism: Nocardioides sp. SYSU D00038; assembly: GCF_016924665.1. Classification (GTDB taxonomy): domain Bacteria; phylum Actinomycetota; class Actinomycetes; order Propionibacteriales; family Nocardioidaceae; genus Nocardioides. The sequence continues at coordinate 131,466 of NZ_JAFFJT010000024.1, forward strand.
CGCCCGCGAGGCCATGCGCCGGGCGATCCACAAGCTCCCGATGAAGTGCCGCTTCATCACCCGTGAGGCAGGTGAGTTCTGATGGCCAACGGCATCAAGGCGAACGAGCTCGACGAGCTGAACGAGGTCGACCTCGAGGCGCGGCTCCGCGAGGCCAAGGAGGAGCTGTTCAACCTGCGCTTCCAGGCCGCGACGGGTCAGCTCGAGAGCCACGGCCGGCTCCGCACGGTCAAGAAGGACATCGCCCGGATCTACACCGTGGTGCGCGAGCGCGAGCTCGGCATCCGGACCGCCCCGGGCGCGACGAACGAGGACGAGGATGGTGCCGCATGAGCGACGCGGCGGAGAAGACGAGCGAGCGCAACGCCCGCAAGGTCCGTGAGGGCCTGGTGGTCAGCGACAAGATGGACAAGACCGTGGTCGTGTCCGTCGAGGACCGCGTCAAGCACGCGCTCTACGGCAAGGTGCTGCGCCGCACGAGCAAGCTCAAGGCGCACGACGAGCAGAACGCCTGCGGCATCGGCGACCGGGTCCTCCTCATGGAGACCCGTCCGCTGTCGGCCACCAAGCGCTGGCGCGTCGTCGAGATCCTCGAGAAGGCCAAGTAAGCCCCACCCGGGTTCCGCCCGGACCAACCACAGTTCGACCAGGCTCACGGCCCGCGAGGCCCTGAGAACCGGCTCGACAAGGAGAAACTGATGATCCAGCAGGAGTCGCGACTCAAGGTCGCCGACAACACCGGTGCGAAGGAGATCCTCTGCATCCGCGTGCTCGGCGGCTCGGGTCGGCGCTACGCCGGCATCGGCGACGTCATCGTTGCCACCGTGAAGGACGCGATCCCCGGTGGCAACGTCAAGAAGGGTGACGTCGTCAAGGCCGTGGTCGTGCGCACCGTCAAGGAGCGTCGTCGTCCCGACGGCTCCTACATCCGCTTCGACGAGAACGCCGCCGTCATCCTCAAGGCCGACGGCGAGCCGCGAGGCACCCGCATCTTCGGCCCCGTGGGCCGCGAGCTGCGCGAGAAGAAGTTCATGAAGATCATCTCGCTGGCCCCGGAGGTCCTGTGACCATGACCGAGAAGTCGAAGCCCCACGTGGGCATCAAGAAGGGCGACACCGTCAAGGTGATCGCCGGCAAGGACAAGGGTGCCGAGGGCAAGGTGATCCAGGTGCTCCGCGAGGAGCAGCGGGTGATCGTCGAGGGCGTCAACCGGGTGAAGAAGCACACCAAGGTCGTCAACCAGGGCGGTCGCGCCGGCAACACCGGCGGCATCGTCACGGCCGAGGCCCCCATCCACGTCTCCAACGTGATGCTGGTCGAGGGTGACGGCGTCACCCGGATCGGCTACCGCCGCGAGGAGGTCACGAAGCGCCGCCCCGACGGGTCGACCTACAAGGCCCAGCGCAGCGTCCGCATCTCGCGCAAGACCGGCAAGGAAATCTGATGACCGAGACCCAGACCGCCACGGCGGCCCCGCGGCTCAAGACGCGCTACCGCGAGGAGATCATCCCCGCGCTGCGCTCGGAGTTCGAGATCGCCAACATCATGCAGGTGCCCGGCCTGACCAAGATCGTGGTCAACATGGGCGTCGGCGAGGCCGCGCGCGACTCGAAGCTGATCGAGGGCGCCGTCCGCGACCTGACCGCGATCACCGGCCAGAAGCCGCTGGTGACCAAGGCCCGCAAGTCCATCGCGCAGTTCAAGCTGCGCGAGGGCATGCCGATCGGTGCGCACACCACGCTGCGCGGCGACCGGATGTGGGAGTTCCTCGACCGGCTGCTGTCGCTCGCGCTGCCGCGCATCCGCGACTTCCGCGGCCTCTCGCCCAAGCAGTTCGACGGCAACGGCAACTACACCTTCGGTCTCACCGAGCAGGTGATGTTCCACGAGATCGACCAGGACAAGATCGACCGGTCGCGCGGCATGGACATCACGGTCGTCACGACGGCCACCAACGACGACCAGGGCCGGGCGCTCCTCAAGCACCTCGGCTTCCCGTTCAAGGAGAACTGAGATGGCGAAGACTGCGCTCAAGGTCAAGGCTGCCAAGAAGCCGAAGTTCGCGGTGCGGGGCTACACCCGCTGCCAGCGCTGCGGCCGCCCCAAGGCCGTCTACCGCAAGTTCGGCCTGTGCCGGATCTGCCTGCGCGAGATGGCGCACCGCGGCGAGCTGCCCGGCGTCACCAAGTCCTCCTGGTGACCACCAGGTTCCACGACCGCTGAAGGTCGCGTTCCCGCTGAGGGGCGCGAAACCGCAGAAGAGAGAGAACAACCGCAATGACGATGACTGACCCGATCGCAGACATGCTCACGCGTCTGCGCAACGCCAACCAGGCGTACCACGACGCGGTCACCATGCCGTACAGCAAGCTCAAGCAGGGCGTGGCCGAGATCCTCAAGGCCGAGGGCTACATCACGTCCTACGACGTGGCGGAGCCGGCCGAGGGCGAGGTCGGCAAGACGCTGACCATCACCCTCAAGTACGGCCGCAACCGCGAGCGCTCCATCGCCGGCGTGCGCCGCATCAGCAAGCCCGGCCTGCGGGTCTACGCCAAGCACACGGGTCTCCCGAAGGTGCTCGGCGGACTGGGGGTCGCGATCATCTCGACCAGCCAGGGCCTGCTCACCGACCGCCAGGCGAACCAGAAGGGCGTGGGTGGGGAAGTCCTCGCCTACGTCTGGTAGCCCGAGACCGAGATAGGAGAACAACAGCATGTCGCGCATTGGCAAGCTCCCCGTCGCGGTCCCGTCCGGTGTCGACGTGGCCATCGACGGCCCCGTGGTGACGGTGAAGGGCCCCAAGGGCACCCTGAGCCACACCGTGGCCGAGCCGATCGTCGTCGAGCAGGGTGAGGGCGTCCTCGACGTCAAGCGCCCCGACGACCACAGGATCAGCAAGTCGCTCCACGGCCTGACCCGCACCCTGGTCAACAACATGGTCGTCGGCGTCACCGAGGGCTACGAGAAGAAGCTCGAGATCGTGGGCGTCGGCTACCGCGTCCTGTCCAAGGGCCCGACCCAGCTGGAGTTCCAGCTGGGCTACTCCCACCCGATCATCTTCGACGCGCCGGAGGGCATCACCTTCACGGTCGACGGTCCCACCCGGCTCGGCGTCGTCGGCATCGACAAGCAGCTCGTCGGCGAGGTCGCCGCGAACATCCGGAAGCTGCGCAAGCCCGAGCCCTACAAGGGCAAGGGTGTGCGCTACTCCGGCGAGCACGTCCGCCGCAAGGTCGGAAAGGCTGGTAAGTGACCATGGCGATCTCACTGTCGAACAACAAGCACACCGCAGCGCGCACCAAGTCGCGCCTGCGCCGTCAGGTCCGGGGACGCAAGAAGGTCGCCGGCACCGCCGAGCGTCCGCGTCTCGTGGTCACCCGGTCGGCCAAGCACATCACCGTCCAGGTCGTCGACGACCTCGTCGGCAAGACCCTCGCGTACGCGTCGACCATGGAGGCCGACCTGCGTGCGGTCTCCGGCGACAAGACCGAGAAGGCCAAGAAGGTCGGCGAGCTCGTCGCCGAGCGGGCCAAGGCCGCTGGAGTCGAGGGCGTGGTCTTCGACCGCGCCGGCAACAAGTACCACGGCCGCATCGCGGCCCTTGCCGATGGCGCCCGCGAGGGCGGCCTGACGTTCTGAACGCAGACGCGAAGAGAGAAGAGGAAAAGTCATGAGCGGAGCCCAGCGCGGACAGCGCGGGGGTGGCGAGCGCCGAGGCCGCGACGACCGTCGCGGTGGCCAGGCCGCCGACAAGACCGCCTACATCGAGCGCGTCGTTGCGATCAACCGTGTGGCCAAGGTCGTGAAGGGTGGACGTCGCTTCAGCTTCACCGCCCTGGTCGTCGTCGGTGACGGTGACGGCCTGGTCGGCGTCGGCTACGGCAAGGCCAAGGAGGTGCCCGCGGCGATCGCCAAGGGTGTCGAGGAGGCGAAGAAGGCATTCTTCCGCGTCCCCCGCATCCAGGGCACCATCCCGCACCCGGTCCAGGGCGAGAAGGCCGCCGGCGTGGTCATGCTGCGCCCGGCCGCGCCCGGTACCGGTGTGATCGCGGGTGGCCCGGTGCGCGCCGTCCTCGAGTGCGCCGGCATCCACGACATCCTGAGCAAGTCGCTCGGGTCGTCCAACCAGATCAACATCGTGCACGCGACCGTCGAGGCGCTGCGCATGCTCGAGCAGCCCGAGGCCGTGGCCGCTCGGCGTGGCCTGACGGTGGAGGAGGTCGCTCCGGCGGCCCTGCTCCGGGCGCGTGCCGAGGGTGCGGCGGCTGCCGCGGAGGTGTCGTGATGGCGCAGCTCAAGGTCCAGCAGAAGAAGTCCTCGATCGGCTGCAAGGCCAACCAGCGCGAGACCCTGCGCTCGCTCGGCCTCAAGCGGATCGGCGACACCGTCGTCAAGGAGGACCGCCCGGAGATCCGGGGCATGGTCCAGACCGTCCGTCACCTCGTGACGGTCGAGGAGGTGGAGTGACATGACGCTCAAGCTGCACAACCTGCGTCCTGCTCCCGGTGCCAAGACCGCCAAGACCCGCGTGGGTCGCGGTGAGGGCTCGAAGGGCAAGACCTCCGGTCGCGGTACCAAGGGCACCAAGGCCCGCAACCAGGTCCCGGTCGCCTTCGAGGGTGGCCAGATGCCGATCCACATGCGGCTCCCGAAGCTCAAGGGCTTCCGGAACCCGTTCAAGGTGGAGTTCCAGGTCGTCAACCTCGACCGGATCAACGAGCTGTTCCCCGAGGGCGGCACGGTGTCGGTCGACGACCTGGTCGCCAAGGGCGCGGTGCGCAAGAACCAGCCCGTCAAGGTGCTCGGCCAGGGCTCGATCTCGGTCAAGGTGGACGTGAGCGCCCAGGCGTTCTCCTCCTCGGCCAAGGAGAAGATCGAGGCCGCCGGCGGCAGCACCACCCTGGTCTGACCGACCAGGAACCCGTGCGGGACCACGTCGGGAGGGGCGGGGGGGGGGGGGGGGGGGCGGGGGGCCCCCCCCCCCCCCCAACCCACCCACCCCGCCCACGGGGGGTGGGGCGCGGTGGGACTGACCAGCAGCCCGCCCGCGCCCCTTCTGCACCCGGACGGGCACCACGCCCCTGCCCGCACCACACCCCTGTTAGGCTTCCGGAGGTTCTTGGCCGGTCGTCTGCAAGGGCCCTGCATCAAGCTGTGAGAAAGAGGATCTTGTCGTGCTAGGCGCCTTCGCCAACGCGTTCCGCACCCCGGACCTGCGCAAGAAGCTGCTGTTCGTCCTGGGGATCATCGTGATCTTCCGTGCGGGCTCGCAGATCCCCGCTCCCGGCGTCAACGTCTCGAACGTCCAGCAGTGCATCGACCAGGTGGACAACAGCGGGATCTACAACCTGATCAACCTGTTCTCCGGCGGGGCGCTCCTGCAGCTGACGATCTTCGCGCTCGGGATCATGCCCTACATCACCGCCAGCATCATCCTGCAGCTGCTCGTCGTGGTCATCCCGCGGCTCGAGGCGCTGAAGAAGGAGGGCCAGGCGGGCCAGGCGAAGATCACGCAGTACACCCGCTACCTCACGCTCGGCCTCGCGCTGCTGCAGGCCACCGGCATCGTGGCGCTCGCCCGCTCCGGCAACCTGCTCCAGAACTGCACGCGCGACCTGCTCCACGACAACAACACCCAGACCTTCCTGGTCATGGTCGTCACCATGACCGCCGGCACCGCGGTGATCATGTGGCTCGGCGAGCTCATCACCGACCGCGGCATCGGCAACGGCATGTCGATCCTGATCTTCTGCCAGGTCGTCGCGACCTTCCCGGCCGCGCTGTGGCAGGTCGGCCAGCAGCAGGGCTGGTGGACCTTCGCGATCGTGCTGGCCATCGGCCTCGTCATCGTCGCCGGCGTCATCTTCATCGAGCAGGCGCAGCGCCGGATCCCGGTGCAGTACGCCCGCCGGATGGTCGGCCGCAAGATGTTCGGCGGCTCCTCGACCTACATCCCGCTCAAGGTCAACCAGGCCGGCATCATCCCCGTCATCTTCGCCTCGTCGCTGCTCTACCTGCCGGCGATGGCGGCCCAGTTCAACGCGAACAGCACGTCCGGTTGGGTCCGCTGGATCAACGACTACTTCGTCCGCGGCGACCACCCGCTCTACATGCTCACCTTCTTCGCGCTGATCGTCTTCTTCACCTACTTCTACGTGTCGATCACCTTCAACCCCACAGAGGTGGCCGACAACATGAAGAAGTACGGCGGCTTCATCCCCGGGATCCGGGCGGGCAAGCCGACCGAGGACTACCTGTCCTACGTCCTGTCCCGCATCACGCTGCCGGGCGCGCTGTACCTCGGTCTGATCTCGCTCATCCCGCTGATCGCCCTGGTGCTCATCAACGCCAACCAGAACTTCCCGTTCGGCGGCACCTCGATCCTCATCATGGTGGGTGTCGCGCTGGACACGGTGAAGCAGATCGAGAGCCAGCTCCAGCAGCGCAACTACGAAGGATTCCTCCGCTAAATGAGGCTGATCATCATGGGTCCCCCGGGTGCCGGGAAGGGGACCCAGGCGAAGTTCATCGCCGAGCACTTCGGGATCCCCGCGATCTCGACCGGGGACATCTTCCGCGCCAACGTGTCCCAGGGCACGCCGCTCGGCGTGGAGGCACAGCGCTACATGGACGCCGGGGAGTACGTGCCCGACGAGGTCACCAACCTCATGGTCCGCAACCGGATCGACGAGCCGGACGCCGAGCCGGGCTTCCTCCTCGACGGCTACCCCCGCACCCTCGCGCAGGTCGAGGAGCTCGACGGGATGATCAAGTTCACCGGTCACGCCCTCGACGCCGTCGTGGTGCTCACCGTCGACCAGGACGAGATCGTCCAACGGCTGCTGCAGCGGGCCCAGGTAGAGGGTCGCGCCGACGACACCGAGGACGTCATCCGGCGGCGGCAGGAGGTCTACACCGACCAGACCGCGCCGCTGATCGAGGTCTACCGCGACCGCGGCCTGATCCACGAGGTCGACGGCATGGGCGAGGTCTCCGAGGTCACCCAGCGGATCTTCGCCGCCCTCGACGACCTGCCGCAGAGCTAGGCCTGGCGTTGGGCTTCCTCGACCGCGGCGTCGAGATCAAGTCGCCCGAGCAGGTCGACGTGATGCGGCGCGCCGGCCTCGTGGTCGGCGAGACGCTCGAGGTGCTGCGCGGCGCCGTACGGCCCGGGATCACCACGGCCGAGCTCGACACGATCGCCGAGGACAGCATCCGCAGCCGGGGCGCGACGCCGTCGTTCCTCGGCTACCAGGGGTTCCCGGCCTCGATCTGCGCCTCGGTCAACGACGAGGTGGTCCACGGCATCCCCGGCTCGCGCGAGCTGGCGCTGGGCGACGTGGTCTCGCTCGACTGCGGCGCGATCGTCGACGGCTGGCACGGCGACGCGGCGATCACCGTCACCGTCGGTCCGGTGCCGCCCGAGGTCGCCGAGCTGGTGCGGGTGACCGAGGAGGCGATGTGGCGCGGGATCGCCGCCGCCCGCCCCGGCGGCCGGGTCACCGACATCTCCCACGCCGTGGAGAGCCACGTGCGCTCGCAGGGCGACTACGGCATCCTCGAGGACTACACCGGCCACGGCATCGGGTCGCAGATGCACCTGGCCCCCGACGTCCCGAACGTCGGCCGCCCGGGCCGCGGGCCGCGGCTGGTGGAGGGTCTGGCCCTCGCGGTGGAGCCGATGGTCACCCTCGGCGGCAAGCACACCGACCTGCTCGACGACGACTGGACCGTGGTCACCCGCGACGGCTCCTGGGCCGCCCACTCCGAGCACACCTTCACGCTGACCGCCACCGGCACCTGGGTGCTCACGGCCCTCGACGGCGGCGAGGCCGCCCTCACCGCCCTCGGCGTCCCCTTCGGCGGCCGCTGAGCATCCCGGTGGTCGAGCAGCGAGCGCCAGCGAGCGTCGTCGAGACCCGGTGAGCCGAACGCCCTCCCTGTAGTGGGCGACTCCGCGAACGGGGCTCGGGCGAGTGCTGACTGGGGGACGGTGTGATCCGGCGGGCGGGTGACTGTTGGTGATGTGGGGTGCGGGGTGCCGCGCGTGGGTGGGGCACTGCGGCCGCTGCGCGCCGGACGTCGTTCGGCACTCGTTGCCGTGTCGCCGGACTCTGCCCTGCGGTTCCCCAAGGTCCGCTTCGGCGCCACGCCGCCGTCTACGTGCCGAACGCCGCCCTTCACTCCGCCGCCTCCGTGCCGGCGGCCCGGCACGCCGGCGGGTGAACGGGCGCGTACCGCTGGTCGAGCAGCGAGCGCCAGCGAGCGTCGTCGAGACCCCGTACGCCGACACTCTCCGTCCCCACCGGGGGGCGGTCGGCCGGCGGGGGTTTCGAGACAGTTGCTAGCGCAACTTCCTCAACCACCGGCGCTTGCGCTGGTCGAGGTGCGAAGGCCGCTAGGCCTGAGCCTCGAGACCCCGTACGACGAGAACCCTCCCGTTCCCACCGGGGGGCGTTCGGCCGGCGGGGGTTTCGAGGCTCGCTTCGCTCGCACCTCAACCAGCGCAGGGCGCCAGCTTGCGCTGGTCGAGGTGCGAAGGCCGCTAGGCCTGAGCCTCGAGACCCGGTGAGCCGACAGCCCTCCGGTGGGAGCGGGAGGGCGGTCGGCCGGCGGGGGTTTCGAGACAGTTGCTAGCGCAACTTCCTCAACCAGCGCAGCGCGGGTCGGCGTTCGGGTGCGGGTTTTCGAGGCTCGCTCCGCTCGCACCTCAACCGGCGCGGGGCGAGCACCCGTCACGGCTCGACCCCGTACGACGGGGTACCGGCCGGACCTCGGTTTCCTCCGGGTGGTCGCTGCATGGGAGGATGGGAACGCAGGAGGGGAGTACTCCTTTCGCTGCGGACTCGTCAGCACGAACGCCCTCGAGGCGCTCCGGGTCCGTGGGTCGCCCGGCGGGTCCGGGCGGCGGAAGAGACCTCAGGCGCCCAGCCGTCCCCAACCTGCAGGAGCTAGAACACGTGGAGATCTCCGGACTCGAGTGGGCCATCACGATCGGCGTCACCGTCGCGGTGCTGCTGTTCGACGTGGTCGTCATCGCCCGCAAGCCGCACGAACCCTCGCTGAAGGAGTGCGCGGCGTACCTCTCCGTCTACGTCGGCGCCGCGATCGCCTTCGGTGCCTGGGTGTGGACCAGCCACGGCCACGACTACGGCGTGGAGTTCTACACCGGCTGGCTGGTCGAGTACAGCCTCTCGGTCGACAACCTGTTCGTCTTCATCGTGCTGATGGCCGCGCTCAAGGTGCCCCGCAAGTACCAGCAGGAGGCCCTGATGGTGGGCATCATCCTGGCGCTGGTCTTCCGCGGCATCTTCATCGCGATCGGCTACACGCTGGTCGAGAACTTCTCGTGGGTCTTCTACATCTTCGGCGCCTTCCTCATCTACACCGCGGTCGGGCTGGTGCGCAGCTACCGCAACCACGAGGAGGAGCACCCCGAGGACAACAAGCTGGTGAAGTTCGCGCAGCGGCGGCTCAACGTCGCCGAGGACTACCGCGGCCTGACGCTCTGGTGGCGCGAGAACGGCGTCCGGGTGTTCTCCCCGATGCTGATCGTGATCCTGGCCCTCGGCGCGACCGACATCCTGTTCGCCCTCGACTCGATCCCGGCGATCTTCGGCATCACCCAGGAGCCCTACCTGGTCTTCACGGCCAACGTGTTCGCCCTGATGGGCCTGCGGCAGCTCTACTTCCTGCTGGGCGGCCTGCTCAAGCGCCTGATCTACCTCTCGCTCGGCCTGGCCTTCATCCTCGCCTGGATCGGCGTGAAGCTGATCATCCACGCGCTCTACAAGAGCCACGTGCTCGACTGGGAGGTGCCGACCCTGGCCAGCCTCGCCGTCATCATCGTCACCCTGGCGATCACGGCCGTCGCCAGCCTGTCCCGCTCTCGCAGCCTCGACAGCGGCGGCACCCCCGACGCCGAGGAGGTGGCGCCGCCGCCCCCGCCGGCGCCGCCGCATTGACGCTGGAGCAGCGCCGGAATAGCGACGAGGCGGCTCGGCGTTCTGACAGGGATGGCTGACTTCCCGCACCTCTCCGTCCTCGACCTGGTCCCGGTCCGCACCGACCAGACCAGCGCCGACGCCGTGGCCGCCTCGCTCGCGCTGGCCCGCACCGCCGACGCGCTCGGCTACCACCGCTACTGGGTGGCCGAGCACCACAACATGCCGGCGGTCGCGGCCACCAACCCGCCCGTGCTGATCGGCCTGGTCGCCGGTGCGACCGAGCGGATCCGGGTGGGCTCGGGCGGCGTGATGCTGCCCAACCACGCCCCGCTGGTGGTCGCCGAGCAGTTCGCGCTGCTCGAGGCGGCGTTCCCGGGCCGGATCGACCTCGGTATCGGCCGGGCCCCGGGCACCGACCCGGTCACCGGCTGGGCGCTGCGGCACGGCGCCGGGGGAGTCACCGACGAGGCGGTCAGCCGCTTCCCGCAGTACGTCGACGACGTGCTCACCATGATGGAGCCGGCCGGCGCCGGGATGACCGTCCAGGGCCGCACGCACACGCTGCGCGCGACCCCGGCGGCCACCTCGGTGGCGCAGGTCTGGCTGCTCGGGTCGTCGGACTACTCCGCGCAGCTGGCGGCCGAGAAGGGCCTGCCCTACGTCTTCGCCCACCACTTCTCCGGGCAGGGCACCGCCCAGGCGCTGTCGATCTACCGCACCGGGTTCCGGGCCTCGCCCGAGCTCGACGCCCCCACGACCTTCCTCACGGTCAACGCGGTGGTGGCCGAGACCGAGGAGGAGGCGCTGCGACGGGCCCGCCCGCAGGAGCTGATGATGCTCGCGCTGCGCAGCGGCCAGCGCCTCGACCCGCAGCTGCTGGTCGAGGAGGCCGAGAAGGTCGAGGTCGCCGAGGGCCAGCGCGGACTGATCAGCGCGATGCGCGCGCCGTGGGTGATCGGCGACGCCGAGACCGCGCGCGCCGAGATCGCCCGCCTCGCCGAGGAGCACGGCGTCGACGAGGTGATGGTCAACCCCGTCGCCGGGGCCCACGTCGGCACCGAGCCGCGGCTGAGCCCGGCCCGCGAGGAGACGCTCCGCCTCCTGGCGGGCTGAAGCGACCCCGGCGGATTCGTCATTCCCCGCCGGTTGCCCCTAGACTGGTGCGTCGGCCCAACGTGGGTCTGTTTCGTGGCGCCTCGCGGCTGCCCGGACCACACACCTCCCGCTCGTCGAGAGCGGGCCGTGCGCGTGTCCGGGTGAGGGGTCCGGAGCGGCCGCACGAGGTCCACCGGTGGGCGTGCCCGCCGGAGGTTCCCGGGCCACCGGTCCCGGCCCGTGCCGGGTGCCGGCGCACCACGGTAGACACACGTTCAACAGATTGTGGAGGACATGCCGAAGAAAGAAGGCGTGATCGAGATCGAGGGCACCGTCGTGGAGGCCCTGCCCAATGCCATGTTCCGAGTCGAGCTCACGAACGGGCACAAGGTTCTCGCCCACATCAGCGGCAAGATGCGCCAGCACTACATCCGGATCCTCCCCGAGGACCGGGTCGTGGTGGAGCTCTCGCCGTACGACCTCACCCGGGGTCGGATCGTCTACCGCTACAAGTGATCTGAAGCCGAAAGGACCTCCTCGTGAAGGTCAACCCCAGCGTCAAGCCGATCTGTGACAAGTGCAAGGTGATCCGTCGCCACGGCCGAGTCATGGTCATCTGCGAGAACCCGCGCCACAAGCAGCGCCAGGGCTGATCCGCCCGGCGCACCAGCACCACCCAGCACGACAACTGAACACCACACATCGTGATCGCTAGCCGGTCGACCCCTCGGGGCCGCGCCGGTGAAGCCACCTCCGGAGCAGTGGCCGGAGCCCGACCTCGACGGACGGGACGCGACACGACCGACACCACTGTGCAACAGAGAAGGAACGCCACATGGCACGCCTCGTTGGTGTCGACCTCCCGCGCGACAAGCGCATCGAGATCGCACTCACCTACATCTACGGCATCGGCCGTACCCGCGCCCAGCAGCTGCTGGAGACCACCGGGGTCAACCCGAACCTCCGCGTCCACGAGCTGGGTGACGAAGAGCTGGTCAAGCTCCGTGACGAGATCGAAGCCAACTTCAAGATCGAGGGTGACCTCCGTCGTGAGGTCCAGGCCGACATCCGCCGCAAGATCGAGATCGGCAGCTACCAGGGCCGCCGCCACCGCATGGGCCTCCCGGTCCGCGGTCAGCGCACCAAGACCAACGCGCGCACCCGCAAGGGCCCCAAGCGCACGGTTGCCGGCAAGAAGAAGGCCAAGTGACCCGACGCCTTCCGGCGCGTCACTGACCCGACTTCCACCCCACAGACCAGCTACTTCCAGGAGATAACGCATGCCTCCCAAGGCTCGCGCGGCCGGCGCCAAGAAGGTCCGCCGCAAGGAGAAGAAGAACGTCGCTCAGGGCGAGGCCCACATCAAGAGCACGTTCAACAACACCATCGTCACCATCACCGACCCCACGGGTGCGGTGATCTCGTGGGCCTCCGCCGGCACCGTCGGCTTCAAGGGCTCGCGCAAGTCCACGCCGTTCGCCGCCCAGATGGCCGCCGAGGCCGCCGGGCGCCGCGCGATGGACCACGGCATGAAGAAGATCGACGTCTTCGTCAAGGGTCCGGGCTCGGGCCGCGAGACCGCGATCCGGTCGCTCGGTGCGATCGGCCTCGAGGTCGGCACCATCCAGGACGTCACGCCCACCCCCCACAACGGTTGCCGCCCGCCCAAGCGCCGGCGCGTCTGACCCGAGACCAAGAAGGAGACTGACCATGGCCCGCTACACCGGTCCCATGACCAAGAAGTCGCGCCGTCTCGGTGTCGACCTCGTCGGCGGCGACGCCGCGTTCGAGCGCCGTCCCTACCCGCCCGGCCAGCACGGCCGCGCGCGGATCAAGGAGAGCGAGTACCGCTCGCAGCTGCAGGAGAAGCAGAAGGCCCGCTTCACCTACGGCGTGCTCGAGAAGCAGTTCCACAACTACTACACCGAGGCCTCGCGCCGCAGCGGCAAGACGGGTGACAACCTGCTCCAGCTGCTCGAGTGCCGCCTCGACAACGTCGTCTACCGCGCCGGCTTCGCCCGCACCCGCCGGCACGCCCGCCAGCTCGTGACCCACGGTCACTTCCTGGTCAACGGCAAGAAGGTCAACATCCCGTCGTACCAGGTCGCGGCCTACGACATCATCGACGTGCGCGAGAAGTCGCTGGAGATGACCCCGTTCATCGTGGCTCGCGAGACCCACGGCGAGCGCGTGGTGCCGGCGTGGCTCGAGGCGATCCCGTCGCGGATGCGGGTGCTGGTGCACCAGCTCCCCGTGCGGGCCCAGATCGACATCCCGGTCCAGGAACAGCTGATCGTCGAGTACTACTCCAAGAAGTAGTCCCCCGGGGGCTCCGCCCCGTGGACCCTGCCGGGTCCACGGCGGCGGACCGTCAGAACTTCACATCGCCGCCATCGCAATGTTCGGTCCCCTCAAATAGCGGTCGGGACCGGAAAGGAAAGAACCAGTGCTCATCGCACAGCGCCCCACCCTGTCGGAAGAGTCCGTCGACGAGTTCCGCTCGCGGTTCGTCATCGAGCCGCTGGAGCCCGGCTTCGGCTACACGCTCGGCAACTCGCTGCGCCGCACGCTGCTCTCGTCGATCCCGGGTGCCTCGGTCACGAGCATCCGCATCGACAGCGTCCTCCACGAGTTCTCGACCATCGAGGGCGTCAAGGAGGACGTCACCGAGGTCATCCTCAACCTCAAGGGCCTGGTCGTCTCCTCGGAGCACGACGAGCCGGTCACCATGTACCTGCGCAAGTCGGGTGCCGGCGACGTCACCGCCGCGGACATCGCGCCGCCGGCCGGCGTCGAGGTGCACAACCCCGACCTGAAGATCGCCACCCTGTCCGACAAGGGCAAGCTGGAGATGGAGCTGGTCGTCGAGCGCGGCCGCGGCTACGTCTCCTCGGTGCAGAACAAGGGCGCCGACAACGAGATCGGCCGGATCCCGGTCGACTCGATCTACTCGCCCGTGCTCAAGGTGACCTACAAGGTCGAGGCCACCCGTGTCGAGCAGCGCACCGACTTCGACAAGCTCGTCATCGACGTCGAGACCAAGCCGTCGATCCGTCCCCGCGACGCGATCGCCTCGGCCGGCAAGACCCTGGTCGAGCTGTTCGGCCTGGCCCGCGAGCTGAACGTCGAGGCCGAGGGCATCGACATCGGCCCGTCGCCGGTCGACGAGCAGCTGGCCGCCGACCTCGCCCTCCCGGTCGAGGACCTGCAGCTGACCGTCCGCTCCTACAACTGCCTCAAGCGCGAGGGCATCCACACCGTGGGTGAGCTCATCAGCCGCTCGGAGCAGGACCTCCTCGACATCCGCAACTTCGGTGCGAAGTCGATCGACGAGGTCAAGGCCAAGCTGGTCGAGATGGGCCTGTCCCTCAAGGACAGCGCGCCCGGCTTCGACCCGCAGGCCGCCCTCGCGGCGTACGGCGACGACGAGGACGACGCGTTCGTCGAGGACGAGCAGTACTGATCCACCCCCAAATCGGTCCTCGCCCGAGGACCGTCTACCCCGGTACCTGACACGGCCGGAGAGAACGAGAGAAGCAGATGCCCACTCCCAAGAAGGGTGCCCGCCTCGGCGGCAGCCCGGCCCACCAGAAGCTGATCGTCTCCAACCTCGCCACGGCGCTGTTCGAGCACGGCCGGATCACCACCACCGAGGCCCGGGCCCGGGTGCTGCGCCCGGTCGCGGAGAAGCTGATCACCAAGGCCAAGAAGGGCGACCTGCACAACCGTCGCGAGGTCCTCAAGACCATCCGCGACAAGGGTGTCGTGCACGTCCTCTTCACCGAGATCGCCCCGACCTTCGCGGAGCGTCCCGGTGGCTACACCCGGATCACCAAGATCGGCCCCCGCAAGGGCGACAACGCCCCCATGGCGGTCATCGAGCTGGTGACCGAGGCCTACGACCCGAAGCCGGCCACCGGTCGGTCCAGCCGGGCCGCCGCGCCTGCTCCCGCCGCCGAGGAGGTCGACGTCGAGGAGACCGAGACCGACGAGGCCACCGACGAGACCGCCGTCGAGGACGCTCCCACCGAGCTGACCGACGAGGCCTCGCCCGAGGAGAGCGTGATCGCCGAGGAGGAGCCCGTCGCCGACGAGGCCCCTGCCGAGGAGTCCGCCGAGGAGTCGACCGACGAGGACGACAAGGCCTGAGCCTTGATCCACCTCGCCACCGACCCGTCAGCGCTGCTGGCGGGTCGGTGTCATTTCGCAGGCGTCCGCACGGGGGGACGCGCGGCCGCGACGACCCGCTCGCACGCGGGCGTCGGCACGCCGTGCAGCCGGCCGAGCAGCACCAGCTCCCCGGCGCGGTGGTCGACCTCGGTCGCCAGGCCGGGCCGAGGGCAGGCGCGCCGCTGAACGTGCTCTGCGGCCAGTCACTACCGTGCGGGCATGGTTACGGTCCGGGATCGCTACGTCGCCCACGGCCTCGTCCAGCAAGGTGGCAGGTACCTGGTTCTGCGACGTCGTGAAGGTCGCTACCTGGGTGGTCAATGGGACATCCCCGGTGGAGCCGTGGAAGCCCATGAGTCGCCCCAGGAGGCTGTGGTTCGCGAGTGTGCCGAGGAGGCGGGGATCCTCACCACGGTCGGCCCCCAGGTCGCGCACTACACGAACGCTGACACCGAGGGTCGACCTCTTGTGTTTCACACGCTCACGTTTCTCCTCAATCCGGAGCCCGGTGTGCCCGAGGTAGCACTGAGTGTCGAAGAGCACGACGACTTCAAGTGGGTTCTCCCTCGCGAGGCACTTGAGCTGCCGTTGGTGTGGCACGTCGAGCGGACGTTCCGATCCCTGTTGGCTGACGTACCCCACTTCCCGGACTGAATGGTCCGTGGCTCCCCCATCAATTGCACGACACTCCGGAGCCGTGGACGACGTAGCGCACCTCAGAGCCGGGTGGGCCGGTTGCGGGCCACGGTCATCGCGGCGGTCATGCCGGCGCCGAGGACCACGAAGACGACGCCGACCACGACCAGGGCCGTGACGTCCTGGGTCAGGCCGATCAGCAGCAGGAACACGCCGATGGCGAGGTCGCTGAGGCCGAGGGTCTGGAACAGGCGGCCGTTCTTGCGCAGGCCGTCGGCGGGGTCGGCGGGCTCCGCCGCGGGGTAGGGCTCGTACGCCCCTGACTGGGGTGCGGGCTGCTCGGGGTCGCTCATGGGTCGATCATCCACGACTCGTCGAGCAGCTTGTGGGCCTCGGCGAGGGTGAGTCCGCGGCGCCGGGCCTCCGCGGCGTACGCCGCCGCCGCGGGCGCCGCCGACCCGAGGTCGCCGGTGGAAGCGACGAAGGTGCCGCGCCGGCCCTCGGTGACGAGCACGCCCTCGGCCTCGAGCTCGCGGTAGGCGCGGGCCACGGTGTTGGCGGCGATGCGGAGCTCGGCGGCCAGCGCCCGCACCGTGGGCAGCCGGGTGCCGGCCGGCAGGTCGCCGGAGGCGGCGCGCGCGGCGAGCTGGGTGCGCAGCTGCTCGAACGGTGGCACCGGCGAGCCGGTGTCGAGGGGGCGGACGTCCATGGGCGCCAACCTACGACGCGGCGTCCGATTCCCGCTGGGATGGGCTGTCCGGATCCCGCCGGACGGCGGCGCGCCGCCGCGGTTGGCTGGGGCCATGGATCTGGAGATGACGGACAAGGTGGCCCTCGTGACCGGGGGCAGCAAGGGCATCGGCCTCGCGGTGGTGCGGCGGCTGGTGCAGGAGGGGGCGCGGGTCGTGACCGGCGCCCGGACGACGGGGCCGGAGCTGGCGGCGCTCGTCGGCTGCGGTCGGGTGGTGGCCGTCGAGGTCGACCTCGCCACCGCCGACGGGCCCGCGCGGCTGGTCGAGGCCGCAGTGCGGTCGCACGGGCGGGTCGACGTGCTGGTCAACAACGTGGGCGCCAGCGAGCCGGGGCCGTCGATCGAGGCGGCCGACGACGCCGCGTGGGCGCGGGTGCTCGACGCGACGCTGCTGAGCGCGGTGCGCACCACCCGGGCGGCGATCCCGGTGCTGAGCGACGGCGGAGCCGTGGTGACGATCGGGTCGGGCAACGCCCGCCACCCCGACCCGTACATTCCCATGTACAGCGCCGCCAAGGCCGCGCTGACCAACTTCAGCCTCGGCCTGGCCCGCGAGCTCGGCCCGCGCGGCATCCGGGTCAACACGGTCTCGCCGGGCCCGGTGCGGACGCCGCTGTGGACGGCCGACGACGGCGGCTTCGCCCACCTGATCGCCGCGCAGGCCGGCACCAGCGCCGAGGAGGTGGTCGGCTCGATGATCCCGCAGGCGCTGCGCGTGCTCACCGGCCGGTTCAGCGAGCCCGAGGAGGTGGCCGACCTGGTGGTGTTCCTGGCGTCCGCGCGGGCCGCCAACCTCACCGGGGCCGACGTCGCGGTCGACGGCGGCATGGGGCTGGGCGCCTGACGCCTCGCTCCAGCAGGATGGGGCCATGACCGACGACGTGCTGGTGGTGGGGGAGGCCCTGGTCGACGTGGTGGTCCGCGCCGACGGCACCCGGGTCGAGCACCCCGGCGGCAGCGCGGCCAACGTGGCGGTGGCGCTGGGTCGGCTCGGGCGCGGCGTCCGGTTCGCCTCGGCCTGGGCCGACGACCGCTACGGCGCGCTGCTGGTCGAGCACCTCGCCGGGTCGGGCGTGGTGCTCGCGGGGGACCCCCACGTGCTGGCCCGCACCTCCTCGGCCGAGGCGACGATCGCGGCCGACGGGTCGGCGTCGTACGTCTTCGACTTCGACTGGCGGCTGGGGCCGGTGCCGCGCGAGCCGGCGCCGCTGGCGGTGCACACCTCGTCGGTGGCGGCGGTGCTGGCGCCGGGCGCCGACGACGTCCGCGCCCTGCTCGGCGACCTGCGCGCCACCTCGACGGTGACCTACGACGTCAACGCGCGCCCCGCCGTCACCGGCGCCGGACCCGAGGTGGTGGCGGGGGTCGAGCAGGTCGCGGCGCTCGCCGACGTGGTGAAGGCCAGCGACGAGGACCTGCGCACGCTGTGGCCCGGCGGCACGGTGCGCGAGGCGGCCGACCGCCTGCTCTCACTCGGCCCGGCGGCCGTCGTGGTCACGCTGGGGGAGGGCGGCGCGGAGTGGCTCGACGCCGCCCGCTCGGTGCGGGTGGCCTCGCAGCGGGTGGAGGTGGCCGACACGATCGGCGCCGGTGACACGTTCGGCGCCGGGCTGCTCGACGCGCTGTGGTCGCGCGGCCGCCTGGGCGCGGGGTCGCGCGCGGCGCTGCGGGAGCTGCCGCAGGACGAGGTGCGCGACGTACTCGCCCATGCCGCGGCGGCGGCCGCGGTGACGGTGTCGCGCCCCGGCGCCGACCCGCCGTGGCGCCACGAGCTCTAGACGGGCTCGTTCTGAAGGATGCCGGCGAGGTGGGCGTGCACGAGCGGCACGACGCTGGCGCCCTCGCCGGTGGCCGCGGCGACCCGCTTCATCGAGCCGGCGCGGATGTCGCCGGCGGCGAAGATGCCGGGCACGGTGGTGGCCAGGTCGGCCGGCGGGCGGCCGTCGCGCCAGTGGTCCTGCGGCACGTCGCGGCCGGTGAGCACGAAGCCGTTGGCGTCGAGCTCGATCTCCTCGGGCAGCCAGGTGCAGGTCGGCACCGCGCCGAGCAGCAGGAAGAGGCCCTGGGCCTCGACCCGCTCGCGCTCGCCGGTGCGGGTGTCCTCCAGGCAGAGCCACGAGAGCCGGCCCTCGCCGCCGCCGTCGACGACCTGGGTGCACGGGCGCACGCTGACCCGGGGGTTGTACTCCAGCTCGCGCACGAGGTAGTCCGACATGGTCTCGGCGAGCCCGGGTCGTCGTACGAGGATGGTGACCGAGCGGGCGAACCGGGCGAGGTGGACGGCGGCCTGGCCGGCGGAGTTGCCGCCGCCGACGACGAAGACGTCGTAGCCCTCCATCTCGCGGGCGGCGGTCATCGCGGCGCCGTAGTTGACGCCGTTGCCGACGAGCGCCTCGAGCGGCTCGACGCCGAGCTTGCGGTAGGAGACGCCGGTGGAGACGACGACCGAGCGGGCGCGCAGGTCGCCGCCGTCGGTGCGCACCAGGTGGGCGGCGCCGGCGGGGTCGGGCTCGAGGCCGACGACCTCGCGGCCGGTGATGAACTCGGTGCCGAACCGCAGCGCCTGGTTGCGGGCCCGCTGCGCGAGCCGCATGCCGGAGATGCCGCGCGGGAAGCCGAGGTAGTTGCGGATCATCGAGCTGGTGCCGGCCTGGCCGCCGATCGCCTCGGCCTCGACCACCACGACCGAGAGCCCCTCGGAGGCGCCGTACACGGCGGTCGCCAGCCCCGCCGGCCCGGCCCCGATGACCGCGAGGTCGACGACCCGGTCGATGTCGACGTCGTCGGCGGAGAAGAGCGTGCGCGCGACGTCGCGCACCGAGGTGGCCGAGATCGCCGGGCGGTTGTTGGCGAAGACCATGGGGTACGTCGCGTCGTCCGGCAGCATCGCGCGGACGTAGCGCCCGCCCTCGCTGTCGGGGTCGTAGCGCCGCGACGGCATCCCCATCCGGTCGAGGAAGTCGCGGATCGCCATGGTCAGCCCGTCGTTGGTCGGCGAGACCACCTTGACCGAGACGACCTCCGGGTCGGGCACGGTGGCGCCCCAGTCGGACAGCAGGTCGGTGACGGCGTTGTGGAACTCCTCGTCGCGCGTCCCGCGCGGCATCAGCAGGTAGGCGTCGTACTTGCCGACCGCCATGCCCTGCCGCAGTGCGGGCGCGTCCTCGATGAAGTAGTCCCAGTGGGCCGTCACCAGCCGCCGCGCCGTCGGCACCACCGTGCGCCACAGGTGGCACGCCGCCAGCACGTGGTCGTCGGGCAACCGCGAGTCGGACACGAACAGCGCGACCGTGCCCCCCTCGGCCACCACCTGCTCCGCCACCCGGGTCGCCTCCCCCCGCGACCTAGCCGTACGCACGTCGTACTCGGCGGTGTAGCGGGCGAACGCCGACTCCAGGTCCGCCAGGTGGGTGTCGCTGACGAGCACGATTGCGGGGGCTGGCACGTCATCAAGGCTAGTCGGGGGTTGCTGGGTGCTCCAGAGCGTGACTAGACGGTGGGTCGCGCGTCACTCCGCCCAGATGGGCCACGTCGAGGGGGCGACCATCAGCCCGGAATGGGCGACTTCAGGAGCCGACTCTCAGGTAGGGCGACACATGCAGTAGCGCGGCCAGGGGGGCGAGGAACCGAACGCACAGGGGATCTCAGCGGACTCCTGGACAGCGTTGGGTCAAGCTGATCCGCTCAACTCGGCTTCATAACGAGAAGCAGTTCGTTCAGGGGACGCCGAGCCATCCGTGACCCAGTTTTCGCGGTGGCTGGGCCTCCCAGGGTGCTATGCGTGTGCGGCAACAGTTGGCTGCGCACCTTGAAGTACTTCTTGGCTAAGTTGCGCGCGATATCGCCGCTGACCCCATTGCTAGCATCGCCCGAAGGGAACGTGAGCAGTACCGTTGCGCGCCGACTCCTAAGGCCATCCAGCAGTTCGTCTAGCGCCTTTTCGGACGCCGTCCTCAAACTGTACCGCGAGGACGTCCGCAACGGCAGATCTGGAGCCCGGCCCGCCCCGTGGACCTCTGGCCACCCACCCCGGGCGATCCCTTCTAGAACGTGGTAGAAGCGGCTGTACTGGACGTCCGAATACGGCGGATCGCAGAAAACCGTGGCATCCATTGGAACCCGCACGGCGTAATCGTTCGCATCCTCAACGACCGCGCTGCCGCGTCTCCTAGCGAACCGCGGGGCAAGCGCGTTCAAGATGGACTCCGCTGCCACGAAGACGTCGCGCCTCCACGCCGCCCCGATGTAAGGCAAGAGCCGCTCGGTCGGCTGGAATGGCTGGGCGGTGTGACCTGGCGACGCCGAAACTCGCGAAGCTGTCCGAATAATCACGCCCATCTTGAGCCAGTAGAGGTCGTCGACCCCCACGCTCTTAACCGGAAGCAGGCATTCGAGTGCCAAAGCTTGTAAAGGCGAGAAGTAGTGCCCACCGTAATCGCGCACGATGAATCCAGCGTCGGCATCCCGGCATAGCATCCGCGATCGTGCGACGTTCTCGGGCTGAGTCCAGTCCAGGTCAGTGAAACCAAGATCACTACGTCGCTCATCGAAGATCTCTCGAGACCTTTTTAGCCAATCCGCCACGATCTCGCCCTGATCAACCGCGCTCTCGCGGTCGATGACGGATAGCGCTAGTGCGGAACTAAACGATTGGCAATCAACCGTCGTCACAACAGAGTCGGTTTTTTCGGCAACGAATGTTCCGACGACGCCAGACCCAGCGAACAAGTCGACGAAGGGTCGTCCCGGCTCCGTATGGCGGAGCAAAGCCCTGCCCAGCGCACCATTCAGCAAAGCCTGCTTCGATCCCATGTACTTCAAAACAGAACCGCCGAATCAGGATGAAGTTCAGGCACTGAGACTCCAAAGGCCCGCGCGCCCTAGTCCAGAAAGTTCTCGAACCGTCCAAGGCGCCTGGTGGCGGAGAGCCAAGCTCCCACGGGGGTTCCCGGTCGAAAGTGCGTCCAAGTCTTCCAGACCAGCCTCAAGATCCTGCCAGAGATCCGTCATCGGCTCGGGACGAGGTAGTGGATCCCAGTATCCAGCCATGGTTCCGACGTGATCGGACCACCAGCGAAAATCCTCGGGATCCAAGCCAGCCTCGCGTTGCATGCTTCTGGATGCACCCGTAGCGAAGCGAGCTAGCAGCAGCGCGCGGCTGAGCATGGCCTTGACCTCGCCTCTAGTGAGGCCGAGAACCGGCACCGGGCCGACCTCCATGGCCGCGCTGACGCATGAATTGTGAGGATGTCGAAGAGCTTCAACCACGCCACGCGCCACTTCATCGGAGCCGTAGGAAGAGCCGGTCACGGACGTAACGGCTCGCTGAATCCAAGACTCTCGATCGCCGTCTGCCGCGAGATGACCAAGAACCTGGATGACGATTGCAGAGTCGAGGTCGGGGAACGTGCCTGGAGCGCCCGGCCCGAGAGGTTCAACAAGGCTCGCGACCACGTCTGCGCACCAGGTTGAGTACCCATCCGGGTCGGCGGGGCTGAACCCAGATGGGTGGTAACTCGCGATGTTTCGCCGGTCACGGTCGTCTCTCATCGCCTTGAGATCGGCGCCCCAGGACTCAGTGAAGAACGACGCGAGGGCCGATGAGGCCCCATTCGGCCGCGCTGCCTCTAACCACCGGTCCAAAGGCTGCCCGCGGAACTGGACCTGACGGGCCACAGTCGATAGAGCCGCAGGAGTCGCAGACCAGATTTCCAAGAAGTCCCATGCGTTCGTGTGTGTTGAGCCGCCACTATTGATCGTCTCAATTCCGTTATCCGTCACGGACACGACTTGGCTCCCTACGACAAGCAGACCCGATCGCGCCATCATCGAAATAGCCGCGCGAACTTCGGCGTAGTAGGCGAGATGCGCTGCTTCGGCGAGGGACCCCATCGTGATCGCGTCGATGGCACGACCCAGAAGCGTCCAGCTATCCGCGCAGTGAAGAAAGGCCGATGCGCCCGCCAATTGGGCGACTAGATCTCTAGATCCGCGACGATCCTCGGTAGTCATCTTGCGAAGGAAATTCTCGGCGTCTGAATGTTCTTGCGTTGACGTGTCTAGCCAAGCGATCGGACCTCGATGAAAAGCCTCCCTGAACCCTGCGGCCACTAGTGCGGGGCTCGCCGCGCGACACTTTTCCTCGCGCGCCCGTCGAGCCTCAACCACCTGCTTGCGACTCCCGCCCATCAGGTGCGGTCCCGTACATGCTCAATGGCGCCTATTAGAGTGTCGTCTTCCGCCTCTTCGTAAAGGTGGTCCAGAAGCTGACGCCGGAGTTCCTTGTAACCGCTACTGCCGCGAAATGCCAATTTCCGACCGCGGATGTCGTCGTCCAACCCGGGCGCCTTTGAACTTCGCCAGTCATATGTAGCAAGTCCCTCGGCAATCTTCGTCAAGAAGGAGCTGGCTGGCTGCTCACTAAACTCCTCCACGATCCTCGAAACCTCGTCAGGATTGAGGTCGTCGACGACTTGACCCACGCGCCACTGTCGCAGTTTCAGTGCTTGAGTCGCAGCATATGACAGATCGTTAAAGAGGCCCATTAGGGGCCGAACACCTTGATCCGATGCGAGCATCGAATATGGACTCGCAAACGCAGGGTCGGCGACCGAGTCGAGGTCGCCCTCGGCCTGTAGATCGCGGAGCTCGGTTGCCCAGGACTCGTCACAATCCGCCACTGCATCGTCCATAGCACGCCAGCACGCGACGAGATACGCAGCTTGCTGCACCCGTGGCCAGTCGAGCCCACCTTGTCCGTCGAATTCGCCCCCGCCGAACAGGCCGCCCACGGTCGTGCGGGGGGTGTGCCAGGCTCTCACGAAGGTCTGGGTCAGAGCGCGAACGAAGGCCGCTTGAGTAACTGGCTGACGAGACCGCAGTCCGGACTCGCCAAGCATATTGATGCGACGGAACCAGGGGCTCTCGGGGGTTGCCCATAAAGCCTCGGTCAATTCTTGCGCGCGCGTCTCCCTGTAGACGTGAATTCCTTCGCCCGCATCCAGCCAATCCTGTTCCCGCAGGAGTGGATAGAGGTCGAATGCCAGAGAGGCGTTAATTCTTTTCGGCTTGATGTTTACAGTCCAGAACAGGTAGGCCTGCCAAGACAGGTCAAGTCCCTTGAATGCGACTACCGGAAGCTCGAAGTCATCTGAGTCGTCGTCATTGAATGCGAACAGGCGGTGCTGGCCATCAATGATCTCGATAGGTGCCAGATCTTTCGGTTCCCACTCCTCATCGAAACCCTCAGGAAGTCCGACCGTGACGATGGAGCCGACCGGTTCCCCGACGGCGATCGCGTCATCGGGGTCCAGAATCCTGCCGCCGCGCTCGCCGTGAGGCTCGATCAAGTTGACGATGATGGCACTTGGAAGCCACCCAGGCTTGCGCAGATTGTCCGCCTCGGCTGCTTTTCGGGGACCTAGCGTTGAGACTGGGAAGCCATCGCGGATGTACCTCCGGATCTCTTGGCTTCGCTCGCCATCGTGGCGCCGCTGGATCGCCAGGTCCTGAGCGCGCGGCCCTTCGGGATTTCGCCGATGGATGTCCGCTAGGCGCCTCAGGTCCGACGCACGGACGCTCATCAAGTAGAAGTGCGGCTCTGGGCGCCTCTGTCTGTTCGGCTCGGAAAAGTTCATTCGGTCCCAGTCCGGCAACCACTGCCGAACCACTAGGGCCTGCAAGTCCGTCATCAGGCGCGGCACTCCTCATCTAGGGCTGTGGACCAATCTAGTGGGTCACCTCCCCACGCCTGTGGCCTTCTCGCGTACTTCGGTCACCGCGCCGCCACAGCCTACTCAGTTGTGAACCGGGGCCTAAGCGTGTCTTCACGCGGCGCAGGTAGCTGCAACTGTCTGTGTGTGCGCTACGGATTGTTGGGGCCGAGCAGAGTAGACAGGATGGCGGACACCACCGACAGCGCCGCCATGAAGCGCGACTGCGGCAACCTTCTGTGCATTCCGGGGCTTGGTCATGCCGTCCGTACCTCCTCAACAGCCCGTGACTCAGACCAATCGACAAGGGCCTCCAGGACCGACCAAGTCTTAGCCGAGTTGACGCGGGTGTCGTATGCCAACTCTCGACCGTGCAGGACGCCGTGACGTGAGAGGCTGCCCCGAGCCTGGGTGTGCTTCACATCCTCTCCGAAGAGGGCTTGCAGCGCGGTGAGGCCGCCAAGCAAGCTGGCCGCACGATCCGGAGACGAGAGATCGGCCTTGTGGCGACCTTTGGTGAAAAACTTCTTTCCACCGCTAATGTCGATGACGATGCCTTCGATCTGCGCCAGAAGGATGGGAATCGACGCGTCGTAGCGACCCGCCAGATGGTGATCGCTCGCCAATCGCAGCAACCGGGCGCGCTCGGTGAAGAACCCACGCAATGCGTCGTCCTCGACGCGTATCCGCGCGACCCGCGAGCAGATGCGCGTCAAGCGCTCAGCGCCCGGACCATCGAATACGTCAGCCAGAAGCTGATCAGCTTCTTCTCCCGACTCTTCTACGATCGCTCCAAGTGCTCGGCGCACGGCGGAGATTGGCATCGACGCAACGGACCACCCTCGGGGTGACAGCTCCATTATTGCTAAGAGGATCTCCTCGACCGGCCGACGGGCTTCGGTGCCGAGTTGAGCCAGCCGCTCTCGCGCCTCGGTCGACACGGAACCGATGCGTTCGAGGAATTCGCTGAGATCGTCGGGGGTCGCCATCTTCTGGTGGTCATGCTTGCCGCGACGAACATCGACCGCATCCATGTGTTCGCCGTTGATTGGGCTAGGGGGCACGTGCCCATTCTCTATGAACGGCGTGGCCCTTCCACTCGGAATCGCATGACGGCGGGCCGCGGTGGGTGCGTCTTACCGCCGCGTTTGACGCAGAGGTCGACGGCCGTCGGTGCACCGCGTTCCCGTCAGTTGATGATCTCGGCGCGCTCGTCCGCGCGAAGCGCGGCGATCCGGTCCCGCCACGCCTGGAGCGCCTCCGGGCTCAGGCGGGTCCAGTCGGTGACCTCGCGGACGACGCGGAGCGGGTCGCGGCTGCGGTAGGAGCGGGTGGGGTTGCCGGGGAACTTCTTGTCGGTGACGTTCGGGTCGTTCTCGAAGGGACCGGTCGGCTCCACGGCGTACACGCGGGGCTCACCGTCGCCGGCGGCGAGCTCCGCGGCCAGGCCGGCGCCGTCGACGAGGGCGGTGAAGTAGATGTGGTTCATCACCACCTCGGGCCGGTAGTTCGACCGGAAGCCCGCGGTGAGGAGGTCCCCGGGCTGCAGGTCGGCCTTGGTGCCGTGGAAGAACGGCCCGTCGTCCAGCACGTCGCTCACGGTTCAGAGCCTAGGCGCCGCCGGGGTGCAAAGGGTGCGGGTCAGGGCGGGGATCACCACCGCGGCGGCGAGCAGGTGGAGGCCGACCAGGGTGAGCGTGGTCGCGGCGTCGGCGTCGGCGAGGAACGGCGGCACCAGCGAGAGCGCGGTCAGCGTGCAGGCGGTCAGAGCGAACCGCTCGGCGGGGCGCGTGCTCCAGCGGCGCAGCGCGAGGGCGAGGAGCACGCCGACGAGGGAGAGGACGCCGGTCATGAAGGCCACGCCCGAGACCGGGATGTCCTCGCCGGAGACCTCGAGGTCGACGCCGGCGGCGCGGGCCAGGGCGGCGGCGAGGGTGGTGGCCGCGACCGCGGCGGCGACGGCGAGGAGGCCGGTGGCGGCGAACCCGGGCGCCGTACGACGGGTGGCGGTGTCGGGGGCGGTGGTCATCGCTCGGCCCCGTCCGCAACCAGCCGCTCGGGCAGCCCGAGCAGCGGGAACTGGTCGTCGTGGAAGGTCGTGATCTCGTCGATCGCCCCGTCGACGATGCGCAGCACGTCGACCGTGAGCGGCAGGTACGCGCGCTCGTCGTCGCGCCAGAGGTAGAAGGCGATCGCGGGCTGCCGGTTGACCGACGTGGCGACGGTGCGCAGCTCGCCCAGCTCCGGGTAGCCGTCGTCGAGCCAGTTGGCGACCACGGCGTCGCGGCCGACCTGGAGGCCGGGGGTGGGCGGCATCGAGCAGCGGACGTCGTCGCGCATCATCGCGGCGATGGCGTCGACGTCCTTGGCCACGCTGGCCTCGGTGAAGCGGCGCACCACGTCGAGGGTGGTCGGGTCCGACTCGTCGCCTGTCCAGTCCTGCCGCTCGGCGGGCAGGTGCTCGCGCATGCCGGCGCGGGCGCGCTGGAGGGCGCTGTTGACCGAGTTGACCGAGTCGCCGAGGAGGTCGGCGACGTCCTTGGCCGGCCAGCCGAGCACGTCGCGCAGCACCAGCACCGCCCGCGGCCGCGGCGCGAGGTGCTGCACCGCGACCAGGTAGGCCAGCTCGATCGTCTCCCGGGCGACAGCGACCGCCTCCGGCTCGTCGGCGTCGGCGGTCGTGAGCTCGTCGAGCAGCCGGTCGGGGTAGGGCTGCAGCCACAGCACCTCGCCGCCGGTCGCCGGCTTCGGCCGCCGCCGGTCGAGCAGGTCGAGGCAGGCGTTGGTGGCGATCCGGTAGAGCCAGGCGCGGAACGTCGAGCGCCCCTCGAAGGTCTCGCGCCGCCGCCAGGCTCGCAGGAACGTCTCCTGCACGGCGTCCTCGGCGTCCTCGAACGAGCCGAGCATCCGGTAGCAGTGCACGTGCAGCTCGCGCCGGTGTCGCTCGGCCAGCCGCGTGAACGTCGGCTCGTCGACCTCGCCCAGATCGTGCACGCCCAGCTCCTCCGGTCGCATGTCCACCGTCATCGTCTCGTCCTTCCGCCTGGTTGGTCCGTCGTAGGTGTGACGGGTGCGGGCGGCAGAACTCATCACTCGGCTGCTCGTGGGGGTCAGCGGCGGCGGAGCCGGCGGCGTACGAGCCAGCCGATCAGCGGTACGCCGGCGAGGCCGGCCAGCGCGAGGTCGCGCTTGCGGTGCGACGGCGGTGGGGGCCGGTCGTGCACGGCGAGCAGGTCGACGACCGCCCGGCGCAGCGTCTCGGTGGCGCGGTCGACGGCGTCGGGGCCGTCACCGGGCGGCAGGTGGATCGGGGCGCCGATCACGACGTCGATGTCGGCGCGGTCGGCGGCCCGACGCCACAGGGTGCGCTTGACCCGCTGGTTGCTGCTGCTGATCACGTGGTCGGTGCCGACGAGCACGACAGGGATCACGGGTACGCCGGCCTGCAGCGCCATCCGGGCGGCGCCCGACTTGAACGGCAGCAGCACGCCGTCCTTGGGGATCGTCCCCTCGGGGAAGACCGCGACCAGCTCGCCCCCGCGGAGGCTGGCGACGGCGGCGACGAGCGCGTCGGCGGCGCGCTCGGTGCCGCGGTGGACCGGGATCACCCCGGCCCGGCGCAGCACCGCCGCGACGAACCGGGCCCGGAACAGCTCCGCCTTGGCCAGCACCATCACGTCGCGCCCGGTGCGGTCGAGGGCGGCACCCAGGGCCACGGCGTCGAACAGGCTGCGGTGGTTGCAGATCAGCACCGCGCCGCCCCGGCTCGGCACGTGCTCGAGACCCACGACCTCGACGTCGGAGAACAGCCCCGCGACCCAGCCGAGGAAGCGGCTGAGCAGGCCGTGCACGAGGCGCGAGGGCCGCAGGTGCTGGGGGCGCAGGGTCAGGTCGGGCATGGCGCGACTCTAGGTGGCGGCCGGGTGTCGATCTGTGCCGTTCGGCCCACCGGTGGTTGAGGAAGTTGCGCTAGCAACTGTCTCGAAACCCCGTGAGCCGAGAGCGCTCCCGTTCCCACCGGAGGGTACTTCTCTTACCGGGTTTTGAGACGGGACTTCGTCCCTCCTCGACCAGCGGTGGTCGCCGGAGGGCGTTCGGCGTACGGGGTTTCGACGACGCCCGCCGGGACTCGCTGCTCGACCAGCGGGCACCGGTGGTTGAGGAAGTTGCGCTAGCGACTGTCTCGAAACCCCGTGAGCCGGGAGCGCTCCCGTTCCCACCGGAGGGTTCTTCTCTCACCGGGTTTCGAGACGGGACTTCGTCCCTCCTCAACCAGCGGTGGGTCGCGGGAGGGCGTTCGGCGTACGGGGTCTCGACGACCCTCGCTGGGGCTCGCTGCTCGACCAGCGGGCACCGGTGGTTGAGGAAGTTGCGCTAGCAACTGTCTCGAAACCTCGTTAGCCGGGAGCCCTCCTGTTCCCAAGGGAGGGCGTTCGTCTCACCGGGTTTCGAGACGGGACTTCGTCCTTCCTCAACCAGCGGTGGGTCGCGGAAGGCGTTCGGCTCGCCGGGTCTCGAGGCTCGTCGCCGGGGCTCCTCGCACCTCGACCAGCGGTGGTCGCCGGAAGGCCTTCGTCTCACCGGGTTTCGAGACAGGACTTCGTCCTTCCTCAACCAGCGGTGGGTACTCGCCCCTCCTCAACTGAAGCTCGCCCTAGTCTGAGCGGGTGCGGATCCGCCTCGACGTCGCCTACGACGGCACCGACTTCCACGGCTGGGCGACCCAGCCGGGGTTGCGAACGGTGCAAGGGGAGCTGACCTGGGCGGTGGCGACCGCGCTGCGGGTGCCGGAGGTGGGGCTGACGTGTGCGGGGCGCACCGACACCGGGGTGCACGCGCGCGGGCAGGTGGTGCACCTCGACGTCGACGAGGCCGTAGTGGCGGCGAGCGCCGGGCGCTCGACCGACCCTCCGCTCGACGCGCTGGTCAGGCGGGTCAACGGCATCCTCGACCCCGACGTGAGGGTGCGGCGCGCGGCGCAGGCGCCGGAGGGGTTCGACGCGAGGTTCTCGGCGCTCTGGCGCCGCTACGCCTACCGCGTCTGCGACGACCCCGCCCTGGTCGACCCGCTGGCCCGACGGCACGTGCTGGCCTGGCCGCGACCGCTCGACCTCGACCTGATGAACGACGCCGCGGCCGCGCTCACCGGGCAGCAGGACTTCGCGTCGTTCTGCAAGCAGCGCGAGGGGGCGACGACCGTGCGGGTGGTGCACGACCTGACCTGGGCGCGCGACGACGACGGACTCGCGGTCGCGACCGTGCGGGCCGACGCGTTCTGCCACAGCATGGTGCGCGCGCTGGTGGGCTGCCTGCTCGCGATCGGTGAGGGGCGCCGGCCGGTGGGCTGGGCTGCCGAGCGGCTGGCCGCCCGCGAGCGCGACTCCTCGGTGCGCGTCGCCCACGCGCACGGGCTGACGCTCGAGGAGGTCGCCTACCCGCCCGACGCCGAGCTCGGCGCGCGCGTGGAGCTGACCCGGGCCAGGCGGGAGCCGGTGTGAGCGACGAGCACTACTTCACCGCCGACCCCGCGGTCGCCTTCACGCGCACGCCGGTGACGGTGTCGGTGTGGGGCCACGACCTCGACGTCGTCACCGGCTCGGGCGTCTTCGCGCAGGGCCGGCTCGACGTCGGCACCGCGGTGCTGTTCCGCGAGACCGAGCCGCCCGCGCCCGGCCGGATCCTCGACCTCGGCTGCGGGTGGGGGGTGATCGGGCTGGGCATCGCGCGCGCCGTACCGGACGCCCACGTCACCGGCGTCGACGTCAACGAGCGCGCCGTCCTGCTCGCCAACGAGAACGCCGCCGCGCTCGGCCTCGCCGACCGGTTCCGCGCGACCACCCCCGACGCCGTGCCGGCCGAGGAGCAGTGGGACGAGATCTGGTCGAACCCGCCCATCCGGATCGGCAAGCAGGCGCTGCACGAGCTGCTGCTCACCTGGCTGCCGCGGCTGGTGCCCGGTGGGCGGGCGGTGCTGGTGGTCGGGAAGAACCTCGGTGCAGACTCCCTCCAGCGGTGGCTCGTCGAGCAGGGCCACCCGACGACGCGGATCGCCAGCGCCAAGGGGTTCCGGGTGCTGGAGTGCCGCCGAGAGGAGCAGTCGTGACCGAGTACGTGCCCTACGGCTCGCCCGTCCCGCCCGACGACCCCGACGGCAGCCCGGGCGAGCTGCCCCGCGACCGGCCGCTGCCCGGCGAGGACGACGTCGTCTTCGTCTCGACGCGCTACGGCGAGGACGACGCCGAGCGGGCGGAGCTGGTGCGCAGCATCCGGGTGCGCCTCGGCGAGGGCGAGCGGCTGCTCGCGGTCTTCGCCGTCGCCAAGATCTCGCCGCCGACCGACTGGGTGGGCGTCACCACCCAGCGGGTCGTCGGCGGCATCCGCGACGAGCTCGACGACCTCCAGAAGTCGTGGTGGCTGCAGATCCCCGTGACCGAGATCGAGGACATCGAGGTCACGGGGTTCATGGACAACGTGAAGTTCGTCCACTCCGGTGGTGAGGAGACCAAGGTCGGCAACCTCTGGGGGGACGACGAGGACGCGCTGCGCAAGGCGGTCCGCGACGCCCAGACCGGCACCGGCCCGGCGGCGGAGCGGAGCACCCCGTCGACGACGGCGCCCGCGGCGTCGTACCAAGTCTACGAGCCGCCGCCGGAGTGAGCTAGGAGGTGGTGGCGCGCCAGCCGAAGGCGAGAGGCACGGGCTCGCTCGTACCGCCGCTGATCAGGCGGTACTGCTCGAGCGCGACCACGGCCCCCGCCGGCACGCGCACCCGAGCGGTGGTGTTGGAGCAGCGATAGCCGGTGGTGCTGCTGGCGGGCGTGGTGCAGGTCAGCGCGCTCCGCTGCCCGTTGACGAGCAGGTAGAACTGGGCACCGGGCCGCTCGGTGACGACGGTGAGGTCGCGTGCGACCAGGGCCACCGGGACCACCATGCCGGCCGCTGCCATGCTGCTCGCGCCGCTGCCAGGGGTGTGGCCGGCGGGGAAGTGGAAGCTCTGCGGGCAGCCCGAGGAGTAGCTGCCGTTGCCCATGACCACACCGGCTGACATGGTGCTCGGCAGGCCAGCGCGCACGTCGGCGGGTGTGAGCGACCCGTCCTTGACGTCCCTGCCCGTGAGCGTGCCGTTGCGGACGTCGCGGGACTGCACGGAGTTGTCCTTGATCTGGGCGGACCCGATCTTGGCGGCGGCGTAGGCGCCGCCGCTGCAGGCGACGACGAGGGCCAGCGCGGCGACGGCGAAGGAGGGTGACAGACGGGGCATGGGCCCCACTGTCCCCAGCGTGGTCGGCCTCGGCAATGGCGCGGACGGGCTATCGCCGTGACGTGGGAGCGGGGGCGATGCTGGGTGGGTGCGTCTCACCGCGGCCGTGCCCGCGCTGCCGTGCCGCGACGTCGTGGCAGCGGCGAAGTACTACACGACCCGGTTCGGGTTCACGTTGGTGCACAGCGACGACGAGTTCGCCGTGCTGGTGCGCGACGACGTGCGCCTGCACCTGTGGCGGGCCGGCGATGAAAGGTGGCGGCAGCGGGGCGCGGCCGACCTCGCGGAGACGCCGGTGCGCAGCGGGGCGGAGTCGTTCCTCGCCGGCACGGCGAGCTGCCGGATCGAGGTCGACGGCGTGGCCGCGGTCGACGAGCTGTACGCCGAGCTGGCGGCGGCCGGCGTGCTCCACCCCACCGACCGGGGGAGCGCCGTCGACACGTCGTACGGCACCCGCGAGCTCGCCGCGCTCGACCTCGACGGCAACCTCCTGGAGTTCTTCTGCTGGCGCGACTCCTGACCGGTCGGGGTCAGACGGTGACCGGCTGCCCGCCGGTGACGGCCAGCACCTCGCCGGTGATGTAGCTGGAGTCGGCCGAGGCGAGGTAGACGAACGCCGTCGCGACCTCGGCCGGCTGCCCGGCCCGGCCCAGCGGGGTCTGCTCGCCGAACGACGCCACCTTCTCCTCCGGCATGGTCGCGGGGATCAGCGGCGTCCAGATCGGACCGGGGGCGACGCAGTTGACCCGGATGCCACGCTCGGCGACCATCGCGGCCAGCCCGCGGGTGAAGTTGGCGATCCCGGCCTTGGTGGTGGCGTAGTCGAGCAGCTCCGGCGACGGCGAGGACGCCTGCACCGAGGAGGTGTTGATGATCGACGCCCCGCGGCCCAGGTGGGGCAGCGCCATCCGGCACAGCCAGAACATCGCGTAGAGATTGGTCTTCATCACCCGGTCGAGCTGCTCGGTGGTGATGTCCTCGATGCCGCCGGGCTGGGCCATCTGGTACGCCGCGTTGTTGACCAGGACGTCGATCCGGCCGAGCTCCGCGACGGCGCGGTCGACCAGCGCCTGGCAGGCCTCCTCGCGGGTGAGGTCGGTCGGCACCAGCACGGCGCGGCGTCCGGCGTCCTCGACCAGGCGGCCGGTCTCGCGGCCGTCCTCGTCCTCGCCCTCGAGGTAGGCGATCACGACGTCGGCGCCCTCCCGGGCGAAGGCCAGCGCCACCGCCCGGCCGATGCCGGAGTCGCCGCCGGTGATCACCGCGACCCGGTCGGTGAGCCGGCCGTGGCCGACGTAGCTGTCCTCGCCGTGGTCGGGCTGCTCGCCCATCTCCGGGGTCACCGACTCCGGCGACCCCGGGTCGGGCAGCTGCTCGCCCTCGGTGTCGGGCTGGTCGTGCACCTGGGCGGGGTCGTGGGTGGGCCGGTCGTCGTTCATGGGATGTCCTCCGGGAGGCCGGGGTGGGTCGGGGTGGGCCTGTACCCGGCTCGTGCACCTCGACACGGGCGGGCACTTGTGGCTGGCGGCCGCCCGGGTACCGCGCCGCATGGAGATCTTCGAACGCATCCGGTACGCACGCGACAGGGCCCTGGCGGCCGAGGAGGAGGAGCGGCAGCGGGTCGCCGACGCCGAGAACGCCGAGGTCGAGCGGGCCGCCTCGGTGCGGCTCGCCACCCGGCAGGCGGTACGCGAGGCCCTCGACGACGTCCTCGACGAGTCCTCGGAGCCGGAGCGCGCCAGCCAGGGCTGACACGCCGGGGTGCGACGGCCGGGGCGACCCATCGGGGTAGTCACGGACGTTCGGCAGGCCCGAGAGCCCGATTCGGATGTCGATCGCCCGTGACTACCGCTCCCCGTCGTCTACGATCCACCGATGACCGCATCCCGCCGCCCCGTGCTCGTCCGTCTCGCCGCGCTCGCCACCGTGCCGCTGGCGCTGGTCGCCGTCGCCCTGCCGGCTGCGGCGGAGCGGGTGGTCGGCACGGCCGGCGACGACGTGCTGCGCGGCACCGCCGAGGCCGACACCATGCGGGGCAGGGGCGGTGACGACCTGCTGCGCGGCCGGGGCGGCGACGACGACATCCGGGCGGGTGGGGGCAGCGACGTCGTGCTGGCCGGGCCCGGCGACGACTACGTGCAGGACAACAAGGGCAACGACCGCGTCGCCACCGCCGGTGGCAGCGACCTGGTCGACCTGAGTGCCGGGCGCGACGAGGTGATCACCGGGGGTGGCGCCGACCGCGTGCACGTCTACCCCGACGGCCGCCGCGACGTGATCGACTGCGGGGCCGGCCGCGACGAGGTCTTCTACAGCCACGGCGTCGACCGGCGCGACGTGCTGCGCGGCTGCGAGCTCGTGCGCGCCACCGCCGACTGACGCCGCCGTCCGGCGGGGCGGCGACGGGTCAGGAGGCCAGCGACCGCGCGGCCTCGACCAGCGCGGGCAGCACGGAGTCGGCGATCACGGCGTACCCCTTGCTGCTCGGGTGGAACCGGTCGGCCGAGAACAGGGTGCTGTCGACGGCGAACGCCGCCGACGTGCGGTGGTCGGCGTCGGCGACGTGGCCGCCCGCTGCGGTCACCGCAGCGACCTGGCGCTCGCGGAACGCGTCGGAGGTCGCGCGGACGACGTCGCGCAGCACCGCGGGCACGTGGGGCACCATGCTCAGGTCGGGCGCCGGGGCGACCACGACCTCGGCGCCGGCTCGGCGGAGGCGGCGCACCGCCGCGCCGAGCGCGGCCACCGCCTGCTCGACCGGCTCGAGGTGGGTGAG
This sequence comes from Nocardioides sp. SYSU D00038, assembly GCF_016924665.1. GTDB lineage: Bacteria > Actinomycetota > Actinomycetes > Propionibacteriales > Nocardioidaceae > Nocardioides. The sequence continues at coordinate 165,814 of NZ_JAFFJT010000024.1, forward strand.
GTCGTTGGCGCCGATGACCACGACGACCAGGTCGGGAGGCCAGGTCACGGCACGGTCGACCTGCCCGGCGAGGTGGGCGCTGCGGGCGCCGGGCACGGCGTACACCCGGTGCTCGGCCCCCACCCCGTGCCGGGCCAGGCCGTCGACCAGGCGGGGTCCGAGCCGGTCTTGCTCGCGGGCCGCGCCCTGCCCCCAGGCGATCGAGTCGCCGAGGAGGGCCAGTCGCGCGGTCATGGCACCAGCAGACCAGCCGGGACCAAACGGCGGACGCGGCTACGGCGCCACGGCGCGCCACCCGAAGGCGAAGGGCACGATCGGGCCAGCGCCCCCGCCGACGTCTCGGTACTGCTGAAACGCAACGGCCGCACCCGCAGGGATGTGCACCCGCGCAGTGCGGTTGGCACAACGGCCGTCGGTGCCGGTCACGCAGCTGAGAGCGGAGACCTCGCCGTTGACCACGATCGCGAAGCGGGTTCCCGGCATCGAGGTGACGGCGAGGTCCCGGGCCGTCACGGGGACGGGGACGACCATGCCGGCCTCTTGGAGACTCACCCCGGTGCCGGGGGTGTTGCCGCTGGGGAAGTGGTAGGTCAGGCCCGTAGGGAAGGCGAAGCCGCCGTTGCCCATGACGACGTCCCCAGCGAATGTCGCGGGCAGCCCGGCTCGGACGTCGGCGCGCGTCAGCGAGCCGTCCTTCACGTCCTTGCCCGTCAGCGTGCGGTTCCTGACGTCCTTGGACTGGATGGAATTGTTCTTGATCTGGGCGGACCCGATCTTGGTGGCGGCGTAGGCACCACCGGTGCAAGCGACGACGAGCGCGAGCGAGGCGACGACGAACGAGGGAGTGATCTTGGCCATGGGTCCACCCTCGTCCTGGTCGGCCTCAGGGACCATGACCCGAACGGGCCACCCACGTGGCTGCTGCGCCGACTCCTCGGCCAGAACCTCGACTTCTCGGCCGGAGTTCTGGCCGACCAGTCAGGGTTTCCCCGGTGAACCGGGGAAACCACCCCCCGGGTCAGGCCCCGACCACCGCGTCCTCGTGAGCCAGCTGCACGGGCAGGGCGTCGAGGGAGTGCACGACCGACAGCTCGCGGAAGGTGGGCTCGACGCCGGGGGCGAGGCGGAGGTCGGGGAACCGGCGGGCGAGGGCGGTGAGGGCGGTACGGATCTCCATCCGGGCCAGCTCAGCGCCGACGCAGCGGTGCAGGCCGTGGCCGAAGGCCAGGTGGCCGCCGCGCTCGCCGCGGATGCTGAACATGTCGGGGTCGGGCACGAACGACGGGTCGCGGTTGGCGCCGGAGAGCGACACGATCACCACGTCGCCCTTCGCGACCGAGTGACCGCCGAGCTCGACGTCGTTGCGGGCGAACCGCGGGAACGCGACCTGCACGGGGCAGAGCAGCCGCAGCAGCTCCTCGACGATCGCGTCGATCTCGGCCGGCTCGCCGGTGCGCAGCGTCTGCCAGGCGTCGGGGTTCTGCAGCAGGAGGTAGACGCCCATCGACAGCATCGAGGCGCTGGTCTCGTAGCCGCCGAGGAACACGCCGTCGACCAGACCGCCGAGCTCGACGTCGTCGAACTCCTCGCCGTGGTCGCGGATCAGGGCGCCGATCAGGCCCTCGCCCGGCTCGGTGCGCTGGCGGGCCACGGCCTCGATGAGGAACTCGCGCGACTCGGTGGCCGCCCCGAACACCCCGGCGCCGCCCTGGCTCAGGTCGAACCGGGCGATGCCCAGCTCGTGGAAGGCGTCGCGGTCGTGGTCGGGCATGCCGAGCAGGTCGCAGATCACCTGGAACGGCACGGCGAACCCGAAGTGCGGCACCAGGTCGACCACCGGGCCGCGCCGCTCGACGTCGTCGAGCGCGTCCGCGACGACCGACTCGATCTGCACCTGGAGGCGCTGCAGCCTGCGCTTGGTGAACTCGGGGGTGAGCAGCCCCCGCAGCCGGGTGTGGTCGGGCGGGTCGGTCATGCCGAGCCCGCCGATGCCCTCGGCGGCGGTGCGCTTGCGGTTGCCGAGCAGGTGGCGCATGTCGTTGCTCCACGCCGCGCCGTCCGCCAGCACGCCGCGCGCCTCGTCGTAGCCGGTGACCAGCCAGACGTCCATGCCCAGCACCCGGGTCAGCCGGGTCACCGGCTCGCGCTCGCGGGTCTCGGCCAGCAGCGGCACCGGGTGCACGCCGTCGCGGCGCAGCGGGTACGTCGAGCTGTCCGGGAACCTGCCCAGCGTCGTCACGTCGGGCACGACGGAGCCACGGCGGGCCACCGCCACCTGGAGCAGGCGCCGGCGCAACGGAGCCAGCATCGATCGGAACATGGCACCAGTCTCCCGCGACCGGACCCCGGACGGCCATCGGGGACACACCCCAGTCCGGGGTAGGGGTAGCACCACCCCGTTCAAGCCACGTTCGGGCCCAGCCGCGGCCAGCCACCGTCGCGGCGTCCGCCCCCACCCCCCAGCGGGGCGGACGCCGCGTCGTCGCTCAGCGGCTCACTCGGGGATGCCGCTCTCCGGCGGGGCGTCCTCGGCCGCGCCCGAGTCGTCCTCGACGATCTCGGCGTCGCCGACGTCGCTGGTCAGCACCGGTGTGAGCTCCTCGCCCACACCGCCCTTGATCTCGACGACCGACACGCCCGAGATGCCGAGGTGGCTGTCGGAGCTGAACCGGTACGGCGCCAGGTTGGGACCCTCGAAGCCGGCGCCCTCCTCCTCGAGCGCTTCCACGATGCCCTCGCGGGTGAGGTCCTCACCCGCGGCGACCAGGGCCTGCACGAAGGTGTAGGCCTGCGACATGCCGTAGATCTTGTAGTTGGAGAGCTCGCCCTCCTTGCCGTGGGCGTCCCAGACCTTCTGCCACAGCTGCACCCACGGGTCGTCGGGCTTGTCGACGCCGGCGATGTACTCGGTGGTCATCACGCCGTCGAGCGAGCTCGCGCTGCCCTCGACCGCGCCCTCGGAGAAGCGGGTCAGCAGGCCGCCGACGAGCGTCGGGTCGGAGCCGACGTTGCTGTAGAACCACTTCGGCGTGTAGCCCAGCCGCAGCGAGACCAGCTGGCTCAGCGCGGTGTACGACGGGGTGTCGAAGCCGAGCACCAGGTCGGCCTTCTTGGCCTGCAGGCCGGCGATCTGAGGCCCCACGTCGGTGTTGCCCGAGGTGTAGCGCTCCTCGGCGACGATCTGGTCGTCGATGAACTGGCGCACGCCGCGCTCGGCGTCGTCGCCGAAGTCGTCGTCCTGCAGGAACAGCCCCACCTTGGCGTCCGGCATGTTCTCCGCGACCCACTGGCCGATGATCTTGCCCTCGACCTCGTAGTCGGGCTGCCAGCCGAACGTGAACGGCCGGTTCTCCACGTCGTCGCCCCACTGCGCCGAGCCGGAGGAGACGAACAGGTCGGGCACGCCCTCGTCGTTGAGGAAGTCGACGACCGCGGCGTGGGTCGGCGTGCCGAGGCCGCCCACCATCGCGAAGATCTCCTCGTCGAGCACCAGCTCGTTGGTCACCGTGCTGGTGTTGGTCGGGTTGTAGCCGTCGTCCTTGACGACGTACTCGATGGTGCGGCCGTTGATGCCGCCCGCCTCGTTGACGTAGTCGAAGTAGGCCTGCGCGCCGAGCGGGATCTCGCTGTAGCCCGGGGCCGCCACCCCGGTGAGCGGGAAGTGCGCGCCGACGGTGATCGAGTCGGCGGTGACGCCGGGCGCGGAGGCGCCGCCCCCACCACCGTCGCCGTCACCGTCGTCGTCGTCGCGGCCACCCGCGCCGCACGCCGCGAGCAGCACGGTCGCCGCGACCAGGCCGGCCAGGGGCGCCGACCTCCGGAGGATTGGTTTCATGGTGATGTTCCCTTCGAGGTGGTGGTGGACGGTGAGGGGTCGGGGGAGGGTGCGGGCGTCTCGACGGGCGGCTCGGGGGGCGTACGCCGGCTGCGGACCCGCAGCACGGCCGACCGGACCAGCCCGGCCAGCCCGCTCGGGGCCAGCAGCACGACCAGCACCATCACGACGCCGTAGACCAGCGGGGCCAGCTCGGCGGCCTGGATGTCGGTGAGGCCGGCGCCGGTGCCGGCGTCGGTGACGACGCCCGGCAGGAAGGTGAGCAGCCCGGCGCCCACGAGCGCGCCGGCCAGGCTGCCGAGGCCGCCCAGCACCACCGCCGCCAGCAGGGTGAGGCTCACGGTGAGCGTGAAGCCGCTCGGCGCGGCCAGCCGCACGGTCAGCGCCAGCACCGCACCGCCGGCGCCGGCCGCCGCGGCGCTGACCACGAACGCCGAGACCCGGGCCCGGCCGAGGTCGATGCCCGCGAGCTCGGCGGCGACGTCGTCGTCGCGCACCGCGCGCCAGCGCCGTCCCACCCGGCTGCGGGAGAGGTTGGCGAGCAGCACGAAGACCACGACCAGCGTGACCCAGGCGAGGTAGGCGACGTAGCTGCTGCGAGTGAGGTCGCTGCCGGTGACGAAGAACGCCGCGTCGGCGATCCAGCCGGGGATCTCCGGCAGCGAGACCCGCAGGCCCTGCTCGCCGCCGAGGGTCTCCTTGAAGTAGAGGGCGATGCCCGGCACGGCGACCGCCAGGGCGAGGGTGGCGCCGGCGAGGTAGGGGCCGTGCAGCCGGGCCGCGGCCAGGCCCACCACCACGCCGACGGCGGTGGTGGCCAGGACGGCGAGCAGCATCACCACGACCAGGGGCGTGGACGCCTCGCGGTCGGGCAGCAGCAGCGCGGTGGTGTAGGCGCCGATCGCCATCAACGCACCGTGCCCGAGCGAGATCTGGCCGTTGAGCCCGGTGAGCACGGTGAGGCCGCCGGCCGCGATGCCGAGCCCGGCCATCGACGCGAGCTGGAGGTTGCGGAATTCCGAGGTGCTCTCGACGACCGCGACCACGGCCACCAGGGCGAGCACGGCCAGCAGCAGGTGGCGCGCGAGCGTGACCTCGCGCCAGGTGGTGAGCAGGCGGCTGCGCATCGCGCTCACACCCGCCGTTCCTGGGCCGTGCCGAACAGCCCGCCGGGCCTCAGCGTGAGCACCAGCACCAGGATCAGCAGCGCCGCGAGCGCTACGAGCTGGGAGCCGACGTAGCCGCTGACGAAGCTCAGCGACAGCCCCAGCACCAGGCCGCCGACCACCGCCCCGACCGGGCTGTCGAGCCCCCCGAGCACGGCGGCGACGAAGCCGAAGACGACGACGGAGTCCATGTAGGAGGGGTGCACCAGGCTGCCGCCGGCGATCAGCAGGCCGGCCAGCGAGCCCACCAGCGAGGCCAGCGCCCAGCCCAGGGTGAGCATCCGCCCGACCCGCACGCCGAGCAACCGCGAGACCTCCGGGCTGTACGCCGCCGCGCGCATCCTCAGGCCGAGGTCGGTGAACCGGAACAGCAGCACCAGCAGCGCCATCACCACGAGCACCGAGACGATCTGGAAGACCCCGAAGCCGGTGAGCGCGATCGTGGTGTCGCCGACCTCGAAACCGCGGATGCCGAACGGCGCCGGGAACGAGCGGAACCGGTTGCCGAAGACGACCGCCGCGACGCCGTGGAGCACGATGAACAGGCCGAGGGTGAGGATCACGGCGTTGATCTCCGACTTGCCCTCGACCGGCCGGATCACCACCCGCTCGATCACCGCGCCCAGCACCAGCCCGCTGGCCAGCGCCGCGACGAAGGCCAGCCAGTAGGAGTGGCCGTCGTCGATGATCGTCAGCGCGATGAAGGTGGTGACGATCGCCATCGGCGCCTGCGCGAAGTTCACCACCCGGGTCGCCCGGAAGATCAGCACCAGCGCGAGCGCGAACGCGGCGTAGACCATGCCGAGCGTCAGCCCGCTGAGCGCGGTGTTGAGGAACTGCTGCACGTCGTCCTCCTCAGAAGCCCAGGTAGGCGTGGCGGAGGGTGGTGTCGCCGGCCAACACCTCGGCCGGCTCGTCGGCGACCACCCGGCCGAGGTTGAGCACCACGCCGCGGTCGGCGACCGACAGCGCGCTGCGGGCGTTCTGCTCCACGAGCAGCACCGAGAGCCCCTGCTCGCGCACCAGCGTGCGGAGCAGGTCGAAGATCTGCGCCACCACCCGCGGGGCGAGGCCGAGCGAGGGCTCGTCGAGCAGCAGCATCGTGGGCTTCGCCATCAGCGCCCGGCCGACCACGAGCATCTGCCGCTCGCCGCCCGACAGCGTGGTGGCCGCGGCGTCGCGGCGCTCGGCCAGCGGCGGGAACAGGTCGTAGACGCGGTCGAGGTCGGCGGCGGTGGGTCGCGAGCCGCGGCCGAGGCCGCCCAGCCGGAGGTTCTCCTCGACGGTGAGCTCGGTGATCACCCCGCGGCCCTCCGGCACGTGGGAGAGGCCGAGGGCCGGCAGCCGCTCGGCCGGCAGCCGCGAGAGGTCGTGGCCGGCGAACCGCACGGAGCCGCTGCGCGCCTGGTGGAGCCGCGAGACCGTGCGCAGCAGCGTGGTCTTGCCGGCGCCGTTCGCGCCCAGCACCGCGGTCACCTGCCCCTCGGCCGCCGCGAAGCTGACGCCGTCGAGCGCGCGCACCGGGCCGTAGCCGGCACACAACGACTGCACCTCGAGCATCAGGCGACGCTCTCGCCGAGGTACGCCGCGAGCACGGCGGGGTCGTCGCGGACGACGTCGGGCGGCCCGGAGGCGATCACCCGGCCGAAGTCGAGCACGGTGATGTGGTCGCAGACCCGCATCACCAGGTCCATGTGGTGCTCGACCAGCAGCACCGACGTCCGCCCCGCCAGGGTGCGCACCAGGTCGCCGAGCTCCTCGATCTCGCTGCCGGACAGGCCGCTGGCCGGCTCGTCGAGCAGCAGCACCTCGGGGTCGGCGGCCAGCGCCCGGGCCAGCGCCACCCGCTTGCGGACGGGGTAGGGCAGGCTCGTGGGGTAGCGGTCGGCGTGGTGGGCGATGCCGAGCCCGTCGAGCACCTCGCGGGCCCGCTCCCGCAGCGCGGCCTCGTCGCGCGAGGAGCCGAGGGTCGCGAGCAGGGCCGCGGCGAAGCCCGAGCGGGCGTGGCGCTCGGCGCCGACCATGACGTTCTCGAGCACGGTCATCCGGTCGAAGAGCCCGAGGCCCTGCAGGGTGCGGGCCATGCCGAGCCCGGCGAGGTCGCGGGTGCGCAGCCCCGGCACCGGCCGGCCGGCTCGCTCGATGGTGCCGGTGTCGGGCCGTACGAAGCCGCAGGCGACGTTGAACAGCGTGGTCTTGCCGGCGCCGTTGGGCCCGATCACGCCGTGCACCTGCCCGTGCTGGAGGGCCAGGCCCACCCCCGACAGCGCCGTGAGGCCCCCGAAGGTGACGGTCACGTCGCGCAGCTCCAGCTCGGTCACGGCGCCGGTCTGGGCGTGGTCGGTGGTCGCTGCGGGCACCCGGGACTCCTCGGCAGACAGGGATGTGACCTCCACCACCTTGGTGCCGCCGCACAGGGAGGTCATTGGGCGCTCCGCCCAAAGTGGCTTGTGAGGGGAGCCCGGACCTCGCCTGACCGGGCGGTGGGCACTGGTCATTTTTGTGCGCTTGGTGCGAAGGTGCCCTCATGGCGGCGCAGGGCGCGACGACGGGCCAGCACACCGACGACGAGCTCGAGCGCGCCTGGGGCCTGATCCGCGACCAGGCCGACAAGATCGCCGACACCATCACGCTCGCCCTCTTCGAGCGCGACTTCGAGATCTACGAGCGGATCGGGCCCGAGCTGCGCGCCGACGTCCGCGCGGCCAACCGCCAGCACGTGTGCCGCGCGCTCGAGGTGCTCTCCGGCGACACCGGCAAGCGCCACTCCGCGGCCGAGCTCTGGCGCGACGCGGGCCGCCGCCGAGCCCGGCAGGGGGTGCCGCTGGAGCTGGTGCTCAACGCCTACACGATGGGCTCGCGGGTGCTGTGGGAGGCGCTGGTCGCCCAGGCCCGGGTCGTGCGCAAGCCCGCGATCAGCGACGGCGTGCTGCGCCGCGCCGCCGAGCGGGTCTGGGCCGACCTCGACGTCGTCACGGCGGTGGTGATCGACTCCTACCGCCGCGAGAGCGCCCGGATGCAGCGCCAGGACCTGCAGCGCCAGCAGAGCGTGCTCGACGCGCTGATCGAGGGCCGGGGCGCTGACGAGGAGTTCGCCGAGGAGGCCCGCCAGGTGCTGGCGCTGGAGACCGGCGAGGCGGTGGGCTGCGTGGTGGCCCTGCTCGACGGGCCCAACCTGCCGCTGCTCCTCCAGGCCGAGGACCGGCTCGACAAGGCCGGGGTCCACGCCCGCTGGCACGTGCGCTCCGGCGTCTACTACGGCCTGCTGGCCGGCCCGCTGCCCGACGAGCCGGGGCTCGCGGCGCTGTTCGCCGACGACCCGCCCGCCCGGATGGCCGTCGCGCTAAGCCCCGACGGCCTCGCCGGCTTCGCCACGGCGTACCAGCTCGCCAGCCGGGCCGCCGAGACCCTGGCCCGCGACGAGCGGCGGGTGGTCTCGGTGACCGAGAGGCTGCCGGAGGTGCTGATCGCCGGCAGCCCGCTGGTGGCGCAGCTGCTGGTCACCACGGTGCTGGGGCCGCTGCTGGCGATGCCCGAGGCGCAGGGCCGGACGCTGGTCGACACGCTGGTCGCGCTGCTGCGCCACGACGGCTCGCCGACCCACGCCGCGGAGGAGCTCTACTGCCACCGCAACACGGTCATCTACCGGCTCCGCCAGATCGAGGAGCTCACCGGACGGGTGCTCGCCGACCCGCGCGACAAGATGCTGCTCGGCCTGGCGGTGATGGCGCGGGGGCCGGGCTGAGGGCGGCGTCGTCGCGATGGCCTACGGTGTGCGGCATGACGCGACGACTCGGGTCCCTGCTCGCCGCGGCGCTCACCGCCGCCCTCGTCCTCGGCGGCGGTGCCGCCCCGGTCGTCGCCGAGCCCGGTGCGCCGCGCGCTGCGGCGTACGTGCCGAAGCCGGGGCCGCTCTTCGACAACGAGCAGGGGACCATCCACCAGCGGGTCATCGCGCTGGCCAACGGCGCTCCGAGGGGGAGCTCGATCCGGCTGGCCAGCATGACGTTCACCGACAGCCCGGTGGCCACCGCCCTGATCAACGCCCGCAAGCGCGGCGTCTCGGTGCAGGTGGTGCTGGCGAAGAAGACGTGCGGCGGCTCGCAGCCCAAGCGGCTCAAGGCCGCAGGCATCCGGCTAACCTGCGCGGCGAACGGCGCCCGCGGCTCCGACGGCACCATGCACATCAAGGGCGCGTCGTTCTCGAGCACCGGCGGCCGCGCCCAGGTGGTGCTGCTGACCTCGGCCAACTTCACCGAGAACGCCCGCGACTACCAGCACAACGACGCCTACCAGAGCGTGGGCTGGGACCGGTTCTACAGGTGGTTCAACGCCGTGCATTCGCAGCTGATGGCCGACAAGGCGCGGGCCAAGCCGTTCGCCGCGTTCTCCGACACCACGGCGTCGGCGTACGCCACCCCGCTCAACCCCGGCCAGAGCGACCCGGTGGTCAACCGGATCGCCGGCCTGCCGACCCGCGGCCTGCAGATCCGGATCGCCCAGTCGGCGTTCACGGGTGGTCGGGCCAGGGCCATCGCCGACGCGCTGATCGCCAAGCGGCGGGCGGGCGCGACGGTGGGCTTCGTCTACGCCCAGCCCAACGACAGCGCGCAGCGGAGCCGGATGATCAAGGCGGGCATCTCGTTCGCGCGGGTCAACTGGTACGACAGCGAGGACGACCACCACTTCCTGCACCACAAGTTCATGACCGCCAGCTGGATCGCCAGCAACGGCAAGCGCGTCTACCGCACCTGGATGGGCACCGAGGTCTGGACCGACGCCGCCAAGAAGGCCGACGAGATGGTGCTCCAGGTGTCGTCGCCGGCGACCTACCGGGCCTACTACGACCAGTTCGTGCGCCTGGCGCGCTACGCCACGACCCGCCCCTGACGCCCGGCCCTCCCGCCGGGGTCAGCGACCGGCGGCGTGGTCGACCCGGTTGTGGTAGCGGTGGCCCACCGATCCGCCGAGCACGGCGGCGAGCAGGGTGAGCAGCAGCACCGCGACGCCGGTGATCAGGCCGCCCCAGCCGAGCTCGTCGGTGGAGATCGGGATGCGGGGCAGGTCGACCCGGTCGAGGATGTTGTACTGCGTGCCGAAGACTGCCCCGAGCGCGAGCGCGACGAGGGTGACGACCAGGCCCAGCAGCCACACCCCGAGCCCCTGCCGGGCGCCGTCGAAGCGCGACATCCGACCGGCGACGTAGCCGCCGGCGTAGTAGCCGATGACCAGAACGGCGAGCAGCACCGCCGCGGCGGTGACCCCGATCGTCCCGGCCTGGCGCTCGGCGTCGGACTGGCTGATCTCGGCGTTGCTGCCCACCGCCGCGGCGACCGCGCCGACGATGCTGGTGAGCAGGATGGCCAGCGCCACCGCGACCAGCCAGCCGAAGAACACCGCCCCGATGTTGACGCCGCCGAACTTGTCGCGGGCGTGGGCCTCCCGGTCGCGCGCCAGCCGGTCCGTCGTCGGGGTCGCGACGTGCGCATCGCCGGTCGCGTGGTCGTCGTGCTGCGGCGGCGCGTCGGCCGGCCCGGGACGACGGTGATGGGCCTGGGTGCGGGAACCGATCCTCATGCTGACCTCCGTGGGCGGGGCTCGGGTGAGCCGCTCTGGCGGTGCGGTACCCCGCCGGGTGGGGGAGAGACGAGCCGGGCGCCCCCGCTGGTCGAGGAAGGACGAGGTCCCGTCTCGAGACCCGGTGAGACGGACGCCCTCCCGTAGCTGGTGACTCCGGGGACGGGGCTCGAGCGGGTGCTGACTGTTGGTGGGTGGGGTGCGGGGTGCCGCGCGTTGGTGAGCACTGCGGCTGCTGCGCGCCGGACGTCGTTCGGCACTCGTTGCCGTGTCGCCGGACGCTGCCCTGCGGTGCCCTGGCGTGGTCGGCGGCGCCACGCCGCCGTCTACGTGCCGAACGACGCCCGTCGCTCCGCCGCCTCCGTGCCCGGCGGCGCGGCACGCCGGCGTGCGGTGGTCGAGGAAGGACGAAGTCCTGTCTCGAGACCCGGTGAGCCGACTGCTCTCCCGTCCCCGCCGGAGGGCGTTCGCCTGTCTGGGGTCTCGACGGGCGCTCGTCGCTGGCGCTCCTCGCTGCTCGACCACCAGCGCCCTCGAGCACCGGGGGCGGCGGTGTGAGGCAGGCTGGGCGGGTGGACGACGAGGCGTGGACCGAGGACCTGAGGCAGCGGTTCGACGAGCTGCTCGACGAGCACCGAGCGAAGATCGACGCGAGCCTCCACGGGCTGACCGAGGCGGAGGCGCGCCGGTCGCTGGTGCCGTCGCGGACCACCCTGCTCGGACTGGTCAAGCACCTCACCTACGTCGAGAAGGTCTGGTTCGACCAGGCCCTCACCGGCCGGTCGCTCCGCGAGATCGGGGCCCCGCCGACCCCCGACCGGTCGTTCGTGCTCGACGACGGCGACACGATCGAGTCCGTCCGGGCGGCGTACGCCGCGGCCTGCGCGAACTCGCGGCGCCTCGTCGCCGACCTGCGGCTGGACCAGGAGGTCACCGGTCGCGGGCCCCGGCCCGTGTGGGCGATCTACGCGCACGTGCTGCGCGAGATCGCGCAGCACTGCGGCCACGCCGACATCCTCCGCGAGCAGGTGCTGGCCGCCCGCTGACTGCGCAGGCGTCAGACCAGGTCGCGGAGGCGGGCCTCGAGGGAGTCCCTGACCGCCCGGGTGATCGCGGCCTCCATCTGCCGCTCCAGCGCCTGCTGGTCGTCGAGGTCGGCGAGCACCGCGCGCAGGTCGAGGTCCTCGATGGCGCGGGTGAGGACGTCGTCGGTCGCGAGCGCGGCGTCGACGACCGAGTCGGGCAGGGCGCGGATCGCGGCCTCGAGGAACCCGTTGAGGTCGGCGTTGTCGAGGGCCTCGTCGACCAGGTCGGAGGCGGGCGGCAGGGTGTCGTCGTCGGCCATCCGCCTCACGGCCGAGAGCAGGCCGGTGCGCAGGGCCTCGACCTGTGCGTCGGTGCGCTCGCCCGGCTGGGCGAGCTCGAGGGTCAGCGCCTCGCGACTGGTCCCCAGCTCGCAGGCGGCGCCGTCGATCCCGAGCAGCACCAGCCGCTCGGTGAGGCCGTCGATGCCGTCGGCCTGCGAGGTGACCACCCGGGGCGCGCACGGGTCGGCCGGCCGCAGCGGCTCGAACGTGCCACCGCCGTTCGCCACCTGCACGCCGAGCACGGCGGCCACCAACGCGAGCGCGACGGCCGGCATCGGCCAGGCACGGCGGCTCACGACGCGCTCCGGTCGCGGCGCCCGGGGAGGGCGACGGTGAGCAGCGCGAGCAGCGCCAGCCCGGCGCCGATGAGGAACGAGTCGCGGAACGCGTGGGTGGCGGCGCTCTCGAGCTGGACGTCGAGGTCGCGCTCGAGGCGCGCGGCGGCGGCGCGGTCGTCGGGGTCGAGGGTGGGGACCAGGCGGTCGAACGCGCGGTGCAGGTCGGGCACCTGACCCCGCTGGCCCGAGAGCTCGGCGCCGAGCTCCTCGGCGAGGGCGATCTTGTCCTGCGGCTCCAGCGGCGCGTCGAGCACCAGCGCGGTGATCGCCTCCTGGGCGGGCACCTCGGCATCGCGGAGGTCGGCGGTGAAGACCGGCGTGAGGATCGCCAGCCCGACGACGACCCCGACGTGACGGGCGGCGATGGTCCACCCGGCGTGCCGCACCCGCGGCAGCCGCATCTCCATCGCCTGCGCGGTCAGCCGGTCGACGGTGAGGCCGAGCCCGAGGCCGACCAGCGCCTGGGGGGCGACGGTCCAGGCGAGCGAGGCCGACGGCGGGATCGCCAGGCCGGCCAGCCCGCCCGCGACCAGCAGCGAGCCCACGGCGACCTCGACCGCCGGCGAGGGTCGGAACAGCCGGGCGAACGGTCGTGCCGCCAGCGCCGCGAGCGGCACCACCGACACCGTGAGCGCCGCAGTCGCCGGCGACCGGCGCCACCCCTCGACCAGCAGCAGCACGAGCAGGAACAGGGCCGCGGTCAGGGCCGCCGACAGCAGTGCCAGCGTCAGGTTCGGGCGGACGGCTGGCCGGTGCCGGTCCGGGGCGGGCGCCGGGCCGGCCCGCACGGACAGGGCTGCCGGGACGGCCAGCGCCGCGAACGGCACCTGCACCACGAAGATCGCCTGCCACGAGATCGCCTGGGTGAGCAGGCCACCGGCGACCGGGCCGGTGGCGGTGCCGACCACGCCGGCGGTGACCCAGGTGGCGACGCCGCGCCGCTCGCCGTACTCGTCGACCATCAGCTCCAGGCAGCCGACCAGCGCGAGTGCCCCGCCGACCGCCTGGAGGCACCGGGCCAGGATCAGCACCTCGATCGAGTCGGCCAGCGCGCACCAGGCCGACGTGCCGGCGAACACCGCGACGCCGAGCGCCGTGAGGTGGCGCGGCGCGGTGCGGCCGAGGACGAGCGCGGCCGGCACGGCGCCCAGCCCCAGCACCAGGTTGAACGTGATCAGCACCCACGCGACCTGCCCGACGGTCGCGTCGAGCTCGGCGAGGATGTCGGGCAGCGCCAGGGTCACCACCGCCGAGTCCGCGAGCACCAGGGCCACGGTCACGGCGAGGAGCGGGGCCACGGCACGACGCACGGCGCCATCCTCGCAGCCCGGGCCAGCCCGCCCGGGGCGAGGCTCAGCCGCCGGCGGGCACCGACCGTCGCGGCGACGGCGCACGGGAGCACCCCGCGGCGACCGCGGTGACGGCGGCCGCGACGACGAAAACGCCCGACAGGCCGATCGGACCGGACAGCACGCCGGCGACCGCCGACCCGGCGGCCTGGCCGACCACCAACGCGATGAACAGCAGCGAGGTGCCGGCCGCGGCCCGGTCGGGCACCAGCGCCGAGGTCCAGGCGATCAGGGCCGAGCTCGCCGCGACGAACCCCCACCCGAACACCACGCAGGCCACCACCGGCAGCACCGGCAGCCCGGCGCCCAGGCCCAGCGCAGCGGTCGCCAGCGCGGCGGTGGCGGCCGTGACCAGCCAGGCCCGGGGTGGAGGCAGGGCGCCGAGCCGCCCGCTGGTGACGACGGTGAGGGTGCCGCCGACGCCGATGCCGATCCAGGCGACCACCGTCAGCGGCGTGCTCGCCCCCGCCTCGACCAGGTGGGTGCGGCCGTAGGTCCACGTCGCCGCGGAGGCGGCCCCGAGCAGCACCGCGGCGGCAGCGGGCACGGCCAGGTCGGTGAGCCAGCGGGGGTCGGTGAGGCCGGTGGGTGGCTGGGGCTGGTCGTCGGCGGCCGGGTCGTGGCGGTCGAGCAGCAGCACGGCGACGCCGGCCGCCGCGGTGAACGCCGCGGCCACCGCGAACCCCGCCCGCCAGTCGGGCAGCAGCAGCGCGAGCAGCCCGGCGCCGACGAGGCCCGGGCCGGTGCCGGCGTTCACCGTCGCCTGCCCGCGGTCGAGGTGGGGCCGGCCGACGTTGCGCGCCACGACGGCGACCAGCCCCGGGGAGGCGAGCCCGGCGCCGCAGGAGGCCAGCACCGCCGCCGGGACGAACACGGCCAGCCCCGGGGCGAGCGCCATGCCGGTCGAGCCGACCGCTGCGGTCGAGAGCGCACCGACGACGAGGGCACGGGGCCGGTGGGGCGCCAGCAGCCCGGCGAGCGCGCCCAGGCAGTACGCCGCCGAGGCGCCGGAGGACACGTAGCCCGCCACCGCCGACCCCATCGACACCGACTCCCGGATGTCGGGCAGGAAGAGGCCGTACGCCAGCCGCACCAGCCCATAGGTGCCGGCGATCAGGCAGGTGCCCGCCACGACGAGCGCCGTCGTGCGGGTCGCGTCGAACGAAAACGTTCGTTTCACTTTGTCGAGTCTAGGGTGGAGGGGTGAGCACCCGCGAATCGACCCGCACCCGGCTGCTGGACGCCGCCGACGAGCTGCTCTTCGCGGCCGGCGCCACCAACGCCCCCGTCGACCGGATCCTCGAGCGCGCCGGCGTCTCTCCCGCGACCCTCTACCGCGCCTACGGCAGCAAGGAGGCGCTCGTCGCCGCCACCCTCGACCGGCGCCACGAGGCCTGGCTCGAGGTCTGGGACGCCGCCGTCGCCCGCGCCGGCAGCGACCGTGACCGGCTGCTCGCGGTCTTCGACGCGCTCGACGACTTCCGCCGGCGCCGTACGGGTGCGCGCTGGTGCGCGTTCCTCGGCACCGCCGCCGGTTACGTCGATCCGCCACCGGTGCTGGCCGCCGCCGTGAGACAGGAGACCGAGGCGCTGCGCAGCCGCCTGAGGCGCCTCGCCGAGCCGCTCGTCGGCGACCAGGCCCCCGTCGTGGCCGACGCCCTGGTGCTGGTCCTCTCCGGCCAGCTCGCCGTCCGCCTGCGCCCCGGCATGACCCGCACCTCCGCCCGCAGCGCCCGCGCGATCGCGGCGATGGTGGTGGACCACCCCGACCGGTTGGGCGCCTGACCGGTCGCTGGTCGAGGTGCGAAGGCCGCCAGGCCTGAGCCTCGGGACCCGTGAGACAGAAGCCCTCCCTCGCCGCTGGTTGAGGAGGGACGAAGTCCCTCACTCGTTACCCGGTGATCCCACAGCCCTCCCTGTAGCGGGTGACTCCGCGGACGGTGCTCGGGCGGGTGGTGACTGCGGGCTGGTGTGATCCGGGCGGGTGCTGACTGTTGGTGGGTGTGGGTGCGGGGTGCCGCGCGTGGTGGGGCACTGCGGCTGCTGCGCGCCGGACGTCGTTCGGCACCCGTTGCCGTGTCGCCGGACGCTGCCCTGCCGCGCCCAGGTGGTCAGCGGCACCACATCGGGCGTTGACGTGCCGAACGCCGCCTGTCGCTCCGCCGCCTCCGTGCGTGCGGCGCGGCAACCCGGCGTGCGGACGGCGGGCACCGCTGGTCGAGCAGCGAGCGCCAGCGAGCGGCGTCGAGACCCGGTGAGCCAAGAGCCCTCCAGTGGGCACCGGAGGGCGTTCGGCCGTCTGGGGTCTCGACGGACGCTCCTCGCTGGGGCTCGTCGCTGCTCGACCACCGGTGGGTGGCGCCGGTCGAGGTGCGAGGAGCCCTGGCGACGAGCCTCGAGACCCGGTGAGCCGAGTGCCCTCCCGTTCCCACCGGAGGGCGTTCGGCCGACGGGGGTTTCGAGACAGTCGCTAGCGCGACTTCCTCAACCAGCGCGGGGCCAGGAAGGCGTTCGGCCGTCTGGGGTCTCGACCACCGCTGGTTGAGGAAGGACGAAGTCCTGTCTCGAAACCCGGTGAGACGAACGTCCTCCCGTTCCCACCGGAGGGCTTTCGTCGTACTGGGTTTCGAGACAGTTGCTAGCGCAACTTCCTCAACCACCGGTGGCCTCGAGACCCGGCGAGACGACCGCCCTCCCGTTCCCACCGGAGGGCTTTCGTCGTACTGGGTTTCGAGACAGTTGCTAGCGCAACTTCCTCAACCACCGAGGGCGGTGCTGGCGCGACTTCCTCAACCACCGCGGGCATTGCGGGCGCGGCGTCCTCAACCAGCGGCGGGGGTGGGGTGGAGGAGGGAGCGGAAGAGGTGGCAGGTCTCCTCGACGGCGGCCTGGGCGGCGGGGGAGTGGCGGCCCATGTCGACGAAGCCGTGGATCAGCCCGTCGAAGCAGCGGTACGACGTCGGCACGCCGGCGGCCGAGAGTGCCTCGGCGTACGCCGCGCCCTGGTCGCGGAGGGGGTCGAACTGGGCGGTGACCACCACCGCGGGAGCGAGGTCGTCGAGGCGGCCGCGGAGCGGGGAGAGGGTCGGGTCGTCGAGGCCGGTGCCGCCGAGGTGGCCGACGTACTGCTCCATGAACCACGCGATCGTCGGCAGGTCGAGGAAGTAGCCGTCGGCGTTCTCGGTGAGCGACGGGTGGTCGCCGGCGAGGTCCGTGCCGGGGTAGACGAGCAGCTGGCCGGCGAGCGGGCGGCCGGCGTCGCGGAACGACTGCGCCACGACCGCGGCGAGGTTGCCGCCCGCGGAGTCGCCGGCGACGCCGAGCACCTCGGTGCCGCCGTAGTCGGCGAGGTGGTCGTGCACGTGGGTCGTCGCGGCCAGCGCGTCCTCGTACGCCGCCGGGGCGGGGTGCTCGGGGGCGAGGCGGTAGTCGACCGAGACCACCACCGCGTCGCAGAGCGTGGCGATCGTGCGGCAGGTGAGGTCGTGGGTGTCGAGGTCGCCGATCACCCAGCCGCCGCCGTGGAGGAAGACCACCGTGGGCAGCGGGCCGGTGGCGCGCGGCCGGTAGACGCGCGCTGCGACCGGGCCGGCGCCGCCGGGCACGGTGGTGTCGTCCACCGCCTCGACCTGCGGCAGCAGCGACTGGTCGCGCAGGTCGACGGCGAGGGTGCGGAACGACGCCCGCGCCTCCGCCGGCGTGCCCTCGTGCATCGGGCGGGTCGCGGCGGCGTCGAGGAACGCCAGCAGGTTCGCCAGGTCGGGGTCGAGGCGCGGGTCACGGGCCACGGTGGGGTCCTCTCGGGAGCGAAAGTGGTCAGACGAACGCGCTGATGCCGGTCTCGGCTCGACCGATCAGCAGCTTCTGGATCTGGCTGGTGCCCTCGTAGAGGGTCATCACCCGGGCGTCGCGGAGGTACTTCTCCGCGGGGTACTCGTCGACGTAGCCCGACCCGCCATGCACCTGGATGGCGTTGTTGGCGGCCCGCACCGCGGCCTCGGAGGCGAACAGCTTGGCCTTGGACGCCGCCGTGCCGAACGGCTCACCGCGGTCGACGAGGTCGGCCGCGCGCCAGACCAGCAGCCGAGCGGCGTCGGCGTCGAGGGAGATGTCGGCGATGAGGTCCTGCACCAGCTGGAACCCGGCGATCGGGCGGCCGAACTGGGTGCGCGAGGTGGCGTAGTCGACCGAGATCTCCAGGCAGCCCTGGACGATGCCGACGCAGCCGGCGGCGACGGAGATCCGCCCCTTGTCGAGCGAGGACATCGCGATCTTGAAGCCCTGCCCCTCCTCGCCGAGCAGCGCGTCGGCCGGCACCCGGACGTCGGAGAGGAACAGCTCGGCCGTCGCCTGGCCGCGCAGCCCGAGCTTGCCCTTGATCTCGCGGGCCTCGAAGCCGGGGGAGTCGGTGGGCACGAGGAACGCCGAGACCCCGCGCGGGCCCTCGCCGCCGGTGCGGGCGAAGACCAGCGCGACCTGCGCCCAGGTGCCGTTGGTGATGTAGAGCTTCTGCCCCGAGATCACCCAGTCGTCGCCGTCGCGGCGGGCGCGGGTGACCAGGCTGCCGGCGTCGGAGCCGGTGCCGGGCTCGGTGAGCCCGAAGCAGCCCAGGGTGGTGCCGGCCGCGATGCCGGGGAGCCAGCGCTGCTTCTGCTCGTCGGTGCCGAACCCGAGGATCGACTTGCCCACCAGGCAGTTGGAGACCGACACGATCCCGCGCAGCGCGGAGTCGGCGCGGCCGAGCTCCTCCATGCCGAGGGCGTAGGTGACGTAGTCGCCGCCCACGCCGCCGTACTCCTCGGGGATGGTCAGCCCGAAGAAGCCAAGCTCGGCCAGCCGCGGCACGATCGCCAGATCGACCTGCTCCTCGCGGTCCCACCGGGTGCGGTGGGGCACCGCCTCGGCCTCGAGGAGCTGCCGGGCGGCGGCGCGGAAGCTCTCCTGCTCGGGGCTCAGCGACAGGTCCACGTCACTCAGCGCCCGCGCCCGCCACCGGGTGGCGGGCGATCTCGGCCTTGGCCAACGAGTTCTTGTGCACCTCGTCGGGTCCGTCGGCCAGCCGCAGCGTGCGGATGCCGGCGAACGCGTTGGCCAGCGGGAAGTCCTGGCTCAGCCCGCCGGCCCCGTGGGCCTGCATGGCGCGGTCGAGGATCTCCTGCACCACCTTGGGGGTGGCGATCTTGATGGCCTGGATCTCGGTGTGGGCGCCGCGGTTGCCGACCGTGTCCATCAGCCACGCGGTCTTGAGCACCAGCAGCCGCAGCTGCTCCACGGCGACGCGCGACTCCGCGATCCAGTCGCGGATGACTCCCTGGTTGGCCAGCGGCCGGCCGAACGCGACCCGCTGCTGAACCCGGCGGCACATCAGGTCGATCGCCATCTCGGCGACCCCGATCGCCCGCATGCAGTGGTGGATCCGGCCGGGGCCGAGGCGGGCCTGGGCGATCGCGAAGCCGTGCCCCTCCTCGCCGATCAGGTTGGCGGCCGGCACCCGGACGTCCTCGAAGACCAGCTCGGCGTGGCCGCCGTGCTCGTGGTCGTCGTAGCCCAGCACGTGCATCGGCCGCACCACCGTGAGGCCGGGGGTGTCGCGCGGCACCAGGATCATGCTCTGCTGGCGGTGCCGCGACGCCGACGGGTCGGTCTTGCCCATCACGATGAAGATCTCGCACTCCGGCGCGACCGCCCCGGTGATCCACCACTTGCGACCGTTGACGACGTACTCGTCGCCGTCGCGCTCGATCCGGGTGGCGATGTTGGTGGCGTCGGACGAGGCGACGTCGGGCTCGGTCATCGCGAACGCAGACCGGATGCGACCCTCGAGCAGCGGGTGCAGCCACCGTTCCTGCTGCTCGGGGGTGCCGAACATGTGCAGCACCTCCATGTTGCCGGTGTCGGGCGCGGCGCAGTTCATCGCGGCCGGTGCGAGGTGGCCGCTGCGGCCGCTGAGCTCGGCGATCGGCGCGTACTGGAGGTTGGTCAGCCCGCCGCCCAGCCCCCCGGTGTCGCCGGGCAGGAAGAGGTTCCACAGCCCGCGCGCCCGGGCCTCGGTGCGCAGCTCCTGGAGCACCGGCGCCGCCGTCCAGGCGAACGGGTTGTCCGAGGCGGCGAGCTGGTCGTGGAAGACCTGCTCGGCCGGGTGGACGTGGTCGGCCAGGAACGACTCCATCGTCGCGATCAGCTCGCGGGTGCGGTCGTCGTAGCTGAAGTCCATGCGGGGTCTCCCTCTCGTGGGTGGTGCGTCAGGGCCGGGTGTCGAGGGCGGCGAGGCCGGCGGCGAGCAGCGGCTCGACGGCCTCGCCCATGGCGTCGAAGCCCTCCCCGACGGTCTGGCCGAGCTGGTGGCGCAGGTTGATGCCCTCGCAGATCACCGCGAGCTTGAGGTGGGCCAGCCCGAGGCGGAAGCCGATCCCGGACAGGTCCCGGCCGCTGCTGGCGGCGTAACGGGCCAGGTGCTCCTCGGTGGCGGGGTAGCCGGGCGCCGTGCTGGCGTCGGCGACCGCGTTGCCGGGGTGGAGGTTGCCGAGGTCGTCGTAGACCATCAGCAGCGCGACGTCGGTGAGCGGGTCGCCGAGGGTCGCCATCTCCCAGTCGACGACGGCGCGCACCGGCTCGGCGTGGTCGGCGTCGACCAGCAGGTTGTCGAGCCGGTAATCGCCGTGGACGATCGTGGCGTCCTCACCGTCGCCGGCGGGCACCTCGGCGGCGAGCCGCTCGAGCAGCCGGTCGGCGTCGGGCAGCGGCCGGGTCTTGGAGGCGTCGAGCTGCATGCCCCATCGCTTGACCTGGCGGCCGAGGAAGCCGAGCGGCCGACCGAACCCGTCGAGCCCGACGGCCGCGGGGTCGACGGCGTGGAGGCGGGCCAGCACGTCGATCATCTCGGTGGCGATCGCGCGGGTGCGCTCGGCGCCGAGCTCCTCGAGCTGGGCGCGGCTGCGGTAGGGCGTGCCGACGACCCGCTCCATCACGTAGAACGGCTCGCCCAGCACCTCCGGGTCGGTGCAGTGGGCGTAGGTGCGCGGCACCGGCACGTCGGTGTCGGCCAGCGCCGACATCGCGGTGAACTCCCGGCCCATGTCGTGGGCCGTGGCCAGCACGTGCCCCAGCGGCGGCCTCCGCACGATCCACCACGACGTCCCGTCAGTGACCTCGTAGGTCAGGTTCGACTTGCCGCCCGCGATCACCCGGGCCCGCAGCTCGCCAGCCACCTCGCCGGGGCGGACACCGTCGTACCAGCCCCGGAAGGCGTCGAGGTCGAGGCCGGGTACGCCGCTCGCCTGCAGCTCGCTCATCGCGCACCCTCGGTCAGCGCGTCGACCTTGGCGCGCAGCCTGCGCATGCCGCCCAGCCAGGCGTCGGTGTCGGCGGCCCGGGCGGCGTAGTAGCCCGCCACCTCGGGGTGGGGCAGCACGAGGAACCGGTCGTCGGCCAGCGAGTCGACCCACGCGTCGGCCACCGCCTCCGGGGCGAGCGCGTCGTCGTGGGAGAGCAGGTCCTTGAGCGGGCCGGCCTGGTCGAGCATCGCGGTGCGCACGCCCTGCGGGCAGATCGCCTGCACGGTGACGCCGCGGTCGCCGTAGGTCAGCGAGAGCCACTCGGCGAAGCCGACCGCGGCGTGCTTGGTGGTGGAGTACGCCGCCGCGCCGATCATCGAGAGCAGCCCCGCGGCCGACGCGGTGACCACGAACCGGCCGCCCTCGCCGTCGGCCAGCCAGCGCGGCACCAGGGTGCGCGCGGCCCGCACGTGGGACATCACGTTGGTCTCCAGCATCGCCGCCCAGTCGTCGTCGGGCAGCTGGAGGCTGTCGGGGTGGGTGCGGTCGATGCCGGCGTTGGCGCAGTAGACGTCGACGCGGCCTAGCGCATCGGTGGCGCCGTCGACCAGCGCGGTGACGCCCGCCGCGGAGGAGCAGTCACCGGGCAGGGCGGTGCCGCCCACCTCGGCCGCGACCGCGGCGGCGGTCTCGGCGTCGAGGTCGTTGACCACGACGCGGGCGCCCTCGGCGGCGGCCCGGACGGCGAGCGCCCGGCCGATGCCGCGCCCGGCGCCGGTGACGACGACGCCGCGGCCGTCGAGCGCACCCATCACACGCCCCCGGTCAGCGACACGCCGCCGTCGAGCACGATGTTCTGGCCCGTGACCCAGGAGGCCTCGTCGGAGAGCAGCCACGCGACCGCCGAGGCGACGTCCTCGGGGACGCCGAGCCGCTTCACGGGGTAGCGCGCGGCGGTCTCCTCCTCGTGGCCCTCGTAGAGCGCCTGGGCGAAGCGGGTCTTGACGATGGCGGGGGCGACGGCGTTGACCCGCACCGTGGGGCCCATCTCGACCGCGAGGCTCTCGGTGAGGCTGAGCAGCATGGCCTTGGTGGCGCCGTACCACGAGATCATCGGGGCCGGCCGCACGCCCGACAGCGAGGAGACGTTGACGACCGCGCCGCCGTGCTCCTGCATCCAGGCCCGCCAGGCCTCCTGCACCCAGGCGAGCGCCGCGACGACGTTGACCTCGGTGACCTTGCGGGCGGCGTCGAGGTCGAGCTCGACCAGGGGGCCGAAGACGGGGTTGATGCCGGTGTTGTTGACCAGCAGGTCGAGGCTGCCGAACGTCTCGATCGTGCGGGCCACGGTCTCGGCGCGGTGGTCGGCGTCGCCGGCGTTGCCCGCGATCCCCAGCGCGTGGTCGGCACCGCCGAGCCGCTCGACCGCCTCGGCCAGCTGCTCGGGCTTGCGGGCGGTGACGACCACCCGCGCCCCCTCCGCGACCAGCCGTTCGGCGATCCCGAGCCCGATGCCGCGGCTGGCCCCGGTCACGATCGCGACCTTGCCGTCGAGACCCCTCATCCGTCCTCCTGCGTCGTCCGGTCGTTGCGGGTGACTAAGCGCTTGCTTACTATCGCTGGCATGACGGCCGAGGTCAACGCGGGGGCACGCGAGCGGCTGCTGGCCGCCGCGGTCACGGCGTTCTCGGTCAAGGGCTTCCACGGCACCACCACCCGCGACATCGCCGCGGCGGCGGGGATGAGCCCCGCGGCCCTCTACGTGCACCACCGCTCCAAGGAGGAGCTGCTCCACCTGATCTCCCGCGAGGGCCACGACCGCACCCTTGCCCTGTGCCGCGCCGCGGTCGCCGCGTCCGACGATCCCGTCGTCCAGCTCACCGCGCTGGTGGGCGACTTCGTCCACCACCACGCCGTCAACCACGTCTCGGCCCGGGTGGTGAACTACGAGCTCGCCGCCCTCGCCCCCGACCACCGCGCCGAGATCGACGCCGTGCGGCACCAGATCGACGGCATCGTGCGCGACGTCGTCGATCGCGGGGTCCGCGCCGGCGTCTTCACCACCCCCGACCCCCTGATGACCGCCGCCGCCCTGGTCTCCCTCGGCGTCGACGTCGCCCGCTGGTACGACGAGCCCGGCTGGCCCCCCGCCGCCCTCGCCGACCACTACGTCGAGCTCGCGCTGCGGATGGTGGGTGCCGGCTGAGGAGGGGGCGCTGGCTGGTCGAGCAGCGAGCGCCAGCGAGCGTCGTCGAGACCCGGTGAGCCGAACGCCCTGCCGTAGGTGGGTGGCTCTGCGCGCGGAGCTCGGGCGGGGGCTCACTCGCTGTCGTCTGATCCGGCGGGCGGGGGCTGTTGGTGGGTGGGGTGCGGGGGGCCGCGCGTTGGGGGGGCACTGCGGCTGCTGCGCGCCGGACGTCGTTCGGCACTCGTTGCCGTGTCGCCGGACGCTGCCCTGCGGTGCCCTGGCGTTCGCTGCGGCGCCACGCCGCCGTTGACGTGCCGAACGAAGCCCGTCGCTCCGCCGCCTCCGTGCCAGCGGCGCGGCATCCCGGCTTGCGGTGGTCGAGTCCAGCGAGCGTCGTCGAGACCCGGTGAGCCGAGTGCCCTCCCGTTCCCACTGGAGGGCGTTCGGCCGTCTGGGGTCTCGACGGGCGCTCCTCGCTGGGGCTCGTCGCTGCTCGACCACCGATGCGGGCGGTGGTCGAGGTGCGAAGGCCGCCAGGCCTGAGCCTCGAGACCCGGTGAGGCGAGGGCCCTCCCGTTCCCCTGGGGGCGTTCGGGTGCGCGGGGTTTCGAGGCTCGCTTCGCTCGCACCTCAACCAGCGCGCAGCTCGAACCACCCGGGTGGCAGGGTGGGGGCATGGCCTACACCGCAGCCGAGGACCGCTACGACACCGAGACCACCGGGATGCGCTACCGCCGGTGCGGACGGAGCGGGTTGCAGCTGCCGGTGCTGTCGCTGGGGCTGTGGCAGAACTTCGGGACCGACCGGCCGGAGGAGGTGCAGCGGGCGATCCTGCGCCGCGCGTTCGACCGGGGCGTGACCCACTTCGACCTGGCCAACAACTACGGGCCGCCGTACGGCCGGGCCGAGGAGAACTTCGGGCGCTACCTGCGCGACGACTTCAAGCACCACCGTGACGAGCTGGTGATCTCGACCAAGGCCGGCTACGACATGTGGCCCGGGCCGTACGGGCAGGGCGGTGGGTCGCGGAAGTACGTGCTGGCCTCGCTCGACCAGTCGCTGACGCGGCTCGGGCTCGACTACGTCGACATCTTCTACAGCCACCGCTTCGATCCCGACACTCCGGTCGAGGAGACGATGATGGCGCTCGACCGGGCGGTGCGCTCGGGGCGGGCGCTCTACGCCGGCATCTCGTCCTACTCCGCCGCCCGCACCCGCGAGGCCGCCCAGATCGCGCGCGAGCTGGGGACGCCGCTGCTGATCCACCAGCCGTCCTACAGCATGCTCAACCGCTGGATCGAGGAGGACCTGCTCGACGAGCTCGAGGCGCAGGGCATGGGGTGCATCGTGTTCACGGCGCTCGCCCAGGGGCTGCTGACCGACAAGTACCTCGACGGCATCCCCGCCGACTCCCGCGCCGCGCGCGAGGGGTCGACGGTGCCGGGGGAGTCGTTCGACGAGCAGACCCTCACCCACGTACGACGCCTCAACGAGCTCGCGACGGGCCGTGGCCAGAAGCTCGCGCAGCTCGCGCTCCAGTGGGCGGTGCGCGACCCGCGGGTCACCTCGGCCGTGATCGGGGCGTCGTCGGTGGAGCAGCTCGACGCCAACCTCGACGCGCTCTCCGGGCCGCCGCTCACCGAGGAGGAGCTGGCCGAGATCGACCGCCACGCGGTCGACGCCGGGATCAACCTGTGGGCTCGGTCGACCGGGTCCTGACCCGGCGCTCCTCCCAGATCCGGCAGCCGGCCATCACGACCGCGGCGAGCAGGGCGCCGGCGACGATGTCGATGACGTAGTGCTCGGCGTAGTAGACCAGCGCGGTCGACATCGCGAGCGGGTAGAGCGCGAGCAGCCAGCGCAGCGGCGTGGTGAGCCGCCAGATGGCGTACATCGCGATCAGGTAGCTGATGCCGGCGTGCAGCGACGGCATCGCGGCGACCGGGTTGCCGACGCCGTGCAGGATCAGGTCGATCCGGTCGAGCCCCAGGTCGCTCCAGCCGCGGCTGGTGATCCGGGTGACCTCGGTCTGCAGCAGCCCCTCCTGCGAGGCCATCCACGGCGGCGCCATGGGGTAGACGATGTAGACCACGAGCGCGCCGTAGTTGATCGCCAGGTAGCGGCGCATCCACAGCACCCACTCGGTGCGCTTGCGCACCCACAGCACGCCGGCGATGGTGAGCCCGGCGACGAAGTGGGTGCAGTAGACGGTCGTGAGGAGGACGTCGTACCAGCGCGGCGCGCTGTCCTTGGTGCACGGGTCGGCGCACCACGCGTCCTGGAGCCGCTCGGTGGGGGTCAGCCCGCCACCGAGCCACTCGTCGAAGCGGATCGGCATCCGCCAGTGCACCGGCAGCCCCAGCTCGTCGGTGAGGCCGCGGGAGAAGAAGTAGATGACCAGGCCCACCACGACCGGCCACCAGTCCCGCAGGAAGGCGAGGTGGTGGCGCGGCGGCGCCTCGATGTTCCAGGCGATGGTGCCGAGGTAGAGCCAGACGATGACCTGCACGGGGTCGTTGGGCACCCCGACGGTGAGTGACCAGGCGACCAGCAGCCCGGCGTAGACCGCCATCGCTGCGGCCCGCACCGGGCGTCGGGTGCGACCCGGCCCGGGCACCTCCTCGAGGTCGGCGCGACCGTCGACCTGCTGGACCATGGGCTAGAGGGTAGACAACCCTCTCAGCCCCGTGGGGCACCGGCTCAGTCCAGCGGCTCCAGCGCGCCGTGGTCGAGGACGTCCTCGGCCAGCTCGCGCAGCACGTGACCGCCGTCGCCGAGCAGGTGGTCGAGAGCGGTCAGGTGCGCGGTGTAGCTGCCCACGCTGTACTCCGCCGTCATCGCGATGCCGCCGTGCAGCTGGATCGCCTCCTGCCCGACGTGCCGACCCGCGCGGCTGACCTGGAGCGCGGCCCGCTGCGCGGCGGTCGCCACCTCCGCCGGGTCGCCCTTGGCGACGACCATCGTGGCCCAGTCGACGATGCTCTGGGTGAGCTCCTGCGAGACGTACATGTCCGCGGCCCGGAAGGTCAGCGCCTGGAAGGTGTTGAGCGTGACGCCGAACTGCTTGCGGCTCGTGAGGTACGACGTGGTGGCCGCCAGCGCGGTCTGCATCGCGCCGAGGGCCTGGTTGGCGGCCATCACCCGGGTGATGTCACGCACCGTGGCGATGCTCGCGGTGACGTCCTGCCCCGGCGTGCCGAGGGGTGCGGCGGCCGTGCCGTCGAGCAGGACCCGCGCGGCCCGGCCCCCGTCGAGGGTGCGGTAGCCGCTGCGCTGGGCCGCGTCGCCCTCGACCAGGAACAGGCCGGTGCCGCCGTCGGGCAGCGCCGCGCTGACGACCAGCAGGTCGGCGCGGGCGCCGTGGAGCACCGGCTCCTTGGTGCCGCTCAGGGTCCAGGTGTCACCGTCGACGGCGGCGGTGACCTCGGACGCCGTCGACGTCCAGCGGGTGCCGGGCTCGTCGTGGGCGAAGGCGAGCACCCGCTCGCCGGTCGAGAGCGCGCCGAGCACCTCGCCGCGCTGCTCGGGGGTGCCCACCGCCGAGACCAGCCCCCCGGCCAACACGACCGAGGTGAGGTAGGGCTCCGGCGCGATCACGCGCCCGAGCTCCTGGCAGACGATGCCGATCTCGACCGGCCCGGCGCCGACACCGCCGTCCTCCTCGGCGAACGGCAGCCCCAGCAGGCCCATCTCGGCCATCCGGCGCCACTGGTCCTCGTCCCAGCCGGGGTCGTCGGCCACGGTGCGGCGGCGCTGCTCGAAGTCGGAGTAGGCCTTGCCGGCCAGGCCGCGCACGGCGTCGCGGAGCGCGACCTGCTCGTCGTCGTAGGTGAAGTCCATCGTCGTGCTCCCTCAGAGTCCCAGGATCGTCTTGGCGATGATCTGCCGCTGCACCTCGTTGGAGCCGCCGTAGATGGAGGCCTTCCGGAAGTTCAGGTACGTCGGCGCGGCGCGCTGCGCCCACTCCTCGAGGCCCGACCCCTCCTGGGCGCCGAAGACCAGGGCGCCGGAGCCGGCGAGGTCGAGGGTCAGCTCGCTGACCGCCTGCTGGAGCTCGGAGCCCTTGAGCTTGAGCACCGAGCTGGCCGGGTGGGGCGCGCCGTCGGCGGAGCGGGCGACCACCCGCAGTGCGGTGAGCTCGAGGGCGAGCAGCTCGTTCTCGAGCTCGGCCACCCGGGCGCGCAGCAGCGGGTCGTCGGCCAGCACGGCCGCGCCCTTCTCCTTGGCACGGGCCAGGGCACCCTTGACCTGGCCCACCGGGGCCACCCCGACCCGCTCGTTGCCGAGCAGGAACTTCGCGATCGTCCAGCCGCCGTTGAGGTCGCCGACGAGGTTCTCGCCCGGCACCCGGACGTCCTCGAACCACACCTCGTTGACCTCGTGGCCGCCGTCGATCAGCTCGATCGGCCGCACCTCCACGCCCGGGGTGGTCATGTCGATGAGCAGCATCGAGATGCCGGCCTGCTTCTTCACGTCGGGGTCGGTGCGCACGAGCGTGAAGATCCAGTCGCCGTACTGGCCCAGCGTGGTCCAGGTCTTCTGGCCGTTGACCACCCAGCCGTCGCCGTCGCGCACCGCGGTGGTGCGCAGCGAGGCGAGGTCGGAGCCGGCGTCGGGCTCGGAGAAGCCCTGGGACCACCAGATGTCGAGGTTGGCCGTGGGCGGCAGGAACTTCCGCTTCTGCTCGTCGGTGCCGAAGTGGGCGATGACCGGGCCGATCATCGTGGCGTTGAAGGCCAGCGGCAGCGGCACGCTCGCGGCCTGGAGCTCCTCGTGCCAGATGTGGCGCTGCAGCTCGGTCCAGTCCTGCCCGCCCCACTCGGTGGGCCAGTTCGGGACGGCCAGCCCGGCGGCGTTGAGCACCTGCATGCTCTCCACGAACTGCTCCTTGGTGAGCTCACGGCCCTCGCGCACCGCTTCGCGGATCTCCTCCGGCACCTCGGTGGTGAAGAAGGTGCGCACCTTCTCGCGGAACTCCTGGTCCTCGGCGGACAGCTCCAGCTGCATCCCGGACACCCTCGCTTTCGTCGTGTCCCGCCATTCTGGCGCGTGGGTGGACACGACGACATGGGCGGGGCGCCCAACCAGTACCGTCCCGGGCATGCGTTCCCTTCCCGTGCTCGCCTGCGCCCTCGTGCTCGTGCTGGCCGGCTGCGGTGGCGACGACGGCGCCGAGGCCGACCGGTCGCCGTCGTCGTCCGCCTCGGCCTCGGGCGACGACGCCGTCTCCGACGAGGACGGCGACGGCGAGCCCGACGGCAGCAAGGACACCGACGGCGACGGCGTGCCCGACGCCGACGACGCGGACGTCGACGGCGACGGCGAGCCGGACGCCGGCGGCTCCGGCGGTGGGTCGGGGGGTGGCTCCGGGGATGGCTCCGGGAGCGGCTCCGGGAGCGGCGGGTCGGGCGGCTCCAGCGGCAGCCGGCCGAGCGAGGCGCTGAAGAACTGCACCACCTCGGTGACCGCGACGTACCCGGACGGCGAGTCGTTGCGGCTCACCCAGGCCGGCGGCATCAACCTCGGCGGGCCGATCCACACGCTGCACGCCGCCGACTTCCCCGTGCCGATCGACCGCCTGGCGACCAAGGGCGTGCAGCCCAAGGCCGACCAGCACCTCGCGACGGTGTTCCTCACCGCCTACAACGCCGGCGACGACCTCCGTGACCTCGAGGCCGGTCAGGTGGTGCGGTGGACCGCGGAGTTCGGCGTGCTGACGTTCTCGGTCTCCCTCGACGGCGGCGGGCGGGCGTACGGCACCGCCGACGGGGCCACCGGCACCGTCGAGGTCGTCGCCGTCGACGCCGGCGGCGTCTGCCTCGACGTCGACTACCGCGACGAGGAGAAGTCGCTGGTCGGCACGATCGCGGCTCCGCTGGGGTAGCGCGGCGCCGGCTCGGGCGGCCTGGGTGGTCGGGTCGCCGCGAGGTGGCGGTGGGTCAGCCTCGTTCTCCGCCGCGCGAACGGGGGTCTGCTCACCGCTGCCTGGGTGGCCGCGGGGTGGCGGTGGGTCAGCCTCGTTCTCCGTAGCGCGAACGGGGGTCTGTTCACCGCTGCCTGGGCGGGCCGCGGGGTGGCGGTGGGTCAGCCTCGTTCTCGGTAGCGCGAACGGGGGTCTGCTCACCGCTGCCTGGGCGGGCCGCGGGGTGGCGGTGCGTCAGCCTCCATCGCCGGCCCGCGAACGGGGGCCTGCTCACCGCTGCCCGGGTCGCCGCGGGGTGGCGGTGCGTCAGCCTCGTTCCCCGCCGGGCGAACGGGGGTCTGCTCACCGCTGCCTGGCGAGCCGCGGGGTGGCGGTGCGTCAGCCTCGTTCCCCGCAGCGCGAACGGGGGTCTGCTCACCGCTGCCTGGGTCGCCAACAGTGGCGGTGCGTCAGCCTCGATCCCCGCCCCGCGAACGGGGGCCTGCTCACCACCGCCCGGGCAAAACCGGATGACCTCCGGCGGCCGGTCCCGGACAATCTCCCCTCGTGGGTCACGTGGAGGTCGCCGGAGTCCGCTACCAGCTCCCGGACGGCCGGGTGCTGCTCGAGGACGTCTCGTTCCGGGTCGGTGAGGGCGCCAAGGTCGCTCTCGTCGGCGCCAACGGTGCGGGCAAGACGACGCTGCTGCGCATCGTCACCGGGGAGCTGACGCCGTCCGCCGGCTCGGTGACCCGCTCCGGCGGGCTGGGCGTGATGCGCCAGGCGGTGGGGGCCGGCCTCGGCGCCGACCCGACCGTCGCCGACCTGCTGCTCAGCGTCTCGCCACCCCGGGTGCGGGCGGCCGCCGCCGAGGTCGACCGCTGCGAGCTGGCGCTGATGGAGCACGACGACGAGAAGACCCAGATGCGCTACGCCGTCGCGCTCTCCGACTACGCCGATGCCGGCGGCTACGACCTCGAGGTCACCTGGGACGTCGTCACCATGGCCGCGCTCGGCGTGCCGTACGAGCGCGCCAAGTACCGCGCGCTCAGCACGCTCAGCGGCGGCGAGCAGAAGCGGCTCGTGCTCGAGCAGCTGCTGCGCGGCCCCGACCAGGTGCTGCTGCTC
This sequence comes from Nocardioides sp. SYSU D00038, assembly GCF_016924665.1. GTDB lineage: Bacteria > Actinomycetota > Actinomycetes > Propionibacteriales > Nocardioidaceae > Nocardioides. Next base: position 195,938 of record NZ_JAFFJT010000024.1, read on the forward strand.
GACGAGCCCGACAACTACCTCGACGTGCCCGGCAAGATCTGGCTGGAGGAGCGGATCCGCGAGTCGGACAAGACGATCCTGTTCATCAGCCACGACCGCGAGCTGCTGGCCAACACCGCCACCCGGGTCGTGACGGTCGAGCTCGGCCACGCCGGCAACCTGGTGTGGACCCACCCCGGCGGGTTCGCGTCGTACCACGAGGCGCGCCGCGAGCGGTTCGCCCGCTTCGAGGAGCTGCGCAAGCGCTGGGACGAGGAGCACGCCAAGCTGCGCGCCCAGATGCTGATGTACAAGCAGAAGGCCGCCTACAACTCCGACATGGCCAGCCGCTACCAGGCCGCCCAGACCCGGCTGCGCAGGTTCGAGGAGGCCGGGCCGCCCACCGAGCAGCCGCGCGAGCAACAGGTGACGATGCGCCTGCAGGGCGGGCGCACCGGCAAGCGCGCGGTGGTCTGCGAGGGCCTGGAGCTGAGCGGGCTGATGCGCCCGTTCGACCTCGAGGTCTGGTACGGCGAGCGGGTCGCCGTGCTCGGATCCAACGGCTCGGGCAAGTCCCACTTCCTGCGCCTGCTCGCGGCGGGGGGCACCCGCCCCGACAAGGAGCACGAGCCGGTCGGCGACGTGCACATCGAGCCGGTGCGCCACCGGGGCACCGCCCGGCTGGGCGCCCGGGTGCGGCCGGGCTGGTTCGTGCAGACCCACGCCCACCCCGAGCTGCTCGGCCGCACGCTGCTCGAGGTCCTCCACCGCGGCGACGAGCACCGCGACGGCATGGGTCGCGAGCAGGCGTCGCGGGTGCTCGACCGCTACGAGCTCGCCCACGCCGCCGAGCAGACCTTCGAGTCGCTCTCGGGCGGCCAGCAGGCGCGCTTCCAGATCCTGCTGCTGGAGCTGTCGGGCGCCACGCTGCTGCTGCTCGACGAGCCCACCGACAACCTCGACGTCCAGTCGGCGGAGGCGCTGGAGGCGGGGTTGGAGTCGTTCGAGGGCACGGTGCTGGCGGTGACCCACGACCGGTGGTTCGCGCGCGGCTTCGACCGGTTCCTGGTCTACGGCGCCGACGGCGAGGTCTACGAGTCCGACGGCCCGGTGTGGGACGAGACGAGGGTGGTGAGGGAGCGGTGAGCGGTCTGCGGATCGTGCCGGTCGACCCGGCCGACGACGCACTGCTGCGCGGCTGGCACGCGGCGTACGCCGAGGCCGACGCCGCGGGTCGCGGGCCGCAGGCGGCGTTCTGGCAGCTGGAGGAGGTGCGCGCCGAGCTCGCCACCGAGCAGGCGAGCCGCTGGGCGCTGGCCTGGGCCGGGCTCGACGGCGACCGGGTGGTCACCACCGGGCGGGCCCGCGGCTCCGAGGTCGACAACCTCGAGCTGATGGAGGCCTACGTCCACACCGTCCCCGACGCCCGCGGCCGTGGCCACGGCAGCGCGATGCTCGCCCACCTGGAGGCGGTCGCGCGCGAGCGGGGGCGCACCCTGCTGGCCACCGAGACCAGCTGGCCCCACGACGACCATCCCGAGGGCGAGGGCGTCGTCGGCGTCGACTGGCTGCGCCGGCGGGGCTTCACCCTCGGCCTCGTCGACGTCCACCGCGAGCTCGCGCTGCCCGTCGACGCCGCCCTCCTCGACGAGCTCGCGGCCGACGCCGCCGCCCACCACGAGGGCTACGAGCTGCGCTCGTTCGTCGGGCCGGTGCCCGACGACATCCTCCAGGGCTGGGCCGACCTCGTCTCCACGATCATCACCGAGGCGCCGCTGGGTGACCTGGAGCGGGAGCAGCAGTCGGCCGACCCGGCGGTGGTGCGCGACAACGAGGCGCTCGTGGCGGCCCAGGGCCGCACCAAGCTCAACACCGTCGCGCTCGACCCGGCCGGCGACGTGGTGGCCTACACCGACCTGTGCCTGACCGCCCACGAGCCCGACCGCGCCTACCAGTGGGGCACGCTGGTGCGCCGCGACGCCCGCGGCCACCGGCTCGGGCTGGCCGTGAAGGTGGCCAACCTGCGGCTGCTGCAGCGCGAGGCGCCGCAGGTCCGCAGGCTGACCACCTACAACGCCGAGGTCAACGAGCACATGATCGCGGTCAACCGCCGGCTGGGCTTCCGGGAGGTCGAGCGCCTCGGCGAGCTGGAGAAGCGGCTCGCCTGAGGCCTACGACGCCGCGCGGTCCGCGTCGGAGTCGAGCGTCAGCTCGGTGGTGCTGGTCTCGCCGTCGCGCACGTAGGTGACGGTCACGGTGTCGCCGGGGCGGTAGGACCGGATCGTCGCCACCAGCGAGTCGGCGCCGGTGATGACCCGGTCGTCGATCTTCGTGATGACGTCGCCGGCCTCGAGGCCGGACTCGGCCGCGGTGGAGCCGTCGCCGACCTCCTGGATCTGCGCGCCCTGGGCCAGCACCTCCGCCCCTTGGTCCGGGCCCTGCTCCTGGCCGGGACCTTGGCCCGGGCGGACGCCCACGTCGGAGACCGTGACGCCGAGGCGGGCGTGGGTGGGCGTCTCGCCCTCGCGCATCTGGTCCACGATCGGCAGCACCTCGTCGATCGGGATCGCGAAGCCGAGCCCGATCGAGCCGCCTTCCTGCGACATCCCCGACGAGGCGGTGCGGATCGAGGAGTTGATGCCGACCACGTTGCCGTCGAGGTCGACCAGCGGGCCGCCGCTGTTGCCGGGGTTGATCGCGGCGTCGGTCTGGATCGCGGGATAGGTCGTGGAGTTGCCCTCGTTGTCGGAGCCGACGTCGACCGGGCGGTCGAGGGCGCTCACGATGCCGCTCGTCACGGTCGACTCCAGCCCGAACGGCGAGCCGATCGCCACGACCTCCTGCCCGACCCGGAGGTCGCCCGACTTGCCGATGGCGGCCGGGGTCAGGCCCGAGACGTCGTCGGCCTTGATCACCGCGGTGTCGGTGAGCGGGTCGGTGCCGACGACCGTGGCCGTCGCCGAGCTGCCGTCGTTGAACGACACGCGGATGGTGCCGCCGTCCCCGGCGACCGCCACCACGTGCTCGTTGGTGAGGATCACGCCGTCGGAGCTGAGCACGATGCCCGAGCCCGAGCCGGCGCCCTGTCCGCCCGCGACGTCGATCTTGACCACCGAGGGGAGCACCTTCGCCGCGACCTGCTCGATGGTGCCGTCGGCGGCCGGCGTCTCGGGGGTGTCGACGACCTGGGAGGTGGTGACGCCGCCCGAGCCGCCGGTGCCGGGCTCGTCGTCGGCGAGGGCGTTCCAGGCGGCGGCACCGCCGACCCCGGCGCCGCCTCCCACCACCAGGCTCGCCGCGACCACACCCGCAGCGAGGCCCAGCCGCCGGGGACGGCGGGCGCTCGCGCTCTCGGAGGGGGAGGTCGGTGCGGCGGGCCCGTCGGTGTGGCGGTCCGCGGTGGGGAACGGCGTCGTGGGCGGTGCCGCCGCCCGGAACGGATCGAGGGCCGCCGGCGGCGGCGGGGGAGCGGACGCGAAGGCCGGCGGCGCCGGGGGCGGGTAGGTCGAGGGGTACTGCGGGGGCTGGTCGTCGTACTCGTCGTGCTGGTGGTGCGGGTCGTGGGCGTCGGGGCCCTGGCCCGACGGCGGCTTCGGCTCGGTCATGTGACCACGGTGGCGAGCCAGGCTGAGTCGACGCTGAGACGTCGGTCAGGCTTCGCGAAGAACCGGCAGCTCCCAGCGCGACCACGGCGAGACGCGGTCGCCCAGCAGCGTCGTGACCAGCTGCCCGGGCACGCCCGGCACCCGCAGCACCCACGGCGCCAGCGCGTCGCGGGGCAGCGCGAGCGGGGCGAGGTCGCTCTGGAAGACCGGCATCATCAGCCGGGTCCACCACTGGTACCAGCGCACGTGCCCTCGCCGACCGCGCTCGTACGCCGCGAGCGCCTCCTCGAGCCGGGGGTGCGCGGCGAGCGCGTGGTGGAGGGTCCAGGCGTCGGCGAGCGCGAGCGAGGTGCCGGTGCCGAGCTGGGGGCTCATCGCGTGGGCGGCGTCGCCGACCAGCACCGCGCCGGCGCCGTCGGCGGTGCGCCAGGGGGTGCGGACCACCACGTCGCGGTACGACGCGGGCAGCAGGTGGTCGACCGCGTCGACCAGCGGTGCGTAGCGGCCGGCGAGCGGCCGGGCGGCGTCGCGCCAGGCCGGCAGGCCCCGGGCGAGGACGTCGGTCATGTCGCGGGTGCGCACGGACCAGAAGAGCGAGGTGCGGCCGAGGCCGGTCGGCAGCACCCCGAGGTACTGCCTGGTGCCGCGCAGGCACTGGTAGAGCTCGTCGGCGGCCAGCTCGCCGGGGTCGTCGACGATCGCCCACAGCGCGCCGTAGCCGTAGGGGTGGTCGCGCACCACGACGCCCATGCTCCGCCGCACCCGCGACCGGCTGCCGTCGCAGCCGACCACGAGGTCGAAGGTCCCGTGGTCGCCGTGCGCGGTCTCGACCGCCAGGCCACCCGGCACCGGCCGGACGCCGGTGACGGGCACGCCGAGGTCGACCCCGATCCCGCGCTCGCGCACCGCCCGGTGCAGCAGGGCGAACAGGGCGCCGCGGTGGACGCCCAGCGCCGGCGTGGCGCCCGGCACGGCGTCGTACCCGAGCCGGACCAGCGGGCGCCCGGTCGCGGTGCGGATGTCGACCCGCGAGACCGCCCGCGACTCCGCGCGCAGGGCGTCGAGCAGGCCGAGCCGGTCGAGCACCTGCTGGCCCATCGCCTGCAGCCAGATGCCGGCGCCCACCGGCCGCGGGTCCTCCTCCTGCTCGACCACCGTGACGTCGACGCCGCGGTCGGCCAGCAGGCAGGCGAGGGTCGCGCCACCCATGCCGAGACCCACCACCGCGACGCGCACCCGCGCAGCCTCTCATCGACCGAGGGCGACCCACGCTCCGGACCGGACACCTCCCGTTCACCTGCTTGCGGGAGGTTCCGCCCGTGCCACCCCTGACCGACCCGCTGCTGCTGCGCAGTCCGCTCGCCCCCGCCCCCCGCACCCTGGTCGACGTCTTCCGCGAGACGGTGCTGCAGGTGCCGGACGAGCCGGCGGTCGACGCGGGCACGGGGGTCCTGACCTACGCCGAGCTGGAGGAGGCGGCCGACGAGCTGGCCGACGAGCTCAACCTGCGCGGGATCGGTCCCGGCGACCGGGTCGGGGTGCGGGTCAGCTCCGGCACCACCGACCTCTACGTCGCGATCCTCGGCATCCTCCTCGCCGGCGCCGCCTACGTGCCCGTCGACGTCGACGACCCCGACGAGCGGGCCCGCCTCGTGTTCGACGAGGCCGACGTCGCTGCCGTCGTGGGCAACGACCGCACCGTCGTCGTACGACGCCCGGGCGCGGCCCGTCCACCCACGGGCCCGAGCGCCGACGACGACGCGTGGGTCATCTTCACCAGTGGCTCGACCGGTAGGCCGAAGGGGGTCGCGGTCACCCACCGCAGCGCGGCCGCGTTCGTCGACGCGGAGTCGCGGCTGTTCCTGCAGGACGCGCCGCTCGGCGTGGGCGACCGGGTGATGGCGGGGCTCTCGGTGGCGTTCGACGCCTCCTGCGAGGAGATGTGGCTGGCCTGGCGCTACGGCGCCTGCCTGGTGCCCGCGCCGCGCGCCCTGGTGAGGAGCGGTGTCGACGTGGGTCCCTGGTTGGTGGCCAACGCCGTGACCGTGGTGTCGACGGTGCCGACCCTGGTGGCGCTGTGGCCACCGGAGGCGCTCGACCAGGTGCGGCTGCTGATCATGGGCGGGGAGGCGTGCCCGCCCGAGCTGGCGGCGCGTCTCGTGGCGCCCGGCCGGGAGGTGTGGAACACCTACGGCCCGACCGAGGCCACCGTGGTCGCCTGCGCCGCGCTGCTGACCGGGGAGGGTCCGGTGCGGATCGGCCTGCCCCTGGACGGCTGGGACCTCGCGGTCGTCGACCCCGAGGGTCGCCCGGTCGCCGAGGGGGAGACCGGCGAGCTGATCATCGGCGGGGTCGGGTTGGCCCGCTACCTCGCCCCCGACAAGGACGCCGAGAAGTACGCCGCCATGCCGACCCTCGGCTGGGACCGCGCCTACCGCAGCGGCGACCTCGTCGTCCTCGACCACGACGGGCTGCTCTTCGGCGGCAGGGCCGACGACCAGGTCAAGCTCGGCGGCCGGCGGATCGAGCTCGGCGAGATCGACAGCGCCCTGCTCGCGCTGCCGGGGGTCGTGAGCGCGGCCGCCGCCGTGCGCCGCACCAGCGCCGGCAACAGCCTCCTCGTCGGCTACGTCACGGTCGGCCCGACGTACGACCAGGCCAGCGCCGTGGAGTCGCTGCGGGCATCGCTGCCCGCCGCGCTGGTGCCCCGGGTGGCGGTCGTCGAGGAGCTGCCGACCCGCACGTCGGGCAAGGTCGACCGGGACGCCCTGCCGTGGCCGCTCCCGCCGGCGGCCACCCCGGCTGGTCTCGTGGGCACCGCCGCCTGGGTCGCGGAGCTGTGGCGCGACGTCCTGGCCGCCGACGCGACTGCGGCCGACGCGGACTTCTTCGACCTCGGCGGCGGCAGCCTGACGGCGGCCCAGATGGTCTCGCGGCTGCGCACCCGGTTTCCCGAGGTAACCGTCGGTGACATCTACGAGCGGGCAACCCTCGGCGCGCTCGCCACCTTCCTCGACGGGCTCGACGGGCCGGGCGCGGCGAGCGACCGCCGGGTGCCGCCCATCCCGCTCAAGACCCAGGTCGGCCAGGTGGCCGCCACGCTGCTGCTGCGGGCGCTGTCGGTGCCGCGCTGGCTGGTCTGGCTCGGTCTGGCCGGTCACGCCCTCGAGGTGCTCGGCGCCACGTGGGTGCCTCGGCCGCCCCTCTGGGCCGTGGTGCTCGGCCTGCTGATCTTCGTCGCCCCACCCGGCCGGATGCTGCTGGCCGCCGGCATCGCGCGCACCCTGCTCCGGCCGGTGGCCGAGGGCGAGCACCCCCGGGGCGGCAAGGCCCACCTGCGACTCTGGCTGGCCCAGCGGGCCGCCGACGAGCTCGGCGCGACCGGGCTGGCCGGAGCGCCGTGGATGACCTGGTACGCCCGGCTGCTCGGCGCCCGGGTCGCTCGCGACGTCGACCTCCACAGCCTCCCGCCCGTGACCGGGCGGCTCCGGCTGGGTCGCGGCTGCTCGGTCGAGCCCGAGGTGGACCTCGGCGGCTACTGGGTCGACGGCGACGTCGTCCGGGTCGGCTCGGTGCGGGTCGGCGCCCGGGCCCGCATCGGCGCGCGCAGCACGCTGTGCCCGGGCTCCGACGTGGGTGCCGACGCCGAGGTCGCGCCCGGCTCGTCGGTCTTCGGGGTCGTCCCCGACGGCGAGTACTGGTCGGGGTCGCCGGCCCAGCGGGTCGCCAGCGCCGCCCGCGGGCCGTGGTCGGAGCGGCCCCCGGCCGGGCGCCCCTGGCTGGCGGCGTACGGCGCCGTGGCCCTGGCGCTCGCGGCCGTCCCCGTGACCGCCGTGGTGGTCGGTGCCGGCGCGGTGCTGGCCCTGGCGCCCACCCCCGACGACGTCTCCGGGGCGGCGGCGCTTCTCCCGTGGGTGCCGCTCGGCGCGTTGCTGGGGCCGCTGGTCGTGGCCGCGCTCGTCGTCGGCGTCGTCCGGGTGGCGGCCCTGTCGGTCGACGTCGGCGCCCACCCGGTGCGCAGCCGGCCGGCGCTCGCGGTGTGGACCACGGTGCGGGTGCTCGACGAGGCGCGCACCTGGCTGTTCCCGCTCTACTCCTCCTCGCTCACCCCGCACTGGCTGCGCCTGCTCGGCGCTCGGGTCGGCCGCGACGTCGAGGCGTCGACGGTGCTGATGATCCCGTCGCTCACGCAGGTCAACGACCAGGCCTTCCTCGCCGACGACACCCTTCTCGGCGGCTACGAGCTCGGCGGCGGCTGGCTGCGCGCCGAGCGGGTCAAGATCGGCAAGCGCGCCTTCGTCGGCAACTCCGGGATGGCCGCGCCGGGCCGCAAGGTGCCCAAGGCGTCGCTCGTCGCCGTGCTCTCGGCGGCGCCGCGGCGCAAGAGCGTCCGCTCGGGGGAGTCGTGGCTCGGCAGCCCACCCGCGCCGCTGCGTCGCGCCGTCGCGGACGGCGACGGGGCCCGCACCTACGCTCCGCCGACCCGGCTCAAGGCGGCCCGCGCGGCTGTCGAGCTCTGTCGCCTGGTGCCGGTGGTGCTCGCCGTCGCCCTGCACGCCGTCGTGGGTTGGTGCTTCCTGCTCCTGCTCGAGGGGCCGGGCGTGCTCGCCGCCCTGCTGCTCGGGGGTCCGCTCCTCGCCGTGGCGGGACTGGTCGCGGCGCTGGTGACGACGGTTGCCAAGTGGGTGCTCGTCGGCCGGGTCCGGCCGGGCGCCCACCCCCTGTGGAGCTCCTTCGTCTGGCGCAACGAGCTGGCCGACACCTTCGTGGAGGTGCTGGCCGCGCCGTGGTTCGCCCGCGCCGTGACCGGGACACCCCTGCTCAACGCATGGTTCCGGGCGATGGGGGCCCGGGTGGGTCGGGGGGTCTGGTGCGAGACGTACTGGCTGCCCGAGGTCGACCTGGTCCGGCTCGGTGACGGCGCCACGGTCAACCAGGGCAGCGTGGTGCAGACCCACCTGTTCCACGACCGGCTGCTGAGCCTCGACACGGTGACCCTGGAGCGGGGTGCGACCCTCGGCCCCAACAGCGTGATCCTGCCCGCGGCCGTGCTGGGACGGCACGCTACGGTCGGTCCCGTGTCGCTGGTGATGAGGGGGGAGTCGGTGCCGGACGGCACCGACTGGATCGGCAACCCGATCGGCCCGTGGGCGGACCGCGCGTGAGCGGGCCTGACCTCCCGACCGCCGACCCCTACCTGCCGGGCCACGGCGACCGCTCCTGGCGCGCCGAGCGCTACACGCTCGACCTCGACTACGACGTCGCCGGCAACCGGCTGCGCGGCGAGGCCGTGGTGGAGGGGGTCACCCAGGACGACACCGCGCGCCTGGTGCTCGACCTGGCGCACCTGCAGGTCTCCAAGGTCGTGCTCGACGGCGCGGCCCCCCGGCGCTACACGGTGCACGGGCACCGACTGGTCGTGACCGCACGCACCCCCCTGCCTGCGGGCACCGCCTTCCGGCTGCTGGTGCGCTACGCCGGTCAGCCGCGGCCGCTGGTCGACCCCCACCACGGCGACGCCGGGTGGGAGGAGCTCGAGGACGGTGTGATCGTCGCCGGCCAGCCCCACGGCGCGCCGACCTGGTTCCCCTGCAACGACCGGCCCGACGACAAGGCGGCGTACACGATCTCGGTGACGGTGCCGCCCGGCTACACGGTCGTGGCCAACGGCACCCGCACCGGCCAGCGGCGTCGTGCCGGGGGGATCACCTGGACCTTCGACCAGCCCGAGCCGATGGCGACCTACCTCGCCACCGTGCAGGTCGGGCGCTACGAGGTGCGCGAGCAGGACGGCCCGGTGCCGCTGGCCTGGGTCGGCCCGGCCGACGTGGAGGAGGCGGGGTTCGCCCGCCAGCCCGAGATGCTGGAGCTCTTCGAGGACCGCTTCGGCCCCTATCCGTTCGCGTCCTACGCCGCCGTGGTGACCGACGACGACCTGGAGATCCCGCTCGAGGCGCAGGGGCTGGCCACCTTCGGCCGGAACTTCTGCCGCGACGACTGGGACGCCGAGCGGCTGGTGGCCCACGAGATGGCCCACCAGTGGTTCGGCAACGCGGTGACGCTGGCCCGCTGGCAGGACATCTGGCTGCACGAGGGTTTCGCCTGCTACAGCGAGTGGTTGTGGTCGGAGGCCTCCGAGCGCGACTCCGCAGACACGTGGGCCCGTCACCACCACGACCGGCTCGCCGACCTCGACCAGGACGTGCTGCTGTCCGACCCGGGCCCGGAGCTGATGTTCGACGACCGGGTCTACAAGCGCGGTGCCCTCACCCTGCACGCGCTGCGGCTCGTCGTCGGTGACGACGCGTTCTTCGACCTGGTGCGCGGCTGGGTCGCCGACCACCGGGGCGGGAGCGTGACGACCGACGACTTCCGCGCCCACGTCGGCGCCGCAGCCGGTGACGAGGCCGTGGCCGTCCTCGCCGCGTGGCTCGACGCTACGGAGCTGCCGGACCTGCCAGCCGCCAGCTGACGTCCACGCCGGCGACCGTGCCCACGTAGCCCTCGGGCAGGGGCAGGGTGACGGTCGCGAGCGCCGGCTCGGCGCTCGAGCCGCTGCCGCCGAACCCGGTGCCCGCGGCCTTGAGCAACGCCTCGCGGCGCGTCCACGCCAGGTCGGCGCCGGGCTCGACGTCGATCCCCACCGGCCCGGTCGTGCTCCACGCGACCGCCGCCAGCCCACCGGCGTACGTGAGGGAGAGGTGGAGGTCGGGACGACCGGGCACGACCGGTCGGCCGTGGTCGCTGCCCCCGCAGCGCGGGCACAGCCGCGCCACGGTGCGGACGCCGAGCTCGTCGACGAGCAGCCGGTGCAGGACGGGTCGGAGCGCGACGCGGTCGGCCCGGCTGCTCACACCGGCAGGCCGCGGGTGCGCAGCTCGGTGCGCAGGGTGGCCGCGTCGGTGAACAGCACGCCGTCCATGCCGGCGGCGATCGCGGCCTCGACGTTGCCGGCGCGGTCGTCGGTGAAGACCAGCCGCTCCGGCGGCAGGCCCATCCGCTCGGCGACGGCGGCGAACGCGCGGAGGTCGGGCTTGGCCACGCCCTCGGTGCCGGAGACGTAGACGCCGTCGAGCAGGTCGAGGAAGCCGAACCGCTGCGGCGCGTGCGGCCACAGCTCGTGGGACCAGTTGGTCAGGCCCCACATCGGCACGCCGGCGGCGTGCAGGTCGCGGAGCAGGTCGGCGCTGCCGGGCACCTCGCCGACCAGCGACGCCGGGAAGTGGGCGTGGTAGGCGCGCACGTGCGGCAGCCACTGCGGGTGGTCGCGCTCGACGTCGGCGATGGCCTCGGCCCAGGTGCGACCGGAGTCCGGGCCGTGGTTGAAGGCCAGGAAGTCGAAGTCGGTGGCCGCGAGCAGCCGGTCGGCCTCGTCCTCACCGACCCCGGCGGCGATCGCCGCGCGGGCCTGCCAGTCGATGAGGACGTTGCCGAGGTCCCAGACGACGCCCGCCGGCGTCAGGCCCACCGCTCCGCGGCGGGCACGAAGTCGAGGGTGCGGTCGCCGGTGTAGATCTGCTTGGGCCGGGCGATCTTCTGCTCCTTGTCCTGCACGAGCTCGAGCCACTGCGCCAGCCAGCCGGGGGTGCGGCCGATGGCGAAGAGCACGGTGAACATCTCGGGCGGGAACTGGAAGGCCTCGTAGATCAGGCCGGAGTAGAAGTCGACGTTGGGGTAGAGCTTGCGCTTGACGAAGTACTCGTCCTCCAGCGCGATCTTCTCCAGCTCCTGGGCGATCTCGAGCAGCGGGTTGACCCCGGTGACCTCGAAGACGTCGTCGCAGGCCTTCTTGATGATCTTTGCGCGCGGGTCGTAGTTCTTGTAGACGCGGTGGCCGAAGCCCATCAGCCGCTCGTTGCCGTCCTTGACGCCCTGGATGAAGGCCGGGATGTTCTCCTTCGACCCGATCCGCTTGAGCATCCGCAGCACGGCCTCGTTGGCGCCGCCGTGCAGGGGGCCGTAGAGCGCGGCCACGCCGGCGGCCACCGCGGAGTAGGGATCGACCTGCGAGGAGCCCACCGAGCGGACGGCGTTGGTCGAGCAGTTCTGCTCGTGGTCGGCGTGCAGGATGAACAGCACGTCGAGCGCCTTGACCAGCCGCTCGTCGGCCTCGTACTTGGCCTCGCTCATCTTGAAGAGCATGGAGAGGAAGTTGGCGGTGTAGCTGAGGTCGTTGTCGGGGTAGACGAACGGCTTGCCCTGCGCGTGGCGGAACGACCAGGCACCGAGGGTCGGCATCTTCGCGATCATGCGGACGATCTGCATGTGGCGGTTGTCGGCGTCGGTGATGTTGCGCGCGTCGGGGTAGAACGTCGACAGGGCCCCGACCGACGCCATCAGCATCCCCATGGGGTGCGCGTCGTAGCGGAAGCCCTGCATGAACTCCTTGACGTTCTCGTGCACGAACGTGTGGTAGGTGATCTCGTGCACCCACGCGTCGTACTCGGCCTTCGTCGGGAGCGCGCCGTACACCAGCAGGTAGGCCACCTCGAGGAACGAGGACTTCTCGGCCAGCTGCTCGATGGGGTAGCCCCGGTACTCCAGGATCCCCTGCTCGCCGTCGATGTAGGTCACGGCGGAGCGGCAGGAGGCGGTGTTGACGAAGCCCGGGTCGTAGACGGCGAGCCCGGGGGCCTCGTCCCCGGCCTTGATCTGCCCGATGTCGGCGGCCTTGATGGTGCCGTCGGTGATCGGGACGTCGTACTCCTGTCCGGTGCGGTTGTCTCGGACGGTCAGAGATTCGGTCACACTCTCAACCTAGCCCGCGGCCCGGAGGCCCGAACACCCGGTGTCCGGGTCACGAGAGCGGCCGGCGCCCGCCCGCCCCGCGTTTTGACCCTGCCCGCGCGCTCGCCGTATCTTTGTCAGTCGCGCCTCCTGCCGCGTCCCACGGGTCCGCACGACCCGAGGGGTGCAGCCCCGGACCACCACCTGCGGGTGGGGAGCCGGGCCGTGTTCGTCAGAGGGCGTGGCTCCACCACCGACCGGGACCACCGGTCGGTCCACGAACGAGAACAGAGGCAGCAGAACCGTGCGCACCTACAGCCCCAAGCCCGGCGACGTCCAGCGTGAGTGGCTCGTCATCGACGCCACCGACGTCGTCCTCGGCCGGCTCGCCGTCCAGGCGGCCAACCTCATCCGCGGCAAGCACAAGCCGACCTTCGCCCCCCACATGGACATGGGCGACTTCGTGATCATCGTCAACGCGGAGAAGGTCGCCCTCTCGGGCAGCAAGAAGACGACCAAGCTCGCCTACCGCCACTCCGGCTACCCGGGCGGCCTCACCGCCACCCCGATCGGCGAGATCCTGGAGAAGGACGCCCGCAAGGCCATCGAGAAGGCCGTGTGGGGCATGCTCCCGAAGAACAAGCTCGGCCGCCAGATGCTGAAGAAGCTCAAGGTCTACTCCGGCCCGACGCACCCGCACCAGGCCCAGAAGGCCGTCCCCTTCGAGATCTCCCAGATCTCCCAGTAATCGCATCCGCAGCCGAGACAAGTCTTAGTGAGGAACACCCGTGGCTGAGAACTCCACCGAGGTCGAGGAGACCTACGAGGTCAACGAGCAGGGCGTCGCGTACAGCAGCGAGAGCTCGCCGTCGGCCGACACCCCCGAGCGTCCCGCGACCATCGCCCCCGCCGCGGCCACCGGCCGCCGCAAGGAGGCCGTCGCCCGCGTCCGCATCGTCCCGGGCACCGGGGTCTGGACCGTCAACGGTCGTCCGCTGGACTCCTACTTCCCGAACAAGCTCCACCAGCAGGTGGTCAACGAGCCGTTCGCCGAGCTGCAGCTCGAGGGCCGCTTCGACGTGATCGCCCGCATCCACGGCGGCGGCATCACCGGCCAGGCCGGCGCACTGCGCCTCGGCGTGGCCCGCTGCCTCAACGCGGTCGACGTCGAGGCCAACCGCCCGGCCCTGAAGAAGGCCGGTCTGCTGACCCGCGACGCCCGCGTCATCGAGCGCAAGAAGGCCGGCCTGAAGAAGGCCCGCAAGGCGCCCCAGTTCAGCAAGCGCTGATCTCCTGCGGATGCCGCGCATCTTCGGCACCGACGGGGTCCGGGGCCTGGCCAACGGCCAGCTGACCGCAGACCTGGCCCTGGACCTGTCGGTGGCCGCGGCCCGGGTGCTGGTCGACCACACCCGAGCCGAGGGACGCCGTCCGCTCGCCGTGGTCGGCCGCGACACCCGGATCTCGGGGCAGTTCCTCGAGCACGCCGTGGTCGCCGGCCTGGCCTCGGCCGGCGTCGACGTGCTGCGCCTGCGGGTGCTGCCGACCCCCGGCGTCGCCCACCTCACCCAGACGCTGGGCGCCGACCTGGGCGTGGTCATCAGCGCCTCGCACAACCCGATGCCCGACAACGGCATCAAGTTCCTCGCGCGAGCGGGCGTCAAGCTCGACGACGCCTTCGAGAAGGAGATCGAGGAGCTGCTCGGCCAGGACTGGGAGCGCCCCACGGGCGCCGAGGTCGGCCGGGTCACCCCCTACGCCACTCCCGTCGAGGAGTACGTCGACCACCTGGTCGCGACGCTCGACCGGCCGCTGGCCGGCCTCCGCGTCGTCCTCGACTGCGCCCACGGCGCGGCCTGGGAGGCCGGACCGCTCGCCCTGGAGCGGGCCGGCGCAGAGGTCGTGGTCATCGGCGCCGAGCCCGACGGCCTGAACATCAACGACGGCTACGGCTCCACGCACCTCGAGCCGCTGCGGCGCGCGGTGCTGGAGCACGGGGCCGACGCCGGCTTCGCCGTCGACGGTGACGCCGACCGGTGCCTGGCCGTCGACGCGGCCGGCGCGGTCGTCGACGGCGACCAGATCCTCGCGATCCTGGCGCTGGCCATGGCCGAGCGCGGCCAGCTGGTCAAGGACACCGTCGTGGCGACGGTGATGAGCAACCTGGGCTTCGTACAGGCGATGAAGGGCGCCGGGCTCGGCGTGCGCCAGACCAAGGTCGGCGACCGCTACGTCCTCGAGGCGATGCGGGTCGGTGGCTTCACGCTCGGCGGCGAGCAGTCCGGCCACGTGATCATGAGCCAGCACGCCACGACCGGTGACGGCCTGCTCACCGCTCTCCACGTGCTGCAGCGGATGGCCGACTCCGGCCGCAGCCTCGCCGACCTGGCCTCGGTGGTCACCCGGCTCCCGCAGGTGCTGGTCAACGTCCCCGGCGTCGACCGGTCGCGGGTCGACGAGGACGCCGTCCTCGCCGCCGCGGTGGCCGAGGAGGAGGCCGGCCTCGGCGACACCGGGCGGGTGCTGCTGCGCCCCTCCGGCACCGAGCCGCTGGTCCGGGTCATGGTCGAGGCGTCGACCACCGAGCTGGCGCACGACGTCGCGGAGCGGCTCGCGGGCGTCGTCCGCACCCAGCTCGCGCTCTGACCCAGGTGGCCGCAGGCCGGGACGCCGTCGGGCGGCTCCTGCCCGACCCCTAGGGTCGGGTCGTGAGCGTGCACCCCGTCGATCCCGCCGACTCGGGCGCCCTCCGGTCCTGGTGGGAGGTCGGTGCCGCCGCGGCCGCCGAGCTCCCCGTGGGCGACTGGCCGTCCTGGCCCGCCGCGAGCACAGCGCTGGCCGTGCCACCGGTGGGCCGCGACGTCGTCCTGCTCGCCCTCGACGAGGGCGGGCGCACGGTCGGCGCCGCCCGGCTCGAGCTGCACCACCAGGAGAACACCCACGTCGGCTTCGTCGAGGTGTGGGTGCTGCCCGACGCGCGACGGCGCGGCCACGGTCGCGCGCTGCTCGCCGAGGCCGAGCGGCGCTGCCGCGAGGCGGGCCGCACCACCGTGGTGTCGTCGGTGGAGACCCCGACCGATGCCGACAACGCCGGGGTGCGGTTCGCCGCCGCGTCGGGCTACGAGGTCGCGGGCGTGGAGTTCACCAAGACCGTCGACCTGGCCGGCACCGCCGCGCTGCTGCCCGAGGTCACGTCGTTCGCCGCCGAGCGGCTCGACGGCTACGGCATCGTGTGGTGGCGCGACCACACCCCCGAGGAGCACCTGGCCGGGCTGGCCCGGCTGTGGAGCCGGTTCCTCAGCGAGGCCCCGCTCGGCGAGCTCGACCTCCAGCCCCAGCAGTGGACCCCCGAGCGGATCCGCGAGTGGGAGGAGCGCCGTCGCCGGGTGCGTGCCGCGCACCTGCTGGTCGCCGGCGTCGCCCCCGACGGCACCCTCGCCGGCTACAGCGCCGTCTCGGTGCTCGAGGCCGACCCGCGACTCGGCCACATCACCTCGACCCTGGTGCTGCCCGAGCACCGCGGCCACCGCCTCGGCCTCGCGGTCAAGGCCCGCCTCCACGCCTACGTCCGCGAGGAGTTCCCCGCCTGCGAGCAGCTGGTCACCGGCAACGCCGGCGTCAACGAGTGGATGAACGCCGTCAACGACCGGCTGGGCTACCGGATCACCAACCGCTGCCTGGACCTCCAGAAGCACCTCTCCTGAGTTGCCCGTTCGGCGGACGGACGCGGGCGAGCGTTCCTAGGCTTGCCGCGTGCACCCGACCCAGGGACGTCGCCCCGTCCTCCTCCTGCTCGCCACCGCGCTCGTCGCGGTGCTCGGCGCCGGCCTCCTCGCGCCGCCGACGGCCCAGGCCGCCGTCGGGCGGGTGCGCGGCACGGTCACGGGGGGCGGCGACGACTCCCCGCCGGCCTCGGTGGCCTGGTTCCGCCTCGACTGGACCTACCTCGGGAAGCGGCGCGTCACCGGCGGCGGCTACTCCCTCGCGCTGCCGCCGGGCACCTACCGCCTCCAGTTCACCGACCGCCGTCCGGCGTACGACGTGCGCAAGCTCGCGCCACGCGACGTGACGGTGACGGTCACCGCGGGGGCGACGACGATCCGCAACGTCCGGATGCCCCGCGGCGCGGCGATCGGGGGGACCGTGCGGGCCGGGGGCAAGGTCGCGCCGGGGGCCCGGGTGGTCGCGGCGAACGCCGACCGCCGGTCCTTCGAGACCACCGCGGACCGGAGCGGGAGCTACGCGCTCGCCGGGCTGCCGGCGGGCACCTACTCGGTCTTCACCTACGACAGGAAGCGGACCTGGGTGGGGCGCAGCACCTTCCTCCGCCGCCTGAAGCCGGGACGCTACAAGCGGGTCGACGTCCGGCTGGGCATCAAGGCCGGTCGCCTCGTGCTCGACCTCTACGCAGGGAGCACGCCCTATCCCGGCACCACCTGGGTGACGCTGGTCAGCCGCCGTTCGGGCCAGTTCTGGACCCAGCGGATGGTCGGTGGCACCACGACCGTCCGCGGCCTGCACCCCGGCGGCTACGACGTGGTCGCCGACGGGGTAGGCAGCTACCTCGGCGGGACCCTGCCCGTCACCGGGAGGGTGCGCAAGGGCCGGGTGGCGTTCGGGACGGCGCGGCTGACCCGGCTGGGCGCCACCGTCACCGGCACCGTGGTCGACGCCAACCGCCCAGGGACCGGCCTGGCCGGGGCCCAGGTGCGGTTGCGCGACGCGTCGGGCGCCACCCTCCAGACGGCCACCACCCGCAGCGACGGCGGGTTCACGCTGGGCGGTCAGCTCACCACCCGCTCCGACCTCAGCGTCGTCGTCGGCCCCGGCCCCTACTCGCCGTACCTCGGCCAGGGGGTGTCCTACTGCAAGTACGGGTCGGCGACGCGCTCCGGAGTCGCGGTCGTGACCGGTCGCGCGACCGCGCTCGGCACCGTGGCGCTGCCGCACCTCCCGGACGCCCAGCAGGACGGCGCGCAGTGCCACACCCCGCCGCCCGCGCAGCCCTGAACGGCGCACCGAGTTGAGCGATTCTCCTGTGCCGCCCCGGCCGTCCGACCACACTTGGCCTGTGACCAGCGGGGGAGACGGCGCCCGGTCCGGCGCCGCGACTGACCAGTTCGTGCGCCTCGACGCGCGCGACGGCGAGCAGGCCCCCCTCGACCAAGCCGCCGACCAGCCCGACCAGCGGCCCACCATCGGCTGCGTCATCCCGGCCTACAACGAGGCCGAGACCATCGGCGGGGTGCTCGACTCGCTGCTGATGCAGACCCGGCTGCCCGACGTCATCCACGTGATCATCAACAACACCACCGACGAGTCGGTCGAGGTGGCCAGCCACTACGCCGGTCCCCACGAGCGGATGACCCCCAGCGGCAAGCAGCAGACGGTCATCTACGTGCACGACATCGGCAAGAACCCCGACAAGAAGGTGGGGGCGCTCAACTACGGCTACGGCCTCGTCGAGAGCATGGACTACCTGCTGGGCGTCGACGGCGACACCACCCCCGAGCCCGACGCGCTCGAGCACCTGGTCGACGAGATCTCCAGCGACGACCGCATCGGCGGCATCTCGGCCATCTACTCGATCGACGACAGCGCCCTCGACGGCTGGACGGCGAAGTTCCTCATCGCCGGTCAGCGGGCCCAGTTCTCGGCGTTCAACATGCAGAACCTCCTCAAGGGCCGCAACATGGCCGTGCTCGGCGGGCAGTTCTCGATCTTCTCCACCACCGCGCTGCGTGAGGTGCTGCGCACGACCCACCAGCGCACGCCCTGGGTCAACGACAGCGAGGTGGAGGACTCCCTGCTCTCGCTGCAGATCAAGAGCGCCGGCTACCTCACCAAGATCTCGGCGCGCGCCTACGCCCACGTGGGGGGCATGACGACCCTGCGGGCGCTCGACGCCCAGCAGGTGAAGTGGAACTACGGCGCCATCGACCTCATGTGGCCCGGCCAGCGCGGCGACACCCGGGGCCAGCCCTTCCACCCCAACCTGAGGCTGCGGTGGTTCGAGCACGGCTCGATGGTGCTCAACATGCTGACCCGGCTCGGCTTCATGCTGCTGCTGGCCGGCTCGCTGTCGATCTCGGCGTTCGTCTTCAGCCCGTGGTGGCTGATCCCGCCCGCGGTGGCGATCTGGCTGAACTTCCGGGTGGCCCGGTCGATGGCGTTCGCCAACCGGCGCGACTACGTCTTCGGCAGCACGCTGGTGCTGGCCGAGCTCTACATGTGGATCAGGATGGGCCACTTCGTCCGGGCCTGGTGGAAGTTCTTCAGCAGCCAGCAGACCGACAACTGGGCGGCCCAGGCGGCCGCCGAGCGGGGCAAGGGGTCGTCGTACCTCTACCCGTTCCTCGTGCTGGCGGTGTTCCTCGCCGCGGTGGCCGCGGTGTGGTTGCAGCTGCCGATCGACCTGCAGTCCGACGTGCTGTCGGTGGGGTGGCCGGTGCTGGGCGTGCTGACCGTGCTGCAGACGGCCTGGATGGCGCTCAAGGCGCTGCGTCGCTACAGGGGGTACAAGGCATGACCCGTCGTCCGTCCGTCGTCGCCGCGGCTGCGCTCTCCGTCGTGCTGCTGGGCGGCTGCACGCCGTTCGGCGACGACGACACCGGGGGGACGCCGGCGCCGTCGACCTCCGCCACGAGCGCGGCCCCCGTCTTCGACTCGCAGTTCACGCGCGACGGCACCTTCCAGTCGCACATCGCGCTCCCCGAGGCGCCCGGCATGGACTTCGTCTTCACGCTCTACCCCACCAAGGCCACCCCGCGGACCAACGAGTGGTACCCAGCCGGCGACAAGTTCTTCTCCTTCACCTTCCAGGGCTACGACCTCGACCGGGGGCTGCGCGACCCGTTCCGCACCAAGCGCAAGGTCTACCTGGACCGGATCGTCGTCACCTCGGCGACCACGACCACCCGGGGCGGCGCGACCGAGGAGCCCTACCGCCTCGACGTCGTGGCCGCGCGCGCGACCTTCGACCCCGAGCCGGTGACCACCCGCCGCGGCATGCTGGTCACCTCGCCCAAGGGCGCCTTCGAGCTGCGCAACCAGCGCATCGGTCCGGTCTCCCGCGACACCATCGGGCTGACCCTCAGCCTGACCGCCACGGTCAGCGTCGAGACGCGCGCAGGGTCGGGCCGCTTCGAGCGGGTCGAGGTCACCCAGCAGGTGCCGATCGCGATCTTCGACTCCGACGAGGTCACCGAGGTCGCGGACATCCCGATCAACGCGAACTAGGCGCGGCGACCGTCCGGCGAGCGCCGGCGAGCCGCCGGGACGGGGAGTCAGGCGGGTGCGATCCGGTAGCCGACGCCGCGCACGGTCTCGATCACCCGCGGGCTGGGCCCGTCGTCGCCGAGCTTGCGGCGCAGGCTGGTGACGTGGGCGTCGACCGCGCGCTTGTCGGCCTCGTTGACGAAGTGCGAGGTGACGTAGCCGTGGCCGCGCAGCGCCAGCACCAGGTCGGCCTTGCTGCGGACCCGGCGGCCGGTCTCGAGCAGGGTCGTGAGCAGGATCAGCTCCTGCGGGGTCAGGTCCAGCCCCCGGCCCTGGTACGTCGCCCGGCCGGTCGCGGCGTCGACGACCAGCCCGGCGGGGGCGACGGCCGGCGCCGCGGGGGTCACGACCGGGGTGGCCGGGGCCGCCGGGGCGACCGGCGCTGCCGGAGCGTCGGCGGGGGGCGGCGGGTCGGCGCGGGGTGGTGCGGGCGGCGCGGGCTCG
>NZ_JAFFJT010000025.1 GCF_016924665.1 Nocardioides sp. SYSU D00038
GGCGTGGCGCCGCTGACCAGCCGGGGAACAAGACAGCAGCGTCCGGCGACACGGCAACGAGTGCCGAACGACGCCCGGCGCGCAGCAGCCGCAGTGCCCCCCAACGCGCGGCACCCCCGCCCCACCCAACAGTCACCCGCGCCCCGGATCACACCCGCCGCAGTCAGCACCCACCCGAGCCCGGTCCCCGGAGTCGCCCGTTACGGAGAACGGTCGGCTCACTGGGTCTCGAGGCTCGTCGCCAGGGCTCCTCGCACCTCGACCAGCGCCCGGCGTTCGGCTCACCGGGTCTCGACGACGCTCGCTGGCGCGCGCTGCTCCACCAAGCACCAGGACGACGAAGCGGGCCCGGAGGAGAAGCTCCTCCGGGCCCGCGTTCGTCGGTCGTGCTAGCGCTTGACCTTGATGGTGACCGTCTTCGTCACCCCGGTGGCGAGGGGGCTACCTGCGTAGGCCACCTTCACCTTGAGCTTGCCGACCTTGGCCGCCTTGGGCAGCTTCAGCGTCAGCTTGCCGTTCTTGATGGTGCGGGTGAACTTCTTGCCCTTCACCGTCACCGTCACCTTGCCGGTCACGGGCACCCGGTCCGGGGCGGTGAGCGACACCTTGACGGTGGCGCGCTTGCCCTTCTTGACCTTCTTGGGTGCCTTGACCTTGAGGGCCGGCGTCACCTTCTTGACCGTCACCGACACCGTGGACGACGAGGTCGCGTGGGTCTCGCTGCCGACGTAGCGCAGCGTGAGCCGGTGGGTGCCGGGCACGAGCGACCTGGCCGGCAGGGCGATCGTGGCCTTGCCCTGCGCCACCGTGGCCTTCGCGATGAAGCGGGTCCCCAGCAGCACCTCCGCCTGGCCCCCGGCCGCGGCCGGGGTCACGGTGACCGACACGGAGCCGGCCTTGCCGTAGGTGAAGGTCCCGGCGGTGCCCGAGACGGTGGTGGCCGCCTTGGTCACGGTGATGCTCACCGTCGCCGGTGCGGAGCTGGCGGTGCCGTCGTTCGCCCGGTAGGTGAACGAGTCGGGACCGACGTAGCCGGCGTCCGGCGTGTAGCTGAACGACCCGTTCGAGCCGAGCACGACCTCGCCGTGCGCTGCCTGCGTCACGTCGGTCGACGTGAGGGGGTCGCCCTCGACGTCGGTGTCGTTGGCCAGCAGACCGGGCGCCGTGACCTCGAGGGGCGTGCCCGCCGGGGTCGAGTAGGCGTCCGCCACCGCGACCGGGGCCGTGTTGGGCGGCTCCGAGACGGTGATCGTGACCGTGGCCGGCTCCGAGGGTGCACCGTCGTTCGCCGTGTAGGTGAACGTGTCCGTGCCGGTGTAGCCGGCGTCGGGGGTGTAGGTGAACCCGCCGTCCGCGTCGAGCGTCAGCTCGCCGTGGTCGGGGCCGTCGGCGACGGTCGCCGTGAAGGCGTCGTCCTCGACGTCGGAGTCGTTGTCGAGCACGCCCGGCGCGTCGACCTCGAGGACCTCGTCCTGCACGGCCTCGTAGGTGTCGTCGACGACCCGCGGGAACGCGTTGTACTCCGGCGCCTCGTAGAGGTCCTCGACCTGGCTGGCCGACATCTCGTGCCCGTAGAGGCGGAAGTCGTCGACGACTCCGTCCCAACGTCCGTCGCCCCAGCTGGTGCCGCCGACCATGTTGGCGACGGTGTTGCCGTTGACCCCCACGTCACCCAGGTCGAGGGTGAAGTCGTTGCGGGTGCCCTTGAGCTCGCCGTTGAAGTAGATCTTGCCGACCGAGCCACGCAGCGTGAACACGACGTGCGTCCAGGCGTTGAGCGGCAGGTCGTTGCCCGACCCGAGCACGAGCCGCTCCTGCGTCGGGTTGCCCGGCGCCTTGAACGTCGCGGCGAAGCCGGTGTTGCTACCGGTGACCTGCGTCGACGACTGCAGCAGGAAGAACGTGTCCGTGCTGCTGCCGATCTGCACCAGCGACGTCCAGTTGGGCAG
Source organism: Nocardioides sp. SYSU D00038 (assembly GCF_016924665.1). Classification (GTDB taxonomy): domain Bacteria; phylum Actinomycetota; class Actinomycetes; order Propionibacteriales; family Nocardioidaceae; genus Nocardioides. The sequence continues at coordinate 1,950 of NZ_JAFFJT010000025.1, forward strand.
CGCGTCCGGCTTGGCCCACACCGACACCGTGAACTCGTCGGTGAGACCGGCGTCGATGTTGTTGGGCAGCTTGACGTGGTTGCCGCTGGCGGCGTCGCCACCCGGCAGGTTCACTGCCGAGCCGAACTTCCCGTCCTGGCTCCAGCCCACCTGGTTCTGCAGCACCGACTCGCCGATCGCGGTGTTGGTGCCACTGTTGGCCGCGGTCGTGCCCGAGCCCTCGTCGAAGCGGACGTGCACGGGGATGCCCCGCGGCGGCGGCGGACGCTCGACCTCGTGCTGCGTCGTGCCCACCGAGTCGCGGAAGCCCTCGGCCGCCGTGAAGCGCACCTCGATCTCGTGCTCGCCGGGCTCGAGCGTGACGCCCGGGAACTCGACGACACCGTCGGTCACGTCGACCGGGGTGCCGACCCGCGCACCGTCGACCCAGAGCTCGGCGGTGCCGTCGGCACCGACCCCGCCCGGGTCCTCGACGGTCGCCGAGACCGTGACCGGCTCGTTGAACGGCGAGGGCGAGGCCGGCGCGACCGAGACGGTCGTCGTCGTGTTCTGCGCCGAGCCCTCGGCGTACATGGACCCGATGTCGGCCGGCGCCAGCGCGGTCGTGTAGACCCGGACGTCGTCCATCAGGCCGTTGAACGGCGTGTCGTTGAACCCGTTGCGGCCCAGCCAGTTGTTCTCGGTGGGTCCGACGTCGGTCATCGTCAGCGTCAGGTCCGTGCGCTGGGCGATCTGCTCACCGTTGAGGAACAGCGTGCCGGTCGAACCGGTGCGCGTGAACGCGACGTGGTTCCACTGGTTGAGCGCGATGTCCTTGGTCGGGGTGGCGTAGATCCGCTCCTCGAGCGTGCTGCCCTTCTTCTTGAACGTCGCCGCCAGGCCCGACGCGCCCGGGTTGCGGGCCTGCGTCTGGGTCTGGATCTGGAAGAAGCTGCCAGCGCCCTCGAAGCCGCTGCCGATGTGGAACAGCCCGGCCCAGTGGGTGAGCGCCCGCGGCTTGACCCAGAACGACGTCGTGAAGTCGGTCGCGTTCTGGAGCAGGTTGTCCGGCAGGTCCACCGCGTTGGCGGTGGCGCCACCCTTCAGGTCGACGGCACCGTCGTAGATGCCCTCCTCCGACCAGCCCGTGGTGCCGGTCAGCACGGCGTCACCCACCGAGGCGTCGGTGCCCGAGTTAGCCGCCGTGGTGCCGGAGCCCTCGTCGAGCTCGTAGTGCACCGGGACGTCCTCCAGCCCGGCCTCGAGCGGGGTGATGACCAGGTCGTCGACCATCAGGCCGGCGCCGGCACCCGAACCCACCAGCGAGAGGGTCTCGGACTTCGCGTCGGCGGTGAACGTCGTCACCAGGGTGCCGAACGTGACCGCCCGGCCGCTCTGCGACGGCATCTCGGGGCCGGCGGTGATCGTGGTGTCGAGGTCGCCGACCTTCAGCTGGGCCGCGGCCGGCTCGGTGCCGGCGGTGCGGCTGTCGCGGGCGTAGCGCAGCGAGAGCCGGTACTCCTTGCCCGCCTGGAGCCCGGTGATCGGGCGCTCGATGCTGCCGGCGTTGCCGAGGCCGAGGTGGTAGCCCACCACGCCGAGGCCGCCCTGGCTGGGCTGGTTGCCGCGCACCAGCTGGACGCCGCTGTTGACGGTCCACGGCGACATCCGGCCGCCGTTGGCCGGCACGTCGACGACGCCGGGCGGGTTGGCGCCCTTCCACTCGGTGGGCATCCGCGGGTACTCGAACTGGTCGACGACCTGCGGGCTGCGCTGGTCCATCTTCACGGCCGGGTCGATGTTGACGATCTTGGCGACCGAGGGCGTGCCGTCGGCGTTCCAGACGAACAGCATGTAGGCACCGGGAGGCGCGAAGTTGCCGTTCGAGGGGGCGGTGATCGTCACGTCCTGCGAGCCGTTGGCCTGCGTGAACTCCAGGTCCTGGAAGTTCTGGTCGTTGTTGAACCCGTGGGTCACCGAGCCGTTGCGGACCAGGGTGACGCGCGAGACCGGACCGTTGGCCTTGATCCCGAAGGTGCCGTTGTAGCCGATGTTGCGCGGCGCCTGCGTGATCACCGGGCGGGTGGCCGGCTGGTCACCGTCGAAGAGGTACGCCGGGGAGTAGTACTCCACGTCGGTGTAGTTGCGCGGGCCCGGGGCACCGCCGCCGCCGATCATCACCCGACCGTCGGGCAGGAGCAGCGCGGTCGAGTGGTAGAGCCGGGCGTGCTCGTAGGGCACCTTGACCTCGGTCCAGACCTCGGTGTCGGGGTCCCAGATCTCGGCGTTGGTGACGTAGCCGTCGTTGTTGTTGTTGCCTCGGCTGCCGCCGGTGACCATCACGTCGCCGTCGGGCAGGATCGTCGCGGTGCCCCAGTGGCGCCCGTGCTTCATCGGGTTGGTCGCCTCGACCACCGGGGTGGCGGAGCCACCGGTGATGTCGACGGTGAACGCCGCTCGCGCGCCGTTGCCGCCGCCGCCGTTGTCCCACGCGCCGCCACCGGCCTGGAGGATCTTGCCCGGCCGGTACATCGCGGCGGTCGAGGTCGCCCCGACGGGACGGCCGAGGGCGGCCTGGTTGGCGGCCGCGGCCGGCAGGTTGCCGAGCATGGTCAGCTCACCGTTGCCGCCGTTGCCGGCCGGGTCGAGGGTGAACATGCCGGTGCCGCTGATGTTGAACAGCTTGCCGTCGGCGGGCGAGACGAAGGCCCGGGGGTACCACCAGCGGTTCTCGTCCACCGGGCCGGCGTTGTCGACCGGGCCGTCGCCGTACGCGGCCGAGCTGGTCGCGCCGGTGAGCGCCTTCCAGCCGTTGCCCTCGTTGGGGCGGTAGACCTCGGGCGTGTGCACGCCCGGCCCCGCGACGCCGCGCACACTGCCGCCCTGCACGACGACGTCGCCGTTGGGCATGGTCGTGCCGGTCGGGTACCAGCGCGGGAAGTTCATCGGGGCCTCGTTGCGCAGCCCGGAGTTGGTCTTGTAGCTCGTGACGCCGATCGAGGCGTTGACGGGGTCGTTGGAGCCGAGACCGTCGTCACCGCCGATGGTCATCGTCGAGCGACGGTGGGGGTTCTGCACCTGCATCGAGCAGAAGAGGTCGGTGTAGGTGGTGTTGGGCAGGACGCCGTCGAGGACGTTCGCCAGGGTCCGCGGCTGGGCCGGGTCCCACACGTCGATCTCGAACTGGCCGCCCTGGGAGACCGCGCTGTTGCCGGTCCAGTCGTAGGGGGTCGTGTCGGTGCCGCCGTAGACGACCGAGCCGAACGACTGCACCTTGCCGTCGGAGGTCAGCGCCGCGTTGATGGGCATGAGCGGCCACGGGGTGACCCCGCTCCACGAGCCCTCGACGTCCTTCTCCGGCGGCGAGCAGTCGGCCGGCAGGAGACCGGCGGAGTAGGCCAGGCCGTTCTTCATCTGGGTGCGGATGAAGGGCTCGCTGTACGCCGTGCCCTCGTGCCCCATGCCCGTGTACCAGGACCGACCGCTGTCGATCTGCTGGCACCAGGTGATCGGGTGCGTGGTGCCCTGGCGGCCGAGGCTCTGGTAGGAGCTCTCGTCGGCCGAGAGGATCGTCCGCACGTTGGGGGCGGGGTTGACGGTCCAGTCGTACCACTCGTCGCTGCGGTTGATCTCGGCCGGCAGGCCCGCGGCGAGGGGGTGGGTCGGGTCGTTGTTGACCACGCGACCCGGCCGGACGCCCGGGTTCTCCGGGTGGCCCTCGGACATGGCGCCCACGAGACGCAGGTAGAACGGGTTGACGTCGTGCTCGCTCTGCCCGACCGACCAGCCGGCGTAGTGGAGGCCCATGTAGCCGCCGCCACCGCGGATGTAGGTCTCGAGCGCGGCGCGCTGCGCCTCGTTGAACAGCACCCCACCGGTCTGCGCGAAGACCACCGCGTCGGCGGTGGCCAGGTTCTCGGTCGTGAACGCCGAGGCCTGGTTGGTCTCCTGGACCTGGAGGGTCTTGCCGTACTGGGTCGCCAGCTCGGCGGCCAGCTCGTTCACGGCCTGGCGCGCCTGCACGTGCGAGGCGTGGAACTCGGACTTGTAGAAGAGGATGACGCGCAGGTTCTCGTCATCCGCTGCGGAGGCGGGAGCGGCGGTCGCGGCCATGATCGGCAGCGCGAGGGCCGGTGCGACCGCCAGCGCGGTGAGGTGCGTGACCCATCGCCGGAGGCGATGCGGCGTACGCACGCGGACTGATCTGCGTGGCTTCATGCGGGATCCCTTGTCTCGGGCTCGGATCGGCTCGGCTCCGAGGGGTCGGCCAGGTCGCACCGACCGTCTCTTGCCCCGGACGCTATGGCGCCCGTCACACATGTGCAAGAACCTGATCCAGATTTGTGAACAATTTCTGCGTTCTGTTCACGGACGTGAACACAACGGGCGTGCACCTCGGGGGAGCGGCGCGAGGGGATGGGCGCGCGGGCCGCCAGATCGGCTGGGCCGGCTCGGCGGCCGGGCCCGGGTCGGCGAGGACCCGGAGGCTGGCCGGTCGGGCGACGAGGTTCCCGTCGCCCTGGCCGGCCGGTCGTCCGCGCCGTCGGTCCGGCCCCCGGGTGCGGGAGCCGGGCCGACGGCGTGGACAGGGCACTGCCGGCACCACCACCGGCAGCTGCTGCGGGGTCGCCCTTCGGGGGCGAGGCGGTCAGCGGCGGACGCGGGCGCTCCCGCCCCCTGCCAGCGAGCGGACCTCGTCGGCGGTCACCATCGACGTGTCCCCCGGCGTGGTCATGGCCAGGGCGCCGTGTGCGGCGCCCAGCTCGAGGCTGGTCTGCAGGTCCTCGCCCTCGAGCAGGCCGTAGACCAGGCCCGAGGCGAAGCCGTCGCCGCCACCCACGCGGTCGAAGATCGCGAGGTGGTCGCGCGCGACCGACGACAGCACGCCGGTCTCGGGCGACCAGGCGATCGCCTGCCAGTCGTTGTCGCTGGCCGTGTGGACCGTGCGCAGCGTGGTCGCCACGACCGAGAGCCACGGCATCTTCTCGGCCACGGTGCCGACCATGGTCGCGAAGCTGTCGATCGGCAGGCTGCTGAGGTTCTCGTCGACGTGGGCGACCTCGAAGCCGAGGGAGGCGGTGAAGTCCTCCTCGTTGCCGATCATCACGTCCACGTGGCTGGCCAGGCGGGTGTTGACGTCGCGGGCGTACTCGCTGCCCCCGATGCCGGCCCACAGGCTGGGCCGGTAGTTGAGGTCGAACGAGACGACGGTGCCGTGCTTCTGCGCGGCGGCCATCGCCTCCTCGGCCACCTGGGCGGCGTTCTCGGACAGTCCGGCGAAGATGCCGCCGGTGTGCAGCCAGCGCACCCCGCGGCGGCCGAACAAGTCGTCCCAGTCGACGGTGCCGGGCGTCATCTGGGCGATCGCTGTGTTGGCCCGGTCGGACACCCCGAGCGCGCCGCGCACGCCGAAGCCGCGCTCGGTGAAGTTGAGGCCGTTGCGGACGGTGCGCCCGATGCCGTCGTACTTCACCCAGCGGATCATCGAGGTGTCGACGCCGCCCTGCATGATCAGGTTCTCGACGAGTCGGCCCACCTCGTTGTCCGCGAGGGCGGTGACCACGCCGGCGCGCAGGCCGAAGACCTTGCGCATGCCGCGGGCGACGTTGTACTCGCCGCCGCCCTCCCAGGCCTCGAACCGGCGCGCGGTGCGCACCCGGCCCTCCCCCGGGTCGAGCCGCAGCATGACCTCACCGAGCGCGACGATGTCGAGCTCGCACTCGCTGGCGGGACGGGTCTGGATCATGCCGGGGCTCCTTGGGCTACGGAGGTGGGGGTGGCGGAGGGGGCCAGGGCGGCGACGGTGGTGGCGCACCGCGCCTCCACCTCGTCCCAGCGGCCGCCGGCGAGCAGGTCCGGCGCCACCATCCAGCTGCCGCCGACGGCGGCGACCGCGCGGTGGGCCAGGTAGGTCGGGGCGGTCTCGGCGGTGATCCCGCCGGTGGGCACGAACCGCACCTGGGGGAACGCCGCCGCCAGCGCCTTGACGGCACCGAGTCCGCCGCAGGCCTCCGCCGGGAAGAACTTCACGGTGTCCAGCCCCAGGGTGAGAGCCTGCATGAGCTCGGTGGCGGTGCTGACGCCGGGGATCACCGGGAGCCCGAGCTCCTGGCAGCGGCGTACGACGTCGGCGCTCAGGCCGGGCGAGACCACGAAGCGCGCTCCCGCCCCGTGGGCCTGGTCGACCTGCTCGGTGGTGAGGACCGTGCCGGCCCCCACCACCAGGTCGCCGCGCTCGGCCAGGCGGCCGAGCACCGCGGCGGCCGCCGGCACGCGGAAGGTGACCTCCGCGACCGGCAGCCCGCCGGCGACCAGCGCCGCACCGAGGTCGTCGGCCCGCTCGGGCTCGTCGAGGACGACGACCGGGACGACCCGGTGCCCCCTCAGGACCTCGGTGGCGGTCACCGGAGCTCGGCGATGACGGTCTTGAGCTCGGTGTAGTCGTCCAGTCCGAACGACCCGAGCTCACGACCCCAACCCGACTGCTTGTAGCCACCGCGCGGCAGCGTGACGTCGTCGGCGTGCCAGGTGTTCAGCCACACCGTGCCGGCGCGCAGCTTGGAGCCGACCCGGTGTGCGGTGCCGAGGTCCTTGGACCACACGCCCGCGGCGAGGCCGTAGACGGTGTTGTTGGCGGCCGCGACGACCTCGTCCTCGGTGTCGAACGGGATCGCGGTGATGACCGGGCCGAAGATCTCGTCGGTCTGCACGGCCATCTGCTCGGTGACGTCGGTGATCAGCGTCGGCGAGAAGAAGTAGCCGCGGTCGGCGGCCGGGTCGGCGCTGCCGGCGGCCAGGGTCGCGCCGTCGGAGACCGCGCCCCGGACGTAGCCCATGACCTTCTCGTGCTGCTCCTGCGAGACCAGCGGGCCCATGGTGGTCGCCGGGTCGAACGCGTCGCCGACCCGGATCGACCGGGCCGCCGCGGCGACGCCCTCGATGACCTGGTCGAAGACCTCGCGCTGGACGTAGAGGCGCGAGCCGTTGACGCAGCACTGGCCCTCGTTGAAGTAGCCGGCCAGGGCCGCACCGGCGATCGCGGCGTCGAGGTCGGCGTCCGCGAAGATGATGTTGGGCGCCTTGCCGCCGAGCTCGAGGGAGACCTTCTTGAGGTTCTTCGACGCACCCGCGGCGATCTTCTTGCCGACCTCGGTGCTGCCGGTGAAGGCCACCTTGTCGACGCCCGCGTGGTCGACCAGCGCCGCGCCCGCGTCGCCGAAGCCGGGGAGCACGTTGACGACGCCGGCCGGGACGCCGGCCTCGAGCAGCAGCTCGCCGAGGCGCAGCGCGGTGAGCGGGGTCTGCTCGGCGGGCTTGAGCACCACGGTGTTGCCGGCGGTGATCGACGGGATGACCTTGAAGCAGGCCATCGTCAGCGGGAAGTTCCACGGCACGATGCCGGCGACGACACCGATGGCCTCGCGCCGGGTGTAGGCGTGGAACTCGCGGCCGGGCACCGACATCGGGATGGTGGTGCCCTCCATCTTGGTGGCCCAGCCCGCGAAGTAGCGGAACAGCTCGGCGGCGACGCCCACGTCGCCGCGGGCGGAGGCCAGGCTCTTGCCGTTGTCGAGCGACTCGAGCTGGGCGAACTCCTCGGCGCGCTCGTCGATCATGTCGCCGATGCGCCACAGCAGGTGCGAGCGCTCGCGCGGGCTCATCCGCGACCACGGCGAGCCGGACTCGAAGGCGTTGCGGGCGGCCACGACGGCACGGTCGGCGTCGACGGCGGAGGCCTGCGCGACCTTGACGAGGACCTCCTCGGTCGCGGGGTTGACCGTGTCGAAGGTCTGGCCGTCCTTCGCGTCCACCCACTCGCCGTCGATGAGCAGCTGCTTGGGTGAGGACAGGAACGACTGGACGGAGGGCAGGAGGGTGGTGGTGCTCTCGGACATGGGTGCCTTCCAGGGACGTGCGGATTCGGATACGGGGCTGGTGCTGCTTGGTGCTGGAGGAGATGCCTCGGGGACGGCTACTTGATGATCAACACCTTCGATCGGTCCAGGGTGAGGGCGACGGCGACGACGATGATCGCGCCGTAGAGGATCTGCTCCCAGGCCGACGGCACACCGACGATCGGCAGGCCGACCCGGAGCAGGGTGATCACGAGCGCACCGACGAGCGAGCGCCAGATGCTGCCGTGACCGCCGGTGATGGCGGTGCCGCCGACCACGATGGCCGCGACCGCAGGGAGCAGCAGGTTGTCGGCCATGGTGGGGCTGCCGCTGAAGTTGCGGGAGACCAGCATGACCGCGGCCAGCCCGGCACAGGCGCCGGACACGGTGAACGCGCCCACCTTGACCAGGTCGACCGGCGTGCCGGCCAGCCGGGCGGCGGACTCCGAGTAGCCCGTGGCGGTGATGTAGCTGTGCAGCGGCGTCAGCTTCAGCACCAGGGCGACCACGGCCACCACGATCACGGCCACGACGAAGGCCATCGGCAGGTAGCCGCCGACGTAGAGGGTCAGCCACTTGGTGGCGTCGCGGTCGACGATCCGGATCGGGCCGGCGTCGGAGATCACCAGTGCCACGGCCGAGAAGATGCTCATCCCGCCCAGCGTGACGATGAACGACGGGATGCGGAGCGTCACGTGGGCGAGCCCCTGCACCGCACCGATCGCGCCCGCGGCCGCGATCACCGCGAGGGTGGTGAGGCCGCCCAGGTCGGGCAGCCACATCGCGAAGAAGACCGTCGACAACGAGCAGAGCGCGGCGATCGACAGGTCGATGCCTCCGCACAGCACCACCAGGGTGGCGCCCGCGGCGAGCACGACCAGCGGGGCCGACGTGCGCACCGCGGCCGTCAGGCTGCGCTGGGTCAGGAAGTCGGGGTCGGCGATCGTGAGCGCGGCCAGCAGCGTGACCAGCGCGATCACCGGCATGAACGACGTCAGCCGCTGGCCGACCGTCGCGCCGCCCTTGACCGCCGCCGCGTCGGCGACCGGCTTGGCGATGACGGGGGTGCTCATGGCTAGACCATCTCCTTGACGAGGTCGAGCGGGGTCGGCTTGCTCCCGGAGGGGCAGGCCACCTCCTTGGTCACGCGGCCGTCGCTCATCACCAGGATCCGGTCGGACATGCCGATCGCCTCCTCGAGGCTGTCGGCGAGCAGCACGGTGGCGACCCCGCTGTTGGCCAGCTCGCGCATCAGGCGGTAGACCTCCGAGCGGGCGCCGATGTCGAGGCCGCGGGTCGGGTGGTCGAGCAGCAGCAGGCGGATGTCGCCGGCGACCAGCCACCGGGCCAGCACGACCTTCTGCTGGTTGCCACCGGACAGTCGCTGGATGGCGGTGCCCCGGTGGGGGGTGCGGATCGAGAGCCGCTCGATCCACCGGTCGACCAGCGATGCCTGCTTGCTCGGCACCACGATCGGCCCGGCGCAGCGCGACTTCTGCTTGGTCAGGGTCATGTTCTCGGCGACCGACATCGGGCCGACCATGCCCTCGATCTTGCGCTCCGCCGGCACGTAGCCGATCCCGGCCGCACAGGCGGCGCGGGTGCTGGAGAGGTCGAGCTTCCTGCCGTCGAGGGTGACCTCTCCGGCGGAGATCGGCTCGGCGCCGAACAGTGCACGGCAGACGTCCTCGCGGCCGGAGCCGTGGACGCCGACGATGCCGACGATCTCGCCCGCCCGGACGTCGAGGTCGACGTCGCGGAAGGTGCTGCTCGACATGCCGCGCACCGACAGCATCGGCGGCAACGGCTCCTCGGTCCGCACCGCGGCGGTGTCGTGGTAGTGGTCGTCGGAGCCGGTGGAGCCGATCATCATCCGGTGCAGCTCGGCCGGCAGCGCGCCGGCGGTGGGCACCTCGCCCACCGACTGGCCGCCGCGCAGCACGCTCACCCGGTCGCAGACGTCGAGCACCTCGTCGAGGCGGTGGGAGACGAACACGACCGAGGCGAACTCGCGCAGCCGGCGCACCTGGGTGAAGAGGGTCTCGATCTCCTTCGACTCCAGCACCGAGGTGGGCTCGTCGAGGATGATCACCGGCGGGTGCTGGGTGCGCTGCTCGATCCGCAGCACCTTGGCGATCTCGACCATCTGCCGGTCGGCGAAGGACAGCGTGTCGGTGCGGGCCAGCGGGTCGATGTGGGACCCGATCTTGTCGAGCTGCTCCTGGGCCAGCTTGCGCATGGTGTCCCAGCGGTAGATGCCGCGGCGCACGCCCGGGCCCTCCGAGCCGAGCACGATGTTCTCGGCCGCGGTCAGGTTGGGCACCAGCGACTGCTCCTGGAACACCATGCCGATGCCGTGGTCGGCCGCCTCGACGACGCTGCGGAGGCGGACCTTCTCGCCACGCACCCAGATCTCGCCGGCGTCGGGCTTGACCAGCCCGACCAGCGCCTTGAGCAGCGTGGACTTGCCGGCGCCGTTCTCGCCGGCCAGGCCGAGCACCTCGTGCTGGCGGACGACGAGGTCGACGCCGTCGAGCGCCTTGACGCCCGGGTAGTGCTTGACGAGGCCGCGCACCTCGAGGGCTGGCACCGAGCCGGGGGCCGGCACCTCGACCTCTCTCTGCAGATCTGTGGTCACTTGGTCACCTGGTTCCTTCGGCGCTGCGGTAGGACCGCGGCGGCGACCGCGGCGACGACGATGAGGCCCTGCACGCCGCCCTGCCAGTACGGGCTCACGCCGACCTGGACCAGGCCGTTGACGAGCACCGTGACCAGCAGCACGCCGACGACCGAGTGCAGCACGCCGCCGCGGCCACCGGTGAGCAGGGTGCCGCCGACGACGGCGGCGGTGATGGCGGCGAAGTCGTAGCCCTTGCCGGCCTGCACGAGGCCGGCGCCGAGCTGGCTGGTCACCATCACGCCGGCCAGCCCGTAGAACGCGCCGGCCAGGGTGAACACGGCGACCTTGTACGGCGCCACCTTGACCCCCGAGAGCGACAGCACCTCCTCCGCGCCGCCGATGGCGAACGCGTAGCGGCCCAGCCGCGAGTAGCGCTGCACCAGGTAGCCGAGCAGCACGCAGCCGGCGGCGATCCAGGTGAGGTAGGCGAAGCCGAGGAAGCGCTCCACCGCCCAGCCCTCGAGCATGGCGTCGGAGATGTTGGGCTGGACGCCGGCGAACATGAGCGTCGCGACGCCGAGGCCCACGGCCGAGACCCCCAGGGTGGTCATGAACGACGGCACCTTGAGCAGCACCAGCGCCAGGCCGCTGAGGCAGCCGAGCGCCGCGGCCAGCAGCACCGCCACCAGGACCCCGATCAGGCCGAGGTCGTTGTCGTTGCGGTTGTTGGCGACCATGAGGGCGACCGCGATCGCGGACGCCCCCATGATCCCCGGGGCGGAGAGGTCGATCGACCCCATCATCAGCACGAAGGTGATGCCGCAGGCCACGACGGCGAGGACCGCCGCCGTGTCCATGATGTTCTGCACGTTGCTGATCGTCCGGAAGTCGGAGCTCAGTGCCGCGAAGACACCGAAGATCACGACCAGGGCGATCGGGGGACCAGCGTCCCGGAACGACACCCCCCGCCGAGGCTGGGGGCGCGCCGGGGCGACGTCAACGTCCTCGGCGGGGGATGTCATGGTCACGAGATCGCGCCCTGCGAGCGGCTGAAGACGTTGTCGCAGTCGAAGTCGGCCTCGTCGGTCGCCGGGGTCAGGAAGTCGGCGACGTTGTCCTCCTGGATGAGGAACTGCTCGGCGTACCAGGCGCGGTCCTCGTCGGCGATGTCGTCGACGGAGAGCTCGCCGGTGGCCACGCAGTAGCCGATGGCCAGGCCGATGCCGCCCTGCCACGGGCCGTCGCTCGAGACGGTGGCGGTCATCGTGCCGTCCTGGATCGCGGTGAGCGCGTCCGGCACGGCGTCGATGCCGACGACGGCGACGTCGTCGCGACCGGCCTGCTGGAGCGCCTCGAGCGCACCGAGGGCCATGTCGTCGTTGGCGGCCCAGATGCCCTTGAGCTCGTCACCGTGCTTGGTCAGCAGCGTCTTGGTGACGTCGAGCGCCTCGGCGCGCGAGAAGTTGGCGGTCTGGTCGTCGAGCAGCTTGACGTCCGGGTTGGCCGCCAGCGACTCCTCGAGGCCGGCGAACCGGTCCTTCGCGGCACCGGTGTCGAGGATGCCCTGCAGCGCGACGATGCCGCCGGAGCCACCGATGGCCTCGGCCAGCGCGTCACCGATCTGCTTGCCGGACTCCACGCCGTTGTAGGTGATGTGGGAGAGCCACTGGTCGTAGTCGGTGACGTTCATGTCGGCCGGCTTGTTCCACTGGGTCACCAGGAAGGCACCGGCCTCCTCGGCGCCCTCGACGATCGGCGGGGTGTCGGAGTCGCCGTTGGGCAGGATGTTCATGACCAGGCACTCGGTGTCGCCGGCGAGCAGCTGGCTGATCTGCTCCTGCTGGCGGGTCGAGTCGCCGTCGTAGGTCAGGCGCTCCTGGGTCAGGCCGACGGACTCGGCGAACTCGTCGCCGCCGTCGAGCCAGGAGGCCTCGTAGGGGTTGGACTCGTTGCGGACCTGGCCGACCAGCTTGACGTCGGACGGGTCGCACGCGCCGGAGGCGGAGGAGCCGTTGTTGTTGTCACCAGCGTTGGACTCCTCGCTGCAGGCCGTGAAGGCGAGCGCAGCCAGCGAGATGCTGACGAGCGCCACAGCGGGGCGGGTGATGCGGGTCATCGTCGATCCTCGTTTCTTGGTGCCGTGAACTACCGGCGGGCTTGGAACTGATGGTCAGGTGCGGCGCCCCGAGCGGCGGTGGTGATGGGCTGGCACACGGTCAACGGGCCATCCAGCCCCCGTCCACCACGAGAACGTGACCGTTGACGTAGTCGGCGGCGGAGGAGCTGAGGAACACGGCCGCACCGGCGATGTCCTCGGGCGTCCCCCACCGACCGGCCGGGATCCGGTCCAGGATCGACCTGGACCGTTCGGGGTCCTCGCGGAGGGCGGTCGTGTTGTCGGTGGCCATGTAGCCGGGCGCGATGGCGTTGACCTGCACCCCGGACGGGCCCCACTCGTTGGCCAGCGCCTTGGTGATGCCGGCGACGCCGTGCTTGCTGGCGGTGTACGACACCACACGGATGCCGCCCTGGAAGGCGAGGAGACTGGCGATGCTGACGATCTTGCCGTGTCCGCGCTCGACCATGGGGCGGCCGACGTGCTGGGTGAGGAAGAACAGCCCCGACAGGTTGATGTCGAGCACCGTGTTCCACGACTCCGGAGTCACGTCGACCGTGTCGTGGCGGTCGATGATTCCGGCGTTGTTGACCAGGATGTCCACCTGGTGGTCCGAGGAGACCTGCTGGCCGAGGGCCGCGACGGCCTCGTGGTCGCTGACGTCGAGGTCGAGCACCTCGACGTCGCGGCCGAGGTCGCGGACCATCTTCTCGGTCTCGGTCTGGCTGTCGGGCAGACCGACCAGCACGAGGTCGGCTCCCGCGTTGGCGAGGCCGAGGGCGACGCCCTGGCCCAGGCCGCGGCCGGCCCCGGTGACGACGGCGAGCTTGCCGGTGAGGTCGAAGGGCGAGGTGGTCACAGGTCCTCCAGGGCGACGGGCGAGAGGTCGGTGTAGGCGTTGTTCTCGCCGGCCATCGCCCAGATGAAGGCGTAGGAGCTGGTGCCGGCGCCGGCGTGGATCGACCACGGCGGGGAGATGACGGCCTGGCGGTCGGCGAGGACCACGTGGCGGGTCGCGCCGGGCTGGCCCATGAAGTGGAAGACCCGCTCCCCCTCGGCGAGGTCGGCGTAGAGGTAGACCTCGGTACGGCGGTCGTGCAGGTGCGGCGGGAGGGTGTTCCACACCGAGCCGTCGGAGATCACGGTGACGCCGAACTGGAGGTTGGCGGTCTGCAGGTCCGAGCCCCAGGCGTAGCGGTAGAGGTGGCGCTCGCTGGCGGCCTGCGCGCTGCCGATGGCGACCGGCTCGACGTCGGCGTGCACCAGCGGAGTCGTGGGGTACGACGCGCCCGCGGTGGCGGAGACGAAGTAGAAGGCGGCGTCGGCGCCCGCGAAGGTGACCTCGCAGCCGCGCCCGACGTAGAGGCCGTCGAGGTGGCCGAGCTCGAACTTCTCGCCGTCGACGAGCACGTGGCCCGACTCGCCGACGTTGATGATGCCGAGCTCGCGACGCTCCAGGTGGGACTCGACGCCCAGCACCTCGGTCCAGGCGGGCAGCTCGAGCTGGCCGGCACCCGGGACGGCCCCGCCCACGAGCAGGCGGTCGTCGTGGGTGTAGACACCGTGCACCTCGCCGGCCTCGAACAGGTCGTCGAGGACGAAGCTCGCGCGCAGGTCCGCGGCGTGGGCGGTCTCCACGCTCGACGGAGAAGTCGAATATCGGACCTGGATCACGCGGGCTCCTCGTTTTGTGAACTGTGTTCGTCTATGTGAATCGAGAACGTACACGTGACCGCGATCACGGTCAAGGGGCCGAAGTCTGTCCATGTATGGGAACCAGCCGGTAGGGTGACCGGTACCTACTAGGGTGCGTAGACATGGATCGGGAGGCGTCACTGATGCCACTGCAGGAGAAGACGAACGGCAGTCCGGCCGCGGGGCCGGTCAAGTCGGCCGCGCGCGCCCTGGACCTGCTCGACGAGATCGCGACCAACGGTCCCGGCACCCAGCTGCAGCTGTCGACGCGGCTGAACATCCCCAAGAGCAGCCTGCACGCGCTGCTGCGGACGATGACCGACCGCGGGTGGCTGCAGACCGACCCGACCGGCAGCGTCTACCAGCTCGGCATCCACTCCCTGGTGGTCAGCTCGGCCTACCTCGCGGGCGACCCCGTGCTGTCGCGCGCCGCTGCGGTCATGGACGAGATCGCCGCCGCCACCGAGGAGACCGTCAACCTCGGCCGACTCACCGGCGCGCACGTCATCTACACCGCCAAGCGCGAGTCGGTGCACCCGCTGCGGATGCACTCCCCCGTGGGCCGGCGGCTCCCCGCCTACTCCACCGCGCTCGGCCGCGCCATCCTCGCCGAGCAGCCCGCGGAGGTGCGGGCCTCGTTGGTCCCCCACCACATCGCCCCGATCACCACCCACACGGTGACCGACCGCGACGCCGTCCTCTCCATCATCGACCGCGCGACCGAGCTCGGGTACGCCGCCGAGAGCGACGAGTCGTGCATCGGCGTCCGCTGCTTCGGCGTCGCGCTCCCCTTCGCCCGCCCGATCGTCGACGGCATCAGCGTCGCCGTCCCGATGAGCCGCCTCGACGGTGGCCGCGAGGACGTCATCATCGAGACGCTCCTGAGCGTCCGCGCCCGCCTCGCCTCCGAGCACGGCAACAGCAGCGTCCGCTGACCCAGCCGCTGGTCGAGCGGCGACCGTCGGCGGGACCGGTTGAGCCGAACGCCCGCCGTTGCGGGTGGCTCCCGGGACGTGACTCGGTCGGGTGCTCACTGCGGCTGGTGCTATCCGGCGGCCGGGTGACTGTTGGTGGGGTGGGGTGCGGGGTGCCGCGCGTGGTGGGGCACTGCGGCTGCTGCGCGCCGGACGTCGTTCGGCCGCCTCCGTGCCGCGCGGCGTGGCACGCCGGCGGTGCGCTGGTCGAGGTGCGAGGAGCCCTGGCGACGAGCCTCGAGACCCGGTGAACCGAAAGCCCTCCCTCGCGAACGGCGACCCCCGGGGTTCGCCGAGCCGTCGTTGACTAACGCCGGGTCGACGCGATCCGCCGACAACAAGCGCCGGGTCGGCGTACCCCAGCCGCATCCTCGGGGACGGGAGGATGTTCGGCGGCCCGGGGTCAGACGCAAACCCTTCCGTCCCACCGGAGGGCGTTCGGCCGGCGGGGGTTTCGAGACAGTCGCTAGCGCGACTTCCTCAACCACCGGTGAGAGGGAAGCCCGCCGGTGGGGACGGGACGGTCGGCGTACGAGTGCGCAGGTTTCGAGGCTCGCTTCGCTCGCACCTCAACCAGCGCCGGAAGTCGGTGGATTCCGGAGGCCCGGCGGCCGCAGAATGCCTGCGTGCCCACCACCAGCCAGTGGCTCGCCTTCGTGATCGCGAGCGCCCTGTTCATCCAGGTCCCCGGACCCAGCCTGCTGTTCACGATCGGGCGCGCCCTGACGGTCGGCCGGCGCGACGCGCTGCTCTCGGTCGTCGGCAACGCGCTCGGCATCACCGTGCAGGTGCTGCTCGTCGCGGTGGGGCTCGGGGCCGTGGTGGCCGCGAGCACCGAGGCCTACGTCGCGCTCAAGCTCGTCGGGGCGGCGTACGTCGTGTGGCTGGGCGTGCAGGCGATCCGCAACCGGGCGGAAGCGCGCACCGCGATGGCCGCCGCCGACGGGACGCCGGCGCAGGTGTCGCGCTCGCTCCGGGTCGGGTTCGTCGTGGGCGTCACCAACCCCAAGACCGTGGTGTTCTTCGTGGCGTTCCTGCCCCAGTTCGTCAACGAGCCCGCGGGGCACGCCGGGCTCCAGCTCGCCGCGCTGGGCGTGGTCTTCGGCGTGATGTGCGCGGCATCGGACTCGCTGTGGGCGCTGGTCGCCGGCAAGGCGCGCGACTGGTTCGCCCGCAGCCCCGAGCGGCTCGACCGGCTCGGCGTCGCCGGCGGCGTGATGATGATCGGCCTGGGCGCGACCATGGCTGCCTCGGAGTAGGCGACGCGCCGGCGGTTCCCGCAGTGCCGGCGAGCCGTCGGTGCGTCCTAGCCGAGCCGGGCGCCGGCGCGGTAGCCGGTGGGCGCGGCGGGACGCCGCGACTCCAGGGGCACCGTGACGGGAGTGGTCGGGAAGCCGTTGGTGACGCACCAGGCCACGGCCTGGGGCCGGGTCTTCACGCCGATGCGCTGGTAGGCGTTGCGGATGTAGGACTTCACCGAGTTGACCGACAGGTAGAGCTGGGCGGCGATGTCCTGGTTGCTGAGGCCCTGGGTGACCAGGGTCAGGATGTCGACCTCGCGGGCGGTCAGCCCGGCCCGCTGCCCGAGCGGATCGAGGTCCTCGGCCTGGTCGAGCAGCTCGCCGCTGGCCACCGCCTCGATCGCGTCCACCAGCTCCTTGGGCTCGGCGCTCATCGAGATCCAGCCGTCGGCACCCATGGCCATCGCCTGGCCACGCAGGTCGGGGCGCAGGTCACGGGTCACGACCAGCACCTTGGCCCGGGTCTCGTTGACCAGGTGGCGGAGGTCGTCACCGCAGGTGCGGTGCAGACCGAGGACGTCGTAGAGGGCCACGTCGACGGCGGCGAGCGACATCCAGGCACGAGGCAACTTGACCTCCTGCACGCGGTCGGGGTGCTCGGCGAGCATCGAGGAGAGCCCGTGGGTCAGCACGGGTTGGTGGCCGACGACGGCAACACCTAGCGGGCCAGTCTGCATCGACGGGTTCCTTCGGTCAGGTCCCGTGCGCGAGGGAGGCAAGCCGCCAAACCCGATCGGGTCCTTCGACCCTAGTCCGCACGGAGGCACGACGAACCACCCGAACGGGTGGCGTCCCCCCAGGGCGCGGGCACGGCCCCTGCCCGAGCAAGGGCCGCCGCAGCGAGTTCGGGTGTCTGGAGTCACCCGACGGGCCTTGCCTACCGTGCAGCACGCGAGCCCGGCCCGACACCTTCCCAGGGGTGTGACCGGCGGCGCCACCCTGGCCGGATGACGCCACTGACATCCGTTGCGAGCGTGACGCGCATCACCCTAAGGTGAGCCCATGTCCGCGCTGATGAAACGTTTCACAACCCAGGCCACCCTGCTCGCGGCGCTGGGCGCCGCCCTCGCCGGAGCCCCGACGGCGCACGGCTCGCCGGCGACCGACACCCCTCCGGCCGTCGCGGCCGGCGCGAGCGCCAGCACGGCCGGTCTCACCCTGGGCGACCTGACGGTGGAGCACCGTGCGAACCCGCTCGGGATCGACGCCGACCGGCCCCGGTTCGGCTGGGTGCTGGGGTCGACGGCGCAGGGGGCCACCCAGTCGGCGTACCAGCTGCAGGTGTCGACGACGGCCGACGGCGCCGGGGACGTGTGGGACAGCGGCAAGGTCGGGTCGACCCGCTCCTTCGACGTCGAGTACGACGGACCGGCGCTCGACTCGCGCACCCGCTACCACTGGCGGGTGCGGGTCTGGGACGCCGCCGAGCAGGCGTCGGCCTGGAGCGCGCCTGCGTGGTTCGAGACGGCGTTCCTCGACGAGGAGGAGTTCGGCGGCGCCTGGATCGGCGGCCGCTCGGAGCGGGTCAGCACCGATCTGCAGGGTGCGAGCTGGATCTGGTACCCCCAGGGCAACCCCGCCGACTCCGCCCCGGTCGGCACCCGCTACTTCCGGCGCACCATCGACCTGCCCCAGGACGCGGAGGTCACGAAGGCGACCTTCCAGCTCACCGCCGACGACAGCTTCGTGCTGCACGTCAACGGCACCGTGGTCGGGCGCTCGCCGCAGGTGGCCGAGTCGTGGCGGACGGCGGTCGACGTCGACGTCACCGCCGAGCTGCGCCCGGGACGCAACGTGATCGCGGTGCGCGCCACCAACACCCAGCCCGGCCCCTCCGGGCTGGTGGGCAAGCTGCGCCTCGAGCTCGCCGACGGCACGCAGCCGGACCTGGTCACCGACGCGTCCTGGAAGGCCCACGACACCGAGGTCGCGGGGTGGGAGCAGGTCGACTTCGACGACAGCGCGTGGCCGACGGCCCTGGTGGCGGCGGGCTTCGGCTCGGGACCGTGGGGCGGCTCCGTCGGCACGGCGGCCCCGCCCGAGCCGATGCTGCGCAAGGACTTCGAGACCGACCGCGAGCTCGCCTCGGCCCGCGTGTACGTCATCGGCCTGGGCTACTACAAGCTCTACCTCAACGGCGAGCGGGTCGGCGACCACGAGCTCGACCCCGCGTTCACCGTCTACGACAAGACCGGCCTCTACGCGACGTACGACGTGACCGACCAGGTGCGCGACGGCGAGAACGCCCTCGGCGTCACGCTCGGGCGCGGCTACTACTCGATGCTCAACCCCGACGAGTGGATGACCTCGCCCTGGCACGGCGAGCCCAAGCTCAAGCTCCAGCTCGACCTCACCTACACCGACGGCACGACCGACCGCGTGGTGAGTGACGGCAGCTGGCGGTTGGCGGACGGGCCGACCACCTCGGAGTCGCTGTGGTTCGGCGAGACCTACGACGCCCGCCTCGAGCAGCCGGGCTGGAACGACGTCGGCTTCGACGACTCCGGCTGGCGCTCCGCGTCCCAGGTGCCGGGCATCGCCGGTGAGCTGCGGGCCCAGTCGTTCCCGCCGATCAAGGCGACCGAGCCGCTCACGCCGACCGCGGTCACCACCCCCGCACCGGGGACCACCGTGCACGACTACGGCAGCCCGACGTCCGGCTGGGCGACCGTCGCGGTGCAGGGGCCCGCCGGTGCCGCGGTGACCATCACCTACGGCGAGAAGCTCAAGCAGGACGGCACGGTCGACAACGTCGGCGGCTTCGGGATGCAGCTGCAGAAGTACACCTACGTGCTGCGGGGCGGCGGGGTCGAGGACTTCACGCCGAGCTACTCCTACGCCGGCTTCCGCTACGTGCAGGTCAGCGCCCCGGCCGGCGTCACCGTTGACTCGGTGACCGCCGAGCGCGTGCACACCGCGGTGCCGCGCACCGGCGACTTCGACAGCTCCAGCGACCTGTTCAACCGCTATCACCGAGCGCAGGCCGAGACGATCCTCAACAACCTCCACTCGGTGCCGACCGATACCCCGATGTACGAGAAGCGCCCCTACACCGCCGACGGCTTCCTGATGGCGCCCTCCGCGATGGCCAGCTTCGACGTGCAGGACTTCTACGCGAGCTGGATGCGCTCCCACAAGGACGACCAGACCGCCGAGGGCAACATCGGGCAGACCGTGCCCGGCACCGTGGGCGCGAAGCAGGTCGTCGACCCGATCTGGACGGCCAGCTTCGTGCTCGTCAGCTGGGACCTCTACTGGTACTACGGCGACACCCGGCCGCTCAGCGAGAACTACGACGCCATGCGGAAGTGGCTCGACTTCTTCGTCGACGACATCGCCGAGACCGGCTACGTCTACACCGGCACCAGCTACGCCGACTGGCTCTCCCCCGGACACGCGATGCCCCCCGAGGGTGCGCGCCTCGCCGGCACGGCGTACCTCTACGAGACCGCGTCGAAGATCGCCGACATCGCCCGGGCCCTCGGCCACGACGACGACGCCACCGAGCTCGACGAGCTGGCCGCGACCATCGCCGACGCCTTCCACGCCGAGTTCTACGACGCGGCCAGGGGCGGCTATTACGACGATCCGGCCGCCGGATACCGGCAGACGTCGAACCTGCTGCCGCTCAGCCTGGGCATCGTGCCCGACGAGGTGCGCGACACCGTCGTGGCCAACCTGGTCGCGGACATCGAGGCGCGGGGCGGCCACCTCAACACCGGCGCCCTGGGCACCAGGCTGATCCTCCCCGTGCTCACCGACACCGGTCACGCCGACCTCGCCTACGAGGTCGCCACCAACCCGACCTACCCCGGCTGGGGCTACTGGTTCGAGGAGCTCGGCGCCACCACAATGTGGGAGGAGTGGGGCGCGGGGTCGCGCTCGCGGCAGCACGCTTTCATGGGCACGGTCGACGACTGGCTCTACCAGCGTGTCGCCGGCATCGAGCCCACGGCGCCCGGCTACACCGAGGTCGCCATCCGGCCGCACCCGGTGGGCGACCTGGACCGTGCCAGCGCCCACGTCCGCTCGCCGCTGGGCCGGGTCGCCTCGGCGTGGACCCGCGCCGACGACGTCTTCACGCTGCGGGTGACCATCCCGGTCGGCGCGACCGCGAAGGTCTCGATGCCCGTCCGCGACAGCGACGAGGTCGCCGTGCCCGCCGGTGCGACCTTGGTCGAGGTGCGCGACGGCTACGCGACGTACACCCTCGGCTCCGGCCAGCACGAGCTGCGCTCCGGGCCGAACGTGGTCCCCGACGCCAGCAGCGTCTCCGCCACCCCCGTCAGCGGGGTCTACGGCCGCGCCCGCATCGTTGTCGCCACGGTGACCGGCACGGCGCCCACCGGCACCGTCACCGTCTCCGAGCGGGGCCGCGTGCTCGGTCGGGCGGCGGTGTCCGGCGGCGTCGCCCGGGTCACCCTCGGCGGCACCAGCACCGGGGCAGGCACCCACACCCTGACGCTGTCCTACGGCGGCGACCCGGCCAACCAGCCGTCGTCGACCACGACGACGATGCGCGTCGCGAAGGCACCGACCGCCGTACGGGCCCGCACCTGGCCCGTGCGGGTGCGACCCGGCACCCGTCCGCGCCTGGTCGTGCGCGTCTCGGCCGTCGGGGTGCGGCCCACCGGCGCCGTGCGGATCAAGGTGGGCGGCACGACCCTGACCCGTCGGGTCGCGGCCGACGGCACCGTCCGGGTGCGGCTGCCCCGGCAGCGACCCGGCGTCCGGAAGGTGCGCGTGACCTACGTCGGCACCGCCGACATCGCGGCCTCATCCACCATGGTGCGGCTCAAGGTCCGCCGCTGATCGGTCGGCTCACCGGTGGTGGCGCGGGTCGAGGTGCGAAGGCCGGTAGGCCTACGCCTCGAGACCCGGTGAGACGAACGCCCTCCGCTGGGAACCGTCGGCGTTCGGGTGCGCAGGTTTCGAGGCTCGCTTCGCTCGCACCTCAACCAGCGCCGGTGGTCGAGCAGCGAGCGCCAGCGAGCGTCGTCGAGACCCGGCGAGACGAGCGCCCTCCCGTCCCCACCGGAGGTTCACCCGTCGGCGACCGGGTACCGACCGGGCATGGCAATCATCGGATTTCTCGTGTTCGGCCTCGTCGTGGGCGTGCTGGCCCGGCTCATCAAGCCCGGGCGGCAGAGCCTCGGCCTCCTGGGCACCCTCGCGCTCGGCGTCGTCGGCTCCCTGATCGGCGGCATCGTGGCCTCCGCCCTCGGCACCGGCGACATCTTCGAGCTCAACATCCTGGGCGCGGTCGTCGCTATCGTCGCGGCGGTCCTGCTGATCGGCGTCGCGGAGGGCCTGATGTCCTCGCGGAAGCAGACCGCCCGCCACTGACCCGAACGGCGCAACCGCCCCCGTCCCTGCCCGGGGACGGGGGCCGTGCTGCGTCCGGCGTCAGGGTTGGCGCCAGCCCTGCGCCTCGTCGTGCCCGTGGGCGGCCATCAGCATCAGCCCGCCGTCGACGGCGTACGACGAGCCGGTGACGTACGCCGAGCGCGGCGAGGCGAGGAACCCGATCACCGAGGCGACCTCGTTGACGTGGCCAGGGCGGCCGATCGGGTTGCCGGGCCGCTCCTGGTGGTAGGCCTCGGACTCGTCCATGCCGGTCATCTCGGTGGCGATCTCGCCCGGCGCGACCGCGTTGACGGTGAT
The DNA here is from genome assembly GCF_016924665.1 of Nocardioides sp. SYSU D00038. Lineage (GTDB taxonomy): Bacteria > Actinomycetota > Actinomycetes > Propionibacteriales > Nocardioidaceae > Nocardioides. The sequence continues at coordinate 24,194 of NZ_JAFFJT010000025.1, forward strand.
GCCGTGCTCGGCCAGCTCGAGGGCCAGCACCTTGGTGAGCATGCCTAGCCCGGCCTTCGCCGAGCAGTAGGCGGCCGCGCCGAGGCGCGGGACGTGCTCGTGCACGCTGGTGATGTTGATGATCCGGCCGCCGCGCCCGGTCGCGATCATCCGACGGGCGGCGGCCTGGGCGCACAGGAACGGGCCGTCGAGGTCGGTGGCCAGCACGTGCCTCCAGGTGGCCAGGTCGAGGTCGAGCGCGCGGGAGGAGTGGCCGGTGCCGGCGACGTTGACCAGCACCCCCACCCCGCCGAGCTGCTCGGCGAGCCGGTCGACCACCTGCCCGGCGTCGGGAGCCTCGGCGTCGAGCTGCTCCACGACGCAGCGCTGGCCGCGCTTGGTGATCTCCTCGGCGGTGGCCCGGGCGCCGGCCTCGTCGGTGTGGAAGGTGATGCCGACGTCGAAGCCCTCGGTGGCGAGCAGCTTGGCGGTGGCCTGGCCGATGCCGGAGTCGGCACCGGTCACGACGGCGAGGGACGGGTGGTGTTCGCGTGTCATGACCGGCCGGTGCCCCGGTGGACCGGCGTCCATCCGAGGTGCCCGTCAGCCCTCGACGCCGGTGGAGGTGTGGGCCTCGCCGACCGGCTTGCTCTCCGGTGACCCCCGCTGGCGCAGGTAGATGGCCAGCACCGCCATCGACCCCACGGCCAGGAACTCCGACTGCCAGTTCTGCAGCGTCCGCGCCCAGAAGTCGGCGCCGGTGACGTACTCCGTCCAGGTCAGCGGGTCCTGCAGCCGGCCCAGCCGGGTCTCGTTGTGGGCGACCCGGCCGGCGATCGACTGCACCGTCCACGACGCCAGGAAGATGCCCGCCATCACCAGCGTCAGCGACCACGAGAAGACCGCGGTGCGCCACCCACCAGCCGCGGCCCAGCGCGGCGAGTCGGCGTCGGCGTGCGGGCCGACCTTCTGGTCCTCGTCGGACTCGAGCCCGGCCTTCTCGAGCTCCTTGGACTCCGGGGAGCCACGCTGGAGGAACCAGACCGTGGCGGTGATGTAGAGCAGGAACTGGAGGTACTCGCTCTGCCAGTTCTCCGCGACGTCGACCGCGAAGTCGGAGGAGACCAGGTAGCGGACGAACGACAGCGTGCCGAGGCCCTCGGCGGCCTGCTCCGAGTTGAAGGCGTGCCACCCGGCGACGGCCTGTCCTGCCAGGCTGAGCAGGAAGATCAGGCCGAAGAAGATCCCCAGCGAGTTCCGCTTGAGGAAGCCACGGTCGTGGCCGGCAGCCACGCTCACCACCGCCCCAGGCCGACGGACAGCAGGAACGCCAGGCCCAGCACGATCACCAGCAGGTAGCCCACGAACAGCCCGCGCATCAGGACACCTCCACCGCGCAGGTGTAGGGCCGGTCGCCGCCGCCCGGCGTGCAGCCGACAGCGGTGATCAGCCACCCCGCGGCGTACCGGGACAGGAAGGCGGTGTCGTCACCGACCACGGCCTGCGCCGCCGAGCCGTAGACCTCCACCTCGGACACCGGCCCCGCCACCGCCTGCAGGCCCAGCTCGAGGATGGCCTCGGCGCACGGCGCGCCCTGCTGGTCCTCCACCTGCTGCCGGGCGCCCGGGGCGAGGTCGGCGCAGGCGGCCGCCCCGTCGTCGGCGGCGAGCGCGGCGTAGAAGTGCACGGTCCGCCGGGCGGCCGGCGCGTCGTCCTGCCCGCACCCGGTGAGGACGACCGCCAGAACGAGCGCGGCACCGACGGCGAGCACCCGCTCGGCAGGCCTGCCGCTGCGCCGGATCGAGCGTCCGCGCCGCACCGGTGCGACCTCCTGCTCCGCCACGACCGGCCGATACCCGCCCGTCGAGCCGGCCATGCCGACCCTGGGAGCCACCGGATCAGCCGGTGGTGTGGGCGATGTAGACGTCGCAGCTGGCCTTGCGGACGACGTCGACCGCCACGCTGCCGAGGATGCGGGAGACGCCCTGCACCCGCTTGTTGCCGATCACGATGAGCGAGGCCTCGCGCGACTCCGCCGCGTAGACGAGCGCCTCGGCCGGCTTGCCCGGCTCGGCGTCGGCGTGGATGACGAGGCCGGGGTTGGCCGCGCGCAGCGGTTCGGCGACCGCGTCGGCGAGCTGCTCGGCCGCCTCGCGGGTGGTCAGCGTCTCGCTGTCGGTGGGCTCGGGCCGGTCGATGCTCGGGAAGCCGACGAGTACCAGCAGCTCCGAGCCCAGGGCGGTGGCCAGGCCGGCGGCGGTCTCGGCCGCCCGGGCTGCCGTGGTGCTGCCATCGACTCCGACGACGACGACGCTCATGGGGTGCTCCTGTGGTTCGGGGGACGGGTGCTCAGGCTAGCGGTGTCGGGGTCTCAGACGTGCCCCGCGCGGACGGCCTCGGCGCCCAGCTGGATCGTGGTGCGGGCGCCGAACTCCGTGCGCAGGTTGGTGAGGCGGGTGCGCAGCGACCGCTCGGTCAGGCCCAGCTCGTCGATCACGGCGGCGTGCGACCTCCCCTGGGCGAGGAGCTCCAGCATGCGTCTGTCGGTGTCGTCCACGGCTGTTCTTCCTTTTCCGAGCCTTCGGTGTCGGTGCTCCACGTGGTCCGGTCCTAGGGGGCGGCGGTGAGCAGGCCCCGTAACGGGACCAGCGAACGGCGGCTCACTCACCGCTACCGGGGCCGCGGCCGGGGTAGCTGCCGGCAGCGGTGAGCGGGCCGCCGAATCGCGCAAGCCAACGGCGTCTCAGTCACCGCCGCCCGGGCCGCCGGCGACCCCGGACACCGGCAGGAAACACGAGAACCCGCCGGTCTGGGGACCTGCGGGTTCGTCGTCGGGTGGTGGAGCTGAGGGGATTCGAACCCCTGACCTTCTCATTGCGAACGAGACGCGCTACCAACTGCGCCACAGCCCCGGGTGCGTCGTACGACGCGAGGCAGAACGTTAGCACCGGCCCCGGCACAGGACCGAATCAGGATCCCACGGCTTCGGACCCGGCCTGGCCGTCCTGGTCGGGGCGGGCCTTCGCCGACTCGCTGGCCTCGTGGTCGCGCACGAGGGCGGAGTCGGCCTCGGAGCGGCCGGAGCTCCACACGCCGGTGGAGTCGAGGTCGATGGTGCGCACCGCGCGGGTGGCGACGGGCTTGGTGACGTACGTCGGCAGCGGGACGTCTACGGGCGCCCAGCCGCGGGGGTCGGTGGGGTCGGGGTCGGCGACGACGACCGCGGCGACGGGCTCGGCCTCGACGGCGGCGATGGTCTCGGTGGCGTCGTCGTCGGGCGAGGGGGTGTCGGCGGGGATCCGGGCGCCGGGGGCGGCGGCGCGCTCGCGGCGCACCATCAACCGGCAGGCGACCAGCCACAGCGCCAGCACGCCGGCGGGGACGCCGACCCAGGGCCAGCCGATGGTGCCGAGCCAGGCGAAGCCCGCGGTGACCCCGAGACCGAGCAGGATCAGGGTGACGACGCGGAGCCGGCGATGAGCGGCCCGGACCGCCGCCTGCCGGCGGGCGCGCTCGCGGGCGCGGCGCTGCTCGGGGGTGAGCGCAGCTTCGCGGGCCGCGGCCTCGCGCTCCCGCTCGCGGCGGGCCTCGGCACGGGCAGCCCTGCGGGCCTCGCGCGGGGTGGGCGGCGCGGGCTGGCCGGCGGGCACCAGGGTCGAGGCGCGGGGTCCGACCGGCTCCCGGCGCGCGAGCACCCGCATCCGGTCGGAGAACCGGTCGACGGTGCGGCCGCGGGCGCCCTCCTCGTGGTGGTCGAGGGCCTTCGGGATCAGGTAGACGGCCCACGCCACCGCGAGGGCGACGAAGATGAGGGCGCTGGGATCCACGGCTCCGAGGCTAGGGGTGCTAGCGCAGGGTGGGGCGGATGTCTACCCGTGTGTCGCAAATTGCTGGTGTGACTCGTGGGGACGACGGCGCGGTAGTCCCGGACGAAATGGCCCCCTTTTCGCCCGTCAACCCGACCAGATCGTCAGGGACTATCCCGCTCGGCCGGCCCCGGACACGACGCTCAGCCCTCCTCGACCCGCGCCTGCTCGAGCCGGCGGAGCAGGCCCTGGGGGACCTCCTCCTTGGTGATCGCGTAGATCCGGTGGTCGCGCCACTCGCCGTCGATGTGGAGGAAGCGGGGCGCGTAGCCGACCTCGTGCAGTCCGAGCTTCTCCACCACCCGCAGCGAGTTGGTGTTCTCGGGGCGGATGCAGACCTCGATCCGGTGCAGGCCGGCGACCTGGAAGCAGTGGTCGACCACCAGCGCCGCGGCCCGGGGCATCACCCCGCGGCCCGCGAAGTCCTTGTCGATCCAGTAGCCCACCGACGCGAACTGCGCCGATCCGCGCACGATGTTGTTGACCGTCACCTGCCCGGCGAACCGGCCGTCGACCTCGATCACGAACGGGTACGTCGTGCCCGCGCGCGCCTGGCGCCGCAGCCGGCGGGCCAGGGCACGGAACGACGTGGGGCGGGGCGCCGAGCCCGGCGGTGGGGTGGCGTCCCACGGCACCAGCCAGGCGGCGTTGCGCTGCCGCGAGCGGCGCCAGTCGTCACCGTCGGAGGTGCGGATCGGCCGGAGCACCACGTCGCCCGAGCGGAGCACCGCCGGCCAGGCGCGGCGGCTCAATGGTCGCTCCCCACCGCTTGCTCCACGGCGTGCACCAGCACCGGCTCGAGCACCGCGCACGCGTCCTTCACGCCGCCGCGCGAGCCCGGCAGGTTGACCACCAGGCAGGTGCCGGCCACCCCGGCCAGGCCGCGCGAGAGCATCGCCGTCGGCACGCCGTTCGCGACGCCGGCCGCGCGGATCGCCTCGGCGACCCCCGGCACCTCGCGGTCGAGGAGCGGCCGGGTGGCCTCGGGGGTGCGGTCGGTGGGGGTCAGCCCGGTGCCGCCGGTGGTGAGCACCACCCGCGCGCCGGCGTCGACCGCCGCCCGGATCGCGGCGCCCACCGGCTCGCCGTCCGGTACGACGACGGGCGCGTCGACGGCGAAGCCGAGGCCGAGCAGGAAGTCCACGAGCACCGGGCCGGTCGTGTCGTCGTAGACGCCCGCGGCGGCACGGTTGGACGCGACCACCACGACCCCGCGCAGCGGCTCGGCCACGGCTCAGCGCTCCCAGTCGCCGGAGCGGCCGCCCGACTTGGCCTCGACGCGGACGTCGGTGATCACCGCGCGCTTGTCGACGGCCTTGACCATGTCGACGACGGTGAGGGCTGCGACGCTGACCGCGGTGAGCGCCTCCATCTCGACGCCGGTGCGGTCGGTGGTGCGCACGGTCGCGGCGATCTCGACGGCGTCGTCGGCCACCTCGAGGTCGAGGGTCACGCCCGAGATCGACAGCGGGTGGCACAGCGGCACCAGCGCCGGCGTCTGCTTGGCGCCCATGATCCCGGCGATCCGGGCCACCGCGAGAGCGTCGCCCTTCGGCACCCCTTCACCGCGCAGCAGTGCGACCACCTCGGCCGAGACCAGCACCCGGCCGGTCGCGGTGGCCGTGCGCGCGGTCACGGCCTTGTCGGAGACGTCGACCATCCGGGCCGCGCCGGACTCGTCGAGGTGGGTCAGCTCGTCGGCCATGTCAATAGTCCTCGTCGATCGGGAGCACGTCGACCGTGGTGCCGGCCTCGAGCGCGGTGGTCGCCTCCGGCACGACGATCAGCGCGTTGGCGCGGGCCAGGTCGCCGACCAGGTGGGAGCCGGAGCCGCCGACCGGTGCGACCACGGTGACGTCGCCGTCGCGGTCGAGGTCGCCGCGCAGGTACTGGCGTCGGCCGGGCGGCGAGGTCACCGGCCCGGTCAGCCGCGCCGGCACCGGCTCGCGCAACTCCGGCGTCCGGCCCACCAGCCGGCGCAGCGCGGGGCGCACGAACAGCTCGAAGGAGATGTACGACGACACCGGGTTGCCCGGCAGCGTCACCACCGGCACCCGCCGGGGGCCGAGGCGGCCGAACCCCTGCGGCTTGCCCGGTTGCATCGCCACCGGCCCGAACCAGACGCCCTCCGGCGCGAGCGCGGCCTTGACCACGTCGTAGTCGCCCATCGAGACGCCGCCGCTGGTGACCACCAGGTCGGCGTCGTCGAGCCGGGCGTGCAGCGCGGCGCGGAACTCCTCGGGGTCGTCGGACACGATGCCGGCCCGCACGGCGACCGCCCCGGCGCGCTGCGCGGCGGCGGCGAGCAGCCAGGAGTTGCCGTCGTAGATGGAGTCGTGGCCCAGCGGCTGGCCGGGGTCGCGCAGCTCGGAGCCGGTCGAGATCACCACGACGCGTGGCCGCGGCCGCGCGGGCACGGTGTCGTGGCCCACCGACGCCAGCAGCCCGAGGTGGCGCGGGGTGAGCAGGGTGCCGGCGGCGACCAGCAGGTCGCCCTCGCGCACGTCGTCGCCGGCCGGTCGCACGTGCTGCCCCGGCACGGGCGCGCGGTCGACCCGCACCCGCTCGGTGCCGCGGTCGGTCCACTCGTAGGGCACCACGGCGTCGGCGCCCTCCGGCACCGGCGCACCGGTCATGATCTTGGCGGCCTGGCCGGGCCCCAGCGTGTGCAGCGCGGCCTGGCCGGCACCGATCTCGCCCACCACCGGCAGCACCACCGGCTCGCGCTCGGTGGCCGCGGCGACGTCGGCGTGCCGCACGGCGTAGCCGTCCATCGCGGAGTTGTCGAACGACGGCAGCCGCATCGGGGAGCGGACGTCGGCCGCGGCGGGCAGCCCGAGCGCGCCGAGCAGCGGCTGCGGCCCCGCGGGCAGCGGCTCCAGGCCGTCGAGCACCCGGGCGAGATGCTCCTCGACGGTGCAGGGCTGGTCGGCCATGGTGGGTCAGGCGTCGCCGTCGCCCGAGAGCACCTCGCCCGGCGGCACCCGCTGGGCCGAGCCGGCCTCGAGCTCGACGTCGCCGACGATGCGGACGCCGCGGCCGAAGGTCCAGTCGCCCTTTACTCGGAGCGACTCCGCCTCGCGCATCGACGGCGCACCCTCGGGGAAGCGCTTGTCGAACTCGCGGACCAGCTTGTAGAAGGCGCCGTCGAGGTCGACGTAGGGGATCTCGTCGGTGACCTGGTCGAGCACGAAGTCCTGGCCGATGTCGTAGACGTCGGAGCGCAGCACCAGCAGGTCGTTGGTGGTCTTGACGGGCACGAACCGGTCGCGGCCGACCTCGATCAGCGTCGAGCCCTCGAAGACCTCGATCGCCGAGCCCATCGCGGTCTCGACCTGGATCACCTCGGGGGTGCTGGGGTCGCCGGGGTCGACGTGCTTGACGTTGCGGATCAGCGGCAGGCCCAGGATGCCGCCGCGCACGTCGAGCGCCTCCTTCATCGCCGCCAGGTCGAACCAGAGGTTGTTGGTCGAGGTGTAGCGGTGGCGGTCGAGGTCGGCCAGCGCCTCGAGGTCCTCGGGCAGCGTCTGCGCGGTCTCGCGCAGCACGATCCGGCCGTCGACCTTGCGGCGCGCGAAGTGGCCACCCTTGCGGTCGGACGGCGTACGCCGCACCGCCTCGATGGCGAACGGCGCGCCGCTCTGGGCGAACCAGCCGGCCACGCGCGCGTCGGGCACGGCGCCGAGGTTGTCGGAGTTGGAGACGAAGACCCGCTCGAAGCCGGCCTCGATCAGCCGGTCGAGCAGGCCGGTGCCGCGCAGCGCGGTGTAGAGGTCGCCGTGGCCGGGCGGGCACCACTCGAGGTCGGGGTCCTTGGGGTGGCTCACCGGGCTGAGGTCGGTGGCGAGGAGCTTGGGCTCCTTGTTCTGCAGGAACTCCAGCGGCAGCCCCTCGGCCGGCAGGTCCTCGTAGCGGGCCAGCGCCGCCATGGTGTCGGCGGAGGTGCGGAACGAGTTCATCATGATCAACGGCAGCGGCGCCTCGTACTGCTGGCGCAGGTGCAGCACCTGCCGCGCGATGATGTCGAGGAACGACAGGCCACGGCGCACGCACAGCAGCGACTTGGCGCGGTCCATGCCCATCGAGGTGCCGAGGCCGCCGTTGAGCTTGATCACGGCGGTGGTGCGGATCGCCTGCCGCGCCAGCTCCTCGTCGACCGTGACGTCGGCCAGCGACTCCATGTCGACCGGCTCGATCGTCGACTCGGGGATCATCCCGGTCTCGCCGTGCTCGAGGAGGCGGTAGTAGTGAGCGAACGTCTCGATCGCGACCTCGTCGACGCCGGCGTCGACCATCTTCTGCCGTGCCGCGTGCAACCCCGGGCTACCCATGCCGTCGATCGTAGGCTTCCCCCGTGGGGACCCCCCAATCCGGTGCCAAGGTCGCCCTCCGCGACCAGCTGCTGACCGCCCGCAACGCCCGCCCGCTGCTCGAGCGGGCCGAGGTCGCACGTGCCCTCGCGGAGCACCTGCTCGCCGCTCCGGAGGTGCGCCGCGCCGCCACCGTCGCGGCGTACGTCGCCCTCGGCTCCGAGCCCGGCACCGCCCCCCTGCTCTCCGGCCTGGTCGCCGCCGGCAAGCGCGTCGTCCTGCCCGTCCTGCTCCCCGACCGCGACCTCGACTGGGCCGTCTTCACCGGCGACGACGACCTGGTGCCGGCCCGCCTCGGCCTGCTCGAGCCCGCCGGTCCCCGCCTCGGTGTCGAGGCGGTCGCCACCGCCGACGCCGTGCTCGTGCCCGGCCTCGCCGTCTCCCCCGACGGCGCTCGCCTCGGCCGCGGCGGCGGCTCCTACGACCGCGCCCTCGCCCGGGTGCCGGTCGGCACCTTCACCTGCGCGCTCCTCCACGACGACGAGGTCGGTCTCGCCGTCCCCGTCGACCCCCACGACCGCCCCGTCACCGCCGCCGCCTCCCCCTCCGGCCTGCGCCGCTTCCGCCCCACCGGTGGTTGAAGGAGGCGGCCACATCGGTGGGCGAGCAGCGACGAGCCCCAGCGCGGAGCGCCCGTCGAGACCCCCCCGGTCAAGCGCCCTCCGGTGGGAACGGGAGGGCGTCCGGCTCACCGGGTCTCGACGACGCTCGCTGGCGCTCGCTGCTCGACCACCGGTGCGCGCCGGTGGTCGAGCAGCGACGAGCCCCAGGTTGAGGTGCGAGCGAAGCGAGCCTCGAAACCCCCGCCGGCCGAACGCCTCCCGTGGGAACGCGAGGCTTCTCGGCTCACCGGGTCTCGAGGCTCGTCGCCAGGGCTCCTCGCACCTCGACCACCGCAAGCCAGCGCGCAGCAGCCGCAGTGCCCCCCAACGCGCGGCACCCCGCCCCACCCAGCCGCAGTCAGCCCCCGCCCGAGCTCCGTCCGCGGAGTCACGACGCACGGAAGGGCGTCCGGCTACCGGGTCTCGACGACGCTCGCTGGCGCTCGCTGCTCGACCAGCGGCACCGGATGGACCGTCCCGACCCGGGTACCCGACGGCATGCGCTCGATCGCCGACCAGTCCCTGTCAGAGCTCGGCGGGCCGTGGAGCATCCTGGCCCGCCAGCGCGCCGACCACGTCCGCCTCGACGAGCTGCTCTCCGAGCTCGGCCGCACGTCGTACGGCGACGCGCAGGACGGCGTGCTCCACGAGGTGAACCGGCTGGTCTTCCCCCACGCCTTCGCCGAGGAGTCGGTGCTGTGGCCCGAGCTGCGCCGGGTGCTCCCGGTCGAGGAGGGCGAGGCGCTCACCCGCCAGGTGGAGGAGGAGCACCAGGAGGTCAACGAGCTGGTCGTCGAGCTGGAGCGGCCCGACACCGGGCCGGCGCGGCGCGCCGAGCTGCTCGACCGGCTCGTGACGGTGCTGCGCGAGGACGTACGCGACGAGGAGGACCAGCTGCTGCCCCGGCTCCAGGAGGCCGTCGACGTGCGCCGGCTGCGGGTGCTCGGCGTCGCGTGGGAGGCGGTGCGACGGATCTCGCCGACCCGACCCCACCCGGTGGTGTCGCGGCGACCGCCCGGCAACGCGCTGTCGGCGCTGCCGTTGACGGTGCTCGACCGCGGGCGCGACCGGATGGACCAGGCGGCCCGGCGGTTCCCGGCGCTACGACCCGCGCTGGTGGGCGCCAGCCAGGGCGCCGCCCGGGTGGCGGGCGCCGTGGAGCACCTGCCCGGGATGCGCCGCGGCGAGGCCCCCTCCACCCACCGCGACTGACGCCCGGGAGAGGTGGGCGCGGGCGGCCCCGCGCGCGAGCAGGTGGAGCAGGACGACGGCCGCGGCCGCGACCCCGGTCACGCCCCCGAGGGCGAGGCAGCAGACGGCGAGCAGGACGTGCAGGCGGGTCGGGACGGACATGGTTCCTCCAGCGGGTCGGGGTCGGGGTGGTCAGGTCAGCAGGAGCAGCGCGCCGCCCACGAGCAGGGCGGGCACGGTCGTGATCACGGTGGCGAGCAGCGCGGAGCGGTGCTCGAGGGCGAGGAGCGGCAGGAGGGCGTCGCCGTCCTGGCTGATGGTGTTGGCGACGAGCGTCGACACCGGCATGCCCCCGGCGAGGAAGATGCCGGTGAAGACGATCTGCACGGCGCAGCCGGGGATCAGCCCGACCAGCGCCCCGACCACGACCCCGGCCGCGCCGAGCACCGGCAGCTGGGAGCCGTCGAAGCCGGTGAGGTGGGTGAGCAGCGACCACGCGACGTACGCCGCCGCCACCCACACCGTCACGAAGGCGACCTCGTGGCCGCCGTGGCGCAGCACTTGCGCCATCGAGGTGGGGAAGGCGCTGCGGGTGTCGTCGTCGGCCAGCCGGCCCCGGCCGAGCGCGAACGCCACCGCGGCCAGGGTGGCGCCGAGGACCCCCACCACGAGGTAGAGGTCCCCGGCGACCGTGAGCTGGAAGGTGACCGGCACGCTGAGTGTCGCCCCGGCCCCGAGGGAGAGCCAGAGCAGCACCGGCAGCGCACCGACGGCGGCGAGCCGGCTCCCCGCGCCGACGGTCGGCAGCACCGACTGCAGTGTCGGTGCGGCGACCACCGGCGCGGTGGTCACCGGCACCCGCGGGGGTGCCGGCACCGGCGGGTGGCTGCGCCGCGGCTGCACGCCGCACGCGTCGACGACGTAGCCGGTCGCCGAGCCGACCACCAGCAAGAGCATCTTCAGCTGGAGCGTCAGCAGCGGGTCGGCGGCTAGCAGCACCCAGGAGGCGTCGCCCATGGTCGCGACCAGCGCCGCGACCGCGGCGCCGTAGGACACCGCACCCCGGGAGTAGAGCGCCATCACCACGATGGCGCCACCACACCCGGGCGGCATCGTCAGCGCCGCGGCGAGCAGCGGACCCAGCCGGCGGTGCCGCTCGAGCAGGGCGTCGAAACGGTGTCCCCACCGCCAGCGCGCCCACCCGAACGGCGCGACCAGCAACGCCACGAACACGCCCACCTGCATGAACGCGTCCGCCAGCGGCCGCAGCACCAGCTCGACCATGACCGTCCTCCTCCCGCTCCCGGGTCGCGGCTCAGCTGTCGGGGGTGATGGCGTCCTTGGCCTTCGACAGCAGGTTCGCCGCGCCCTGGGCGTAGGCGCCCCCGGCGGTGCCGGGCTTGCCCTTGCCCTTGCTGCCGTCGTAGGTCGCGAACAGCAGCGGGTCGGGGGCCGGCACCTCGTTGACGTCGTCGGCGAGCGGGCGACCCTGCTCGAAGGCGATCTCGTGGTCGCCGATCAGGGTCGAGCCCTGCGCCCAGCGGCCCTCGTGGGCGACGCTGCCCTCGTGGAAGCTGTAGAAGGTGCGGCCCGGCTCGGTCAGCTCCTCGTCGGCGAGCGAGTCCTCGATCCCGTCGGTGAAGCCGTCCTCCACCAGCTGCTCGATGCCGAGCAGCCACTGCTGCTGGTGGAAGGTGTCGCGCGCGAGGTTGAAGCGCAGCATCTCCTTCACCCCGGGGTCGTCCGTCATGTTGAAGACCCGGGCGGTCATCAGCCGGCTCTGGGCCTCCGCCGCGACGTTGTGGCGGAAGTCGGCCAGCATGTTGGTGCTGGAGACGATGTAGCCCGTGTTCCAGGGGACGCCCTGGCTGTTGGTCGGCATCGCCGCACCACCGGCCACGATCGAGTGCTGCACGTTCTGGCCGCCGAGCACGGCGGCGAGCGCCGGGTTGGCGGCGGCGGCGTCGGCCTGGGTCTCCGACGGCGCACCCTCGAGCAGTCGCGCCATCATCGTCACCAGCATCTCGACGTGGCCGATCTCCTCGGTGCCGATGTCGAGGATCATGTCCTTGTACTTGCCGGGAATCCGGCAGTTCCAGCCCTGCCAGAGGTACTGCATCATCACGGTCATCTCGCCGAACTGGCCGCCGACCAGCTCCTGGAGCTTGGCGGCGAAGAGCGCGTCGGGGCGCTCGGGCTTGGCGTGGAACTGCAGCTCGTTGCTGTGACGGAACACGGTGGTCTCCCTTTTCCGGGTGTGCGGGTCGTGGGAGCAGCACGCTGCCGGGCGGTCGTGTCCGCCTCGTCCGGCGTACGTCGCCGCGGCCGTCCCGGCGCCGTCGGCGGACCGTCACCCCACCGTCACCTGCAGTGGGGATGCCCTCCGCCGAGGTGGACACCGTGCCGACCTGCACTCGTCCTTCGGGGAGGACACATGGAGGGATCGCCTGCGCCGACGTTGTCGGTGGGCGTGCTCGGCGGGTTCGAGGTGAGGTTCGGCGACGAACCCCTCGACGTGCGCGGCGCGGGCCAGCGGGTGCTGGCCCTGCTCGCCGTGCGGCACCGGCACCGGGCCGCGGCCCGCCTCGACCTCGCCGAGCAGCTGTGGCCCGATGCCGCCACCGAGCGGGCCGCCGCGAACCTGCGGTCGGTGCTGTGGCGGCTGCCCCGCCCGCGTGGCCGGGTCCTGGTGCGCTGCACCTCGCGGACCGTGCGGCTCCACGACGACGTCCGGGTCGACCTGTGGGACGCCCAGGACCGCGCGGAGTCGGTGCACGGCAGCGCGCCGCCGAGCGACGCGGAGCTCGACGACCTGCTCGACCACGACCTGCACCGCCTGCTCCAGCACGACCTGCTCCCGCTGTGGTCGGACGAGTGGCTGGTCGTGGAGCGCGAGAGCCACCGACAGGAGCGCCTGCACGCACTCGAGGTGTGCTCGCGCACGCTCTGCCGGCAGGGCCGCTACGGCGAGGCGCTGCTGGTCGGGCTGGCCGCGCTGCGCAGCGAGCCGCTGCGCGAGAGCGCCCATCGCACCGTGATCGAGGTGCACCTCGCCGAGGACAACCACGCCGAGGCGCTGCGACAGTACGACGCCTACCGCCACCTCATCGGCACCGAGCTCGGCCTACCCCCATCCCCCACCATCCGCGACCTCGTCGCCCCTCTCGTCGGCACCGCCCGCCGCCGCCGTCCCCGCCGCGCCGGCTGACCCAGCGTTGGTGGCGGCAGCTGCGCCACAACACCCCGGCGTTGGTTGAGGAAGTCGCGCTAGCGACTGTCTCGAAACCCCCGCACCCGAACGCCCTCCGGTGGGGACGGGAGGGCCTTCGTCTCACCAGGTTTCGAGACACGACTTCGTCGTTCCTCAACCAGCGGTGGTCGCCCTCCGCTGGTTGAGGAAGTTGCGCTAGCGACTGTCTCGTAACCTCCGCACCCGCACGCCGTCCGGTGGGGACGGGAGGGCTCTCGTCTCACCAGGTTTCGAGACACGACTTCGTCGTTCCTCAACCAGCGGTGGTCGCCCTCGCTGGTTGAGGAAGTTGCGCTAGCAACTGTCTCGAAACCCCCGCCGGGCGAACGCCCTCCGGTGGTGACGGGAGGGCTTTCGTCGTACGGGGTCTCGAGGCTCAGGCCTGGCGGCCTTCGCACCTCGACCAGCGCAAGCACCGGTGGTCGAGCAGCGACGAGCCCCAGCGAGGAGCGCCCGTCGAGACCCCCGCCGGCCGCACGCCGTCCGGTGGGGACGGGAGGGCTTTCGTCTCACCAGGTTTCGAGACACGACTTCGTCGTTCCTCAACCAGCGGTGGTCGCCCTCCGCTGGTTGAGGAAGTTGCGCTAGCAACGGTCTCGAAACCCCCGCACCCGAACGCTCTCCCGGCCCCGCGGCCCCGGGCTCGAGTGCGCCGAGCCGGCGCTTGTTGTCACCGGATCTCGCCGACCCGGCGTTAAATAACGACGGCTCGGCGACAACTGGGTCGCTCGCGGTGCTCGAGGGAGGGCGGTGGGCTCACGGGGTCTCGACGACGCTCGCTGGCGCTCGCTGCTCGACCAGCGGTGAGCGGTCAGCCCACGGGATCGGGGGCGGGCTCGAGGACCAGGGTGTCCTCGGCGGTCTCCTCCACGGCCTCCCGCGAGAACGGCCACCGCAGGGTGCGGCCCTCGAGCCACAGGTCGGTCTGGTCGTCGTAGTGCTCGTGGAACGGGTGGCCGGAGACACCGGTGAGGTTGATCCAGCGGGAGGCGTCGAGTTCGGCGAGGTCGACCACCATCCGCATCGACGGCGCCGAGGTGACCTCGTAGCCCTCGGCGGCGTCCCAGGCGGTCGCGTCGACGGCGGAGGTGGAGCCGCCGGCCTTGCGGCCGTCGCGGTTGACCAGCCACTCGACCGGGCCGATGCCCGACTCCCCCAGCGTCGGGGAGTGGAGGTCGAGGCGGTGCAGGCCACCCCAGGCCCAGTCCTGCGGGTCGAGCGCCTGACGCCGGGTCAGCTCGTCGCGGGCGTCGATCATCGCCCGGTGCAGGATCACGTCGCGGTCCTCGACGACGTCGTCGGTGGTGGCGTCGTCCCACCAGGCGTTGCGCGGGTCGCGCAGCAGGTCGGTCACGGCCGCGAACCAGCGTTCCCCGCCGTCGGGCCACAGCTCCTCGGGGAGCTCGTCGTGGAAGGTCAGCGCGAGCACGTTGCTCCAGAGCACGTTGAAGAACGCCGCCCCGGCGCTGTCGGCGGCCTGGTCGAAGCTCCACCGCCGCAGCACGTCCTGGCCGGCGCGGTAGTAGCCGCGCACCACCCGCAGGTCGAGCACGTACGGCGTGAGCACGGGCGCCATCGGGTTGCGCGAGTCGAGCTGCACCTCGAGCATCCGCTCCGGCGAGATCCGGCCGGAGGAGTCGAGCAGGTCGCGGATGCGCTGGGAGCGGTAGCCGCGGTCCCAGTCGTCGGTGAGGTGGTGGGGGTAGTCGGGCCCGATCACGGCCTGGTTGGCCGTGACGACGAAGCCCTCCTCGGGGTCGAGCACCCACGGCAGCTCCGCGAACGGCACGTGCCGGCCGGTCCAGTCGTTGCGCTTCTGCCAGCCGGCCGCGGGCAGGTTGCCGTCGTGGCCGGGGCGGCGCACCGGCACCCGACCGGGGGCCTGGTAGCCGATGTGGCCGGCGCGGTCGGCGTAGACGAGGTTCTGGGCCGGCACGTCGAACGACGCCGCGGCGGCACGGAAGTCGTCCCAGTCGGCGGCCTGGTTGAGGTCGAGGATCGCGTCGGCAGTGGTGCCGGGCTCGAGCGCCGTCCAGGCCAGGGCGACGGCGTACTCGTGGTCTGGGTCGGCGCCCTCCGCCACGTCGGCGACGTCGCGCAGGTCGTCGGCGGCGTCGGAGAGCAGCGGGCCGTGGCGGGTCGAGCGCACCGTGATCGTCACGTCGTCGCCGCCGTCGACCTCGATGGTCTCGCGCCGGGAGCGCAGCGGCCGCCACTCCCCCGCCCGCCACCACTGGTCGTCGCGCACCCGCTCGACGTAGAGGTCGGTGACGTCGGGCGAAAGGTTGGTGAAGCCCCAGGCGATGTCGGCGTTGTGGCCGATGATCACGCCGGGCACGCCGGAGAAGGTGAAGCCGGCGACGTCGAGCGGGCAGTCGTCGCCGACCGTCCGGCAGTGCAGCCCCATCTGCATCCACACCCCGGGCATCCCGACGCCGAGGTGGGGGTCGTTGGCCAGCAGCGGCTCGCCGGTGGTGGTGTGGTCGCCGTCGACCACCCAGCTGTTGGAGCCGACGCCGTCGCCGCGGCCGAGCCAGGCCGGGAGGTCGTCGAGGGCGCGCGCGGTCAGCGCGAGGGCCTTGGCGCCCTCCTCGCCACCCGGCACCTCGGTGGCGGTGGCGGTCGCGGGCGCGAAGGCACCCTCCGCCACCGTGCCGCCGGCGACGATCGGCCGGTGCTCGGCGAAGGGGTACGGCGGCCAGAGCTCGGCGGCGCGCTCGGCGCCCACGGCCGCCACGGTCAGGGTCCGCTCGATCTCGTCCTGCATGTTGCCGCGCAGGTCCCAGGCCATCGCCTTGAGCCAGGCCAGCGAGTCGACGGGGGTCCAGTCCTCGGGGGCGTAGTCGAGCCCACCCACCGCCAGCACCGTGTACTCCACCGCGATCTCCGACGGCTCGTGCGCGTCCAGGAAGGCGTTGACACCGTCGGCGTAGGCCTGCAGCGCGGTCCGGGTGGCGGGCCGCACCAGGGCCAGCTCGCGCTCGGCCACCCGGCGCCAGCCCATGGTGCGCACCACCTTGTCGCTGTCGAGCCCGCTCTCGCCGAACAGCTCGGCGAGCCGGCCGGCGGTCGCGTGCCGCCGCACGTCCATCTCGAAGAAGCGCTCCTGGGCGTGGACGTAGCCCTGCCCGCGCATCAGGTCGTCGAGGCTGTCGGCGTAGAGCTGCGGGATGCCGTGCTCGTCGCGCACCACCTCGACCCGGCCCTCGAGGCCGGGCAGTGGCGTGCTGCCGTCGTACTGCGGGAACGGGCGGCGCACCAGCACGACGCCGGTGACGACCACCGCCGCGACCAGCACCACCAGGGCCAGGCCGCCGACCAGGGCGACCCGCACCGGGGTCGGCCAGCTGCCGAATCCTCCTCGCCGGGGTGTGTGGGGCGGGTCGGCGACGAGCTGGTCGGTCATGGTGGACGTCATTGTGCCGTGTCGTACGATTGGCACTCGACGGCCCAGAGTGCCAACCCGATCGCCTCGCACCACCGGAGGACCCGTGCCCACGTACCAGTACCGCTGCACCGAGTGCGGCCACGCCTTCGAGCAGGTCCAGAGCTTCTCCGACGACGCGCTCACCGAGTGCCCGGAGTGCTCGGGCCGGCTCCGCAAGCTCTTCAACGCCGTCGGCGTCGTCTTCAAGGGCTCGGGCTTCTACCGCACCGACAGCCGCGGCTCGGGCCCCGACTCGTCGACGAAGACCTCCTCCGCCACGTCGGGCGACTCCTCCGGCTCGGGCTCCTCGGGCAGCTCGTCGGACAGCAAGTCCAGCACGTCGGGCACCTCGGCCTCCTCGGGTTCGTCCAGCACGTCGAGCACCCCCGCGGCCACCTCCAGCTGAACCGCCCCTCGAGGGCCTGTGGACGACGGGCCCGCCGTCCTGCGCAGTCGTCCTAGCGTCGGGGCATGTCCTCGACCGACGACGTCCCGCCTCCCCGCCCGCCCCGGGCCAGGTTGGCCGCGGCGCTGCGCCGGGCCCGTCGCGCGGTGCTGCGCCGGCGCCGGCTGCTGGCGGCCGTGCTCGTCGGGGTCGCCGCCCTGGCCGCCGTACGCTCGGTCGCGCCGGCACCGCCGGCCACCACCGAGGTGGTCGTGGCCGCACGGGCGCTGCCGGCCGGCGCGACCCTGACGGACGCGGACCTGGCGACGGTGCGGCTGCCGGAGCACGCACCGCCGGACGGCGTCGTCTCCTCGCCGGTGGGGCGGGTGCTGGCCGGGCCGATGGCGCGCGGCGAGCCGGTCACCACCACCCGGCTCGTCGGTCCGGGCCTGGCCGAGGGCCGTCCCGACCTGGTGACCACGCCGGTGCGGCTCCCCGACGGCGCGATGGCCGGGCTGCTGCGCGTGGGCGACGAGATCGACCTGGTGGCCGCCGACCCCCAGGGCGCGGCTCCCGCCGTGGTCGCCTCCGGCGCCGTCGTGCTCGCCCTCCCGGCGCCGGCCGCCGCCGACTCCGGCGACGGACTGCCGGGCAGGCTGGTGGTGGTCGGCCTGCGGATCGGGGACGTCACGGCCGTCGCCGACGCCTCGCTGCGGCACTTCCTGAGCTTCGCGTGGTCGCGCTAGCGTGCCAGGTCCGACACCTCCGCCGACCACGATCTCAGGGAGTCCTCATGCTCAGTGGCTTCAAGAACTTCATCCTGCGCGGCAACCTCGTCGAGCTCGCCGTCGCCTTCATCATGGGCGGCGCGTTCGCCACAGTCGTGACGGCGACCGTCGACCTGATCATGGACCTCGTCGGCAAGGCCGGCGGCAGCCCCGACTTCTCGAACTACGACCCGGGCGGCGTCTCGGTGGGCGCCTGGCTGACGGCGCTGATCGCGTTCCTGATCCTGGCCGCGGTCGTCTACTTCTTCATCGTGGCGCCGTACACGAAGGCCAAGGAGCGCTACTTCCCCAGCCCCGAGCCGGGCACCCCCGAGGACGTCAAGCTCCTCCAGGAGATCCGCGACCTGCTCGCCGCCCAGCGCGGCGGCAGCGCGACGCCCCCGCAGCCCTGACCCTCCGCGCTGGTTGAGGTGCGAGCGACCCGAGCCTCGGAACCCCGCGGGCCGACGCCCTCCCGTTCTCACCGGAGGGCTGTCGTCTCACGGGTCTCGACGACGCTCGCTGGCGCTCGCTGCTCGACCACCGGTGGTTGAGGAAGTCGCGCTAGCGACTGTCTCGAAACCCCCGCCGGCCGAACGCCCTCCCGGCGCTGGTTGAGGTGCGAGCGAAGCGAGCCTCGAAACCTGCGCACCCGAACGCCCTCCGGTGGGGACGGGAGGGCTCTCGCCTCACCGGGTCTCGAGGCTCAGGCCGAGCGGCCTTCGCACCTCGACCACCGCCACCCCGCGCTGGTTGAGGTGCGAGCGAAGCGAGCCTCGAAACCCGCGCACCCGAACGCGCTCCGATAGGGACGGGAGGGCTTTCGTCGTACGGGGTCTCGAGGCTCAGGCCGAGCGGCCTTCGCACCTCGACCACCGCCACCCACCGGTGGTCGAGCAGCGACGAGCCCCAGCGAGGAGCGCCCGTCGAGACCCCGCACCCGAACACCCTCCCTTGCTCACCGGAGGGCTCCCGTCTCACCGGGTCTCGATGACGCTCGCTGGCGCTCGCTGCTCGACCAGCGGGGCCGCCCTAGCCGTGGTGAGGCGGCACCTGGGCCTTGAGCCACTCCTCGCCGGGGTCGCCACCGGGCGACTCCGGGTCGCGCTCGTCGCTGGTGGTCTCGGGCAGGACGTCGCCGAACACCTCGGCCAGCCGGCGCCGGCGCTTCCAGTCGGGCTCGTCGCGCGAGTCGGTCACCGGGTCACCTCAGGCGCAGAGGCCGGCGGCCTCGCGCTGCTCGCGACGCTCCTCGGCCTCCTCGGCCGCCGACTGGGTCTCCTGGTCGCCGGGCGCGGTCGCCGAGGCGCTCGGGCCGTCGCTGGCGGCGCCGCCGCCGTTCCCGTTGCCGGGTCGGTTGCCCTTGCCGGGGACCTCGCCGGCGGTGATCGCGCCCTTGCGGAAGCTGCCGAGCGGCGAGTCGTTGCGGATCTTCTCCCACAGCTGCTCGGCCTCGGGGAGCCACTCGACGCGGTTGGGGTCGGCCGGGGAGTACTGCCACGGCACGGTGATGAACTGGATCCGCTTGAGCCCGACGCCGTTGAAGTCGGCGCCGATGCGGGCCATCCGACCGATGTTCTCGATGTCGGTGGTCAGCGACTTGGTGGCGGCGTTGAGGAAGCCGATCAGCCGGTCGACGCGGGCGAGGGTGTCGCCGGAGATCACCTTGGCGGCCATCGCGGCGATGAACGCCTGCTGGCGCTGGATCCGGCCGAGGTCGCTGCCGTCGGTGCCCTCGACGTGGCGGACCCGGACGTAGCTGAGGGCCTCCTCACCGCCCAGCTCGCGGGTGCCGGCCTTGAGCACGATGCCGTGGGCCTCGTCGTTGATGTCCTGAGGGATGCAGACCTCGACGCCGTCGATCGCGTCGACCATGTCGCGGAAGCCGCGGAAGTCGACCACGACGTAGTTGTTGATCCGGATGTCGGTGAGCGCCTCGAACTGCTTGATCGTGCAGGCGGCGCCGCCGACCGAGAACGCCTCGTTCCACATCGCGCCGGAGCCGCCGGGGATGCTGTTCATGTCGTCGTCGAAGCACTCCGGCCGGTCGACGAGCGAGTCGCGCGGGATCGAGACGCCGTAGGCGCTCTTCCGGTCGGCCGAGAGGTGGAACAGGATCGTGGTGTCGGAGCGCTGGCCGTCACCTGTCAGGCCGTCGATGTTGTTGCCGGCGCCGTCGCGGGCGTCGGAGCCCATCACCAGGATGTTGATCGGCTGGGTCGGCCCCTTGACGTCGACCTCCTCCGGGCGGTCGTCGCCGAGCTGGGAGGTCACGTCGACGACGTTGAGGTTGCCGTTGAGGTGGCGGTAGAGGAACGTCACGCCGAGCGCGGTCACCATCGCCAGCACGAGCATCGTCGAGCCGAGCACCTTGGCGACGGTGTGGCGGCGCCGGGCGTTGCCCTTGCGCTTGCCGCCGCGGCCGTAGGGCTGGCCGGGCACCTCGTCGAGGTTGTCGATCCTGCTCACGGTCACCTGCGCACGGTCTCGGGTAGCGGGCATGCGTCGACGCCCTGGGTCTTCGCGGAGATGCCATTGTCACCGTGACCGGTGAGTAGGCCAAACCCCCTGCGCCGAGATCGCGGGGCAAGACTAACGAAGCGGGGCAACACGGGTGGCCTCCTCGGTGGCGGCGGGGGTACGACGGGTCAGCGCGCGGGCGCCGCGACGCGGAGGGTGACCTGGCTGCCGAGGGGCACCGGGGTGCCGCCGGGCGGCACCGTCTCGACGACGCGGCCGGGCTCGGCGGCCGGGGTGTCGACCTCCACCACCCGGGTGGCGAAGCCGAGCCCGCGCAGCTCCTCGCGCGCGGCGCTCGGGGTCGAGGGCAGCGTGAGGGGCAGGGCGTCGTAGCCGGCCGGCACGACCTGGAGCGAGCCGACCACCTCGTCGACCCGCGCCTGCGCGTCGTCGCCCACGACGCTCACCACGAACGCCGCGTGCTGTGACGGGACCGCGAGCGTGGCGGTGCACCGCTCTGCCCCGCGGCCGTGGCACGACGGCTCAATCGCCAACACCTCGAGCCCGTCGACGGTGCCGTAGGGCTCCAAGAGGTGTGACGGCGTCTCGCGGCGGGTGTCCCAGATCTCCAGCCACGACGCGGCTGCCGTGGCGTCGGGATCCGCGGCCACCGCGCAGTAGTCGGCGTCGCCGAGGTTGCTGCCGACCAGGACGGTGTCGGCGATCGGCTCCGGGCAGGCGACGTCGTTGGTGCCCCACTCCGCCGGCACCGCCACCGCCGCCCGACCGAGCCCCACCAGCCGGGTGCCGGGCGGCGCCACCAGCGGCGGCCGGCTGATCCGGGCGTCGAGATCGGTGACGGTGGTCTGCGCGGGCCCGTCGGGGGTGCGCAGCCGGTCGAGCGCCACGTAGGAGCCGGAGCCGAGGACGGCGACCACGGCCACGACTGCCGCCGAGGCCAGGACGGCGACCCGTTGGCGGCGGCGTCGGGCCCGCCGCCCCCGGTCGAGGAGCGCGTCGAGCGGAGGCTCGCCGACCGGCAGCGAGCCCCACAGCTCCTCGAGCCGCTGCTCGGGCCCGGTCACGACGACGCGCCTCCCCGCAGGTCGAGCAGGTGGTCGTCGAGGGAGAGCTGGGCCAGCGCGCGGGAGAGCCGGCTCTTCACCGTGCCGCGGGCGATGCCCAGTGCCGCCGCGGTCTGCGCCTCGGAGAGGTGGGCGAAGTAGCGCAGCACCACCACGTCGCGGTTGACCGGGCTGAGCCCGGCCAGGGCGCGGTGAACGGCGTCGGCGCGGTCGACGTCGCCGGTGGCGTCCGGGACGCCGCGCTCGGGCACCTCGTCGGTGGCCCGCTCGCCCCACCAGCGGCGGCGCCGGCTGTCGCGCAGGGCGTTGACCAGCACCCTGAAGACGTAGGCGTCACGGTCGTCGGCGCGCGCGACGCGCGACCAGCCGACGTAGCACTTGAGCAGTGCGGTCTGCACGAGGTCCTGAGCCTCCTCCACCGAGCACCCGAGGAAGACCGCCGACCGCACGAGTGCGCTCCAGCGCGCCTCGGCGTACGCCGAGAAGTCCTCGTCGCGGTCCATGCGTCCTTCCGGTCTGTCAGGAGGACGACGAGGTGGCGGCTCGACGAGGTTCCATCGGGCCGGGCTCAGTCCTGCTGGAGCTCGGCAGCGGGGTCGACGGACACCGCGTGGCAGGCGGCTCGGGCCAACAGGCGTCGGAGCTCGGCACGCTCACCGGCGTCGAGCCCGCCGAGCAGCGCCTCCTCGGCCTCGGCCACCCGGCCGCACGCGGCGGCCAGGCGACGGCGTCCGAGCGACGTGGCGACGACGAGCCGCTGGCGCCGGTCGGCCGGGTTGGGCCGGCGCTCGACGAGGCCGGCCTCGACCAGCTCGTCGACGAGGTAGGTCATCGCGGTGCGGTCGATCCCGAGGTGCTGGGCCAGGGCGAGCTGGCTGGGCTGGCCGCCCTCGACGACCTCGACCAGGACCTGGTAGCCGCGCGACCCGCCCGGCACGTCGGCGACCGTCGGCGCGACCGCGGACCGGTGGGCGCGCAGCAGCACGGCGAGCGCCCGGGCGAGGTCCTCGCCCTCGCGGGCGGCGTGGCCGGCGGGTCGGTCGGGTCGGTCGGGTCGGCGCGTCGGTGCTGCGGTCACCCTGCGAGCGTAGCGCGGGAATACGCGCGGTCCTCAACAATCTTGTACCGATATCGTCTGACTTTCAGATCAATGAGAAGGACCCCCATGCCCGAGATCGGCACGCCCTCGACCTGGCCACGACCTGGTCGCACCCACCCACCGCAGCCACCGTCGCCGCCTTGGCCGAGCAGGCCGAGAGCGCCGGCCTCGACCTCCTCGTGCTGCTCGCGGCACCACCGGGGGAGCCAGGGCTCGACCCCTGGACGGTCGCGTCGTGGGTGGCCGCCCGCACCGTCCGGCTCCAGGTCGGCCTGGCTCACGACCCGCTCGCCGACGGCCTGGTGAGCGACGAGATGAGAGCCAAGGCGCTGGCCGCGCTCGACGCCCTCGCCGGGCCCCGGGTCGTCTCCGGGGCGGACGCGTGGGTGGTGCTGCCCGCCGGCAGCGGCGTCGACCGGGTGGCAGCCGTCGACGACGGGCGCGCCGTGGTCGTGGCGGTGTCGACCCCGCAGGAGGTCGGGGCGGTCGCCGCTCTGCGGTCGGCGCTGCCGGCCGGGCGCAGCAACCGGTCGGCCGCCGCCCGCGCCCGCCGCCGGCCCGGCATCGCCTACGACGACCTGCCGCCCTCGCTCGCCGCCCGGGCCGTCGAGCCCGGCGACCCGGCGTACGCCGCGGTGTCGTCGACGTACCTGCGCGGGGGTGCGCCCGGCCTGGTGCTGCGCCCCACCACGGTGGCCGAGGTCGCTGACGCGGTGCGCTTCGCCGGTCGGCACCCGACGGTGCCGCTCGGCGTGCGCAGCGGTGGCCACGGGGTGAGCGGCCGGTCGACCAACCGCGGCGGCATCGTGGTCGACGTGGGGGCGCTGCGCTCGGTCGAGGTGGTCGACCCCGCACGCCGGCTGGTGCGCGTCGGCCCCGGCGCGACCTGGAAGCAGGTCGCCGCGGCGCTCCACCCCCACGGCTGGGCCCTGGGCTCGGGCGACTACGGCGGCGTGGGGGTGGGCGGGCTCGCCACGGCCGGCGGGATCGGCCTGCTCTCGCGCGAACACGGCCTCACGATCGACCACGTGCGCGCGGCCGAGGTGGTGCTGGCCGACGGGTCGGTCGTGCACGCCTCGGCGAACAAGGAGCCCGAGCTGTTCTGGGCGGTCCGGGGCGCGGGGGCCAACGTGGGGGTCGTGACGTCGTTCGACCTGGAGGTCGACGAGGTCGGCACGGTGGGCTGGGCCCAGCTCCGGGTCGCCGTCACCGACCTGGCCGACGCGCTGCTGCGCTTCGGTGAGCTCGCGACGTCGGCCCCTCGCGACACCACGATCTTCCTCGTCGCGGGGCGGCCCCACGGCGACCACTCCTTCCTCCATCTCTACGGCCTGGTCGACTCCGACGACCCGGACGTGGTGGTCGAGCGGCTGACGCCGTTCGCCGAGCTGGGCGTGCTGGTCGACCAGCAGGTCGTGCTGGCGGCGTACCGCGACGTGATGGGGAGCGCCGCCGACGTGGGACCCGACGGGCACCGCGGGTTCGGCGAGCCCGCGGCCCGCTCGGGCTTCCTCAGGAGCATCAACGCCGAGGTCGCGGCCGACGTGACCCGGATGCTGGCCGGCGGCGACGTGCACTTCTTCCAGCTGCGCACGATGGGCGGCGCGATCGCCGACGTCGCGCCCGGCGCGACGGCGTTCGCCCACCGCGACGCGGCCTTCCAGGTCACCGCCATGGGCGCCGCGGCCGGGCCGCTCGACGCCGCGTGGGCGCCGGTGCGCCGCCACCTGACCGGGCTCTACCTCAGCTTCGAGACCGGCACCGGGCCCGAGGTGGTGGAGCTGGCCTTCCCGCCCGCGACGCTCGCCCGCCTGCGCGAGGTGAAGCGGTGCGTCGACCCGACCAACCGGTTCCACGACAACTTCAACGTCCTCGGCGTCCGCCCGGACCTCGAGGCAGGACAGGAGAAGCACGCATCATGACCGACTACGGGCACGACCTGCTCTTCGGCACCTTCGTCACCCCCACCGCCCATCCCCCGCAGGCGGCGGTCGACCTCGCGGTCACCGCCGACCGGGCCGGGCTCGACCTGGTCACGTTCCAGGACCACCCCTACCAGCCGGCGTTCCTCGACACCTGGACGCTGCTGTCGTGGGTCGCGGCGCGCACCGAGCGGGTGCACGTGAGCGGCAACGTGCTGAACCTGCCGCTGCGCCCGCCGGCCGTGCTCGCCCGGGCCGCGGCCTCGCTCGACCAGCTCAGCGGCGGTCGCTTCGAGCTCGGCCTCGGCGCCGGAGCGTTCTGGGACGGCGTCGCGGCGATGGGCGGCCCGCGGCTGACCCCGCGCCAGGGCGTCGACGCCCTGCGCGAGGGCATCGAGGTGATCCGCGCGCTGTGGGACACCGACACCAGGGGCGGGGTGCACCTGCGCGGCGACCACCACCCCGTCGACGGCGCCAAGCGCGGGCCGACCACCGCCCACGACGTCGCGATCTGGGTGGGCGCCTACAAGCCACGGATGCTCGAGCTCACCGGCGCGTACGCCGACGGCTGGCTGCCCTCGATGGGGTACCTGCCGCGCGGCGCCGACTCGCTGCCCGAGCTCAACGCCCGCATCGACGACGCCGCCTCGGCCGCCGGCCGCCGGCCCACCGACGTACGCCGGCTGATGAACTTCATGCAGGCCGACTTCTCCCCCACCTCGCGCGGCCTGCTCGACGGGCCGCCCGAGGCGTGGGTGGACCAGCTGACCGGGCTGGCGCTCGACCACGGGCTGAGCGCCTTCATCATCGGCGGCGACGACGCCCGCACCGCGGAGCGGTTCGCCGCCGAGGTCGCTCCCGCGGTGCGCGAGCAGGTGGCCGCGGCGCGGGCGTGACCCGGCCCAGGACCAGGCCACGACCAGTGCTGGTCAGTGCTGGTCAGTGCTGGTCAATGCTGGTCAGTGCTGGTCAGTGCTGGAGCTCGGCCAGGTCGAGCTCGCGGGGCAGCATCCGCCACACCGCCCAGGCGGTAGCCAGCATCACGACCGCCGCGACCGCGCCGACCACGGCGAAGGCATCGGTGAACGCCGCCTCGGCCACCGCCGACCACGGCGTGCCGACCGAGCCGGCCACCGAGTCGACGGCCGCGGGCGAGGCGTCGGCCGGCAGCCCGTGGCGGTAGGTCGCGCCGACCAGGCTGCCGAGCACCGCGACGCCCAGCACGCCGCCGAGCTCGTAGGAGATCTCCTCGATCGCGCCGGCCGAGCCGGCGTCGTCGACCGGGGCGCTGCCCATGATCAGCGCCGAGCCCACCCCGAGCGCGGCGGTGCCGAGACCGACCACGCCGAAAGCGAGCGCCAGGCCGACGTAGGGCATCGGCCGGGGCAGCAGCGCGATCGCGGCCGAGCCGAGGCCGAGCATGACCAGGCCGCCCACGACGACCGGTCGAGCCCCGACCCGGGCGGCCAGGGCCGGTGCGAACGGCGAGCCGACCAGCCCGCCGACGGCGAGCGGCACCAGCGCGACCCCCGCCACCAGCGGCGACCAGCCCTGCACCAGCTGGAGCCACTGCGAGCCGGTGAAGAGCAGCGCCATCATCGCGGTGCTCGCCGCCAGGGCGCAGAACACCCCGGAGCGGAAGACGGGGTTGGCGAAGAGCCGCAGCGCGACCATCGGCCGCGGCTGCGCGAGGCAGCGCCGCACGAACGCCGTCAGCGCGGCCGCCCCCACGACGAGCGCGACCACGCCCTCGACGTCGACACCCGAGCGGGCGAGGTGCTTGACGGCGTAGACCGTGGCCACCATGCCGACCACCGAGAGCGTGACGCCGAGCGGGTCGAGCACGCCGGGCCGCGCGGAGCGGCTCTCGGGCAGCAGCCTGGCGCCGCCCACGATCGCGACCACCATCACCGGCACGTTGACGAGGAACGCCGCGTGCCAGCTGAACGCCTGGAGGAGCGCCCCGCCGATCACCGGTCCGAGGGCGGCGCCCACCGAGGCGGTCGCGGCCCAGAGCCCGAGGGCGTAGGCGCGCTCGGTCGGGTCGGGGAAGAGCGTGCGGATCAGTGACAGCGTTGCCGGCATCACCATCGCGCCGCCGACGCCGAGCGCGGCCCGCAGCGCGACGAGCTGACCCGGGCTGGTGACGACCAGCGCCAGCGTCGAGGCGACGGCGAAGATCGCGAAGCCCGACAGCAGCATCCGGCGTCGTCCCCACCGGTCGGCCACGGCGCTCATCGGGATCAGCAGCCCGGCCAGCACCAGCGCGTAGGCGTCGACCACCCACAGCTGCGCCAGGGCACCGGCGCCGAGCTCGACCGAGAGCTCGGGCAGCGCGACGTTGAGGATCGTCATGTCCATGACGACCACGAGCAGGCTCGCGGTCAGCACGGCCAGCCCGGCCCACCGGTTGCGCACCGGCACGGCCGGCTCGGTGCCGACCGGCTCGACGGCGGCGGTCACCGGGCACCCGCCCCGACGAGCAGGGTCGAGACCACCAGGTCGCCGACGTCGCGGCGCGCGACGTCGCCCGCCCGCAGCGCCTCGCGGGCCGAGACCAGCAGGCCGTACATGGCGTGGCTGATCCAGCGCGGCGCCAGGTCGGGTCGCAGCACGCCGGCCGCCTGCGCCGCCTCCCAGAGCGTCACCTCGCGCTCGACGAGGGTGTCGCCACGTGCCACCAGCACCGGGTCGGTGACGATGAAGTGGTCGGTCAGCGCGAACCCGAAGTCGTCCGAGTCGTCGACGAACGACCGGACCAGCCCGCGGATGCACTCGCGGATCCGCCCGGGGTCGCCGGAGGCGGCGACCTCCTCGACCGCGTGCTCGTCGAGCCGCTGCTCCCAGCGGCCCAGCGAGCGCTCGCCGATCTCGAGCAGCAGCGCCTCGCGGCTGGCGAAGTGGCGGTGCAGGGTCGCCCGGCCTGCCCCCGCGGCCGCGGCCACGACGGCCATCGACGACAGCGGGTCGGCGTTCAGCTGCCGCTGGGCGGCGGCGAGCAGCGACTCGCGGGTGTGGACCACGAACTACCTCCTGAATGAGACACTACTGTCTCATATGAGACGGCGATGTCTCAACTCGAGGTGCCGCCGGTCCGGACCACCACCCGCACTAGGATCGGTGCTCGCGTCCTCGACGCGGGCCCCAGTAGCTCAGCGGATAGAGCAGCCGCCTCCTAAGCGAAAGGTCGCAGGTTCGACTCCTGCCTGGGGCACCTCAGCGCAGCACGCCGACGGCCAGCACCACGGTGCCGACGAGCATGGCTGGGGCGAGCGTCACCAGCAGCAGCTCGACCGCCCGCTCGCGTGCGGGCGAGGCGCGGTGGTCGCCGGTCGCCAGCGGGGCGTGCTTGTGCCCGCTCCCCCACAACGCCGCGAGCTGGGTGGCGAGCCAGTTGGCGTACGCGCCGTAGGCCAGCAGCACGACGACCACGACCTCCCAGGCGTGCGGCAGCTCGACGTGGGGCCAGAGCAGCCCCACGACCACGAGGAACGGGCCGTTGGTCATGCCCTGCATGTGGCTCGCCACCGCCATCCGCGGGTTGCGCATCCGCGGCACGACGAGGCCGGTCAACAGGCCGAGGACGAAGAGTCCCAGCCCCAGCACGAAGAGCAGGTCCTGCACGAGCGTCACCGTAGGGCGCCGGCGCGGCTCCCGCCAGGGGCCGTCCGTCGTTACAGTCCCGCCATGCTCGACGGTCCCGACACCCAGCTGCGCGTGATCACCGCGGACGACTGGGAGGTGCTGCGCACCATCCGGTTGCGGGCGCTGGCCGAATCGCCGGAGGAGTTCGGGGCGAGGCTGGCCGACGCGCAGGGCCACCCCGAGGCGGAGTGGCGGCGGCGCGCTGGCGGCGCTGGCCCGGTCGTGCTGGCGCTCAGCGGGCAGCAGCCGGTCGCGATGGGCGGCCTGTTCCTGGCCGCCGACTCCCCCGACGCGATGGTCTGGGGCATGTGGACCGAGCCGGAGTGGCGCGGGCGCGGCCTGGCGAGGCAGGTGCTGGAGCGGCTGCTCATCGAGGCCGGGACGATCGGGCGCGCCGTCGTCCTCCACGTCACCGAGGGCAACGACGCCGCGCGGCGGTTGTACGCGCAGCTCGGCTTCGCCGCGACCGGCGAGTGGCAGCCGCTGCGCGACGGCTCCGCGGTCCGGGCCGAGACGTTGCGCTGGTCGCCGTCGTAACCGAGGTAGGCCGGACGACGACGCACCCCCGGTCCCGCGAGCGCGGGCCCGGGGGTGCGTGCGTCTCGGGACTACTGGACGGTGACCCGGTAGGCCTGCGTTTTGCCGCCCGCGCGGACCGTGATGGTCACGACGCCCTTGGCGTTTGCCAGGATCCGTCCAGCGACGTCGACGGAGGCCACGCCGGGCGCCGACGACCGGTAGGTCACCTTCAGGCCGGTCGCCTTCGCCGGGAGGTAGCGACCGGTGACGAAGACCGCCTGGCCCACCTTCATCGTGCTCGGCACGACGGCGGAGACCTTGCGGACCTTGGCCTTCGGCTTCTTCTTGACGACCGTCACCTTGATGCTGGTCGAGAGCTTCGCGCCCGAGGCGCTCGCCCCCACCGTGGTGGCGGAGATCGTCGTCCGGCCGTTCTTCCTGGCCTTCACGACGCCGGCGGCCGAGACCGTGGCGACCTTCGGGTTCGAGGAGCGCCACACGACCGTGCCGGCGTACGACGCCCGCCCGTCGGTGAGGTAGACCCCCTCCTCGAGCTGGAGCTTCTTGCCGCGCACCAGCCGCAGCTGGGCCTGGTTGAGCTTCACCTTCGCGACCACCTGGGCCGCGGGGACGTCGGGCTTCGCCGGCACCAGACCCGCGACTGCCGCGCTGAGCTCGACCGTGGCCGCGTCGACCTCGGCCTGGGTGGCCGAGGCCTGGCCGAGCACCTCGGTCGCGTCGGCGACCTCGACCTGCAGCGCGGCCCACGAGTCCTTCGTGTACGACGCCTCCGTCAGCCCCGTCGCCTGGGCCAGCACGGCCTCGAGGACGGCCTTGCTCACGGGGGCGGGCGCCGGCTCGAGACCGGACACCGCCGAGGTCAGCTCGACGACGGCCTGGTCGACCTCCGCCTGGGTGGCGTCGGCGTCGGCGAGCACCGCCGCGGCGTCGGTCAGCTCGGCCTGCAGGGTCGCCCACGACGCCGCGGTGAACGCGCCGTCGTCGTTCGACAGCACCTTCGCCTCGTCGTGCACGTGCTGCAGCACGGCCTTGTCGGTCGTCGGCGGCTGCACCGTCAACCCGTTCAGCGCGGTCTGCAGCGCCTCGGTGGCGGCGTCGAGCTGGGCCTGGGTCTTGTCGGCCCGGGCCTCGTGCACCTCCTCGGCGTCGGCCAGCGCCGCCCGCAGGGCGTTCGCGGACGCCTCGGTGAAGCCGTCGAGCTTGTCGGCGAGACCCCGGGCCGCATCGACCAGCGTCGTCAGCGCGGTGGCGTCGCCCCGCGGCACCAGCCCGCCCACGGCCGCCTCGACCGCCGCGACGGCGGCGTCGACCTGGGCCTGGGAGAACTCGGTGCCGTCGAGCACGGCCTGCGCACCCGACTCGCCGTCGACGACCGACCGCAGCGCGGCCCACGACGAGGTGGTCCAGTCGTCGGCGTCGAGAACCGCGAGCTCCAGCAGCGCCAGCTCCAGCTCGGACTTGTCGACGGCCACCACGACGTAGCTGAACGTCGCCCGCGCCCGGTTGCCGGCCTTGTCGACCACGGTCTGGGTGATCGTGTGCGGGCCGACCGTGCGGCCGTAGCCCGTCTGCACGCACGACGCCACGCCCGAGGTCGCGTCGGTGCCGAGGCACGCCGGCTCGTCGGGCACCTCGCCCTCGCGGATCACGCCGGTCGGCCACTCGCCGAACGCCGGCACCGGCTTGGTCGTGTCGACCCTGACGGTCAGCGCCTGCTCGGCAGCGGCGTTGTCCGCAGCGTCGGTGGCGGTGTAGCGCACCACGTGGGTGCCGTCGGTCGTCACCGGCACCGGGTCGGTGTAGGGGGCGAGCGCCGCGTCGCCGACCGCGACCCGCACCGCGGGCTCGGGGTCGACGTCGTCGACCGCGTCGACCACCACGGTGGTCGGCTCGGTGATCCAGCCGTTGTTGCCGTACGCCGTCGAGTCGGCCGGCGCGGCTGACACCGTCGGGGCGCTGACGTCGGCGGCGGGCGTCGGCGCGGGCGAGACCCACACGTCGGTGAGCGACGGGTCGTAGAAGCCGTCGCTGGGCCCGTTGTAGAGGTACTTGACCGTGACCTTCCCGTCGCCGTCGGCGTCGAGGGCGGCCGGGTCGTCGACCAGCACCTGGTAGTTGGCGAGGGTGTTGCCGACGACGCCCTCGTTGGGCATCAGGTAGCGCACCTGCTGCACGAGCACGTCGTCGACCAGCACCCGGTAGACCTTCGGCCGGGTCTGCACGACGGCGACGGTGCTCGCCACCGAGGTGTCGGCCGTCTCGCGCATGCTCAGCACGAACGGCTCGCCGGTCGGCACGCTGACGTCGACGCTGTACCAGCTGCCGTCGCGGGCCCAGGTGAACCGACGGGTCAGGCCGCCCTCGGTGTTGGTGCCGCCCACCGGGATGCTGGGCTGGTAGTTCCAGCGCAGGTTGTGCGCGAGCTCGGTCGGGCCGGGCCGCACGTTGGCGGGGCTGTTGCCGGTCGAGCCGGTGCCGCCGTCGCCGAGGTCGACGAAGTCGGTGGCACCGGCGATCGCCCCGGCCCCGGTGGTGCTCCACCCCTGGCCCTTCGGGCCGTACCACTTGATCCGGGTGGTGCTCGTGCCGGTCGCCAGCACCGAGCCGCGGTCGACGAAGTCGACGCTCACCGACTGCATGATCGGCAGCCAGTGCTCACCGCCGCCGTGCACGGTGACCGGCACCTGCAGCGAGCCGCCGGCGGGCACGGTCACGAGCGCCGACGGGGCGCCGGCCTCGAGGACGTCGTCCACCGAGCGCGCGACGACCCGTCCGGCCACCGCGGTGGCGCTGTCGTTGCGCACCGTGGCGGTGGCGGTCCACCGCCCGGTGCTGGGATAGGTCCCGGTCCGCTCGCCGACCACCACGGACTCGACGGTGACGTCGGCCGCGACCCGCAGGTAGCTGTCGACCGGCACCGTGAAGCTGCGCTGCTGGTCGCCGTAGGTGACGGTCACCTCGGCCTGGGCGTCGAACGACGAGCCGCTGCGCATGCCCTGCGGCACCGCGATCGTGAACGGCAGGTCGGCGGTCTCGCCCACCGCGACCGGACCACCGGTGAGGGTGACCGGCTCGGTGAGGCCGGGGACGTCGACGACGGCCGAGACCTCGTCGAGCGACACGGTGCCGGTGTTCTGCACCTTCACGACGCCCGCGGCGTCGGCGCCCGGGCTGACGGTGCCCACCCGGGGCAGCGTGACCGTCGCCGGGGGCGCCGCGACGGCGAAGTCGTAGTCGCCGGCCTCGACCCGCACCACGGTCTGGCCGGTGGCCTCGTCGACGGAGAGGTCGAGGACGCCGGGGGTCGACTCGTCGAGCGGCGAGCCGGACTCCTCGATGTCGCCGAGCACCGTGCTGGGCAGGTGGATCCGGCCCACGGCGCCCTCCGGCACGGTGACGCCGAGCTCGAAGAGCCGCGGGTCGGCGGCGTCGATCTGCACGGCGATCTTGCCGTTGACGCTGTGGACGCCGGCCTGGACGCTCTTGAGCGACCCGAGCTGGGGCCGGACGGCGAACTCCTCGAAGCCGGGCGTCACGGGCTGGATGCCGGCGGCGTAGCGGCTCATCATGGTCAGCGGCCCGCCGGTCCAGGCGTGGTTGAAGGTGCCGGCGGCGTCCTGCTCGGGGCCGGCGAAGAACTCCCACAGCGTGGAGTGGTCGGGATCGTTGACCATCGGCGCGTAGCGGTCCTTCATCCGCGCGATCGCGTCGTCGGGGTAGCCCATCAGGTAGAGCGCCTCGAGGGCGTACTTGTCCATGTAGGGGCTGGACTTCTTGACGTTGACCAGCACGTCGCGGATCTGCTCGTACTGCGACGGGTCGGCCAGGCCGGCGTAGACCGCCAGCGCGTTGGCGCGGTCGTCGGCGCGGCCGTCGCCGGTGGACTCGTAGTAGCCCTTGCCCTCGACCCACAGCTTGTCGATGTTGTCGGCGATCGAGTCGACGCGCTCCTGCATCCAGGTGGTGCCGGGGTCGTCGGCCGGCACGCCGAGGGTCGCGCCCGACTTCAACGTCGACTGCAGCGCGATGTAGTACCAGAGCGTGTCGATGAGGCGGCCGTCCTCGTTGTAGCCCCAGTCGTGCCAGTGCCAGGTGCCGCCGTGGTCGTGCTGCAGCAACCCGTCGGCGGCCATGTTGTAGGTGCGCAGGTAGGCGAGCGACGGCTGGTAGGTCTCCTCGAGGGCGGTCTGGTCGCCGGAGTACTCGTAGAACATCCAGAAGCTCATCACCGCGGCCAGCGACTGGGCGGGCAGCTCCGAGAAGCTGGCCGCCGGCGCCTGGGTCGGGATCAGGTCACCGTTGCGGAACCCCATCAGGTTGGTGATGCCCTTGCGGGCCAGGTCGGCGGCCGCGGGGTCGAGGGCGTAGAACGCCTCCTCGAGCTCGTTGGTGGCGTCGCCCCACCACTGCGACCGCTCCCGGTCGGGGCAGTCCATGTAGGAGTCGCGCATCGTGACGTAGAGGGTGTCGCGCGCCATCGTCCAGAGCTTGTTCAGGTACGGGTCGTCGGAGGTGAAGGACCCGTCGAACTCCGAGGCGTAGCCGGAGAACCGGTAGCCGATCTCCTCGACCTGCGCGCCCGCCTGGGACGTGATGAACAGCTTGTCGCCGTTCATCCAGACCAGCGACTCGTACTCCTGGGCGCCGGCCTTGGTGACGTACTCCGCCTGCACCGCCTGCTCGATGCCGGAGCCGCGCACGGTCGCGTGGTCGGTCTTGAGGCCGACGGTCCGGCCGGCCTCGGTGGCGGCGCCGAGCTTCACATACGGCGTGAGCTGTTGGTTGACCGGCAGCCGCACCTCGTACGTCGTGACGCCGCCCGCCGTCGTGGTCTTCACCGCGGGGTCGGTGACAGCCCACGTGGTGGGCTGCTCGTCGTACTTCAGCAGCGGGATCGGCCGGTCGACCAGGAGGTTCCACGGCGAGCTGCCCTCGTTGCCGGCGGTGACCGCCGCGGGCCACTCGGAGTCGTCGTAGTCGCCCTGCTTCCAGTCCGCCCAGTCGGCGACCTCCTCGCGGGCGTCGTAGCGCACGTTGGGCTCGGCGAGCCGGTAGTTGGTGTCGACCCCCATGGAGCCGTAGGCCGCGACCTTGAGCGCCTTCCAAGTGTCGTTGGAGCGCAGGTCGACGTCGGCGGCCTCGAAGAAGAGTCCGGCCCGGCCGGAGTAGGGGCCGGCGTAGCCGCCGCGGCCGTAGGAGACCGCCAGGATCGCGACGGTGTTCTCGCCCTCCTGGAGGTGCGGACGCAGGTCGACGTTGTCGACGTAGGTGTCGTTGCGGTTGGGGCCGCGCTTCACGCTGCCCTCGAAGACCACGAGCTCGTCGTTGACGTAGAGCCAGTACTTCGTCTCCGCGGCGATCCGGGCGTTCACCCGCTCGGGCAGCGCGTCGACGTCGTCGACGGTGAAGGTCTTGCGGAACGCCGCCCAGTTGTTGACCGACGTCGCGTCGGAGCTCCAGATCCAGTAGGCGTCCGCCGGCGAGTCGGGCACGCTGCAGACCTCGACGGTCTCCAGCCCGGCGTAACCGGCGGCCGTGGCCCCGGCGGTGCCGACGGCCCGGTCGTCGAAGTCGTCGGCGTAGAGGTACTTGCCGGTGTCGAGGCGGCGCACGACCAGGTCGTCGAGCGTGCCGGTCTCGGCGCCGGAGACCCGGATGCCGACGGTGCCGGACGCCGGGATCCACGGCCGCGAGTACTGCGCCACCTGCACGTCGTCGATCGAGACGGTGACCTGCTGCCCGGTCACGGCGATCTTGAAGCGGAAGGGCTTCCCCGCGCTCAGCGTGCCGGCGGGCAGCTGCAGGTTGCCGTCGGCCGCCCAGCCGCCGTTGTTGAGCCGGAGCGGGCCGAGGGTGTTCTGGCCGGCTGCGAACTGGAGCGAGGGGCCGTTGTTGCCGCTCTGCCGGAACGACACCGCGAGGGTGTTGGACGTGGTGGCCGTGCCCTCCAGCGAGTAGTCGGTCCACTCCGAGGCCCGGGCCGGGGCCAGGTAGCCGCCGGAGTAGGAGTCGGCACCGGTGCCCCCGCTGGCCGGCAGCCCGAGCAGCACGACCTTGTTGGTCAGCGTGCTCAGCGCGGTGCCGCAGACCCGCGGCGGGGCCGCCTGGGCCGGCGCGGCGGTGGCGGCCACGACGACCGCGAGCCCGCCGGCGCCCAGCGCCACGAACAGCACGCCGGCGAGCACCCGCCGCACGGGCTCGACCGCCCGTCGAACGCGCTCGACCAGACCACTTCGGAACTCGACAGCCACTGATCCTCCTAGACCAGACGGGTGGAGCCGCGACCGCACGAGATCTCGCCTCGCCCACAAGGTTGAAACGTTTTAAGCGTGAGGGCGATCACATTGCCACCTCGCCCTCGCCCAGGCAAGCGGAACGGCGCGACCGGATCAGGACATCGCCCGACCGGGGGAGGGCCGGGCGGTCAGCCGCCCAGCAGCTCCCGCAGCGCCGCCGCGCCGGTGCGCAGCTCGGCGGCACGGTCGGCCCGGCCAGCGGTGTCGAGCTCGGTGGCGGCGGACTCGGCCTCCTCGGCCTCGGCCGCGACGAGGGCGCGCACGTCGGCCGGCGTCAGCTCGCGGCGCGGGGCGTCGGCCGCGCCGGCGCCGGCCGCGGCGGCCTCGATCGCCCCGGCGGCGGGCACTGCGTCGACCGGCACGGCCTCGGCGTTCGCGATCCGCGCCGACGCGGCCCGCAGCGCGGCGAGGGCGGGCCGGTCGCGCCGACGCATCGCGTCGGTGAGCGCCGCGGCCAGCGCCGCGCGCAGGTCGGTCACGCCACGACCTCGAAGGTGATGCCGGCGGCGGTGAGGCGCGCGATGAGGCTGTCGCCCATCGCCTGGGCGGGGGTGACGCAGCCGGCGGCGGCTGGGTTGTCGTCGAAGGCCAGGCAGAGCGCCGACTCGGCCAGCATCTTCGCGGTCTCGGTGTAGCCCGGGTCGCCGCCCGAGACCCGCGTGTGGAGGGTGCGGCCGTCGCCCTCGGCGACGAAGTCGACGGTGAACCAGGCCCGCTCGCGACGCCGTTCGCTCGGGCCCTCCCCCTGCTTGACCCGCGAGAGCAGGAAGTTGCGCAGCGGCGGCACCTGCGCCGAGACGCCGAGCGCACCGGCGGCCGCGGCGCCGCCGAGGGCGTAGCGCAGGGTCTTGGTGCCGGCGTAGTGGGAGTAGCGGAAGTCGGGGCCGTAGACCTCGAGCGCGGCGCCGCTGCGGGCGACGACGAACGGGTCGATCGTGGGCAGCGGTAGCAGCCAATAGCCGAGCATCCGGTCGCGGCCGGGCCTGCCGGCGACCGCGCGCGAGCTGCGTCCCTCGGGTCGCGGCTCGACCGTGCGGCGGGCCTTCATCGCGGCCTGCATCTGCCGGGCGCGGGAGAACGCCCCCATCGCGGAGTGGAAGGTGCCGCCGGAGAACGACCCCGTGGTGCGGACGACGCCGCGCACCGTCACCGGGCCGGCCGCGGCCAGCTGCTGGACGGTGAACAGCGCGCCGAGGTCGTGGGGGATCGAGTCGAAGCCGCACGCGTGCACGATCCGGGCGCCGGTGCGCTGGGCGGTCGCGTGGTGGGCGACGTACATGGTGTCGACGAACTCGGGCTCCCCGGTGAGGTCGACGTAGTCGGTGCCGGCCTCGGCGCAGGCGGCGACCAGCGGCTCGCCGAGCTGGAGGTAGGGACCGACCGTGGTGATCACGACCGACGCCCGCCGCGCCACCTCGGCCAGCGAGGAGGGGTCGGTGGTGTCGGCGGTGAGCAGCGGCAGCTCGGCCAGCTCGGGGTGGGCGGCCGCGAGCCGGTCGCGCACCTCCTCCAGCCGGCCGGCGTTGCGGCCCGCGAGCGCCCAGCGCAGCCCGGCGGGGGCGTGCTCGGCGAGGTACTCGGCGGTGAGCCCGCCCGTGAAGCCGGTGGCACCGAACAGCACCAGGTCGAGGTCCTTGGACTGACGCGTGGTCTCTCGAGGCATGCAGCCACTCTCGCACCCGGCGTGGAGCGCCGGGAACCGGCCCGGGGGTCGCGCCGTCCCACCCTGCGAGCTCCGTCCCCGATACCGAGGTCTCGCCATGCCGAACCCGTCCACCCCGCCGCGCTCCACCCCCCAGCGCACCGTGCTCGTCGCCGGGGTGGTGACCGGCCTGGCGGCGGCGTTCGTCGCCGGCGCCGTCGTGACGGGGAGCGCCGGCGACGACCGTCGCGGCGACCGGGCGAGCGACGGCACCCCCGCTACCGACGGGCGCGACGTGGTGCGGGCGTCGTTCACCGACGCCTCGCTCGCACCCGGCGCGGGCTGCGAGGAGCTGCTCGACTCCTACGTCGAGCGCGCGTTGCCGCTGGTGCGGGCGTACGACGCGACGTACTTCCACCGGCTCGAGGGCGACGTCGCCAACGACGCCGGCCCGCTGGCGCCCCTCGCTGGCGAGGCCGGCCGGGCCAGCGGCAGCACCGTGCGCCAGGTCAACGGCGAGACCGGCACCAACGTGCAGGAAGCCGGCGTCGACGAGCCCGACACGGTGAAGACCGACGGCGAGACCCTGTTCCGCGTCGAGGACGGCGAGCTCGTCACCTACGACGTCTCGGGGTCGGAGGTCGACCGGCTCACCGCGCTCGACCTGCCCGGCCTGCGCGACGCCGAGCTCCTGCTGGCCGGCGACACCGTGGTCGCGGTCGGCACCGACCCGGCCGGCGATCCGATCACGACCTCGACGTCCTACGACGAGCTGCTGCCGGCCCGCACGGTGGTGGTCGACGTCTCCGACCCCGCCGCCCCCGAGGTCACGTCCGCCACGTCCTACGACGCCGCCCTGGTCGCCGCCCGGCTCCACGGCTCCGTCGTCCGGCTGGTGCTCCAAGCCGGGCTGCCGGACCTCGAGGTCGCGCCCCCGCCGCGCGACCCGCAGGGCGAGGCCGACGAGCTGCGCTCGGCGCTGCGGGCCACCACGATCGAGGACTGGCTGCCCACCGCGACCGTCGACGGAGGCGACGCCCGACCGCTGGTCGACTGCGAGGACGTCGCCGTCCCCGACGCGGACGCCCCGGTCGGCACGCTCGCCGTGGCCGGGTTCGAGGTCGCAGAGCCGGGTGACACCTCGGTGACCGCGCTCGCGGTCGACACCGGACTGGTCTACGCCGCGCCCGACCGGCTGGTGGTGGCGACCTCCGGCGGCCCCCGGTGGTCGCCGTGGAGCCGGGGTTGGGGCGGCGGGTGGTGCTGTGGCAGCCTGCCCGCCGGGGACCCCGGCTCCAGCCGGGTCTACTCCTTCGCCCTCGACGGCACCGACACCCTGTTCACCGCCGCGGGCGACGTCGACGGCGCACTGCGCGACCGCTGGTCGATCGACGCGGCCGACGACACCATCCGCCTGGCCCTCGGGCCGACCGGTGCGACCGGCCAGTTCAACTCCGTGGTGACCCTCGAGGAGGACGGCGACGACCTGGTCGAGGCCGGGCGGCTCGACGGCCTGGGCGTCGGCGAGCAGATCACCTCGGTGCGGTGGTTCGACGACCTGGCGATCGTGGTCACCTTCCGCCAGGTCGACCCCCTCTACGCCGTCGACCTGTCCGCGCCCCGCCGGCCCCGGCTGCTCGGGGAGTTGAAGATCCCGGGCTTCTCCGGCTACCTCCACCCGCTCGGCTCGATGCGGCTGCTGGGCTACGGCGAGGGCCCGTCGGCCGACGGCTGGGGCGCGCAGCTCGGCCTCTTCGACGTCACCGACCTTACCGACGTGAGCCGCCTCGACGTCCTCTCGTTCGGCCGGCGCAGCGTCGCCAACGCGGTCGCCGACCCGCGCCAGTTCACCTGGCTGCCCGACGAGCGGACCGCGCTGAGCGTGGTCACCCGCGGCAACAACGGCTACGTGTCGGTCTCCCGGTTCGCCGGCGGCCGGATCGAGAACCGGATGGTGCAGACCGAGTACGGCGACGAGATCCGCGACGTCCGGCTGGTGCCGCTGCCCGACGGCCGGGTCGTGGTGGCGACCGGCGACGGCGCCGACTTCCTCGCCCTCTAGCCGCGCTCAGACCGGGCTCCGGGCGACCGCGAGGCGGCAGTCGGACGGTGCCCGGGAGTCCCCGTCGGACGCCCGAGTCGTCCTTCGCGCCTCGACTGCTGGGCCTACGCGGGGACAGAGTCGCCCTCGGGTCAGGCCACCAGCGTGCCGCCGTCGACGACCGAGACCGCGCCGGTGACGTAGTCCTGGTCCATGAGGGCGAGGTAGGCCTTCGCCGCGTCGTCCGGCTCGGCGACCCGGCCGAGCGGCAACCCGGCCCCGACCTGTGCGTACATGGCCTCTCGGTCCTCCTCGGTCATCGACGACCACACGGGCGAGCGCACGACGCCCGGCGCCACGACGTTCACCCGGACCGGGGCCAGCTCGACCGCGAGGCTCCGTGCCACCGAGACCATCGCGCCGGAGACCGCGCACCCGAGCGTCCAGCCCGGCCCGCCCTTGAAGGCGGCGGTGCCGCTGGTGAGCGTGATCGATCCGGACGACGGCAGGTGCGGCACCGCCAGCCGGACGGCGTCGAGGGCGTGGAAGAGGCGGAGGCCGAAGAACGCCTGCGCACCGGCGACCGTGTAGGCCGCGAGCGGCGCGCCGGTGAGGTTCTCGGCCGCCGTGTAGGCGAAGTGGTCGAACTCGCCGACCCGGTCGAGGAAGCCGGCCACCGACTCGCTCGAGGAGGCGTCGACCACGTGTCCGCTCACCCCCGTGGGCAGCTGGTCGAGGGCCTGCCGGAGGGACTCGGGTCGGCGCGAGCCGATGGTGACGGCGGCGCCGGCCCGGGCGGCGCGTTGCGCGACCGCCAGGCCGATGCCGCTGGTGCCGCCGAGGACGACGATGCGTGAGGTGTTGTCGACTGCCATGTCGACCAGCATCGAGCGGGTCAGGCGATGCCGTCCAAGACCCTTCCGGTCGCCAGTGATGCCCCCAGGGTATGAGCCAGCTCGACCGCCCGGTCGAGGACCGTGCCGTCGCGGTCCTCGGCCCGGCCGATGCCCACCGTGCCGGGCGCCAGCCCGCTGACGGCCCGCGTGACCAGGTCCGGGCGCGTGTAGAAGCGGGCCGTGGACGCGGGCAGGATCGCGACGCCGAGGCCGGCTGCGACCCTCTCGAGCTTGACCTCGACCTCGTGCGGGTAGGAGTGCGCCGCCCGGATCGACAGGCCGCGACGACGGCGTGCATCCCGCCACTCCGGTACGGCTTCCGGCGACTGCAGCAGCTCGAACGCGGCGAGGTCGTCGATGCTCAGCTCGCTCGCCTCGGCGAGCGGGTGCGTCATCGGCACGACCGCGACGCGCGGCTCCTCGAAGAGCCCCTCCACCCGCACGCCGTCGCCGACGACGGGGAGCCGGAGCAGGCCGATGTCGACCCGCCCGTCGAGGATGGTCGCGACCTGGTCGTCCCACCCGGTGCGGACCAGCTCGACCTCGATGCCGGCGAACGACGTCCGCAGACCCTGGACCAACGGGGTCACCACGAGCCCGGGCATGAACCCGATGCGGACGTGCTCGACGTCGCGCGAGGCCCGACGAGCCCGCCGCTCGAGGGCATCGGCACGGAGCAGCAGCGTGCGCGCCTCCTCGAGCACGTCGCGCCCCGCCGCGGTGAGTGTCGTGCCGTTGGTGGAGCGATCGAAGAGCTTCGCGCCGAGCTCCCGCTCGAGCACGGCGATCTGACGGCTGAGCACGGGCTGGGCGATGTGCAGCCGCTGCGCGGCGCGGCCGAAGTTGAGCGTGTCGGCCACCGCGACGAAGTACCGCACACGCCTCAGGCTCAGGTCGGCCACACCGCGCATCGTACGCCTGTCGCGGAGGCCGCAGCCGACCCGCAGCAGACGGTCGCGACATGGCCTTCGGGGGTGCTCGAACGGGCTGGTAGGCGCATCGTGCGAGGCGCATCGCGGCGCGGTGGGTCAGGGGCCTCGTGGTCCGGACGACGGCTCGGCAGGGGCGACCCGACGTACGATCGAGGCATGTGCCGCAACATCCGTCCGCTCAACAACTTCGAGCCCCCGGCCACCAACGACGAGGTGCACGCCGCCGCCCTGCAGTACGTGCGCAAGGTCGCGGGCACGACCAAGCCGTCGGCGGCCAACCAGGCCGTCTTCGACCGGGCGGTGCGCGAGATCGCCCACATCACCCGCCACCTCGTCGACGACCTGGTCACCACCGCGCCCCCCAAGGACCGCGAGACCGAGGCGGCCAAGGCCCGGGCCCGCGCCGAGCTCAGGTACGCGCGCTGACCGCCACCGTCGCCGAGGCGCTCACCCTCCTCGAGGGCCGCCCGCTGGTGGTACTCACCGGGGCGGGGCTCTCCACCGACTCCGGCATCCCCGACTACCGCGGCCCGGGGTCGCCCGTGCGGGCGCCGATGACCTACCAGGAGTTCGTCTCCGGACCCGCCGCCCAGCAGCGCTACTGGGCGCGCAGCCACCTCGGCTGGGGCCGGATGCGCCGCGCCGAGCCCAACGCCGGCCACGCCAGCCTGGCCCGGCTCGACCCCGAGCTGCTCATCACCCAGAACGTCGACGGCCTGCACGAGCGGGCCGGTTCGCGGCGGCTCGTCGCCCTGCACGGCCGGATCGCCGAGGTCGTCTGCCTCGCCTGCCGGGCCGTCACGAGCCGCGCCGCCCTGCACGAGCGGCTGGTCGCGCTCAACCCCGGCTTCGAGCAGCGCTGGGCCGAGGTCGAGGTGCGCCCCGACGGCGACGTCGAGCTCGACGACACGAGCGACTTCGTCGTCGCCGACTGCACCGGCTGCGCCGGCGTGCTCAAGCCCCACGTGGTCTTCTTCGGCGAGAACGTGCCGAAGCCGCGGGTCGAGCGCTGCTACGCCGCCGTCGACGCCCTGGCGGACACGGGTGGCGCGCTCCTGGTCGCGGGCTCGAGCCTGACCGTGATGAGCGGGCTGCGCTTCGTGCGCCACGCCGCCAAGGCCGGCACGCCGGTCGTCGTCGTCAACCGGGGCGCGACCCGCGGCGACGAGCACGCGACGGTCAAGGTCGAGACGGGGTGCTCGGAGTTCCTGTCGGCGCTCGTCGAGGCGCGGGAGGCGAGCGCCGTCCGCGCCTGACCACGGGCGTCAGAGCTTGCGGACGAAGATGTGGTCGGCGGCCTCGGGGACGATCTCGGCCGTCTCGCCACCCGACCCCACCAGCACGCCGTCGCGGGTGGTGATCACCGTGACGGTCTTGTCGGGCACCGCGCCGACCCGGCGCAGCGCGCTCATCAGGACCTCGTCCTTCTGCATCTCCTCGGAGATGCGACGCACCAGCACCCGGGTCTCGTCGTCGCTCGAGGCCCGCGACAGCGGCTCGACGCCGGACATGAACTCCTCGCCGACCCGCTCCTCCCCCAGCTCGTCGAGGCCCGGGATCGGGTTGCCGTAGGGCGACTCGGTGGGGTGGTCGAGCAGCTCGAGCAGCCGCCGCTCGACGGTCTCGCTCATCACGTGCTCCCACCGGCACGCCTCCTCGTGCACCAGCTCCCAGTCGAGGCCGATGACGTCGGTGAGCAGCCGCTCCGCGAGGCGGTGCTTGCGCATCACCCGGGTCGCCAGCCGCTTGCCCTCGTCGGTGAACTCGAGGTGTCGGTCGCCCTCGACCGTGACCAGCCCGTCGCGCTCCATCCGGGCGACGGTCTGCGACACCGTGGGACCACTCTGGTGCAGGCGCTCGGCGATCCGGGCGCGGAGGGGGACGATCCCCTCCTCCTGCAGCTCGTAGATCGTCCGCAGGTACATCTCGGTGGTGTCGATCAGGTCGCTCACCCGCCAAGCCTACCCGGCACCCACCCGGGTGGCAGGCTGGCCGACGATGGCTGGGAACGGCGCGACCTCGGTGATGTGGTTCCGGCGCGACCTGCGCCTGGCCGACAATCCAGCGCTGCTCGCGGCGTGCGCCGACGGGCCGGTGCTCCCCCTCTTCGTGCTCGACCCGGCGCTCTGGGGACCGGCGGGCGCACCGCGCCGCCACTACCTCTGCGCCTCGCTGCGCGCCCTCGACTCCGGCCTCGCCGGGCTCGGCGGCGGCCTGTCGGTGCTGCGCGGCGACCCGGTGGACGAGGTGCTGCGCGCGGCCCGCGAGGTGGGCGCCCGCCGGGTGCACGTGTCGGCCGACTTCGGGCCTCACGGCAGCCGCCGCGACGCCGCCGTGGAGCGGGCGCTCGCCGGGGTCGGCATCGAGCTGGTGCGCACCGGCTCGCCGTACGCCGTCGCACCGGGGCGGGTCCTCACCGGCGCCGGGGAGCCCTACCGGGTGTTCACGCCGTTCTCCCGCGCCTGGGCCGAGCACGGCTGGCGGGCGCCGGTCGGGCCGCCCGACGACGCCACCTGGGCGACCCTCCGCGGCACCGTCGAGCTGCCCGACCCCGCCCTGCCCGAGGGCACGGAGCTGCCGGGGGCCGGCGAGGACGCCGCCCGGCGCCGGTGGGCCGAGTTCCTCGACCGGGTCGCCGCCTACGACGTCGACCGCAACCTGCCCGGGGTCGACGGCACCAGCCGGATGTCGGTGCACCTGAAGTGGGGCGAGGTC
The DNA here is from genome assembly GCF_016924665.1 of Nocardioides sp. SYSU D00038. Classification (GTDB taxonomy): domain Bacteria; phylum Actinomycetota; class Actinomycetes; order Propionibacteriales; family Nocardioidaceae; genus Nocardioides. The sequence continues at coordinate 67,304 of NZ_JAFFJT010000025.1, forward strand.
CACCCCCGCACCCTGCTCGCCGACCTGGCCGCGCTCCGCAGCAAGGGGGCGACGGCGTACCGCACCGAGCTCGCCTGGCGGGAGTTCTACGCCGATGTGCTGCACCACCGGCCGGAGTCGGCCCGGGAGTACCTGCGCCCCGAGTACGCCCGGATCGCCTACGACGAGCCCGGCGAGCGGTTCGACGCGTGGCGCGAGGGGCGCACCGGCTTCCCGGTCGTCGACGCCGGCATGCGCCAGCTCCGCGCGACCGGGTGGATGCACAACCGGGTGCGGATGATCACCGCGAGCTTCCTGGTCAAGGACTTCCACGTCGAGTGGCAGCACGGCGCCCGCCACTTCATGCACCTCCTCGTCGACGGCGACCTCGCCTCCAACCAGCACGGCTGGCAGTGGGTCGCCGGCTCGGGCACCGACGCGTCGCCGTTCTTCCGGGTGTTCAACCCCACCACCCAGGGCCGCAAGTTCGACCCCGACGGCTCCTACGTGCGCCGCTGGGTCGAGGAGCTCCGCGACGTGGCCGACCCCCACGACCCCGCCCCCGCCGCCCGTCAGCGCGTCGGCTACCCCGGGCCGATCGTCGACCACGCCGCCGAGCGACGCGAGGCCCTGGCCCGCTGGGAGCAGATCCGCTGACCCGCCGGTGGTTGAGGAAGTCGCGCGGTAGCGACCCACCGCTGGTTGAGGAAGTCGCGCTAGCGACTGTCTCGAAACCCCCGCACCCGAACGCCCTCCGGTGGGGACGGGAGGACGTTCGTCTCACCGGGTCTCGAGGCTCAGGCCTAGCGGCCTTCGCACCTCGACCACCGCACGCCGGCGTGCCGCGCCGCCGGCACGGAGGCGGCGGAGCGACGGGCGGCGTCCGGCACGTAGACGGCGGCGTGGCGCCGCAGCGCATGCCAGGGCACGGCAGGGCAGCGTCCGGCGACACGGCAACGAGTGCCGAACGACGTCCGGCGCGCAGCAGCCGCAGTGCCCCCACCACGCGCGGCACCCCGCACCCCCACCCACCACCAGTCCGCACCGGCTCGGATCACACGACAGGGAGTCAGCCCCCGCCCGAGCCCCGTCCCCGGAGTCGCCCGCTACCGGGAGGGCGTTCGGCTCACCGGGTCTCGAGGCTCAGGCCTAGCGGCCTTCGCACCTCGACCAGCGGCCGGCGGTCGGCTCACTGGGTCTCGACGACGCTCGCTGGCGCTCGCTGCTCGACCATCGGTGCGCGCCCGTCCACTTGCGGCGTGCCGCGCCACCGGACACGGAGGCGGCGGAGCGACGGGCGGCGCTCGGCACGTCAACGCCCGATGTGGCGCCGACACGAACGTCGGGGCACCGCAGGGCAGAGTCCGGCGACACGGCAACGAGTGCCGAACGACGTCCGGCGCGCAGCAGCCGCAGTGCCCACCCACGCGCGGCACCCCGCACCCCACTCCACCAACCACAGTCACCCGCCACCCGGATCACACGAGCCGCAGGCAGCCCGCCGAGCCCCGTCCCCGGAGTCACCCGCCACGGGGGACGGTCGGCCCAGCGGGGCGTGTGGCAGCGTGGAGCCGTGACCGAGCTGACCGTCCCTGCCCGCTTCAACGGCCCACCGCGCTCCGGGAACGGCGGGTGGACCGCAGGGGCGCTCGCGGCGCTGGTCGGCGAGGGGCAGGCCGTGACGGTGCGGCTGCACCGGCCGCCACCGCTCGAGGTCGCGATGCCGGTCGCGGAGGAGGACGGCGCGACGGTGGCGACCCACGACGGCGCCCCGGTGGCGACCGCCGGACCCGCCACCGTCGAGCTGCGCCGCGTCGAGCCCGTCACCGCCGAGGAGGCGCGGGCGGCCAGCGAGCACTACCCCGGCCACGCCCACCACCCGTTCCCGACCTGCTTCGTCTGCGGGACAGCTCGCGAGCCCGGCGACGGGCTGCGGATCTTCCCCGGCCCGGTCGCCGACGGCGCCGACGGCACCCGCGCGGCCGCGACCTGGACGCCCACCGACTCCCAGGCGTCGTACGCCGTCGCTTGGGCGGCCCTCGACTGCGTGAGCGCCTGGGGCGCCGACCTCACCGAGCGCGAGCTGGTGCTCGGCACCATGACCGCGCGGATCGACGAGCTGCCGCCCGTCGGCGAGGAGGTCGTCGTGGTCGGCGGCTCGCGCGGCACCGAGGGCCGCAAGACCTTCGGCGCCGCCACCCTCTACGGCGCGGACGGGCGGGTACTGGCCCTCGCCGAGCACGTGTGGATCGCCATCGACGCGAAGGAGTTCTCGTGAGCAGCCCGTGGTGGCGCGAAGCCGTCGTCTACCAGGTCTACGTCCGCAGCTTCGCCGACGGCGACGGCGACGGCGTGGGCGACCTGGCGGGGATCACCTCCCGGCTGACCCACCTCAGCGACCTCGGTGTCGACGCGCTGTGGCTGACGCCGTTCTACACCTCGCCCCAGCACGATCACGGCTACGACGTCGCCGACTACCGCGACGTCGACCCGCTCTTCGGCTCGCTGGCCGACGCGGAGAAGCTGCTCGCCCGGGCCCACGAGCTGGGGCTGCGGGTGATCGTCGACCTCGTGCCCAACCACACCTCCAGCGAGCACGCCTGGTTCCGGGCCGCGCTGGCTGCTGGGCCAGGCAGTCCCGAGCGGGCCCGCTACCTGTTCCGCGACGGCCGCGGCCCCGACGGCGCGGAGCCGCCGAACAACTGGCGCTCGGTCTTCGGCGGGCCCGCCTGGACCCGCGTCGCCGACGGCCAGTGGTACCTCCACCTCTTCGACTCCTCCCAGCCCGACCTCGACTGGCGCAACCCCGAGGTGGGCGACCTGTTCGAGGAGGTGCTGCGGTTCTGGCTCGACCGCGGCGTCGACGGGTTCCGCGTCGACGTGGCGCACGGCCTGTTCAAGGAGGAGTCGCTGCGCGACCAGGAGCGCGACGACACCCGCGCCGACACCTCGGGAGCCCAGGCCGCCGACGACTCGATGGTCGAGCGCACCGAGCTCGACGAGCCGATGTGGGACCAGCCCGAGGTCCACGGCGTCTACCGCCGTTGGCACGACGTGCTGGCGGAGTACGACGGCGACCGGATGCTCGTCGCCGAGGCCTGGACCCAGACCGCCGAGTCGATGGCCCGCTTCGTCCGCGCCGACGAGATGCACCAGGCGTTCAACTTCTCCTGGCTGCTCGCGGACTGGTCGGCCCGGGCGTTCGCCGACGTCGTGACCGAGTCGCTGGCCGCGCTGACCGCGGTCTCGGCCGCTCCCACGTGGGTGCTGAGCAACCACGACGTGGTCCGTCACCCCACTCGCTACGGCGGCGGCCCGACCGGGCTGGCCCGGGCCCGCGCGGCGACGGTCGCGATGCTCGGGCTGCCGGGCTCGGCGTACGTCTACCAGGGCGAGGAGCTCGGCCTCGAGCAGGTCGACGTCGCCCCCGAGCACCGGCAGGACCCCGCCTGGCTGCGCACCCGCGGCGCCGAGCGCCCGGACGTCGGCCGCGACGGCTGCCGGGTGCCGCTGCCGTGGTCGGGCACCGCGCCGCCGTACGGCTTCGGGCCGGGCGACGGCCAGCCCTGGCTGCCCCAGCCCGCGGACTGGGCGGCGCTGAGCGTCGAGGCCCAGACAGGTACGGACGGCTCGACGCTCGAGCTCTACCGCACGGCGCTCGCCGCCCGGCGCGAGCACGCGCTCGGCCAGGGCGACGAGGTCGAGGTCCTCGACGCCGGCGACGACGTGCTGGTCTACGTGCGCGGCACGCTGACGGTCGTGCTCAACGCCGGCGACGACGCCGTCGAGCTGCCCGCCGGCGAGGTCGTGCTCGCCAGCGGCGAGCTCGTCGACGGCCGGCTGCCACCCGACACCGCGGTCTGGCTGGCGGCTACTGCTCGTTGAGAGCCCGGTTGTAGCGACCGAGCTCGTCGGCGAGGTGGTCGAGCTCGGCGGTCGACCAGTCCGAGAGCCGCTCGTCGAGCCAGACCCGGCGCATCGCGGTGACGTCGGCGAGCCGGCGCACGGCGTCGGCGCTCGCCGAGACCAGCGACGCGCGGCCGTCCTCCGGGTCGGGCACCCGGTCGACGAGCCCCAGCTCGGCGAGGTGCTGGACCTGGCGGCTGACCGCGCCCTTGTCGATGCCGAAGTGGTCGACCACCTGACTGGCCCGCACCGGCCCCTCCTCGACCAGCCAGCTCAGCACCAGGTACGACGCCGGCTGCAGGTCGGGGTGCACGGCGCGGGCTCGCTCGCCGATCACCCGTCGCACCCGGCGGATCAGCACGCCGATCTCGCGCTCGATGTGCATGAGCGAGTCGGTGCGGGTGGTGGCGGTGCCACGCGTCTCGGCCACGGCTCAGTCGCCCAGCTCGGCGCGGACCTCGGGGGCCAGCTCGTCGCGGTCGAGGGTGGTGCGCAGCGGGACCTCGCGGATGAACAGCACGCAGACCAGGGCCAGCACCGCGAACGGCACCGCGATGAGGAACAGGTGACCGGTGGCCTCGCCGAACGCGGTCTCGTAGATCGCCCGCACGGGGGCCGGCAGGTCGGCCAGGTCGGGGATCGAGCCGGTCTGGTGCCCGCCGTCGACGCCGAGGTCGGCCAACCCGGCCAGCACCTTGTCGCTGACCTGGTGGGCCAGCACCGCGCCGAGCGCGGATACGCCGATGGAGCCGCCCATCGAGCGGAAGAACGCCACCACCGAGCTGGCCGCACCCATGTCGGCCTGCGCGGTGTTGTTCTGCACCGCGAGGATCAGGTTCTGCATGGTCGCGCCGAGCCCCAGGCCGAGCAGCGCCATCGAGGCGCCGATCGCGACCAGGTGGGTGGTGGCGTCGAGGGTGCCGAGCAGCGCCAGGCCGGCGATGACCAGCACCATGCCGCCCACCAGCCAGCCCTTCCAACGCCCTGTGTTGCTGATGATCCGGCCGCTGACGATGCTCGAGACGAGCAGCCCGCCGACCATGCAGATCGACATCAGGCCGGCCTGGGTCGGGCTCATGCCCCGGGCGTTCTGGAAGTACTCGCTGAGGTAGACGGTCGCGCCGAACATCGCGAGGCCGATCAGCACCGACGCGGTGGTGGCCAGGGCGGTGGTGCGGTCCCGGAAGAGCCGCAGCGGGATGATCGGGTCCTTGGCGACCCGGCCCTCGACCCAGATCGCCGCGGCGAGGAGCACGACGCCGGCGGCCACGAGCAGGTAGGTCTGGGTGCTGAGCCAGTCGAACTGCTGCCCGGCCAGGGAGACCCAGACCAGCAGCAGGCTGACGCCGCCGACGAGCAGCGTCGCGCCGAGGTAGTCGATGCTCACGTCGCGACGCACGACCGGCAGGTGGAGCTTGGCCTGCAGCACGACGAAGGCGAACAGCGCGATCGGCAGGGTGGCGAAGAAGGTGCCCCGCCAGCCGAGCGGCGAGTCGACGATCAGCCCGCCGAGCAGCGGGCCGGAGACGGTCGCGACCGCGAACACCGCACCGATGTAGCCGCTGTAGCGGCCGCGCTCGCGCGGGGTGACCATCGACGCGATCACCACCTGCACCAGCGCGGTCAGGCCGCCGACCCCGAGGCCCTGGATGACCCGGGCGCCGATCAGCACCTCCATGTTCGGGGCCAGCGCGGCCACCACCGAGCCCACGGAGTAGATGACCAGGGCGCTCTGCACGAGCAGCTTCTTGCTGAACAGGTCGGCGAGCTTGCCCCAGATCGGGGTGGTCGCGGTCATCGCCAGCAGCGTGGCGACGACGACCCAGGTGTAGCCGGTCTGGCTGCCGTCGAGGTCGGCCACGATGCGGGGCAGGGCGTTGGTGACGATGGTGCTGGAGAGCATCGCCACGAACATCGCCAGCAGGAGCCCCGAGAGGGCCTCCAGGATCTGGCGGTGGGTCATCTGGCCGGTCTCCTCGGCGGAGACCGGGGCCGGCTGGTCCAGGTCGACGGACTGGCTCACGGGGACGTCATCTCGATTCGGTGCGGGGCGCTGGTGTCGGGTGCGACACCGGATAGAAGGTTGCTGCGGTCAACCTTATTCCGTGGTGGTTGCCGACGACAACTTCTTGTGCCCCGGATCACGCCGCCGCAGATCCGGACCGTCCCTGACCGTTCCGGAAATGCAGCAACCCGCAGGCGTGGCCTCCGGTGGAGACCGCTCCGGTGGACGTGATGACCGGATCGCCTGCGGGTCGGGTAGCTGCGTTGGGATTCGCGCGCAGCCATGGGGGCATTCCCGCCCCCTGCATTGCTGCGTGGGCTGCTAGCTCGCAGCCACCTCACGCGTCCTTGAAGACTTCATTCTTCGGACCACCTCCTTTCCCGTGTACGACGAGCGTAGGTCGCCGCACCCGGCCGCTCAACACCTTTTCCCGCGTCTTCGCGAGCCGGTCACGCGACCGCGGCGGCGAACTGGGCCTGGTAGAGCCGGGCGTAGGCGCCGTCGGCCGCGAGCAGCTCGTCGTGGGTGCCCTGCTCGACGATCGCGCCGTCCTCCATCACCAGGATCAGGTCGGCGTCGCGGATCGTGGACAGCCGGTGGGCGATGACGAACGACGTGCGGTCGGTGCGCAGCGCCGCCATCGCCTTCTGCAGCAGGAGCTCGGTGCGGGTGTCGACCGACGAGGTCGCCTCGTCGAGGATCAGCAGCGCCGGGTCGGACAGGAATGCCCGGGCGATGGTGACCAGCTGCCGCTCGCCGGCGGCGAGGTTCTCGCCGTTCTCCTCGATGACCGTGTCGTAGCCGTCGGGAAGCGAGTGGACGAAGCGGTCGACGAACGTCGCCCGCGCGGCCTCGAGGATCTCCTCCTCCGTGGCGCCGGGCCGGCCGTAGGCGATGTTGTCGCGGATCGTGCCCTCGAAGAGCCAGGTGTCCTGGAGCACCATGCCGACCTGCCCACGCAGCTGCGCGCGCGGCACGGCGGTGATGTCGACGCCGTCGAGGGTGATCCGGCCGCCCTGGAGCTCGTAGAACCGCATCACCAGGTTGACCAGCGTGGTCTTGCCGGCTCCGGTGGGGCCGACGATCGCGACGGTCTGCCCGGGCGAGGCCACCAGCGACAGCCCCTGGATGAGCGGCCGCTCGGGGTCGTAGCTGAACGAGACGTCCTCGAAGGCCACCTCGCCCCGGCGTAGAGGCGGGTGCGGCAGCGCGGCGGCGTCGGGCACCTGCTCGTCGGCGTCGAGCAGCTCGAAGACCCGCTCGGCCGACGCGACGCCCGACTGCAGGAGGTTGGCCATCGACGCGACCTGGGTGAGCGGCTGCATGAACTGGCGGGAGTACTGGATGAACGCCTGCACCTCGCCGATCGACAGCGAGCCCTGGGTCACCCGCAGCGCACCGACGACGGCGACCGCGACGTAGTTGAGGTTCCCGATCAGGAACATCACCGGCATGATCAGGCCGCTGATGAACTGGGCGCGGAACGACGCGTCGTAGAGCTCGTCGTTCTGGCGGGCGAAGTCGTCCTCGACCTGCTGGCGGCGGCCGAAGACCGTCACCAGCGCGTGGCCGGAGATGCTCTCCTCGATGTGTGCGTTGAGGCGGCCGGTCTGGCGCCACTGGCTGATGAACTCGCCCTGCGACCGTTTCATGATCCGGCCGGCCACCCACATCGAGATCGGCACCGTCACCAGCGCGATCAGCGCCAGCAGCGGCGAGATCCAGAACATCATCGCGAGCACGCCGACCACCGTCAGCAACGAGGTGAGCAGCTGGCTCATGGTCTGCTGCAGCGACTGGCTGACGTTGTCGATGTCGTTGGTGGCCCGGCTCAGCAGCTCGCCGCGCGGCTGGCGGTCGAAGTACTCCAGCGGCAGCCGGTTGACCTTGTCCTCGACGTCGGAGCGCATCGTGCGCACGACGTTCTGGACCACGTCGTTGAGCAGGTAGCCCTGCAGCCAGGCCAGCGCCGACGCGGCGACGTAGACGCCCAGCACGATCAGCAGGGCGTCGGAGACCGCGCCGAAGTCAACGCCCCGGCCCGGCACGAAGTCGACCCCCGAGAGCAGGTCGGCCCGCTGGTCGTCGCCCGCGCGGCGCAGCGCCTCGACCGCCTCCTCCTTGGTGGCGCCGCCGGGCACCGACCGGCCGATCAGGCCGGCGAAGACCAGGTCGGTGGCGTGCCCGAGCAGCCGGGGCCCCAGCGTCATCAGGAACACGCTCGCCACCGCCAGCACGACGACCGCGGTCGCGCGGACCCGCTCCGGCGCCAGCCGCCGGACCAGCCGCTTGGCCGACGGCCCGAACCGGTGGGCCCGCTGACCGACCATGCCACCGCCCATCGGGCCCCGCCCGGGGCCGGGGCCGGCCTCGATCCGCTCGGTCTCACGGAGCTCGGCCCCGCCCTGCCTCGACCCGCTCACGCCGCCTCCTCCGCGCTCAGCTGGGAGGTGACGATCTCCTGGTAGGTGGGGTTGCCGGCGAGCAGCTCCTCGTGGGTGCCGCGGCCCACCACCGCGCCGTCCTCGAGCACCACGATCAGGTCGGCGTCGCGGATCGTGGAGATCCGCTGGGCCACGACCAGCACGGTCGCGTCGCGGGTCTCGGGGGCGAGCGCGGCCCGGAGCCGGGCGTCGGTGGCGAGGTCGAGCGCCGAGAACGCGTCGTCGAAGAGGTAGACCGCGGGGCGGCGTACCAGCGCCCGGGCGATGGCGAGCCGCTGCCGCTGGCCGCCGGAGACGTTGGTGCCGCCCTGCACGACCGGGCTGTCGAGCCCCTCGGGCATCGCCTCCACGAAGTCGCGCGCCTGCGCGACCTCGAGCGCGTGCCAGAGCTCCTCGTCGGTCGCGTCGGCCCTGCCGTGCAGGAGGTTGGAGCGAATCGTGCCGGTGAAGAGGAACGCCTTCTGCGGCACCAGGCCGATCCGCGACCACAGCGCCTCCGGCGTCACCTCGCGCACGTCGACGCCGCCGATCCGGACGCTGCCCGACGTGGCGTCGTAGAGGCGGGGCACCAGGCTGACCAGGGTGCTCTTGCCGGCACCCGTCGAGCCGATCACCGCGACGGTCTGGCCTGGTCGCGCGGTGAGGCTGACGTCGCGCAGCACCGGCTCGGCCGCGCCGGGGTAGGTGAACCCGACGTGGTCGAGCTCGAGCACCCCGCCGTCGAGGCGGTCGACGCCGCGCTCGGGCGGCACGACGCTGGAGTCGGTGTCGAGGACCTCGGCGATGCGGTCGGCGCAGACCGCCGACCGGGGCACCTGCATCAGCAGGAACATCCCCATCATGATGCTCATCATGATCTGCATCAGGTAGGACAGGAACGCCGTCAGCGCCCCCACCTGCATGCTGCCGTCGTCGACCCGGTGGCCGCCGAACCAGATCACCGCGACGCTGGAGACGTTGATGACCAGCATCACCGCGGGGAACATCGTCGCCATCCAGCGGCCGGCGCGCAGCGACACGTCGGTGAGCCCGTCGTTGGCGGATGCGAACCGCTCGGTCTCGGCGGGCTCGCGGACGAACGCGCGCACCACCCGGATGCCGGTGATCTGCTCGCGCAGGATCCGGTTGACCTCGTCGAGGCGCACCTGCACCAGGCGGAAGCTCGGCACCATCCGCGACACGATGAACCCCACGGTGGCGAGCAGCGCCGGCACGACGAAGACCAGCAGCCACGAGAGCCCGAGGTCCTCGCGCATCGCCATCAGGATGCCGCCGATCATCATGATCGGGATCTGCACCGCCATCGTGCAGGTCATCAGGGCCATCATCTGCACCTGCTGCACGTCGTTGGTGCTGCGGGTGACCAGCGAGGGGGCGCCGATGGTGGCGACCTCGCGCCCGGAGAAGGCCAACGTGCGGCGGAAGACCGAGGCCCGCAGGTCGCGCCCGAACGCCATCGCCGTGCGCGCGGCGTACCAGGCCGCGGTGATCGCGCACGCCGCCTGCAGCACCGAGAAGCCAAGCATCAGGGCGCCGCGGCTGATGATGTAGTCGGTGTCGCCGCGGGTCACCCCGCGGTCGATGATGTCGGCGTTGAGGCTCGGCAGGTAGAGCATCACCAGCGTCGAGGTGAGCTGGAGGACGACGATCGCGACGAGCCAGCCGCGATGGCGGCCGAGGTGGTCGCGGAGGAGTCGGAGCAGCATCAGGCGTCCTTCCCGGGATCGGCGAGGACGCCGTGGAGGATCACGTCGACGATCTCCTCCGGGGTCAGCGGCCCCTGGTCGGAGATGTGGGGGTGGCTCCCCGAGAACGTGAGCAGCCGCACCAGGTGGACGACCCGTTCGACCGGCACCGTCAGCCGTTCGGCGTCCGGCTCGAGCAGCGTCGCCAGCCCCCCCTCGGCCAGCCTCTTGCGCGCCTCGGGATCACCGAACCGCGGCGGGGGCTTGGGCAGCCCCATGGCCGACATCAGCGTGAAGATGCCGACGAACCGGCGCTGGAGCAGCCGGGTGTAGGCCACCAGCCGCTCGCGCAGCGCCAGCTCGCGGTCGATGCCGCCCACCGCGGCGAGGAAGCCCTCGGGGTCGAACTCCGCCTCGAGCACCGCGTCGAACAGCTCGTCCTTGGTGGCGAAGCTGCGGAAGATCGTGCCCTCCGCGATCCCCGCCGCCTCGGCGATCAGCCGCGTCGTCGTCCGCTGCCCGTGCTCGAGCAGCAGCGGCCGGGTGGCGGCGATGATCGCCCGGCGCCGCTCCTCGGGCGAGAGCGGTCGGGCGCGTTCTCGAGGTGGGGTCACGAGGGAGGACGATAAATGAGTGAGTGCTCACTCACAAGTGGGTCGTGGGGGTGTGGGTTGCTGCGGGCGGCGGTGGGTGAGCCTCCGTTTTCGGGCTGCCGACGGCGGCCTCGTCACCGCTGCCCGGCGACCGCCGCTGGCGGCGGTGAGTGGGCCTCCGTTCTCGGGCTGCCAACGGCGGCGTGCTCACCGCTGCCCGCCGCCACCCCGGGCGGCGGTGAGCCACCCTCCGTTCCCGAACCGCAAACCGGGGCCCCCACACCGCCGCCCCGCGCCCACCCCGGGCAGCGGTGAGTCACCCCCCATCCCCGGACGGCAATCCGAGGCCCACTCACCGCTCCCCCCGCAGCACCCCGGGCGGCGGTGAGCCAACCTCCGTCCCCACACCCCGAACCGAGGCCCACTCACCGCTGCCCGACCCCGCCCCAGACCGCGCCCACCACCACTCACGCAGCCGGCCGACGCCGCTGACGGGCGACCAGCACCGTGGCGACCAGGACCAGCCCGGTCGCCACCAGGGCCAGCCCGGCGGGGAGCACGAACAGCCAGTCGCCGTTGGCCAGGAAGGGCGGGAGTCGGGGCACCGGCTCGACGAAGACCACGGCGTAGGGCTCGCCGGTGCGCACGCACTCGACGTAGACGGACGACGACGTCGGGCGGAACGACCGGATGGCGACGTGCTCGGTGCCGACCGCCGCCCGGCGGTAGGCGCCGTCGGTCGTCTCCAGCTCGAGCACCTCGGCGTGCTCGCCGGTGACGGCACAGCTCGGCTCCGGACCGACCTCCGCCCAGAGGAACGCCTCGCGGTCGGCGGAGACGGCGACCTGGTGGGGTTGCCCGTCCACGGGAACGGTGGCCTCCGGGGGCCAGTCGTGCCCCCGCGACGTGGCCACGGCCGCAGCCACGAAGCAGACGAGGGCGACGGCCATGACGCAGGCGCCGAGGACCAGCAGCACCGACGACGTGGACCACGGGGCGGGGCTGCGGTCCGAGCCGGGCGCGGGAGTGGTCGCGGACATGCGCGAGATGCTCCCACCCTCCGGCGTCCCGGGGTGGGAGCAGAGCCGGGGTGATCCGTGGTCGTTCGGGTCCCTCCCCAGGTCCCCTGACCGATCGCCACGGACCACCCCGACGTGGGGGGGTCCTACCGGGCGGCGAGCCGCCCGTCAGGAGGAGCCGCTCACACCGGCGGCTCGGAGGAGGCACCGGCCGGGACCGGGTCCGGGGAGACGGGGTGGGCGGCGGCCGCGGGCTCGTGGGTCACGACCTCGAGCCGCGACAGCTCGTCGCGGAGCCGCGCGGCCGCGCGGGCGAGCCCCACGAGGTTGTCGTCGGCGGCGCCGGCCGGGCCGCGGGTGTACTCGAACGGGTTGTCCAGGTCGCGGATCAGGCTGACCAGGTAGATGAGCAGGTAGGAGATCAGCCCGGTCGCGACCAGCGTCGGTGCGAGGCTGGGGCCGATGTCGGTGAGCAGCAGCACGATCAGCAGCGCAGCCGCGGTGACCTCGGCGATCAGGTAGCCCGCGGTGACGAACGACGTGCGCCGCATCGTGTCCATCCGGACGACGACCTTGCGGATGTTGTGCTGCTCGGCCCGGAGCCGGTTGAGGTAGGTGGCCTGCACCTTGACGCCGAGCGCGATCAGGAAGCCGTTGAACGCCCGGATGTCACCCAGCACGTCCTCGAAGCCCTTGTCGTGCTGGAGCCAGGTGCGCACCGAGGTGCCGATCTCGACCAGCTGGGCCAGCGCCGCCCGGGCGGCCGGCAGCTGGTGCTCCTGGTGGGCGATCAGGCACTCGTCGGCCATCGTCTCCAGGCTCGCCGCGAGCTCGCCGGGCAGCCGCTCGGCCTCCTTGAAGTCGCTGGAGGTGCCGGTCAGCAGGAAGCCGACGATGAAGACCTCGGCGGAGATGGCGGCGGCCAGCAGCGGGCTCAGCCCGAGCACGTGCCACTCGGCCTGCTCGATGATGACCTTGAGCACCAGGACGGCCACGACGAACGGCGCCGCGCTCACGAGGATGCGCGGGTTGCCCCGGAACAGGTGCTTGGTCACAAGGGGGAATCGTAGGCCCTCGGGGAGATGGCCCACATGACTCATCCGAGCCATCTTCGCGGGCCACGCGGTGGACCGTCAGGGGGCCAGTCGCTCGGTGCTCCACCCCTCCGGGTGACGCCGGTAGACCAGCCGGTCGTGCATCCGCCCGGGCCGACCCTGCCAGAACTCCACGGCCTCCGGCCGCACCCGGTAGCCGCCCCACTCCTGCGGTGTCGGCACCGGTGCGCCCTCGTGGCGGGCCGCCACCTCGGCGTACGCCGCCTCCAGCTCGGCCCGGTCGGCGACCGGACGCGACTGGTGGGAGGCCCACGCACCGAGCTGCGACCCGCGCGGGCGGGCGGCGAAGTAGGCGTCGACGTCGGCGCGCGGCAGCGGGGTGGCGATCCCGTCGACGCGGACCTGGCGCTCGAGCGGGTGCCAGGGGAACAGCAGCGCGCACCGCGGGTTGGCGGCCAGCTCCTCACCCTTGCGCGACCCGGTGTTGGTGAAGAACACGAAGCCCTCGTCGGAGACCCCCTTGAGCAGCACGAACCGCGACGAGGGCACGCCGTCGGGGGTGGCGGTGGCGACCACCATCGCGTTGGGCTCGTGGATGCCGGCGGTCCGCGCCTCGTCGTACCACCGGGCGAACATGGCCATCGGGTCGGGCAGCAGGTCGTCCTCGGCGAGGCCGCCGCGGGAGTACTCCTCGCGGGCGGCGGCCAGGAGGTCGGAGAGCTCGCTCATGGAGCCATGAAACCCGATGCTGGGTATCGGGGTCGGGGGCGGTCAGCGCCCCGGGAGCCGTGGGGCACAATGCCCGATGGCCCTGCCGGAGAAGCCACCGGCCCAGGACAGAGGAGTTCCCGCATGGTCGAGGTCCACCACGGACTCGAAGGGGTCGTCGCGTTCGAGACCCAGATCGCCGAGCCCGACAAGGAGGGCTCCGCCCTCCGCTACCGCGGTGTCGACATCGAGGACATCGTCGGCCGGGTGCCGTTCGAGAACGTCTGGGGCCTGCTCATCGACGGCTCCTACACCCCCGGCCTGGCGCCGGCCGAGCCGTTCATCCTGCCCGTCCACACCGGCGACGTCCGCGTCGACGTACAGGCGGCCGTCGCGATGCTGGCGCCGGCGTTCGGCTTCGGGCAGACCTACGACATCTCCGACGAGCAGGCCCGCGAGGACCTCGGCCGGGTGGCCGTCATGGTGCTGTCGTACGCCGCGCAGTCGGCCCGCGGCCTGCACCAGCCGGTCGTGCCGCAGCGGCTCGTCGACGAGGGCAAGACCCTCGCGGAGAAGTTCCTCATCCGCTGGAAGGGCGAGGCCGACCCCAAGCACGTCAAGGCGATCGACGCCTACTGGAGCAGCGCCGCCGAGCACGGCATGAACGCCTCCACCTTCACCGCCCGGGTGATCACCTCCACCGGCGCCGACGTCGCGGCGGCGTTCTCGGGTGCGATCGGCGCGATGAGCGGCCCGCTCCACGGCGGCGCCCCCTCGCGCGTGCTGGGGATGATCGAGGAGGTCGAGAAGACCGGCGACGCCACGGCGTACGTCAAGGGCCTGCTCGACTCCGGCGAGCGGCTGATGGGCTTCGGCCACCGCGTCTACCGCGCCGAGGACCCCCGCGCCCGGGTGCTGCGCCGCACCGCGCGCGAGCTCGACGCACCCCGCTACGAGGTCGCCGAGGCCCTGGAGAAGGCGGCGCTCGCCGAGCTGCGCGAGCGGCGCCCCGACCGGGTGCTCGAGACCAACGTGGAGTTCTGGGCCGCGATCGTCCTCGACTTCGCCGAGGTGCCGGCCAACATGTTCACCTCGATGTTCACCTGCGCCCGCACGGGCGGCTGGTCGGCGCACATCCTCGAGCAGAAGACCACCGGCCGGCTGATCCGGCCCTCGGCGATCTACACCGGCCCCGCGCCTCGCGGTGCCGACGAGGTCGAGGGGTGGCAGGAGGCCTGGGGGGCCTGACGCGAGCGTCGGGATGGCCCGATCGGGCTACCCGAAGATGGCCCGAGGTGAGGATCGCGACGGCAGGAGCGCGGCAGCTAGTCTCGGGCGCAGACCCGCTGGTGACCCGAGACGCCGGCGGGTCTACTCATGCCCGGGCAACCTCGGCGCCCGGCCTGGAGCCGACCGAGAGCCGACCCGGAGCCGGCCTCAGAGCCGCCCGCGGTACCAGCTGGTGCGGCCCTTGGCCCCGGCCCGAGACAGCGACACGTGCACGTGGTCGCGGTGCCGCAGCGTCTTGGAGCAGCTCCTGACCCGCCGGCACGACGACGACAGGTAGGGGCGCGGCTCGAAGCCCTCCCAGGCGGCGTACATCCGGTCGTCCCAGATGACGTACATGATCCCCATCCGCCGCGCCTTGGCGTGCGGGGTGCCGGCCCGGTCGCTGGCGAACACCCGGGCGAGGAACGCCTCGACGGTCGCGGCGTCGCCCGGGTCGTCGGCGTCCATCGTCCAGTCGATCGCGCGGCCGTCCTGGTGCTCGGAGACCGACGAGCTGCACCGGCGCCAGGTGGCACCCCCGGATCCGCCGTGCTGCCTGACGATCCAGCGACCGAGCACCACGGTGCCGCGCTGCACCAACTTGCTGCACCTCGTCTCGGGGTCGTACGACGCGTAGGGCTCGACCGGCGGCGCCGCCTGCGCGGCGGTGGGGAGCAGGACGGCGACGAGCGCGACGAGCGCAGCGGCGAGCGGGGCACGGCGGGGCATGGCGCGACCGTAGGAAGGTCGTGGGCGGGGCGTCAGCGAGACGGCGGGGATTCGTCCGTTCGACGGTCGAGATGGTCCGGGACGACCCGTGCGGTGCGGGCCAGGTAGGCGATGCCGCGCGGCGAGAGCTCGTAGCCGACCGCGAAGCTGCGGGTCAGCCCCAGGGCCTTGAGCTTGCGCACGTCGATCTTGAACGGTGCGGTCTCAAGGCCGACCAGCTCGGCCAGGTCGGGCGCCCGGCGCTGGGGGTGGCGCCGGATCAGGTCGAGGGTCGCCATGGTCCGGGCGCCGTGGCTGCTGGCCCGGTCGAGGCGCTCGAGTCGCGCGTCGATCGCCGCCACGTCGGCCTCGGCGAGGTCGTCGTCCTCCCGCAGCGCGATGCGAGGGTCCTCCCCCGCCCAGGACAGTCCCACGCGGTAGCAGGGAAGCGTGGGGTCGGGGGCGAGTCGTCGGCGCAGGCGCTCCGCGTCGGGCCAGCCGGCGCGCACCGCCTCGTCGTCGGTGATGGTGTCGGCGTCGACGACCTCCACCGACTCCACCCGCACGATCCCGGCCACGGTCGTGAACTGCTGCCCCGGCACCACGTCCTGGCGGCGCCAGCGGCGGAACGCCAACGTCACCGAGCCGTCGCGCACCCCCTGGGCGACCTTCGGGGGCAGCAGCACCCGGGCATAGTGGCCTATCCACCCCACCCGAAGCCAGCCAGGTGGAAGGCCACCCAGGCGGCGACGCCGACGGCCGGCGTCAGGAGCGCGGCCCGGGCCGCGTCGTCGAGCCGGGCCGAGCCGGCCAGCACCAGCGCCGCCGCCAGCCCGGCGGTCAGCACCGCGACCGCCCCGTCGCGGAGCATCGCCTCGCCCAGCAGCACCCCGGCCGGCAGCGCCAGCAGCCCGGCCGCGACCCAGCCCGTCGTACGCCGCCACCCGGCGCCCGCCGCGCCGAGCACCGGGCCGACCACCAGCCCCATGCCCACCCACATCAGGGTGTGCGGGCGGAGCAGCACGTCGGGCGCCAGGCCGTTCCAGCCGAGCCCGAGCCGGCGCAGCTCGGCGACGTAGTAGGCCTCGGTCGCGACGACGAGCACGACCGCGCCGCAGAGCGCGCCCAGCAACGGCCGTCCGGGCAGCAGCGTGCCCACGACGAAGGCGCACACCGCCCACACGGCGCTGGAGTTCGCCAGGTGGGCCAGCGGGTAGGACAGCTGGCGCTGCAGCCAGAGGTCGCCGACGCCGAGTACGACGCCGGCGCCGGCCGCGAGCACGACCGGCCAGACGAGCAGCGGCCGAGGGGCGGGGACCGGCCGAGGGACCGTGGGAAGGGACGTCGAGGTGGTCATGCCCCGATCCTCGGCAGCCGCGGGCCGGGCCGACCTCGGTCTGAGGTACCGCGACGCCGACCCGAGGTGCCGGCGACGCCGCCGACGGTGCTAGAGCCGCCGGGCGAAGCAGCGGTTGACCGGGGAGTCGCGGTAGTGGCCGAAGCCGGGGATCCTCACGTAGCCGGCCGACTCGTACAGCGCGATCGCCTCGGGCTGGCGCGACCCGGTCTCGAGCACCATCGCCCCCGCCCCGGCGGCCGCCGCGGTCGCCTCGAGGTGGGCCAGCACGGCCCGGGCGTGACCGCGGCCCCGCGCCCGCGGGGCGACGTACATCCGCTTGATCTCGGCGGTCTCGGTGACACCTTCGAATGCCGCGTCGTGCCGGCGTCGCCAGGCCCCCGTCGCGACCGCCGCGCCGGCGTCGTAGCCCACGAAGAAGCTGCCGCCGGGCGGCTCGAACATCGCCGGGTCGAGCGGGGTCTCGTCGCGGCCGCCGTAGCGGGCGACGTACTCCTGCTGCACCTCCTCGACGAGCGCGAGTGCGTCGGGGTGGCCGTAGGGGACGCGCTCGATCAGCAGCGTCCCGACCGGCAGGTCGGGCATCTGGACTCCTCGGGGACCACGGCGGAGGGCGGTGGGACAATAGTGCCCACCGCCCCACGGAAGGCTGTCGATGGCCCTGCAGATCCCTGCCGACCTCCTGCCCGCTGACGGACGCTTCGGCGCCGGTCCGTCGAAGATCCAGCCGTCGCACCTCGACGCGCTGGCCGCGACCGGCACCACGCTGATGGGCACCTCCCACCGGCAGGCGCCGGTGCGCGACCTGGTCGGGCGGGTCCGCTCGGGGCTGGCCGAGCTGTTCTCGCTGCCCGAGGGGTACGAGGTGGTGCTCGGCAACGGCGGGGCGACGGCGTTCTGGGACATCGCCACCTTCGGGCTGATCGAGCGGCGCAGTCAGCACCTGTCGTTCGGGGAGTTCTCGTCGAAGTTCGCCGCGGCCGCCAAGGCTGCGCCGTGGCTGGAGGACCCCTCGGTGATCACCAGCGAGCCGGGCTCGCGGCCCGACCCGGTGGCCGAGGACGGCATCGACGTCTACGCCTGGGCGCACAACGAGACCTCCACCGCGGTCATGGCCCCGGTCGTGCGGCCCGAGGGCGCCGGCGGCGACGCCCTGGTGCTCGTCGACGCGACCTCGGGCGCGGGCGGCCTGCCGGTCGACGTGACCCAGACCGACGTCTACTACTTCGCGCCCCAGAAGTCGTTCGCCTCCGACGGCGGACTGTGGCTGGCGACGTTCTCGCCGGCCGCGCTGGAGCGGGCGGCCCGGATCGCCGCGAGCGACCGCCACGTGCCGGCGTTCTTCGACCTGCCGACGGCGATCGACAACTCCACCAAGAACCAGACCTACAACACCCCCGCGGTCGCGACGCTCTTCCTCATGGCCGAGCAGCTGGCCTGGATGAACGCCCACGGCGGCCTGACCGGCATGGTCGAGCGCACCACGGCGTCGTCCGACGCCCTCTACACGTGGGCGGAGAAGTCGTCGCACGCGTTCCCCTACGTCAGCGAGCCCGCGCACCGGTCGCTGGTGATCGGCACCATCGACTTCGAGGACGGCATCGACGCCGCCCGGATCGCCGCCGAGCTGCGGGCCAACGGCGTCGTCGACACCGAGCCCTACCGCAAGCTCGGCCGCAACCAGCTGCGGATCGCGATGTACCCCGCGGTCGACCCCGCCGACGTGGAGGCGCTGACCGCCTGCATCGACTGGGTGATCGACCGGCTCTGACCTCCCCGGAGGTTCACCCGTCGTCCATCCCGGCGTCCCGGGCCGGTCACCCGGCGGCGACAGGGTTCAGCGTGCCTGCCACCACGAGATCCCGGGAGCCCGCATGACCGTCGAGCCTGCCGACCGCACCACCCTGCCGCTGCTGACCGACGGGCTGCCGATGGCCGGCCGCACCCACGGCCGCCGGAGCCCGGTGACCTGCCACCTGCGCTGCGGTGACGCCTGCTCGGTCGTCGCGCCCAACGTCACCGAGACGTCGTACTTCCGCGACGTCGCCTCGGCCGCGCTGACCCGGCGCGGCGCGCTCGGCGCAGCGGCGCTCGGCACCGGCCTGGCCGCCCTCGGTGGCGCCCCGGCCGCGGCCCGCCCCCACCACGGCGGTCACCGCCCGCCCGGCCACGGGCACGGCGGCGGGGTAGGAGGGTTGCGCTTCGACGCGATCGCGCCGGTCGCGGCCAGCGTCGACGACCTCACCGTGCCACGCGGCTACACGTGGGACCCGGTGATCCGGTGGGGCGACCCGGTGCTGCGCGGCGCGCCGACGTTCGACCCCGAGCACCAGACCGCCCGCGCGCAGGCCGGCCAGTTCGGCTACAACAACGACTACCTCGACATCATCGTCACCGACCGGCGCGGGACCCGCGCGCTGCTGGTGTGCAACCACGAGTACACCAACGAGAACATCATGTTCCCGCCCGACCTCGACCCCGCCGAGAAGATCCGGATCGCCTGGGCCGCGCACGGCATGTCGGTCGTCGAGCTGCGCCGTCGCCGCCGGGGTGAGGCGTGGACCTACGTGCCGGGCGCCCGCCTCAACCGGCGGATCACCCTCGAGACGCCGTTCCGCATGGACGGTCCGGCCGCCGGCTCCCCGCTGCTGCGCACCGCCGAGGACCGCACCGGCCGCCGCGTGCGCGGCACGATGAACAACTGCGCCGGCGGCACCACGCCGTGGGGCACCGTGCTGTCGGGGGAGGAGAACTTCAACCAGTACTTCTACGCGGCCGGCACCGACCAGCGCGAGGCGCGCTACGGCCTCGGGCCGACCCAGGACGGCCGCAACTGGCGCTCGGTCGACCCGCGGTGGAACGCCACCAGCGCCGACTTCCGCAACGAACCCAACCGCTTCGGCTGGGTCGTCGAGGTCGACCCGCACGACCCGACGTCCACCCCGGTGAAGCACACCGCGATGGGCCGCTTCAAGCACGAGGGCGCGAACGTCGTCGTCAACCACGACGGTCGGGTCGTGGCCTACATGGGCGACGACGAGCGGTTCGACTACGTCTACCGCTTCGTCTCCAAGCGGCGCTACCGCGCCGGCGACCGCCCCCGCGACCGTCGCCACAACCTCGGACTGCTCTCCGAGGGCGACCTCTCGGTGGCCCGCTTCACCGGCGACGGCCTCGCCGACGGCGTCTCCGACGGCACCGGCGAGTGGATCCCGCTGACCCGCGACGGCCGGTCGATGGTGCCGGGCTTCTCGATCGACGAGGTGCTGGTCTTCACCCGGCTGGCCGCGGACGCCGTGCAGCCCACGAAGATGGACCGCCCCGAGGACGTCGAGCCCAACCTCCACAACGGCCGGGTCTACATCGCGTGCACCAACAACACCGACCGCGGGAAGGCCGGCAAGGAGGGTCCCACCGAGCCCAACCCCCGCCCGGCCAACAAGGACGGCCACGTGGTCGAGCTGGTGCCGACCCGCGGCGACCACACCGCCCGCACGTTCAGCTGGAACCTGCTGCTGGTCTGCGGCGATCCCGCCACCGCCGGCACCTACTTCGGCGGTTACCAGGGTGAGGTCTCGCCGATCTCGTGCCCCGACAACGTCGCCTTCGACAGCCGCGGCAACCTGTGGGTCTCCACCGACGGGCAGCCGAGCTCGCTGCAGCTGAACGACGGGCTGTTCAAGGTGCCCGTGAGCGGGCCCGAGCGCGGGCGGGTGCAGCAGTTCCTCGCCGTGCCGACCGGTGCCGAGACCTGCGGGCCGGTGATCCACGACCGGGACGACTCGGTGTTCGTGGCCGTGCAGCACCCCGGCGAGGACGGCACGTGGGAGGCGCAGAAGTCGCGGTTCCCCGACTACGTCCCGGTCGGGAAGCGGGCCCGGCGCGGTGAGCTCGCCGGCCCCCGCCCGACGGTCGTGCAGGTCACGAAGCGCTGACCGCGCGCTCCACCAGCTCGAAGGTCGACCGGTCGAAGGCGACCAGCCGCGCCTCCTCCACCCCGGTGGCGGCCGACCGGAGGACCTCGAGCGCGCACGCGACGGCGTCGTCCTTGGGCCAGCCGTAGACGCCGGCGCTGACCAGCGGGAAGGCCACGCTGCGGGCGCCGAGCTCGTCGGCGACCTCGAGCGCGCGGGCGTAGCAGGAGGTGAGCAGGCCGCGGTCGGTCTCGCCGGCGTTGCGGTTGGGGCCGACCACGTGGATCACCCACCTCGCCGGCAGCGCCCCCGCCGTGGTCCATCCGGCGTCACCGGTGGCCAACCCGTCGGGGAAGCGGCGTACGCAGTCGGCCAGCACCTCCGGGCCGCCCGCCCGGTGGATGGCGCCGTCGACGCCGCCACCGCCGCGCATCCGGTTGTTGGCGGCGTTGACCACCGCATCGACGTGCTGCTCGGTGATGTCGCCCTGCACCGCGGTGATCCTCATGCGACCGCCTTGATCAGCTTGAGCGTGGCCCGCTCCAGCGCGGCCTGGCGGACGTCGGGGTTGGGGTAGCTGCGGCGGGTGACCCGCTCGATGGTGAGGCCCTGCTCGTAGGCCTGGATCACCCGCGGGTCGACGTACGACGAGCGCGCGAGGGTGGGTGTGTTGCCGAGGAACTCCGCGACCTCGCGCATCGCCCCGGCCACCGCGCGCTTGCGCGACGCGCGGGTCTGCCCCGGCTCCGGCGACTCGGCCAGGGCAGCCGCCGCGAGCACGGTCGCGTGCCAGGTGCGGAAGTCCTTGGCCGTGGCCTCCATGCCGGTGCTCTCGCGGACGTAGTCGTTGACCAGCTCGGGCAGCACCGAGCGCCAGCCGCGGCCGTGCTTGTAGGCGAGCAGCCGCGGGTCGTCCCTGGTCTTGCGGCGGCGCATCACCTCGATCGCGTCGACGACGGTGCGGTCGTCGATCTCGATCCGGTGGTCGACCCCCGACTTGCCCACGAACGTGAACACCAGCTTGTCCTGCCGGCGCCGCACGTGGCGCCGTTCGAGCGTCGTGAGGCCGAAGCTGCCGTTCTCGTCGGCGTAGACGTCGTTGCCGATGCGGAAGTAGCCGAGGTCGAGGAGCCGCACCGATGCCGCGCACGCCCGCGCCAGCGGCATCCCCTCCGACCCCAGGTCGGTCAGCACCCGCTCCCGCGCCTTGACCAGCGCCCGGCCGAACATGAGCATCCGGTCGAACTTCTCCGCGTCGCGCCGGGTGCGCCACTCCGGGTGGTAGAGGTACTGCCGCCGCCCCGCGTCGTCGGTGCCGACCGCCTGGAGGTGGCCGTTGGCGTAGGGCGTCACCCACACGTCGCGCCACGCCGGGGGAATCACCAGCGCCCGCACCCGCTCGGCGTCCTCCTCGGGCAGCCGCTGGCCGTGCTGGTCGAGGTAGACGAACCCCCGCCCCGCACGTCGTCTCGTCCAGCCCGGCTGGTCCGGTGAGGTGCGGCGCAGACGCATGCCCCGAGCCTAGGTGGCACCCCCCGGCCGGACAGGTCTCCCTTGGGGTGAGGCCAGGCATCGCCGACCCGGCGCTCGTTGTCGCCGGTGTGGGCCGACCCGACGTCGATTGACGACGGCTCGGCGATCGGTGAGTGGGCTTCCGGCGTCTCGTGGCGACGGGCGGATCGGCGGGGGCCGGTGAGTGAGCCCCCATCCGACGCGCGGAAACCGAGGCCTGCTCACCGCCACCCTGGGCCACCACCAGGCAGCGGTGAGCCAGCCCCCACCCAACGCGCGGAAACCGAGGCCTGCTCACCGCCACCCCGGGCCACCACCAGGCAGCGGTGAGCCAGCCCCCACCCAACGCGCGCAAACCGAGGCCTGCTCACCGCCACCCCGGGCCACCACCAGGCAGCGGTGAGCCAGCCCCCACCCAACGCGCGCAAACCGAGGCCTGCTCACCGCCACCCGCGGAACGACGGTTGGCCAACCAGGTAAGGACTTCGTCGTTCCCGACCAGCGGTCGACCAGCGGTCAACCGGCGGACCGGCAGACCTCGGGCAGCAGGTGGGCGAGGGTGGCGGCCTGGGCACGGATCTCGGGGACGGCGGTGGTCTCCCAGAGGGTGCCCTTGCGGGGCGGACCGACGACGAAGAGACCGGGGACGGGCTGGCCGGAGACGTCGAGGACCTCGCCGTCGGGGGTGCAGGTGACGCCGAGGCGCAGCTCGTCGGGAGCCAGGGTGCCGCGGCGGACGAGGGTCGCGAGCAGCGGGTCGGCGGTGCGGGAGACGTCGGTGAGCGGGCCGGTGCAGTTGACGACCGCGTCGGCCCACACCGAGTCGGGGCGCTCGGCGAGGTGGACCTCGCAGCGGCGGCCGTGGTCCTCGACCGCGCGCACGCCGCCGGCGACCAGCTCGAGCCGGCCCTCGGTGCGGTAGGCGGCGATCCGGTCGGCGACGCCGGGGGCCATCCGGTGCCGGCGCACCTCCCACTCCCGCGCGTACGACGCCAGGAACCGCCGTTGCTCAGCCGGCCCGAGCCGCTGCCACAGCGACTGGGTGGGAGCCCGGAGGCCGTCGACCACCGCGCGCCAGTCGACGCCCTGCCGGCGGGCGGCCTCGACCTGGCCGCGGAACAGCTCGGCGAGCTGGTCGGCGGTCACCGGGCCGCTGACCGGCACCGGGCTGAGCCAGGCTGTCGAGCTCTGCTCGATGTGGGGCTCGGGCAGCAGGCCCTGGCGGCTGGCCATCACGACCCGGCGCCCCGGGGCGTCGTCGAGGAGCGTGATCGCGGTGTCGACGGCGGTCAGCCCGCTGCCGGCGAGCACGACGGTGGCGTCGGCCGGGAGCGCGGCGATCCGCTCGACGTCCCACGGGTCGGCGAGGTGCCACGGCGCGTCGGGGAGCGGCTGCCCGCCGGCCTCGAGGCGCGCCGGGGTCTGGTTGCCGTAGGCGAGCACGACGGCCTCGGCGCGGGTGGCCTCGCCGGCGGAGTGGACCTCGAAGCCGCCGGGCACGGCGACGACGTCGTCGACCCGGGTGGGACTGACGGCGAGCCGGTCGTCGGCGAGGCGCTCCAGCGTCTCGGTGAGGTAGGCCGCGTAGTCGCGGCGCGGCAGGAACGCCTGCGCGTCGGGCTCACGCCCGGTGCGGGCAGCCCACTCGACCAGGTCGGAGGGGATGTCGGGGAAGGCGCTCATGTGGCGCGAGCGCACGTTGAGCAGGTGGCGCGGGTCGGTGGTGCCGTAGGCGATGCCCCGCCCCAGCACGCCGGACGCCTCGTGGATCGTGACCCGCAGGTCGTGGGAGCGCGAGGCCAGCAGGTGGATCGCGGTCAGCATCCCGCTGGCGCCACCGCCCACGATCGCGACCCGGCGCGCGCCGTCCCGCTGCCACTGCTGCTGTCCGGGCGGGGCCTCGGGCACCACCGTCGACGCCACACCCGCACCCTGCGAAGACCTGTCCACCCGACCAAGTCTAGTGGATAGGTTTGATTTAGCGAGAAACCGCGCCGAGTTCGCCCAGGTTGCGCAGCAGCAGCGCCTCGGCGAGCACCACCCGCTCGAACTCGGCCAGGTGCAGCCCCTCGTTGGCGCCGTGGGCCCGGGTATCGGGGTCCTCGACGCCGGTGACCAGCACGCTGGCCTGCGGGAACGCCTCGAGGAACTCCGCGATGAACGGGATCGAGCCGCCCACCCCCATGTCGACCGGGGCAGTGCCGTCCCAGGCCTCGCTGAACGCCGCCCGCGCCGCGTCGTACGCCGGGCCGGTGGCGTCGATGACCGTGGGCTCGCCGGAGTCGGCGAGGGTCACGGTGAGCTGTGCTCCCCACGGCACGTGCGCCTCGAGGTGCCGGGTCAGCGCGGCCCAGGCGTCGGCGGCCGTGTCCCCGGGGGCCACCCGCAGCGAGAGCATGGCCCGCGCCGAGGCGGTGAGGGTGTTGCTGGCGTTCTCGGCCTTGGGCGCGTCGATGCCGGTGATCGTCAGCGCCGGCTGGGTCCACAGCCGCTCGACGGCCGGCCCGCGACCCACCCACGAGACGCCCTCGGCGATGCCCGACTCGGCGCGCAGCCGGTCCTCGGGGTAGACGACGTCGGCCGCCGGCCCGCTCACCAGGCCGTCGACGGCCAGCGCACCGTCGTCGTCGTAGAGGGTCGCGAGCAGGCGCGTGAGCGTCATCAGCGCGTCGGGCACCAGCCCGCCCCACATGCCGGAGTGGACCGCGTGGTCGAGCGTGCGCACCTCGACGTAGCCGCGGGCCAGCCCGCGCAGGCTCGTGGTGAGGGCGGGCTCGCCGATGCCCCAGTTGCCGGAGTCGGCGATCACGATCACGTCGGAGGCCAGCGCGTCGTGGTGCTTCTCGAGCAGCGCGGTGAGGGTCTCCGAGCCGATCTCCTCCTCCCCCTCGACGAAGAGCACGACGTTGACCGGCAGGTCGTCGCCGAACGCGCGGACGGCGCCGAGGTGGGCGGCGATGCCGGCCTTGTCGTCGGCCGCGCCCCGGCCGTAGAGGCGACCGCCGCGCTCGGTGGGCTCGAACGGCGGGGAGTCCCAGTCGGCGTGGTCGTTCTCGGGCTGGACGTCGTGGTGGGCGTAGAGCAGGACCGTCGGCGCCCCCTCGGGGCCGGCCTTGCGCGCGATGACCGCGGGGTGCCCGCCCTCCTCGGCGACGATGTCGACGGGGTCGAAGCCCTCGGCACGGAACAGCTCGGCCACCGCCTCCGCACTGCGCCGCACCTCGCCGGCACGGGCGGGGTCGGCGCTGACGGACTCGATGCGCACCAGGTCCTCGAGATCGGTGCGCAGCTGCGGGAGGAGGCCCTGCACGCGGGCCGCGAGGTCGTCGGTCATGGCCCGACTCAATCACGGCCCGGTGCGTCGCCGAGCGGGAGGTACGGCGCCAGGTCGGCCCGCTCGCCGCTGGCCGACACCCGGCCCTCGGCCACCGCGTCGCGCCACGCCAGCTCGCCGGTCGCGAGCGAGATCCAGGTGAGCGGGTCGGTCTCGACCACGGCCGGCGGCGTGCCCCGGGTGTGGCGCACCCCGGGGATCACCTGGGCGGCGGCGTACGGCGGCACCCGCACCTCCACCGACGCGCCGGGCGCGGGGGGGGGGGGGGGGGGCCGGGGGGGGGGGGGGGGGGCCGGGGGGGGGGGGGCCCGCGCGCGCCCCCCGGCGACCCGGCCGAGGGCCGCGGCGACGTCGGCGGCCGGTGCGGGACGCAGGCGGGCGGGCATGGCGCGACAGTAGTCCCGGCACACTGGGGAGGTGCCGGAGGGGGACAGCGTCTTCAGGCTCGCGCGGCGACTGGACCGGTCGCTGCTGGGCCGCACCGTGGTGCGCTCGGACCTGCGGGTGCCGCACCTCGCGACCACCGACCTCGCGGGGCGCGAGGTCGTGGAGCACGCGACCCACGGCAAGCACCTGCTCACCCGCTTCTCCGGCGGCGCCACCCTCCACAGCCACCTGCTCATGGACGGCGAGTGGACCGTGACCCGGCCCGGCCGCGTCCTGCCCCGCCGGCTCCACCACGAGCTGCGGGTCGTGCTCGAGGCCGACACGGGCAGCACCGCCTGGGGCCTGCGCCTCCACCAGCTCGCGGTGGTGGCGACCGTCGACGAGCAGCAGCTGGTCGGCCACCTGGGACCGGACCCGCTCCGCGACGACTGGGACCCCGATGAGGCCGCCCTCCGCCTCGGCGCCGAGCCCGCCACGCCGCTCGTCTCGGCGCTGCTCGACCAGACCCGGATCGCCGGCCTGGGCAACCTGTGGGCGAACGAGCTCGCGTTCCTGACCGGGCGCAGCCCCTGGACCCCGATGGGCGAGCTGGACGTGCCGGCGCTGGTCGAGCGCGCGGCCCGCGCGCTGCGCCACTCGGCCCTGGTGCCGGGCGCCTACCAGGTCACCACCGGCCGGTCCCGGCGCGGGGAGGACCACTGGGTCGCCGGCCGGCAGCGACGCCCGTGCCTGCGCTGCGGCACCGGGGTGCGGATGGTCGACGAGCTGCCCGACGACCCGGCCCACCGGCGCACCTGGTGGTGCCCGCACTGCCAGCCGGGGCCCGGGCCCGAGTCGCGCCGGGCCACACCGCGCCGGTCGCGCTAGCCGGCGACCGCGAGGCAGCGGCGGCCCAGCACCACCGAGAGTGCCATCGGCCCGCCCAGCAGCACCGCCACCTCTAGCCAGAGCAGCGCGTCGGTGCCGGGGGTCAGGGTCATCGACACCAGCACCGTGGCGGGCAGCGCGAGGGCCGCGACGACCGCGAACCGTCCGGTCGCGCGGGCGACCGGCACCCCGGCGTGCCACCAGCGGTTGCCGATGCCGGTGGCGACCAGCGACAGCACGGTGCCGACGAAGATCGCCGCGCCCACCATCTCGATGCCCGTGTCGAGGACGGCGGTGAGGGCGCTGTCGGGCGTGGCGTCGTCGGCGCGCGCGGAGAGGTTGAGCCCCTTGTCCCACAGGAACGGCTGCGGCAGCAGCCCGAGGAGGAAGGCCCAGGCTGTGCGCCGTGACGACGCCACCGCGAGCGTAGTCTGGAACGCCGGCGCCACCTCCGCGACGGTGCCGAAGTCGGCGACCGCCCGCCGCTCGGCGGCCGCGCGGTCGAGACCGGCGGCGACGTAGGCGTCGGTGGCGTCCGCGAGGTGGTCGGCGGCCTCGCGCACCAGGCCCCGGCGGACCCGCTGCGGTCCGCGCAGGGCGGCGCCGAGCTCGCGGACGTGGTCGGTCACCGGCGTGGTCATGGGGGTCATGGTCGCCCGACCCACCCCGGCAGCACCATCGGGGCAACCCCCCATTTCGTGCGCCCGGGTCATGCCGGTCCCAGCACGCCGTCGACCACCCGCGAGAACACCTGCCACTCGCTGCGTGCCTCGCGGAGCTGGCGCCGGCCGGCCCGCGAGAGCCGGTAGGTGCGGCGCCGCCGCCCGCCGACCTCCGACCAGTCCGACTCGAGGTAGCCGGCAGCCTCCAGCCGCCTCAGCGCGGGGTAGACGGTGCCGGTGGGCAGGTCGAGCTCGCCGCCGCTGCGCGCCGAGAGCGCCTCGATGATCGCGTAGCCGTGGAGGGGCGCGGCCTCGACCACGGCCAGGATCAGCGGGTCGAGGTGCCCGCGCAGCGCGTCCGCCTTCATGTAGACAGCCTACACATGCCCGCGCTATACAGGGACCTATAAGTTGCCTGTCTACCTATAGACGACCTACGCATGGAGCACCGATGACGACGACGGCACCACCCGAGCAGCGGTCCACCCGCCTGACCCGCCTGGCGGCGTACTCCCAGCGCCACCACTGGACCGCCATCCTGTTGTGGGTGGTGGCCCTGGTGGCGATCACGGCCGGCTCGCAAGTGGCCGGGAGCGACTTCAGGAACGACTTCACGCTGCCCGGCACCGAATCGCAGGAGCTGCTCGACGCCTATGCCGAGCACGCACCCGAGCAGCAGGGCGACTTGGTGACGGTGGTGGTGCAGGCGGCCGACGGCGTGGCGGCCCACCAGCAGCGGCTCGACGACCTCTGGGGCCGGCTCGGCGACCTCGACCACGTGGCCGCCGTGCAGCCGCCGGACCCCCGCGGCGGGACGGTCTCCGAGGACGGCACCCTCGGCATCGCGACGGTCGTGCTCGACGACCAGGCCGGCCTGATCGCGACCGAGGCGAAGGTCGCGATCATGGACACCGCGCTGGAGGCCGACGGCGACGGGCTGCGGGTCGAGCTCGGCGGCGACGCGATCCGCGAGGTGCAGGAGAGCGAGGCCGCGGGCGGCGCGGCCGAGGGTGCCGGGATGCTGGCGGCGCTGGTGATCCTGCTGTTCCTGTTCGGGTCGCTGCTCGCGGCGTCGTTGCCGCTGGTGACCGCGATCCTCGCGGTGGGCACGACCTTCGGGGTGGTGACCCTGGCCAGCCACCTGGTCACGATCCCCGACTACACCGCGCCGATGCTCGTGCTGGTGGGGCTCGGCGTCGGCATCGACTACGCGCTGCTGATCTTCGCCCGCTACCGCTCCGAGCTGCTGCGCGGCGCGGACCGGCCGCGGGCCACCGCCGTCGCCCTCGACACCGCCGGCCGGGCCGTGCTCTTCGCCGGCACCACGGTCGTCATCGCCCTCCTCGGCCTCTACACGCTCGACCTGGGCTCGCTCGAGGGTGTCGCGCTCTCGGTCTCGCTCACCGTGCTGATGACGATGCTGGCCTCGATCTCCCTGCTCCCCAGCCTGCTCACGATCCTCGGCAGCCGCCTCGAGCGCAGCGTGCGGCGCCGCGCGGCCAAGCGCACCCACGAGCCCGGCCACCGCTGGCGCCGATGGGCGGCCGCGGTGCAGCGCCGACCCTGGGCCGCGCTCGTCGGGGCCGCAGTGGTGCTCGGCGCGCTGTGCGTGCCGGCGCTCTCGATGCAGCTCGGCTTCGCCGACGCGGGCAACGACGACCCGTCGACGACCAGCCGGCAGGCCTACGACCTGGTCGCCGACGGGTTCGGTCCCGGTGCCAACGGACCGCTGGTCGTCGTCACCCGCGGTGACGAGGCGAGCGCGCGGGCGGCGTACGACGAGCTGGTGGGTACCGACGGCGTCGCGTCGGCCACCCCGCCCCAGGCCTCCGAGGACGGCGCGATCTTCACCAGCCTGGCCTTCCCCGAGACCTCCCCCCAGGACGAGGAGACCTCCGAGCTGGTGCGCGACCTGCGGGACACCCTGCCGGCGGAGAGCGTCGTCGGCGGGCCCACGGCGGCCGCGGTCGACTTCTCCGACGCGGTCTCCGAGCGGTTCCCGCTGTTCGTGGGCGTGGTCGTGGGGCTCTCCGCGCTGCTGCTGCTCGTGGTCTTCCGGTCGGTGGCGATCGCGGTCAAGGCGGCGGTGCTGAACCTGCTCTCGATCGGCGCGGCGCTGGGCGTGATGGTGCTCGTCTTCCAGGACGGCCGATGGATCGCCGAGCCCGGCCCGATCGAGGCGTTCGTGCCGGTGATGACCTTCGCGATCGTGTTCGGTCTGTCGATGGACTACGAGGTCTTCCTGGTGTCGCGGATGCACGAGGAGTGGGAGCGCAGCCACGACCCGGTGCACGCCGTGCGCGAGGGACTCGCCACCACCGGCGGGGTGATCACCGCGGCCGCGGCGATCATGATCGTGGTCTTCGGGGCGTTCGTGGCCGCACCCGACCGGATGCTCCAGATGTTCGGGGTCGGGCTGGCGTCCGCGGTGCTCATCGACGCGCTGGTGATCCGCTGCCTGGTCGTGCCCGCCGTCCTCCAGCTGCTCGGCCGCCGGGCCTGGTGGGCGCCGCGCTGGCTGACCCGGGTCGCCCCGCGGGTGCGGGTCGACTGACCCACCTCTGGTCGAGCAGCGAGCGCCAGCGAGCGTCGTCGAGACCCCGTGCGACGGACGCCCTCCCGTCCCCACCGGAGGGCGTCCGGGTGCGCAGGTTTCGAGGCTCGCTCCCCTCGCACCTCAACCAGCGCCGGTAGCGCTGGTCGAGGTGCGAAGGCCGCCAGGCCTGAGCCTCGAGACCCGGTGGGACGACAACCCTCCGGTGGGCACGGTCGGCGTTCGGGTGCGCAGGTTTCGAGGCTCGCTCCGCTCGCACCTCAACCGGCGCCCACCGCTGGTTGAGGAACGACGAAGTCGTGTCTCGAAACCCGGTGAGACGAAAGACCTCCCGTCCCCACCGCAGGCCGTTCGGCCGTCCGGGGTCTCGACGGACGCTCCTCGCTGGCGCTCGTCGCTGCTCGACCACCGGTGGGTGGCGCTGGTCGAGGCGCGAAGGCCGCCAGGCCTGAGCCTCGAGACCCGGTGAGACGACAACCCTCCGGTGGGAACGGTCGGCGATCGGGTGCGCCAGCGCGACTTCCTCAACCACCACCAGCGTCAGCGCTGGCCTCGGCCTGCCGCTCGACGATCAGCGACGCCTGGCGCACCAGCTCGCGCAGCCGCCACGCCGCGCGCTCGATCGCCTCGAGGGAGGAGACGACCTCGGGAGAGAGGGGGTCGGTGCCGGCGCGGAGGAGCTCGGCGTGACCCAGCAGGGCGGCCAGCGGGGTGCGGAACTCGTGGTTGATCGTCGCCACCAGCCGCTCCTGCAGCGCGTGCTGGCGGGCCTCGGCCCGGCGCTCGGCGGAGACGTCCTGCACCAGCACGATGGCGCCGACGACGCGACCCTGGGCGTCGGTGACCGGCCCGCCGTTGCACCGCAGGTGCACCAGCCCGCGCTCCGGCAACTCGGTGGTGATGATCGCGTTGGTGACCACCTCGCCCCGACGGGCCCTGGCCAGCGGCACCTCCTCGGGCGGCAGCGGCCGCGCCCCTGTCTCGTCGCGCAGCTGGAAGGCCTCGGTCCAGGACTCCTCGGGCAGCGGCTCGAAGGTACGGCCGAAGAGTCCCTCGAGGCCGGGGCTGAACACGGTGAGGTTGCCCTCGGCGTCGCTGGCCGCGATGCCCACCGAGGTGTGCGCGAGCAGCGCGCGCAGCCGGAGGTCCCACATCTCCTGGTGCACCGCAGCCTCCTGGGGTCCTGCGACTCGGTGCCCGACCAGCGTCCGCCTATCCGGCGGCCGGCCGGGAGGCCCGCGCCGCGAGCCGGCCGACGAGCTCGCGCAGCTCCGGCGGCGACTCGATCGTGAAGTCGCAGTCGACCTCGGCCAGCACCAGCACCGGCCACTGCAGGTGGTCGAGGTTCATCTCCAGCAGCACGTCGCCGTCACGGCCCGAGACCGTGCCCCAGTGACCGACCGCCCGTTCCGCCGCGGCCCGGCTGGTGTCGAGCCGCACGCGCACGTCGTAGCGCTGCGGCCGGCTGCGGATGCCCGACTGCACGAAGGCCAGCGCGTCGCCGCCGGGGATCTCGCGCGGCCGGAACCGCTGACCGGTGGTACGCACCTCGCCGATCCGGTCGAGGCGGAAGGAGCGCCAGTCCTGGCGGTCGCGGTCGTGGGCGACGAGGTACCAGCGGCGGCCGAGGGTCACCAGCCGGTGCGGCTCGACCCGGCGCTCGGTGGGTGTCGCGCCGGGCGCGGTGTAGGTGAGGTGGACCGACTCGTCGTCGCGGCAGGCCTGGGCGAGCGTCGTGAGCACACCGGCGTCGACGGCCGGGCCGCCACCCCAGACCAGGTTGTCGGTCTGCGAGCGGAGGGCGTCGACCTTGCGCCGCAACCGCGGCGGCATCAGCCCGATCACCTTCGTGAGCGCCTGCACCGAGGTGTCCTCCATCCCGGCCACGGCACCGCCGTTCGCTGCCTGCTGGAGGCCCACGGCGATCGCGACCGCCTCCTCGTCCTCGAGCAGCAGCGGCGGCAGCGAGCCGCCGGCGCGCAGCTGGTAGCCGCCGGCGGTGCCGCGCACGGCGTCGACGGCGTAGCCGAGCTCGCGGAGCCGGTCGATGTCGCGGCGCAGGGTGCGGGGGCTGACCTCGAGGCGGTCGGAGAGCTCCCCGCCGGGCCAGTAGCGGTGGGTCTGCAGCAGCGAGAGCAGGCGCAGCATCCGGGCGCTGGTGTTCATGTTTCCCAGACTAGTTCTGATTGCGGCCAGGAACTGGCCTAAAGGACTCCTAGCGTCGTGGTCATGACCAACCACACCACTCGCACCGGTCCGGTGATCCGCACCTCGGGGCTCACCAAGACCTTCACCCGCCACAAGAAGGAGGTCCGGGCCGTGCGCGGCCTCGACCTCGAGATCGCCGACGGCGAGCTCGTCGCCTTCCTCGGCCCCAACGGGGCCGGCAAGTCCACGACCCTGCGGATGCTGACCACCCTGGTGCCGCCGACCGCCGGCAGCGCCGAGGTGGCCGGCCACGACGTCGTTCGCCACCAGCGCGAGGTACGCCGCGCGCTGGGCTACGTCGGCCAGGGCAACGGCGCCGGCCACCAGCAGCGCGGCCGCGACGAGCTGGTCGCGCAGGCCCGGGCCCACGGGCTGGGGCGCGCCGACGCACGGCGCCGGGCCGAGGAGCTGCTGGAGGCGTTCGACCTCACCGAGCTCGCCGACCGTCCGGTCTCCACGCTCTCGGGCGGCCAGCGACGCCGCCTCGACGTGGCGATCGGGCTGGTGCACGCGCCGCGCATCCTCTTCCTCGACGAGCCCTCCACCGGCCTGGACCCGCAGAACCGGGTGAACCTCCAGGAGCAGGTGCAGCGGCTGCACCGCGAGCTCGGCACCACGATCGTGCTCACCACCCACTACCTCGAGGAGGCCGACGCCATCGCCGGCCGGGTCGTCGTGATCGACCACGGCGTGGTCATCGCCGACGACACCGCGGCCCGGCTGAAGTCGGCACTGGGCGACCTGGTCTCGCTCGGGTTCGCCTCGCCCGCCCACGCGGCCGCGGCCGCCGAGCGGGCCGCCCGCATCGACGGCGCCAGCATCACGGTGAGCGGCGCCGACCTGCGGGTGCGGGTCGCCCACGGTCGCGACCTCGCGGCGTCGTACGTCGCGGACCTGGCGGCCGCCGGCACGCCGGCGACCCGGCTCGAGGTGGTCGGCCCGACCCTCGACGACGTCTTCCTCGACCTGACCGGGCGCAGCCTGCGCGAGAGCAACGAGTCCACCGACACCACCGAAGGAGCCGCGGCATGAGCGCCGTCCTCGACACCCCGACCCGCACCACCCCCCTGTCCACCACGGTCACCTCCGAGCGGGTGCCGGGCTTCCTGGCCGACACCTGGAACGTGATGGTCCGCGAGCTGCGACCGGTGCTCCGCGAGCCCGTCTCGGTGCTGTTCGCGATGGTGCAGCCGCTGGTCTTCCTGGGCCTGTTCGCGCCGCTGCTGCCCGAGGTGCCGCACGGCTCGGCGCTGCAGTGGTTCGTCCCCGGCATCGTGGTGATGACCGCGCTGATGGGGGCGTCGATGACCGGCTCGAACCTGACCCAGGAGATGATGACCGGCTCCCACGAGCGGCTGCTGGTCTCGCCGCTGAACCGGTCGTCGCTGCTGGTCGGGCGGGCCCTCAAGGAGGTCGTGCCGGTGCTGATGCAGGCCGCGATCATCGTGGCGGTCGTGACGCCGTTCTCCTTCGACCTCCACCTCGGGGGCGTGCTGCTGGGCTCGCTGATGGCGGCGCTGTTCGCCATCGGGCTGGGCTCGCTGAGCTTCGCGCTGGCGCTGGTGTCGAAGGGCCAGGAGTGGCTGTTCTGGACCGTGCAGCAGACGCTGATCTTCCCGGTGCTGCTGCTCGCCGGGGTGCTGCTGCCCCTCGACGGCGCGCCCGGCTGGCTCGCCACCGCCTCCGACCTCAACCCGCTCACGTACGTCGTCGAGGCCGAGCGCGCCCTGTTCGCCGGCGACTACCCCGCCGACACCGTGCTGGCCGGCTTCGCGGCCGCCGCGCTGGTGGCGGTGCTGGGCCTGGTCGTCGGGCTGCGGGCGATGCGTCGGGCCGACTGAGCCGACGGGGGGACCGGGACGCCCTAGGCTGCCGCTCGTGAACCCGGACCTGCACGAACCGCTCGAGGCGGGACCGGTCCGCGACACGGTGACCCAGCTGCGCAGCCGGATCGTGGCCCGGTTCCCCCACCGCGGCCTGCCCAAGGTCGCCGGCGACCTGCTCATCCTCATCGACGAGGTGGAGTCGAGCGCGACCCTCATCAACCGCCGCATCCAGCTGGCCCGCCTGGCCTCGCGGGCGCTGATGGTGCTGATCCTGGCCGGGACCCTGCTGGCCCTGGCGCTGGCCGTGCGCGACGCCGCCCGCGCCGTGGTCGACGGCCAGTTCGACAGCTCGCTCGACCTGCTCCCGCTGGTGGAGACCGCGATCAACGACATCGTCTTCGCCGGGATCGCGGTCTTCTTCCTGTGGTCGTTTCCCGAGCGGATCCAGCGCGGCCAGCTGCTCAACCTGCTCCACCAGCTGCGCTCGACCGCCCACATCATCGACATGCACCAGCTCACCAAGGACCCCGAGCAGCTCAAGCCGACGTTCGTGCCCACCGAGGCGAGCGTCCCGCTCGACCTCGACCGCGACCAGATGGAGCGCTACCTCGACTACTGCTCCGAGCTGCTCAGCCTGGTCGGCAAGACCGCCGCGCTCTGCGCCGAGGAATCGCGCGACAACGTCATCCTCGACACCGTCGCCCGCATCGAGACCCTCACCGCCGGCATGTCCCGCAAGATCTGGCAGAAGATCTCGACCCTGCCCGCCCCGGTGGTGGACGGGTAGCAGCTCCCCGCCGCTGGTTGAGGAAGGACGAAGTCCTGTCTCGAAACCCGGCGAGAAGCAAGCCCTCCCGCAACCACCGTGGGCAGCCCCGGTTTCGCCGACCCGGCGTCAATCAACGACGGCTCGGCGCACCGCGACGACAACAAGCGCCGGCTCGGCGATACCTGCGCCCGCACCCGGTAGGGGCGGAGTGCGCTCAGGTGCGGAGCTTCGAGACAGTCGCCAGCGCGACTTCCTCAACCACCGCTGGTTGAGGAAGGACGAAGTCCTGTCTCGAAACCCGGCGAGAAGCAAGCCCTCCCGCAACCACCGTGGGCAGCCCCGGCTTCGCCGACCCGGCGTCAATCAACGACGGCTCGACGCACCGCGACGACAACAAGCGCTGGCTCGGCGATACCTGCACCCGCACCCGGTCGGGGCGGAGTGCGGTCGGGTGCGGGGGTTTCGAGACAGTCGCCAGCGCGACTTCCTCAACCAGCGACGGGCGCTCCCCGACCCCGGCGCCGGCTAGGCGATGCCCTCGAGGATCCGCAGCTGGGCCTGCCAGGCGTCGGAGGCGCGGTCGATGACGGACATGTGGTCGCCCGGCACCTCCACGAGCTCGGCCGACCCATCGGCGGCGGCGACGTACGACCTCGACTGCGAGATCGGTACGACGTCGTCGTCGGTGCCGTGCACGCACCAGACCGGCACGTCGAGCGGCGCCTGCCGGACGGGGTCGAGCAGGGCGTCGGCGGGGCCGGGCGGGTGGCCGAGGAACGCCTCGACCGCGCCGCCGCCGAGACCGGCCTCGTGGGCGGCACCGAGGTCGAGCACGCCGGCCTGGGAGACCACGTGGGTGACCTCGACCCCGCCGGCCCACCGGTCGGAGCGGGTCCGCGACGCGGCCCAGGTGGCGAGGTGCCCGCCGGCGGAGTGGCCGAGGGTGACGACGGTGTCGAGGGGCACGTCGAGATTGGCGAGCCGGTCGATGCCCGCGGCCACGTCGTCGAACGTCGTCGAGGCGCCGCCGCCGTTGCCGACCCGGCGGTACTCCAGGTTCCAGGCCGCCCAACCGAGCGCGACGAGCTCGACCGCGAGGGGCGAGCCGAGGGAGAGGTCGTACTCCGCCTTCCAGAACCCGCCGTGCACGACCAC
Source organism: Nocardioides sp. SYSU D00038 (assembly GCF_016924665.1). GTDB lineage: Bacteria > Actinomycetota > Actinomycetes > Propionibacteriales > Nocardioidaceae > Nocardioides. Next base: position 103,220 of record NZ_JAFFJT010000025.1, read on the forward strand.
CACCACCCCCCGGGGCGGACCGTCGGGCAGGCGGAGCTCGCCGAACTGGCTGGGGTCGTCGCCGTAGGCGATCCGCCCCTCGCCGGACTGGTCCTGACGTCTGCGCACAGCAGGATCATCCCCGCAGCCCGCCGCCGCGAGGGCGGCGACACCCAGCACGGGCAGGCCCAGCACGGTCCGACGCTGCACGGTGCGACGCTGCACGACTCCTCCTCGAACGGTCGGGGAGGGTTCGGAGCCGGCGAGGAGACGGATGGGTCAGTCGAACCGGCCCTGCCGACCGCGCTTGGTCTCGCCGCGCCGCTTCTTCTCCGCGATCCGCCGCTCCTGGGAGCCCCGGGTCGGCCGGGTCGGGCGCCGGCGCGGCGGCGGCGGGGCCGCGGCCTCGCGCAGCAGCTGGGCCAGCCGCTCGCGGGCGGCGCGACGGTTGGCGAGCTGGGTGCGGTGCTCCGAGGCGGTGACGGTCACGACGCCGTCGACCAGTCGGCCGGCGAGCCGGGTGAGCAGGCGGGCCCGCAGGTGCTCCGGTACCGACGGCGACCGGGCCAGGTCGAAGGCCAGCTCGACCCGGCTGTCGGTGGTGTTGACGCCCTGGCCGCCGGGGCCCGACGACCGGGAGAAGCGCTCGACCAGCTCGCCGTCCGGGACGGTCAGCGAGCCGGTGACGACGAGGTCCTCCACCCGACCATTGTGGGCCCGAGGTCAGGCCAGCGCGGCCGGCAGCGTCGCCATCCACTCCGAGCGCAGCTCGAGGAGGTTCAGCTCGAACTGTCCCTCCACCGCGATGGTGTCGCCGCCGGTGCGCCCGAGCTCGGTCAGCGGTACGCCGTGCCGCTCGGCCAGCGCGGTCAGCCGGTCGAGGTCGGCGTCCGGCACGGTCACCAGGCAGCGGGCGGTGGACTCGGAGAACAGCGCGACGAACGGGTCTCCCGGCAAGGCCACCGAGACCCCCACCATCCGGCCGAGCGCTCCCTCGACCAGCGCCTGCGAGAGGCCACCGTCGGAGAGGTCGTGGGCGCTCGTCACCAGGCCGACCGCCTCGTGGAGCAGGGACGCGAGAGCCTTCTCGGCGGCCAGGTCGACGGCCGGGGGCCGCCCGCCGAGGTGGCCGTGCACGACGTGCGCCCACTCCGAGCCCGACAGCTCCTCGCGGGTCTCGCCGAGCAGCACGAGCCGCTCGCCCTCGGCCGACCACGCCGACGGGGTGCGGCGGGTGACGTCGTCGACCACGCCCAGGACGGCGACCACGGGCGTGGGCAGGATCGGCGTCTCGGCGGTCTGGTTGTAGAGGCTGACGTTGCCACCGGTGACCGGTACGCCGAGCTCGAGGCAGGCGTCCTTGAGACCGCGGCAGGCCTCGGCGAGCTGCCACATCACGTCGGGGTCCTCGGGAGAGCCGAAGTTGAGGCAGTCGCTGACCGCCAGCGGGACGGCGCCGCCGGTGGCGACGTTGCGGTAGGCCTCGACCAGCGCGAGCTGGGCGCCGGCGTAGGGGTCGAGCTTGGCGAACCGGCCGTTGCAGTCGGTGGCCACCGAGACCCCGAGGTTGGTCTCCTCGTCGATGCGCAGCATGCCGCTGTCGGCCGGCTGGGCGAGCACGGTGTTGCCGCGCACGTAGCGGTCGTACTGGTCGGTGACCCAGGACTTGTCGCACAGGTTGGGCGAGGCGGCCAGGCGCAGCGCGGTCTCGCGCAGGGCCTCACCGCCGGACGGGCGCGGCAGCGACTCGGCGCCGTCGGCCTGGAGGGCGTCCTGCCACGCGGGGCGGGCGAACGGGCGGTGGTAGACGGGGCCGTCGTGGGCGACGGTGCGCGGGTCGACGTCGACGACGGTCTCGCCGTGCCAGTCGATGACCAGCCGGCCGTTGCCGGTGACCTCGCCGATCACCGTGGCCTCGACGTCCCACCGCGCGCAGATCTCCAGGAACGTCGCGACGTCGCCGGGCTCGACGACGGCCATCATCCGCTCCTGGCTCTCGCTCATGAGGATCTCCTCGGGCGAGAGCGTGGAGTCGCGCAGCAGCACCTTGTCGAGCTCGACGTGCATGCCGCCGTCGCCCGCCGCGGCCAGCTCGGAGGTGGCGCAGGAGATGCCGGCCGCGCCGAAGTCCTGGATGCCGGCGACGACGCCGGCCTGGAAGAGCTCCAGCGTGCACTCGATGAGCAGCTTCTCCATGAACGGGTCGCCGACCTGCACGCTGGGCCGCTTGGCGGGCCCGTCCTCGTCGAAGGTCACCGACGCCAGGATCGACGCGCCGCCGATGCCGTCCCCGCCGGTGCGGGCGCCGTAGAGGATCACCTGGTTGCCGGCACCGGAGGCCTTGGCGAGGTGGAGGTCCTCGTGGCGCAGCACGCCGACGCACAGCGCGTTGACCAGCGGGTTGCCGAGGTAGGACTCGTCGAAGACCACCTCGCCGCCGATGTTGGGCAGCCCGAGGCAGTTGCCGTAGCCGCCGACCCCGGCCACCACGCCGGGCAGCACCCGCGAGGTGTCGTCGGCGTCGAGCGGCCCGAAGCGCAGCGGGTCCATCACCGCGATCGGGCGGGCGCCCATGGCGAGGATGTCGCGCACGATGCCGCCGACGCCCGTGGCCGCGCCCTGGTAGGGCTCGACGTACGACGGGTGGTTGTGCGACTCGACCTTGAACGTGACCGCGTAGCCCTGCCCGATGTCGAGCACGCCGGCGTTCTCACCGATGCCCGCGAGCATCGGCCCGACCGGGGTCACCTGCGGGATCTCGGAGAACTGCTTGAGGTGCACCTTGCTCGACTTGTAGGAGCAGTGCTCGCTCCACATCACCGAGTACATCGCCAGCTCCGAGCTGGTGGGCCGGCGACCGAGGATCTCGCGGATCCGCTGGTACTCGTCGGCCTTGAGGCCGAGCTCGGCCCAGGGCTGCTCCTGCTGGGGGTCGCTCGCGGCGACCGAGACGGTGTCGAGAGTGCTGGCGGCGCGGGACTCTGGCACGGCAGCAATCTACCGGCGGTCCCGCGGCCACCACGCACCGCTCCGGTCCGCGGTCAGCCGGCCGCCGCTCCGAGCTGGGCTGCGGTCCAGTCGGGGTCCTCGAGGTGGGGCAGGTGGCCGACGCCGGGGCGGCGGACGAACCGCCAGCCGGGACGCTCGCCGACCAGCGCCCGGCCGGCCTCGACGGGCGAGAGCTTGTCGTCGTCGCCGTGCAACCACAGCACCGGCGCGCGGACGGCGTCGAGCCGGGCGCTCCAGGCGCCGGCCGCGGCCAGCAGCGACATGGTGCCGAGGATCGCGTCCCACTGCAGCCGCTGGGCGAGCCGGGCGTCCGGTGCGGCCAGCCGCGCCCGGGTCTCGGCGACGGCGTCCGCGACCACCTGCGCCGGCACCCGGTCGACGTGGGGCGTGGCGTCGCCGAGCTGCTTCGCGACCAGGTCCTCGGGCGCGCCGCCGAGCATCTGGCGGGCCACCAGCGCCCGGACGCCGGGCAGCCGGAGCGCTGCGAGCCTCGCGGTCAGCGCCCAGTCGCGACCGGCGCTCCGGCCGGGCACGGGCGGGCCGAGGAGGGCGAGCCGGGCGACCCGCCCGGGCCGCTCGCCGGCGTGCACGATCGCGGCGACGCCACCGAGCGAGTGGCCCACCAGCTCGTAGGACCGGTCGGGCGAGAGCGCGTCGCCGGCGGCGGCGACCGCCGCCACCAGGGCCGGTACGGCGCCGCGGGGGCCACCCCAGTCGGCCGGGGGCGGCGACCCGCCGTGCCCCGGCAGGTCGACGGCGACGACGCGGCGGGTGCCGGCCAGCCGCGGCCCGAGCTCGTCGTAGTTGAGCGCCGACCCGCCCAGACCGTGCACGCAGACGACGACCGGGGCGTCGTCGGGGCCGCCGTAGTCGCGCACCTGCAGCGCGCCGACGGGCGTCTCCACCGTGCGCACGCCGGTCACGAGGCGGCCACCGCGACCGTCTCGGCCACCAGCTGCGTGGTCCGCCGGGCGATGTGTTCGCCGAAGAGCAGCCCCACGTGGTCGGCCTCCTCGATCGTGACGTGCCGCGACCGGCTCGACAGGGCGGCCGGCTCCTCCTGGAGCGCCGACCATCCTGCCACGCCGCCGGGGCGAGGCCTGGTCCGGACTGGTCAGCGCAGCATCCCGTCCGCGACCACCTCGAGCAGCGGTCGCACGTCGGCGGCGGGCAGCCCGGCGTTGTCGGCCACGGTCGCGACGCCGCCGACCAGCCGGCAGACCTGGAGCGCGTCGACCCCGTCGCGCAGGGCGCCCTCCTGGTCGAGCCGGTCGACGACCCGCTGGCTCGCGCCGGCCAGCACCTGGCACTTGGTCAGGATGGGCGAGTGGGGGTCGCCCATCGCCGAGGTGATCTTGGCGGGCCCGCCCTTGTAGGAGGAGATCAACGCGGTGTAGGCCTCGAACCAGCCGATCAGCACCTCGCGCGGGGAGCCCTCGCGGGCCAGCGCCTTGTCGGTCGTCTCCCGCACCCGGTCGACCCAGCTCTGCATGATGGCGTCGAGCAGGTCGTCGCGCCGCGGGAAGTGTCGGTAGAGCGTGCCGGGACCCACGCCCGCCCGACGGGCGACCTCGTCGAGCGGGGCGTCGTACCCCTTCTCGCGGAAGACCTCCCGCGCGACCTCGACGATCCGGTCGTAGTTGCGCCTCGCGTCTGCGCGCACCGATGGACACCTGCCCTTGCTAAACGGAGATGGTCTCCGTATCGTGGTGGAGGAACCGGAGCCATCCTCCGGAATCAGCGTACCTCGGCCCACCCGGCCAGAACAGGACCTCCCCATGACCACCGAGACCCTGCAGCCTGCTCAGCCTCAGGCCACCGCGAACGGCGCCCTGCCCGGGCTGCCCACCGAGCTCCCGGCGAACGCCGGCCGGGCCGCGGCGGGCATCGCGGTCGTGCTCGTCGCGCAGCTGATGCTGATCCTCGACGCGACCGTCGTGAACGTCGCGCTCCCCCACATAAACGCCGACCTGGGCTTCGGCCCCGCCGGCCTCTCGTGGGTGCTCAACGGCTACACCCTCGCCTTCGGCGGGCTGCTGCTCCTCGGCGGCCGCCTCGGCGACGTGCTCGGCCGCCGCCGGATCTTCGAGATCGGGCTGGCCGTCTTCACCCTGGGCTCGCTCGCCGGCGGCCTCGCCCAGACCCCCGAGATGCTGGTGGCCGCGCGGGCCGCCCAGGGCATCGGCGCGGCGCTGGCGTCGCCCGGCGTGCTCGCCCTGCTCACGACCAGCGCCCCCGACGTCGCCGCCCGCACCCGGGCGCTGGCTCTGTTCGGAGCCGTCACCTCCGGTGGCCTCTCGATCGGGCTGCTCCTCGGCGGCGTGCTCACCGACCTCGGCTCGTGGCGCTGGACGATGTTCATCAACGTGCCGATCGGCATCGCGGTGCTGGCGGTCACCCGCCGGGTGCTCGACGAGACGGCGACCCGCCCGGGCCGCTTCGACGTCGTCGGCGCCCTCACCGCGACCGGTGGGGCCGTATCGGTCGTCTGGGCGCTGATCAGCGCGCCCGAGCACGGCTGGGGCTCGGCCCGCACCATCGCCGGGCTCGTCGTCGGCGCTGCGCTCATCGCCCTGTTCGCGCGCACCGAGCGCCGCGTCGCGCACCCGCTGGTGCAGCCCGCACTGCTGCGCAGCGGACTGCGGGTCGGCGGCCTGGTCGCCATCGGCCTGGTCGTCGCCGGGCAGCTGTCGATGTTCTTCCTGGCGGTGCAGCTCGTCGAGGGCGGCCTCGGATTCAGCCCGCTGCAGTCGGGCCTGGCGTTCCTGCCGCTGTCGCTCGGCATCTTCGCGATGTCGCGCATCACCCCGACGATCCTGGGCAGGGTCGGCCCGGCGCCGATGATCGTCACCGGCTCCGCCGGCCTGGCCGCGAGCTTCGCCTGGCTCAGCACGGTGACCCTCGACGACAGCTACGCCTCGGGGCTGCTCGGGCCGATGCTGCTCAACGGCATCTCGGCCGGGCTGGTCTTCCTGCCGGTGACCTCGATCATCCTCGAGGGCGTCGCGCCCGAGCACGCCGGCTCGGCGTCCGGGCTGCTGCAGACCTTCCAGCAGCTCGGCGGCGCGGTCGGGCTGGCGGTGATCGTCTCGGTCTACGCCGCGGGCGCCGTGCCCGGCGAGGTCGTGCCCGGCCTCCAGCCGGCGTTCCTCACCTCCGGGCTGTTCGCCCTGCTGGCGCTGGCCGTCGGCGTGCGGATGCTGGTGGCCCGCCGGCGCAGCTGACGCGGTTCCGGACCCTCGACGGGGGTTCGCGCGAACTACACGTCTGTAGTTCGCGCGAACCCCTGTTGCTCGTGTGACTGGTGTGATTTCGTGCAGGGAAACGACGGACCGACTTCCCCCAATCTGGAGATCCGCCATGACCGGCCGAGCGCGCCCGTCCATCCCCCGCACCGTGCCGGCGACCGCCCCCGTGGCCGTCGTCGCGAGCCTCCTCGCCCTGGTGGTGGCGGCGACCCTGGCCCTGGGCGGCCCGGGCCCGGCCCCCCGGGCCGTGGCCGACGACACCGCGGTCGCGGCCGCCGCCCGTACGACGCCCAACCCGGTGACCCCGGGCGGCTTCACCGGGCTCGGCTTCGACCAGTGCCTGGCGCCCGAGCAGTGGAAGATGGACCGCTGGCTCCAGTCGTCGCCGTTCCTCGCGGTCGGCATCTACATCTCCGGCAAGTCCCGCGGCTGCCGCGAGCAGCCCAACCTGACGCCGACCTGGATCCGCACCCAGCTCGCGAAGGGCTGGCGGCTGCTGCCGATCACGCTCGGCCCCCAGGCGTCGTGCCTGCGCAGCTTCCCGCGCTACGGCGACGACCCGACGATCAACCCCAAGCCCGGCCGCAACGGCGGCTACAGCCTGGCCCGCACCCAGGGTCGCACCGAGGCCGACACCACCGTCCGCGACGCGCTCGCGCTGGGCTTGACCAAGGGCAGCACGCTCTTCTACGACCTCGAGGGCTTCGACCACAAGAACACCGACTGCCGCGAGTCGGCCCTGTCGTTCCTCAGCGCCTGGACCCAGCGGCTGCACGCGCTGGGCTGGAGGTCGGGCGTCTACTCCAGTGCCGGCTCCGGGATCCTCGCCCTCGACGAGGCGCGCCGCAAGCGGCCCGGCACCTTCGTGCTGCCCGACACGCTGTGGATCGCGCGCTGGGACGGCGTCGCCAACACCTCGACCACCTACATCCCCGACGACGGCTGGCGTCGCAACCGGATCAAGCAGTACCGCGGTGGTCACAAGGAGAGGTGGGGCCAGGTCACGATCAACATCGACAGCAACTACCTCGACGTCGGCAACGGGTCGGTCGCCGCGCCCGAGACCCACTGCGGTGGCGTCAAGGTCGACCTGCCGTCGTACGGCTGGCTCAGCGTGCCGCGCACCGGCTACCGCGCGCCGAGGGACCAGGTGCGGGCGCTCCAGTGCTTCCTGCGCGAGCGCAAGCTCTACGCCGGGCAGCTCAACGGCAACTACAACCCCCGCGTGGTCACCGCGGTCAGGGCCTGGCAGAAGCGCACCGGCCAGCCCCAGCGCTCCGGCTGGACCCGCAAGAACTGGATGACCCTGCTCGCGACCGGCACCAAGCCGGTGCTCAAGGTCGGCTCGTACGGCGCGCCCGTCCGCCGGCTCCAGCGCACCCTCAACGCCGCCGACCCCGCCGCCCGCCTCACCGTCTCCGGCGTCGTCACCTCCGCCACCGTCGCCGCGGTGCGGAGGTGGCAGCAGGCCAACCGGCTCGAGGTCTCCGGCGTCGTCGGCGCGGACGACTGGCCCCAGCTGGCCAAGGGCAACCGCTGACGCCGCGGTAGTCCGTGACGTTCGGGCCCCTGATCGGGCCGGATCGGGTGCGAAACGTCACGGACTACCGCACCGGCGCGCCGAAGCAGACCAGAACGGTGGACAATGGGCGGATGAGCACCCCCACCGCCGTCGTCACCGGAGCGAGCAGCGGGATCGGCGCGGCCACCGCCCGGGCCCTCGCCGCCGCCGGCCACCACGTCTACTGCGCCGCGCGGCGGGCCGACCGGGTCACCGCGCTCGCCGAGGAGATCGGCGGCACGCCGGTCGTCTGCGACGTCACCGACGCCGAGTCGGTGGCCGCCCTGGCCGACCGGGTCGGGCCCCGGCTCGACGTACTGGTCAACAACGCCGGCGGGGCGTTCGGGTCGTCGCCGGTGGCCGAGGCCGTCACCGAGGAGTGGCGGGCGATGTACGAGGTCAACGTGATCGGCCTGATGCAGGTGACCCGGGCGCTGCTCCCGGCGCTGGTCGCCAGCGGCGCCGGCGCCATCGTCAACGTCGGCTCGACCGCCGGCCGGATCGCCTACGAGGGCGGGGCCGGCTACACCGCTGCCAAGCACGGCACCCAGGTCGTCACCGAGACCCTGCGCCTGGAGCTCTGGGACCAGCCGGTGCGGGTGATGGAGATCGCGCCCGGCATGGTGCGCACCGACGAGTTCTCGCTGGTGCGCTTCGACGGCGACCGGGAGAAGGCCGACGCCGTCTACGCCGGCGTCGCCGAGCCGCTCGTCGCCGAGGACGTCGCCGACGCGATCGGGTGGATGGTGACCCGACCGCCGCACGTGAACATCGACGAGATGGTGATCCGGCCCCGCGCCCAGGCCGCCCAGCACAAGGTGCACCGGGTCACGGACTGACCGTCCCGCAGTGTCCCGCGGAGCGGCTACTGCGGCACCCGGTCCGGCGGGAACCCGCCGGTGGCGACCGGGCCCCACCCGGTGGGCGTGATCCGGATCAGCGACTTGCCCTGGCGGCGCATCGCCTCGCGGTACTCGTCCCAGTCGGGGTGCTCGCCCGCGATGCAGCGGTAGTAGTCGACGAGCGCCTCCTCGGCCGCCGGCATGTCGACGACCTCGGCGTCGCCGTCGACCTGCACGTAGGGGCCGTTCCAGTCGTCGGAGTGCACGAGCACGGTGGCGGCGGGGTTGCGCCGCAGGTTGGTCGCCTTGGCCCGGTCGGGGTACGTCGAGACCACCAGCCGGCCCTCGGCGTCGACACCGCCCGAGACGGGCGAGACCTGTGGCCGCCCGTCCGTGCGGCTGGTGATCAGCGTGAAGCGGTGGCGGGGCCGCACGAACTCCAGCAGCTCGTCGCGGTCCACCCGGGTGGTCGTAGCGATGGTGGGCATGGCTCCGAGCGTAGGCCGGGGCGCGGTGGTCACGGACGTCCGGCAGGTCGATCCGGCCGGAACCCTTGCCGTCCGTCCGTGACCCCCCCGGCCGGGTCCCCCGACGATGCGGGGCGGGGCCGGGGGCGCCACTAGACTCGCTGCGGCCGTTCGGCCACCCCTGACCCCTGAGAGAGCGACGTCGTACGAGCATGTCCGAGACCAAGACCGCCCACCTGCGCAACGTCGCCATCGTCGCCCACGTCGACCACGGCAAGACGACGCTGGTCGACGCGATGCTGCGCCAGGCCGGCGCGTTCACCGCGCACGAGGCCGAGAGCGTCGCCGACCGGGTGATGGACTCCGGTGACCTCGAGCGCGAGAAGGGCATCACGATCCTCGCCAAGAACACCGCGATCCACTACACCGGCCCGTCCGCCCCCGAGGGCATGACGATCAACATCATCGACACCCCGGGCCACGCCGACTTCGGCGGCGAGGTCGAGCGCGGGCTGTCGATGGTCGACGGGATCGTGCTGCTCGTCGACGCGAGCGAGGGCCCGCTCCCCCAGACCCGCTTCGTGCTGCGCAAGGCGCTCAACGCCGACATGCCGGTCGTGCTCGTGGTCAACAAGGTCGACCGCGGCGACGCCCGGATCAGCGAGGTCGTCGACGAGACCTACGAGCTGTTCATGGACCTGCTCGACGACTCCCACGGCCAGGACGCGCTCGACTTCCCGGTCGTCTACGCCAGCGGCAAGGCCGGCGTCGCCTCGCTCGAGCAGCCCGCCGACGGCACCCTTCCCGACGGCACCGACCTCGAGCCGCTGTTCCGCACCATCCTCGACACCATCCCCGCGCCGACGTACGTCGAGGGCGCGCCCCTGCAGGCCCACGTCACCAACCTCGACGCCTCGCCGTTCCTCGGCCGGCTCGCGCTGGTGCGCATCCACCAGGGCACGCTGCGCAAGGGCCAGACCGTGGCCTGGATGCAGCGCGACGGCGCGGTCAAGAACGTCCGGATCACCGAGCTGCTGATCACCGAGGGCCTGGAGCGCAAGCCCGGTGAGCAGGCCGGCCCCGGTGACATCGTCGCCATCGCCGGCATCCCCGACATCACCATCGGCGAGACCCTGGCCGACCCCGAGAACCCGGTCGCGCTGCCGCTCATCCACGTCGACGAACCGGCGATCTCCATGACCATCGGCACCAACACCTCGCCGCTGGTCGGCAAGGTGAAGGGCAGCAAGGTCACCGCCCGGCTGGTCAAGGACCGCCTCGACTCCGAGCTGATCGGCAACGTGTCGCTCCGGGTGCTGCCGACCGAGCGACCGGACGCCTGGGAGGTGCAGGGCCGCGGCGAGCTGGCGCTGGCGATCCTGGTCGAGCAGATGCGGCGCGAGGGCTTCGAGCTCACCGTCGGCAAGCCCCAGGTCGTCACCAAGACCATCGACGGCAAGGTGCACGAGCCGTTCGAGCGGCTCACCATCGACGCGCCCGAGGAGTACCTCGGCACCATCACCGAGCTGCTCGCGAGCCGCAAGGGCCGGATGGAGCAGATGACCAACCACGGCACCGGCTGGGTCCGGATGGAGTTCGTGGTGCCGGCGCGCGGCCTGATCGGCTTCCGCACCGAGTTCCTCACCGACACCCGCGGCACCGGCATCGCCCACCACATCTCCGAGGGCTACGAGCCCTGGGCCGGCGAGATCCGCTCGCGCAACTCCGGCTCCCTGGTCGCCGACCGCAAGGGCGCCGCGACGGCGTACGCGATGACCTCGCTGCAGGAGCGCGGCGTGATGTTCGTCGAGCCGGCCACCGAGGTCTACGAGGGCATGATCGTGGGCGAGAACAGCCGCGCCGACGACATGGACGTCAACATCACCAAGGAGAAGCAGCAGACCAACATCCGGTCCGCCACCTCCGACAACTTCGAGAAGCTGGTGCCGCCGCGCAAGCTCTCGCTCGAGCAGTGCCTGGAGTTCTGCCGCGAGGACGAGTGCGTCGAGGTCACGCCCGACTCGGTGCGCATCCGCAAGGTGATCCTCGACGCCAACGAGCGCGCGAAGATCGCCAGCCGGGCGCGCAAGGCGTCCAAGTAGCGCGTTCGCTGCGCGCCCCTCCTGGTACGTCGAACGGGCCAACCCGGCCTCCGGATGGAGCGCCGACTACCTCAGCGTCCATGGAAGCGCTCCCACATTCGTCCCGACCCCGGCGCAATGTGTGCTGCGCGGCCCATTGACCCCCTGCTGTGACGCCGGTCATAGTCGTCCCGCCCGATGGGTGGAAGCGCTCTCACACCTTCCACCTCGCCGCGGGCACCGACCCGCACCACGTCAGGAGCGTTGACCGTGCAGCATCCTCATTTGTCCCGGCCCCGTCCGTCCCGGCCCGACCGCCCTCGGCGCCGCGGCTGGCGGGCCTCGCTCGCCCTGGGCGCCACCGGCGTCCTCCTCCTCGGCCTCGCCGCCTGCGGCGGTGACTCCGAGGCCGACTCCGACGGCAAGATCACGCTGACCGTCGCGACCTTCAACGAGTTCGGCTACGAGGAGCTCATCAAGGAGTACATGGAGCTCAACCCGGACATCAAGGTCGTCCAGAAGAAGACCGGCACCTGGGAGGAGCACCGCGACAACCTCTACACCAAGCTCGCCGCCGGCTCGGGCCTCAGCGACATCGAGGCGATCGAGGGCGACGGCATGCCGGCGATCCTCGAGGAGGCCGACGCGTTCGTCGACCTCACCGACGACGAGGTCGACGGCCGCTGGCTGGACTGGAAGCAGAAGGCCGGCACCACCTCCGACGGCCGCCTGATCGGCTACGGCACCGACATCGGCCCCGAGGGCATCTGCTACCGCGCCGACCTGTTCGAGAAGGCCGGTCTACCCACCGACCGCGCCGAGGTCGCCAAGCTCTTCGAGAGCTGGGACTCCTACTTCGAGACCGGCAAGGAGTTCATCAAGAAGGTGCCCGGCACCGCCTGGTACGACTCGTCCAAGGGCACCAGCCAGGCGATGATCAACCAGCTGGAGTACCCCTTCGAGGACGCCGACAACAACGTCGTCGCCACCACCAACCCCGAGGTCAAGCGGGTCTTCGACACCGTCACCTCGATGCAGGCGGCCGGCCTGGCCACCAACCTCGACCAGTGGTCCAACGACTGGGTCGCGGCGTTCCAGAACGACGGCTTCGCCACCATGGCCTGCCCCGGCTGGATGCTCGGCGTCATCGAGGGCAACGCCGACGGCGTGACCGGCTGGGACATCGCCGACGCCTTCCCGGGCGGTGGCGGCAACTGGGGCGGGTCGTTCCTGACCGTGCCCGCGCAGAGCGAGCACCCCGAGGAGGCCAAGGCCCTCGCCGCCTGGCTGACCGCGCCCGAGCAGCAGCTCAAGGCGTTCGAGGCCAAGGGCACCTTCCCGAGCCAGGTCGAGGCCCTCGACGACCCGGTGCTGACCGGCGCCACCAACGCGTTCTTCAACGACGCGCCCACGGGGGAGATCCTCTCGAACCGGGCGCAGGCCGTGACGATCCAGCCCTACAAGGGCCCGAAGTACGCCGACATCATCACGGCCTTCCAGAACGCCGTCCTGCGCGTCGACGAGGGCCAGGAGTCGCCCGACGAGGCCTGGGAGTCGTTCGTGGCCGACGTCGAGCGGATCGGGTGACACCGGCTCGATGACCTCGCGTCCAGTGCTCACGCCCGCCGGGGACACCGCCTCGTCCCCGGCGGGTGTGACCCCGCTGTCCCCCCTGCCGGACGAGCCGCTGCGCCTCACCTTCCGCCAGCGGCTCTCCCGGTGGGACGTCCGCTTCGCGCCGTATCTCTACATCTCGCCGTTCTTCCTGCTGTTCCTCGTGGTCGGCATGTTCCCGCTGGTCTTCACCGGCTGGGTGTCCGTGCACGAGTGGAGCCTGATCGGCGGCAAGGGGGAGTTCGTCGGCCTCGACAACTACCGCGCCGTCTTCGAGGACCGCTACTTCTGGCGGGCGCTGCGCAACACCGTCAGCATCTTCCTGCTCTCCTCGATCCCCCAGGTGCTGATCGCGCTGCTGCTGGCCGGGCTGCTCGACACGACGCTGCGGGGCCGCACGTTCTGGCGGATGAGCATCCTGCTGCCGTTCGTGGTCGCGCCGGCAGCGGTCGCGCTGATCTTCGGCAACCTGTTCGGCGACCGCTACGGCCTCATCAACTCCGCGCTCGACGTGGTGGGCATCGACGCGATCGCCTGGCACGTCAACACCCTGGCCAGCCACGTCGCCATCGCCTCGATGGTCAACTGGCGCTGGACCGGCTACAACGCCCTGATCCTGCTGGCGGCGATGCAGGCCGTGCCGCGCGACCTCTACGAGTCGGCCTCGATCGACGGGGCCGGGAGGGTGCGCCAGTTCTTCTCCATCACGGTGCCCATGGTCAAGCCCACCCTGATCTTCGTCATCATCACCTCGACCATCGGCGGCCTGCAGATCTTCACCGAGGCCCGCCTGTTCGACAACGTCGGTCTCGGCGGCTCCGACCGCCAGTGGCAGACCGTGACCCTCTACCTCTGGGAGCTCGGCTGGCGGCTGCGCAACCTCGGCATGGCCTCGGCCGTGGCCTGGCTGCTCTTCGTGTTCATCTGCCTGGTCGCGCTGCTCAACCTCTACCTGTCCCGCCGGATCGCGGGCGGCGTCGGAAGGCGGGTGACCAGGTGAGCCGCCGTCCCGGGTTCCTCGTCTACGGCCTGCTCACGGCCTTCGTGCTCGGCTCGGCCGGGCCGCTCTACTGGTCGCTGCTGGTGGGGTCGCACGAGAAGGACGTCGTCACCAAGCGGGTGCCACCCCTGCTGCCCGGTGGCCACTTCTTCGACAACGCCCAGCGGGTGTTCGAGACCGTCGACTTCTGGAAGGCGCTGGCCAACAGCCTCGTGGTCTCCACGGTGTGCGCGACCTCCGTGGTGTTCTTCTGCACCCTGGCCGGCTACGCCTTCGCCAAGCTCCGCTTCCGCGGTCGCGACGGCCTGCTGGTCTTCGTGGTGGCGACCCTCGCGGTGCCGACCCAGCTCGGCGTGATCCCGCTGTTCATCCAGATGGCCGAGCTCGGCTGGACCGGCACGCTGTGGGCGGTCATGGTCCCCACGCTGGTCACGGCGTTCGGCGTCTTCTGGATGCGCCAGTACCTCGTCGACGCGATCCCGGACGAGCTCATCGACGCCGCGCGCGTCGACGGCTGCTCGCAGTTCCGGATCTACTGGAACGTCGCCGTGCCCGCTGCCCGCCCGGCGGCGGCGATCCTCTGGCTCTTCACGTTCATGACCGTGTGGACCGACTTCTTCTGGCCGATGATCGCCCTGCCGGCGACCAACCCCACCGTCCAGATCGCCCTCCAGCAGCTGCAGAGCGGCTACTACGTGGACTACAGCCTGGTGCTCTGCGCCGCCGTGCTGTCGACCGTGCCGTTGCTGGCCCTCTTCGTCCTCACCGGCCGCCAGCTCGTGGCCGGCATCATGCAAGGAGCCGTCAAGGGATGACCGACCTGACCACCGATCCCCGCACGACGACGGGGGTGCAGTTCCCCGCCGGCTTCTGGTGGGGCGCGGCCACCGCGGCGTACCAGATCGAGGGCGCCGCCGCCGAGGACGGCCGCCGCCCCTCGGTCTGGGACACGTTCTGCCGGCTGCCCGGGGCCGTCGTGGCCGGCGACACCGGCGACGTCGCCTGCGACCACTACCACCGGGTCGCCGAGGACGTCGCGCTGATGCGCGAGCTCTCCCTCGACTCCTACCGGTTCTCCGTGGCCTGGCCGCGGGTCCGGCCCGACGCCGGCCCGGTCAACCAGGCCGGGCTCGACTTCTACCGGCGGCTGGTCGACGAGCTGCTCGGGGCCGGCATCCGGCCCTGGCTGACGCTCTACCACTGGGACCTGCCCCAGGCCCTGGAGGACGTCGGGGGCTGGACCAACCGCGACACGGCGTACCGGTTCGCCGACTACGCCCTCGCCGTCCACGACGCGCTCGGCGACCGGGTGCCGGTGTGGACGACGCTCAACGAGCCGTGGTGCTCGGCGTTCCTCGGCTACACCGGCGGGCAGCACGCCCCGGGGCGCCAGGAGGGCGTGGCCGGCCTGGTCGCCGCCCACCACTTGATGCTGGGGCACGGCCTGGTCGTCGACGAGCTGCGCCGACGTGGCACCGCCGCCGACCTCGGCATCACGCTCAACATGACGGTGGCCGACCCCCACGACCCGACCGACCCGGTCGACGTCGACGCCGCGCGCCGGATCGACGCGCTGCACAACCGGGTCTTCCTCGACCCGGTGCTGCGCGGCCGCTACCCCGCCGACCTGCTCACCGACACCGCCGACCTGGCCTGGGAGGGCCGCTCGTGGACGTCGTTCGTGCAGGACGGCGACCTCGCGCTGATCTCGACGCCGATCGACCTGCTGGGCGTGAACTACTACCACGGCGACGCGGTCTCCGGGCACCCGCACACCGACGTCACCGGGTTCGACGGCGCCCACGCGGAGCGGCCGACCTCGACCCCGTTCGTGGGCTGCGAGGACGTCACGTTCCCCAGCCGCGGCCTGCCGGTGACCGACATGAACTGGGAGGTGCAGCCCGAGGGGCTGACCCGGCTGCTCACCCGGCTCGCGGCCGACTACGGGCCGCTGCCGATGTACGTCACCGAGAACGGCGCGGCGTACGCCGACGAGGTCGGTCCCGACGGCGAGGTGCACGACCCTGAACGGGTCGCGTTCATCGCCAGCCACCTGCGCGCCGTGCACGACGCGATCGAGCAGGGCGTCGACGTCCGCGGCTTCTTCCAGTGGTCGCTGCTCGACAACTTCGAGTGGGCCTACGGCTACGCCAAGCGGTTCGGCATCGTCCACGTCGACTACGACACCCAGGTCCGCACCCCCAAGGACAGCGCCCGCTTCTACGCCCGCGTCGCCGCCACCGGGAGGCTCGACTAAGTTGCGCAGCGTGGAGGGGACCGGCGGAGGCCGCGGCCCGGGTGGCCAGCCGACGCTGGACGAGGTGGCTCGGCTCGCCGGGGTCTCGCGCGCCACGGCGTCGCGGGCCATCAACGGCGGGAACCGGGTCAGCGCGGCCGCCCGCCGGGCCGTCGACGACGCCGTCCGCACCCTCGGCTACTCCCCCAACCCCGCGGCCCGGAGCCTGGTCACCCGACGCACCGACTCGGTGGCGGTGGTGATCCCCGAGCCCGACGAGCGGGTCTTCGCCGACCCGTTCTTCGCCCGCACGCTGAGCGGGGTCAACCGGGTTCTCGACGAGCGCGACCTCCAGCTGGTGCTGCTGCTCGCGCGGCCGGGCCAGGAGGAGGCGCGGATGCTGCGCTACCTGCGCAACCGCCACATCGACGGCGCCATCGTGGTCTCCCACCACCGCGCCGACAGCCTCGCCGACCACCTCGCCGCCCTCGACCTGCCGTGCGCGTTCATCGGCCGGCCGTGGACCAGCGCCGAGCGGGTGCCGTACGTCGACACCGACAACCTCGCCGGCGGCCGGGCGGCGGCCGAGGTGCTGCTCGAGCGGGGGTGTCGGCGGATCGGCACCGTCGCCGGGCCGGCCGACATGACCGCCGGCACCGACCGGCTCGAGGGCTGGCGGGCGGCGCTCACCGACGCCGGCCTCGGCACCGACGCCGTGGTGCACGGCGACTTCACCGAGTCGGGTGGGGAGCAGGCGGCCGTGGAGCTGCTCGACGCCCACCCCGACCTCGACGGCCTGGTCGTGGCCTCGGACCTGATGGCCGCCGGCGCCCTGCGCACCCTGGCCGCCCGTGGCCGCCGGGTGCCCGACGACGTCAAGGTGGTGGGGTACGACGACCTCGGCGTCGCCGAGCACACCGACCCGCCCCTCACCACGGTCCGCAACCCGATCGTGGAGATGTCCGAGCACGCCACCCGCCTGCTGATCGAGCAGATCGAGGGCGAGCGCGGCATCCAGCCGATGCGGGTCGTCTTCCCGCCCACGCTGGTGCGGAGGGCGAGCGCCTAGCCCCCGCGTCGCGGTAGTCCGTGACGTTTGGGCCCCTCCGCGGCCCGATCAGGGGCCCGAACGTCACGGACTACCGCGCCAGAACTAGAACGCGTTACAGTCCGCCGCATGCTGCTCGACGTCCAGCTGGACGGCCGGCCCGACCGAGCGGCGGAGCGCGCCCGGGAGCTGGTAGCGGCGGGGGTGGCCGGGCTGTTCACGTTCGAGGGCCCGCACGACGTGTTCTTCCCGCTGGTGACGGCGGCGGGGGTGGTCGAGACCGACCTGATGACCAACGTCGCGATCGCGATGCCCCGCTCCCCGATGCACCTGGCCCACGCCGCCTGGGACCTCCAGCTGATCAGCAAGGGCCGGTTCCGGCTCGGGCTGGGCTCGCAGATCCGGCCCCACGTCGAGAAGCGGTACGGCGCCACGTGGAGCCCGCCCGCCGCCCGGATGCGTGAGATCGTCCAAGCCACCAAGGCGATCCTCGCGTCGTGGCAGGACGGCACCCGCCTCGACTTCCGTGGTGAGCACACCACCCACACGCTGATGCCGCCGACGTTCGTGCCCGGCCCCAACCCGTTCGGTCCCCCGCCGGTGCTGCTGGGAGCGCTCGGGCCGGTGATGACCCGCACCGCTGCCGAGGTCGCCGACGGGCTGCTGGTCATGCCGTTCCACAGCCACCGCCACCTCCGCGAGCGCACGCTGCCGGCGGTCGCCGAGGGGCTGGCCCGGGCCGGCCGCGACCGCATCGACCTGTTCCCGCAGGCGATCGTGGCGATGGGCCGCACCGACGACGAGCTGGCCCGGGCCACAGCCGGCGTGCGCGGGCTGCTGGCGTTCTACGGCTCCACCCCGGCGTACCGACCGGTGCTCGACGTCGAGGGCTGGGGCGAGGTGCAGCCCGAGTTCAACGCCCTCTCCAAGGTCGGGGACGTCGCCGCGATGATGGCGCTGGTGACCGACGAGATGGTCGAGACCCTCGCCGTCCGCGGCACGCCCGAGCAGTGCGCCGGCGAGCTCGAGCGGCGGTTCGGCGACGTCGCCGAGCGGGTCTGCTGCTACTTCCCCGGGTACGACGCCCCGCTCGACCAGGTCGGCGACCTGGCCCGGGCGCTGGCGGAGGCCGGCTAGCCCAGCAGCGCCGCGACCCGCTCCACCTGGGCGACGTCGCTGCCGGTCGGGATCAGCTGCACCTCGTCGGCGCCGACGTCCTCGAACCGGGTGAGCAGCTCGCGCAGCTCGGTCTCGGTGCCGGCGAAGCCGGTGGTCGGCGCCATCGCGTCGACCAGGTCGACCGGCAGCCAGTTCATGTAGTGGCGCAGGTGGGCGTGCACCTGTCGCCGGGCCGACCCGTCGCCGTCGTCGAGCGCGAACCAGAACGACGTCGTCAGCCGCGGCGCGCCCCGACCGGCGTCCGCCCACGCCGTGCGGGCCAGGTCGAACAGGCCGGAGACCGCGACAGGATCGAGGTCGAGGGTGACCCCGGCCAGGCCGTCGGCCCAGGCGGCGGCCGACCGGATCGTGCGCGGGCCCATGGTGCCGACCAGCAGCTCGGGTCCGCCCGCCTGCGCCGGCGGCGGCCCCACCGGCCGCACCGCCTCGGTGACCCGCTCCCCGCGCCACACCCGCCGCATCACCCCGACCCGCCTGGCCATCTCGCCCATGGTCTGGGTGGCGACGTCGGCCCCGGCTGCGCGGTAGTCCTCCTCGCGACCACCCACGCCGAGCCCCACGGTGAGGCGACCGCCGCTGAGCTGGTCGCCGGTCGCGAGCGACTTGGCCAGCAGCACCGGGTCGTGCAGCTGCGGCACCACCACCGTCGTCACCAGCCGCACCCGCGTCGTCCAGGCCGCCACCGCGCCGAGGAGGGTGATCGTCTCGGGGTTGTCGAAGGCCATCCGCTCGCCGAAGCACAGCGAGCTGAACGGCCCCGCGTCGACCGCGCGACTCCACCGCTCGAGCGTCGCGGCGCCGTCGTCCCAGAGGTCCGGCTCCATCACCGGCAAGGTCATCCCCACGTCCACGGCGCCACCCTGCCACGTCGGGAGGACTGGACCAGCTGTCTCACGAATGACTCATCCGGGCTATTCACGTCAAGGCTGACCTGCGACGACAGTAGTCTGGCGCGGCGCCCGAGGGCGCTGACAGCGATGGCTGAACGGCAGCAACGGTGCTCCGGCACCGGTCGCGGGTTCGAATCCCGCCATCGACACGAGGGCCGTCGCGGGGACGGCGGACGACTCGCACAAGGGGCCGGAAGCGCAGCACGCGCGACCGGGGAGCCGGGTCGTGCACCGCTCCCGCTGGTTGTGTAGTGGAGTCGTGGTGCCGTCCGTGCCGTCGACGTGGCCGATGCTGCCCCGAGAGCAGCGGACGCCTGCCCTGGCGGCGCTCGCCGAGCGTCGTGGCGTCGTGCTGCACGGAGCCGGCGGCGTCGGCAAGACCTGGCTGGCCCGCGCGGTGCAGGACACCCTCGAGCAGGCCTCCCCCGAGCTCGACTGGTACGTCGTCATCGGGTCGCACGCCGAGCGGGAGATCCCCCTCGGCGCCGTCGACGGCCTGCTCCGGGAGGTCCGGCTCGGCCGGGTCGGCTCGCCGCGCCAGCTGGCCCGCGTCGTCCACGAGCGGCTGGTCGCGGACGGACGCCGCGCCGTCGTCCGGGTCGAGGACGCCCACCTCCTGGACGACGCCAGCGCCCAGCTGCTCGCGAACCTCGCCCGCCTGGGCGACGTCGTCCTGCTCGCCACGATCCGGTCCGGCCAACGACCGGTCACCCCGCTCGTCGACCTGTGGCGTGACGGCCTGCTCGACCGGGTCGACGTGCCGGCGTTCACGCTCGACGAGGTGCGCGAGGTGCTGCGGCTCGCGCTCGACGGACCCGTGGGCGCCGACCTGGTGCACGAGGTCCACCGCTCCTCGCGCGGCAACGCGATGTTCGTGCGCGAGCTGGTGCGGGTCGGGCTCACCGACGGCAGCCTGGGCCTGCGCGCCGGCAGCTGGTCGCGGGTGGGGCCGACCGTCCCCGACGCCGGGCTGGTCGACCTCATCGCCGCCGAGCTCGACCGGCTCGACGCCGACGAGCGGGCCGCGGTCGAGCTGGTCGCCCTGGCCGAGCCGGTCGCCGTCGCCCTGGCCCGCCCCCACGTCGACGACGAGGCGCTCGACCGCCTGGTCGGCTCGGGCCTGCTGCGGGTCGACGCCGCGCTCACCACCGACCGACTGTCGACCCAGGTGCTGCGCCTGGCCCACCCCCTGCACGCCGAGTGCCTGCGGGCGACGATCGGCCCCGGGCGGCGGCACGCGCTGCACGCGGCCCTCTACGCCGAGGACGCCGCGTCACCGCCCCAGACGGTGTCCGGCTTCCTCCGCCGGGTCGCCTGGACCCTCGAGATCGGCGGCCCCATCGACGCCGTCGAGCTGGTGCGTGCGGCGCGGGCCGCCGCCGCGCTGGGTCAGCACGACTTCGCCGGCGACGTCGCCGGCGCCGCCGTCGAGCGGAGCACCGAACCCCACCTCGAGGTCGAGGCCCGGCTGCTGCGCGGCACCGCCCGGCGGCTCGCCGGTCGGCCGGGCGACGCCGGCGCCGACGCCCACGCCGCGGCCGCGCTCCTCGACACCCTGCCGGCCGGCCCCGACACCGCGGACCTCGTGGTCGCGCTGCACGAGCTCCGGGCCGATCTCGAGCAGCTCACTCACGACCGCCCCCGCGAGGCGCTGGCGCTCCTCGACGCCGGGTTCGGCAGGGCCGGGGACGACCCGCTCCTCGCCGAGCGCCACCGGCTCACCCGGCTGGCCCGTCGCGGCTGGGCCGGCGACCTCGGCGTCGTCCGCGACCTCACCGACGAGCTGGTCCTGGCTGCCCCCGGCGGTGCCACCTGGCACGACCGGGTGGTTGCGCCCGCCCTGCTCGGCCTGGCCTGGGCGGGCCGGGCAGGCGACGTCGACCGGCTGGCCGACGCCTGGGTGCCCGGTCCCCCATCGTACGACGAGGACGACCCGACCACCCGCAGCGAGGTCCGGCTCGCGGCCGGACTCGGCCGCCTGGCCGCCGGGCACGTCGACCCCGCGCTGCGCACCGACCTCGCCGAGCCCGCGCTCGCCGCCGCCCTGGCCGCCCGCAAGGCCGCGGCGCTCGGCTGCTGGCGGACCGCCGACGAGCTGCACCGGTCGGTGCACCTCTCGCTGGAGGTGCGCGATCCCCGGGGCCTGCTGGCGTGGGCGCTGGCGGCCGAGTCGTACGCCGCGCTCAAGGTCGGCGACCGCGACCGGGCCCGCGAGCTCTGCGAGCGCGTCGACCGCACCCCCCTGCGCGGCAGCCGGGCCCTCGAGCCGGATCTCCGCGTCCACCTGGTCGCGACCCTGATCGGGCTGGGCGACCCCGACGCCGCCGCCCGGGCCACCGCGATGGTGCCGTGGGCGCGCCGCCACGGCCACCACCTCGCCGAGATGTGGGCGCTGGGTCTGCTCTCCGTCGCCTCCCCCGACCACGCGCGCGAGTTCGCCGCGGCCGACCGGGCGGCCGAGCTGGCCACGTTGGTCGACGCCCCGGTCGCGACCCACCTCGCCGCCCACGTCGACGCCGCCGTGCGCGGCGACCGCCGGATGCTCCAGGCGGTCGAGTCGCGGCTCGCCGAGCACGGCTACTGGCTCCCGCTCGGCACCGTCACCCCACCCGCCAGCCTCTCGCGCCGCGAGGCCGAGGTCGCGGCCCTGGTCGCCGCCGGGCTCACCAGCCCCGCGATCGCCGAGCGCCTGCACCTCTCGGCCCGCACGGTCGAGACCCACGTGGCCCGGGTCTTCACCAAGCTCGGCGTCAACCGCCGCGGCGACCTCGCCGACGCCCTGCGCCGCCTGCCGGCCTGAGTCGCTGGTCGCGGTCGCGGGTCGAGGAAGTGCGCCCGCAACTGTTCCGAGACCCCCGCTGGCCGCACGCCCTCCGGTGGGAACGGGAGGGCTCTGGTCTCACCGGGTCTCGAGGCTCGTCGCCAGGGCTCCTCGCACCTCGACCAGCGGTGTGCGCTGGTTGTGGTGCGAGCGAAGCGAGACTCGAAACCCCCGCCGGCCGCACGCCCTCCGGTGGGGACGGGAGGGCTCTGGTCTCACCGGGTCTCGAGGCTCGTCGCCAGGGCTCCTCGCACCTCGACCAGCGGTGTGCGCTGGTTGAGGCGCGAGCGAAGCGAGCCTCGAAACCCCCGCCGGCCGAACGCCCTCGGGTGGGGACGGCAGGGCTCTGGTCTCACCGGGTCTCGAGGCTCGTCGCCAGGGCTCCTCGCACCTCGACCAGCGGTGTGCGCTGGTTGAGGTGCGAGCGAAGCGAGCCTCGAAACCCCGCCGGCCGAACGCCCTCCGGTGGGGACCGGAGGGCTCCCGTCTCACCAGGCAACGAGTGCGGGACTTCGCCCCTCCTCAACCAGCGGTGGGAGGGCGCTCGTCTCACCGGGTGACGAGTGAAGGACGTCGTCCTTCCTCCACCACCGGCACGCCGGAAATGCCGACCGCCCGGCCCCGGGGGATCCGGGACCGGGCGGTCGGGTCAGGCGGTGTCGGTTACAGCCCGGGGACCAGGCCGCTCGCCGAGGCGCGACGCAGAGCCTTCTGGCTGTGCGGCGGGCGGTACGTGACGGTCACCGGGACCGCCCGGGAGGCGATGCCGGGCAGGGAGACCTGCGTCCAGCCGCCACCGGGGGCGAGGGAGATCGTCTTGTAGCTGACGCCGTCGACGTAGATCTTGATGGCGCCACGGACCGCGCCGCCACCCTTCTTGTGCGCCTTGACCCGCAGCAGACCGCTGGTCGCCCCGGTGCGCTTGACCTTGAGGTCCACCTCGACCTTGGCCTTGCCCTTGAGCACGTCCTGGAACACCTTGTCGCTGTGCGTGGCGTCGTAGAACGAGTTCGCCGCGGGCGTGAAGGTCGCCCACACCAGGTGCGGGACACCGGGACGGAGGCGCTTGATGACCTTCTCGCCCCACTGGGTGCCCTTCACCGGGGTCGGCTTGCCCCACTTGCTGCCGTCCACGTAGTACTGCAGCGTGCCGGCGATCGGGCCGAAGCCACCCGGACGCGGCTTCACCAGCGTGCGGTAGGCGATCCGCTCGCCCTGGAACGCCGGCATCTTGGTGGAGATGACGGTGAAGTCCAGGAGGTTGGCCCGGACGACCACCTGCAGGACGTTGGAGATGCCCTGGATGGTGTTGTCGTCGCCCGAGTACTCGGCGGTGTAGGTGTGCAGGCCCTTCGACGGCTTGGCGATCGTCCAGGTCGCGACACCGGCGTCGTCCACCGGGATCGGGCCGCTGACGTAGACGCCGTTGTCGAGGAAGCGGACGGTGCCCGTGGCCACCGCGCCGTTCTCGGTGGTGACCGCCGCGGTCAGCTCGAGGAGCTGGCCGTACTGGAGGTCGGTGTCGTTGGCCGTCAGCGCGACCGTGACGAGCTGCTTCTCCACGACCTGGACCAGCGGGTTGCTGGTGGCCTCCTCGTAGTTGTCGTCACCGAGGTAGGTCGCGGTCACGACGTTGTCGCCGACCGGCAGGTCGTCGGTCTGCACCGTGGCCTGGCCGTTGGCGTCGATCGCGACGGGGGCGTTGAACGCCGTGCCGTTGACGTAGAGCTGCACCTCGCCGGTGGGCTCGTACGGCTTGGTCGGCAGGTTGCCGTCGACGTCGATGGAGAAGGTCACCAGCTGGCCGGCGTGCGACGGGTTGACGTCGCTGGTCAGCTTGACCTTGGCCGAGCCGAAGTTGACGACGTGGTCGACGTAGTTGCTGTAGGCCTCGTCGAAGTTCGCGTCGCCGACGTAGTGGGCGCGCACGTGGTGGTGCGCGTCCGGCTCGGTCACCGGCATCTCGATCTCGAAGTGCGCCTCGCCGTCGTCGTCGATCGCCACCGGCGCGCCGAGCGGCTGGTCGTAGACGTACAGCTGGATGTTGCCGGTCGGGTCGACCTGGGTCGGCTTGGTCGCGGTGACCTTGACGTCGAAGATCGACTTCTCGCCCTTGATGACCGTGGTGTGCGGCATGCTCAGCGCGACGTTGACGTCACCCTGGTTGACCACGAAGTCGGCGATGGTCGACTCGGAGCCGTTGAACTCCTTGTCACCGAGGTACTCCGCGGTGATGTTCTGGGTCCCCACCGGCAGCCGGTGGGTCGTCAGCGTCGCCTGGCCGTTCGCGTCCAGGGTGACGGTCCCGCCGATGACGGCGTTGCCGTTGGTGCGGAAGACGACCTTGCCGGTCGGGGTGCCGAGGGCCGGGTCGACCGGCAGCACGGTGACGCCGAAGTCGACGACGTCGCCGTAGTTGGGCGGGTCGAGCGGACCGGCGAGCAGCACCTGCGTGTTGCCCTTGACGACCGTCCACGGCGCGGTGCCGGTCGACGGCAGCGAGTCGCTGTTGCCGTTCGGCGTGTAGACCGCGGTCAGCGTGTACTGGCCCACCTTGAGACCCGGGGTGCCCGGGGTCGGGTGGTAGAAGATCTTCGCCGAGCCGTTGACCAGGTTCTTGGTGCCCAGCGGCGTCACGACGCCGGTGTTGTCGTTCTCGGCGAACAGCTCCACGGTGCCCGTCGGCACCTGGCCGCCGGCCTCGGGCGTCACCGTCACGGTGAACGGCACCTGCTGGCCGGTCACGGCGCCACCCGGCGCGGTGATCGTGGTCGTGGTGTCGAACTGGGTGTTCCACTGGAGCAGGACGGTGCCGTTGCCCTCACGCGTGGAGGTCCAGGGGCTGACCAGCGCGGCCTTGCTGGGGTCGGGGTTGACCCAGCTGCGGCCGCCGCCGCCACCGCCGCCGCCGTTGTCGGCGAACGTCGCGCCCTGGCTACCGCCGGTGGGGTAGCCACCGCCACCGCCACCGGAGCCGCCGCCGGGCAGGAGGATCGCGTCGTCGCCCTCGCCGCCGGCCTGGGTCTGCGCGTCGCCGTCCTCGCCGCCCCACGAGCCGTCGCCGCCGCCACCGGCGCCACCGTCGGCGTCGGCGTTGCCGCCCTCGCCGCCGGTGTTGATGAAGGCACCGGTGCCGCCACCGCCACCGCCGCCACCGGCGACCGCGACGCGCTCACCGTTGACGAAGACCTCGGTCGCGCCACCGCCGGCGCCGCCGGCGCCGCCGTAGGCGACGAAGGCGCCGAGGCCCTCACCGCCGGGGCCACCGGTGGCCGCGCCACCGTGCGGCTGGGGGAAGCCCTCGCCGAAGCTGGCGTCCGGGGAGCCGTCCTGGCCGCGACCACCGAGCAGCATGGTGACGGTGTCACCGGGCTCGACCGGCACGTAGACCGTGCCCACGGCACCGCGACCGCCGGAGCCGCCCTCCTTGCCACCGGCACCGCCGGCCGCGCCGGCGAGGGTGACGTTGAGGCCCGTGACGTTGGCAGGGACCACGAAGTTCTGGCCCAGGTCACCCGGGTTGTAGTTGAAGGTCTGGGACCCAGGCGCTGCCTGGGCCGTCGAGGTCGAGATTGCCGTGAGACCAGCGACGGCCAACGCTGTTGCGACGGCGGCCGTGGTCGAACGGGCTACGAGAGTGCTGTGACGCACAGTTGCAGCTCCTAGAGAGGGAGGGAGAGGTGCCCCGAGTTGCACCAGGTGGGGGTCAACCAACCCATGATCACGTCTGGGTGTCGTGGGGGGATCCGTAAGTGGTACGTAATGACAGTGGTGGCACGGCCGACCGGAGGAACGGCCCGGAGCGGGGCGGGTGACCCGGCTCACACGGGTGTCGGCATCGTGGCCACGACGTCCTCGCCGGGTCGATACCCGCTGCGTCCGGGGAGCAGACAGGACGCCTGGTCGCGACTCGGGCGGAGCCGCGCTGCCTATGCTGTCGGCCGTGAGTGCTCACGAGCGCGACCCGATCCGCGAGGCGCACCGCCAGTGGGTGGCCCACGGCTGGGACGACGCGGCCGACGGCATGGCGATGGTCACCTCGCTGGTCCGGGCCCACCAGCTGCTGCTCGAGCGGATCGAGGCGGTGCTCCGGCCGCTGGACCTGACCTTCGCGCGCTACGAGGTGCTCCGGTTGCTGTCGTTCTCGTCCTCGGGACGGATGCCGATGACCCGCCTCGGGTCGCTGCTCCAGGTGCACCCGACCAGCGTCACCAGCGCGGTGGAGCGGCTGGTGCGCCAGGGCTTCGTGGAGCGCCAGGGCCGCGACGACGACCGCCGGGTGATCCTCGCCGCGATCACCGACGAGGGGCGCGCGGTGGTCGAGAAGGCCACCGACGGGCTGAACGGCGAGGTCTTCGCCGCGCCCGGCGTCGGCCCCGGTCAGGTGGCGGACCTGACCCGGCTGCTCGGCGCCCTCCGCGCCTCCGCCGGCGACCGCGTCGAGTGAGACCGCCGTCCGGATTGGCCGACCACCGGCCGTGCCGTAGGCTGGACACCAAATAGTTTGACGTCCTAGTACCTTCCCTGCGCCCACCCCGGAGTCGAGCCCATGCCCGAGCTGCACGTGCCGCAGCACCCCGTCCGCCTGGTGACCGCCTCGAGCCTGTTCGACGGCCACGACGCCTCGATCAACATCATGCGGCGGATCTTCCAGAGCCAGGGCTGCGAGGTCGTCCACCTCGGGCACAACCGCTCGGTGCAGGAGGTCGTGGAGGCCGCCATCCAGGAGGACGTGCAGGCCGTGGCCGTGTCGTCGTACCAGGGCGGGCACATCGAGTACTTCGAGTACCTCGTCGAGCTGCTCCGGGCCCAGGGCGCCGACCACGTGCAGGTCGTCGGCGGTGGCGGTGGCGTGATCGTGGCCGAGGAGATCGCCCGGCTGCGCGACAGCGGCGTCACGATCTTCTCCCCCGAGGACGGCCAGCGGCTCGGGCTGCCGGGCATGGTCAACAGCGTCGTCCGGGCGATCGACGTCGACCTGTGGGCCGCGCGCCAGGTCGGGGCCGAGCAGGTGCTCAGCGGAGACCGGTTCTCGGTGGCCCGCGCGATCACGGCGGCCGAGCAGGGTCGGCTCCCCGAGGAGCTGCTGACCGAGGTCCGGGCCGCAGCCGGGCGGCGCACCGTGCCGGTGCTCGGCATCACCGGCACCGGCGGGTCCGGCAAGTCCAGCCTCACCGACGAGCTCGTCCGCCGCTTCCGGGTCGACCAGCACGACAAGCTCCGGATCGCCGTCGTCGCGGTCGACCCCACCCGACGCAAGGGCGGCGGCGCGCTGCTCGGCGACCGGATCCGGATGAACTCCATCACCGGGCACGACCAGGTGTTCTTCCGCAGCCTCGCGACCCGCGGCGCCCATGAGCTGCCCGACCAGCTGCGCGACGTCATCGACGTGCTCAAGGCCGCCGGGTTCGACCTGGTGGTCGTCGAGACTCCGGGCATCGGCCAGGGCGACGCCGCGATCGTGCCGTTCGTCGACACCTCCCTCTACGTGATGACGCCGGAGTTCGGCGCCGCCTCGCAGCTGGAGAAGATCGACATGCTCGACTTCGCCGACGTCGTCGCCATCAACAAGTTCGAGCGCCGCGGAGCCGAGGACGCCGTGCGCGACGTCGCGCGCCAGCTGGTGCGCAACCGCGAGGCGTTCGGCCAGCGTCCCGAGGACATGCCCGTCTACGGCACCAGCGCCGCGACGTTCAACGACGACGGCGTGACCGCTCTCTACCAGCACCTGCGCGCCCTGCTCGGCGAGGCCGGGTTGCCGGTCGCGGAGGGCGCGCTGCCTGAGGTGACCGTCAAGCAGTCGTCGCGGATCCGCCAGGTGCTGCCCGCCGAGCGCACCCGCTACCTCGCCGAGATCACCGAGACCGTGCGCGCCTTCCACGCGCGCACCGACGAGCTGGTCGAGCAGGCGCGCCGGGTGCAGCGGCTCGACGCCGTCGCCGCCGAGCTCGGCGAGGGTGCGGGGCGCGACGAGGTCTCCGCGCTGCTCGACCGCGCCCGGCGCGAGCTCGACCCCGAGGTGGCCGAGCAGCTCGCGCAGTGGCCCACCGTCGTGGCGGACTACGCCGCCGCGCCGGGCCGCGAGTCGCTGTCGGGCAACGTCGTGCCGCGGGTCGCGCTGCCGGCGTACGCCGACCACGGCGAGCTGGTGCGCTTCTGGCGACGCGAGAACCTGCCCGGCCGTTTCCCCTTCACGGCCGGGGTGTTCCCGTTCAAGCGCGAGGGCGAGGACCCGGCACGGATGTTCGCCGGCGAGGGCGATCCCGCGCGCACCAACCGCCGGTTCAAGCTGCTGGCCCACGACGCCGGCGCCACCCGGCTGTCCACGGCGTTCGACTCGGTCACCCTCTACGGCCGCGACCCCGACGAGCGTCCCGACGTCTACGGCAAGGTCGGCACGTCGGGGGTCAGCGTCGCGACGCTCGACGACATGAAGGTGCTCTACGACGGCTTCGACCTGCTGGCACCGACGACCAGCGTGTCGATGACGATCAACGGCCCCGCGCCGACCGTGCTGGCCTTCTTCCTCAACACCGTCATCGACCAGGCCCGCGAGCGCGGCGTCGACCCCGAGGAGGCGCTGCGCACGGTGCGCGGCACCGTGCAGGCCGACATCCTCAAGGAGGACCAGGGCCAGAACACCTGCCTGTTCTCCACGGAGTTCAGCCTGCGCTGCATGGCCGACATCCAGGAGTGGTTCATCGAGAAGGGGGTGCGCAACTTCTACTCGGTCTCGATCTCCGGCTACCACATCGCCGAGGCCGGGGCGAACCCCATCAGCCAGCTCGCCTTCACGCTCGCCAACGGCTTCACCTACGTCGAGTCCTACCTCGCCCGGGGCATGGACGTCGACGACTTCGCACCCAACCTGTCGTTCTTCTTCTCCAACGGCATGGACCCCGAGTACTCCGTCATCGGCCGGGTGGCCCGGCGGATCTGGGCGGTCGCCATGCGGGACAGGTACGGCGCCAACGAGCGCTCGCAGAAGCTGAAGTACCACGTGCAGACCAGCGGCCGCTCGCTGCACGCGCAGGAGATGGACTTCAACGACATCCGCACCACGCTGCAGGCGCTGATCGCCATCTACGACAACGCCAACAGCCTCCACACCAACGCCTACGACGAGGCGGTGACCACGCCCTCGACCGAGTCCGTACGTCGCGCGCTGGCGATCCAGCTGGTCATCAACCGCGAGTGGGGGCTGGCGATGAACGAGAACCCGCTCCAGGGGTCGTTCATCATCGACCAGCTCACCGACCTCGTGGAGGAGGCCGTGCTGGCGGAGTTCGACCGGATCAACGAGCGCGGCGGCGTGCTCGGCGCGATGGAGACCGGCTACCAGCGCGGCCGGATCCAGGACGAGTCGATGCTCTACGAGCACCGCAAGCACGACGGCACCCTGCCGATCGTCGGCGTCAACACCTTCCGCCGCCCCGAGGCCGAGGACGGCAGCGAGCCCGCGGGGCAGCCGCTGGAGCTCGCCCGGGCCACCGAGGCAGAGAAGCAGTCGCAGCTCGCGCGGGTCCGTGACTTCCAGCGACGCCACGCCGACGAGGCCACCGCCGCGCTGGCCCGGCTCAAGGAGGTCGCCATGTCCGACGGCAACGTCTTCGCCGCACTGATGGACGCGGCGAGAGTTTGCTCACTCGGGCAGGTGACCGAGGCGTTCTTCGAGGTCGGCGGCCAGTATCGTCGCAACGTGTGAGCACCCCGCACCCCACCTACGAGCAGCTCGCCGGCCTGCCGGCGTACACCCGCCAGCCGGTCCCGGTCGCCTTCGAGGACGTCAACGGCCACCTCAACGTCCGCCACTACCTCGGCATCGCCAGTGAGGGGCTCGACGAGTCGCTGGTGTCCCTGGGCATCACCCAAAACTGGCCGATCGCATCGGGCCACGCCTGCTTCTCGGCCGAGCACCACCTGACCTACCTCACCGAGCTGCGCACCGGCTCCACCCTGTCGGCGCGGGTGCGGCTGCTCGGCCGCTCGGAGCGGGCGGCGCACGTCATCGTCTACCTGCTCGACGAGACCCACGAGACCCTCAGCTACGTGATGGAGGAGATCTTCCTCCACATCGACATGAGCACCCGACGCACGGCGCCCTGGCCCGACGACGTCGCCGCCAACCTCGACGCGCGGATCGCCGAGGACGCCCGGCTGCCGTTCGAGTCCCCCACCTCGGGATCGCTCGCGCTGCGGTGATCGACGACCTCGGTCACCCGGTCGGGCTCACGGGCCCGGCCCGGCGGGTCGTCTCGCTGGTCCCGTCGATCACCGAGACGCTCGCCTCCGTGCGCCCGGAGGCGCTGGTGGGGGCGACCGACTGGTGCACCCACCCCGCCGACCTCGAGGCGACCCGGGTGCGGGGCACCAAGAACCCCGACCTCGCCGCGATCCGCGCCCTCGCCCCCGACCTGGTGGTGTGCAACAAGGAGGAGAACCGCGAGCTCGACGTACGCCGGCTGCGCGACGCGGGCGTGCCGGTGTGGGTGACCGACATCGAGACGGTGCCCGGGGCGGTCGACTCGCTGGGGCGCCTGCTCGACGCGCTGGGCTGGGGCCGGCCGGCGTGGCTCGCCGAGGCGGGCCGCCGGTTCTCCGGCCCGCTGCCGCCGGTGCGCCAGCGGGTCGCCGTGCCGATCTGGCGCGACCCGTGGATGGTGGTGGGCTCCTCGACGTTCACCGGCGACCTGCTGCGCCGGCTCGGGATGGCCAACGTCTACGGCACCAGTCCCGACCGCTACCCCCGCGTCGACCTCAGCGACCTCGACGCGGCCGGCGCCGACGTGGTGCTGCTCCCCGACGAGCCCTACGTCTTCTCCCCCACCGACGGCCCCGAGTCCTTCGCGCGCACCCCGACCCGCCTCGTCAGCGGCCGCCTGATCACCTGGTACGGCCCGTCCCTGCTC
Organism: Nocardioides sp. SYSU D00038; assembly: GCF_016924665.1. Lineage (GTDB taxonomy): Bacteria > Actinomycetota > Actinomycetes > Propionibacteriales > Nocardioidaceae > Nocardioides. The sequence continues at coordinate 134,104 of NZ_JAFFJT010000025.1, forward strand.
GAGGTCGACGAGCACCTGCTGGGCTGACGGACGCGCTGGCGTGCGCTGGTCGAGGTGCGAAGGCCGCTAGGCCTGAGCCTCGAGACCCAGTGAGCCGAAAGCCCTCCGGTGGGGATGGTCGCCGTTCGGGTGGTGGTCGAGCAGCGAGCGCCAGCGAGCGTCGTCGAGACCCGGTGAGCCGACCGCCCTCCCGTAGCGGGCGACTCCGGGGACGGGGCTCGGCGGGGTGCTGACTGCGGCTCGTGTGATCCGGGTGGCGGGTGACTGTTGGTGGTGGGGTGCGGGGTGCCGCGCGGGGGCGGGGCACTGCGGCTGCTGCGCGCCGGACGTCGTTCGGCACTCGTTGCCGTGTCGCCGGACGCTGCCCTGCCGTTCCCCAGGTTCGCTGTGGCGCCACGCCGCCGTCTACGTGCCGAACGCCGCCCGCCGCTCCGCCGCCTCCGTGCCGGCGGCGCGGCACGCCGGCGTGCGGTGGTCGAGGTGCGAAGGCCGCTAGGCCTGAGCCTCGAGACCCGGTGAGCCGACCGCCCTCCCTGTAACGGGTGACTCCGCGGACGGGGCTCGGCGGGGTGCTGACTGCGGCTCGTGTGATCCGGGTGGCGGGTGACTGTTGGTGGTGGGGTGCGGGGTGCCGCGCGGGGGCGGGGCACTGCGGCTGCTGCGCGCCGGACGCCGTTCGGCACTCGTTGCCGTGTCGCCGGACGCTGCCCTGCCGTTCCCCAGGTTCGCTGTGGCGCCACGCCGCCGTCTACGTGCCGAACGCCGCCCGTCGCTCCGCCGCCTCCGTGCCGAGTGGCGCGGCATCCCCGCGTGCGGACGGGCGCGTCCCGCTGGTCGAGGTGCGAGGAGCCCTGGCGACGAGCCTCGAGACCCGGTGAGCCGAACGCCCTCGCTGTAACGGGTGACTCCGCGGACGGGGCTCGGCGGGGTGCTGACTGCGGCTCGTGTGATCCGGGTGGCGGGTGACTGTTGGTGGTGGGGTGCGGGGTGCCGCGCATGGGGCACTGCGGCTGCTGCGCGCCGGACGTCGTTCGGCACTCGTTGCCGTGTCGCCGGACTCTGCCCTGCGGTTCCCCGGCGTCCGCTGCGGCGCCACGCCGCCGTCTACGTGCCGAACGCCGCACGTCGCTCCGCCGCCTCCGTGCCGGCGGCGCGGCACGCCGGCGTGCGGATCGGGCGCGGACCGCTGGTCGAGCAGCGAGCGCCGGCGGCCACCGCTGGTTGAGGAAGGACGAAGTCCTGTCTCGAAACCCGGTGAGACGAAAGCCCTCCAACAGGCACCGGGGGCAGTCAGGGTCTTGCCGAGCCGTCGTCAATTAACGCCGGGTCGGCGAAACACGACCAGCCTCCGGTGGGACGGGCGGGCGTTCGGCCGGCAGGGGTCTCGACGGGCGCTCGTCGCTGGCGCTCCTCGCTGCTCGACCACCGGCGCTCGGCGCTGCGCTACTCCCTCAACCAACGGCGCGGACGACGGCGGCGGTCTCGGCGGCGGTCAGCAGGCCGAGGTCGTGCAGGTGGTGGGCGACGGCGGCGGAGTCGAGGGCGAGGACGAACGGGACGTCGTGGTCCCAGGCGTCGGTGACGGCCTCGACGCGGCCGTCGCCGGGGTCGAGGCGGACCTCACGGATGTAGACGGCCCGCACCCGGCCGGGGTGGCGGCGGACGATCTCGGCGTAGATCTCCGGGTCGTGCTCCCCGGAGTCGCCGATCAGCACGAACGACAGGTCGGGGTGGAGGGCGAGCACCTCCTCGATCCGGCCGTGCTTGGTGCGCTCGCCGCCGACCAGGTCGCGCAGCAGCACCGGACCGGCCGGGAACCGGCGGTGGGCCAGGAAGGCGAGCAGGAAGTCGTGGAGGTTCCAGGGGCTCGAGGAGACGTAGAAGAACGGCGTACGGTCGTCGTGGCCCGCCAGCGCGCGGTAGAGCTCCGCGGCGCCGGCGAACGGCGTCCGGGTCAGCGCCGAACCGGTGAGGGTGCGGCGCACCATCGCCCAGATGCGCTGCACGCCGGTCTCGAGGATGGTGTCGTCGACGTCGGACACCACGCCGAGCGTGACGCCGGGCGCGCTGACCCGCACCCGCACGTCTGCGGCCGCCTCGACCAGCCCCCGGTACGGCGCCGCCAGCTCGACGCGGCCGACCGTCCAGGGCGCGACCAGCCCGGCGCCCTCGAGCTCGGCGCGGAAGTAGCCCTCGTCGTCGGTGACGACCTCGGCCACCACCCCGCCGACCGAGACCCGCAGCCGCACCCCGGGCAGCTCGTCGGTGAGGAACCCCGCCACCGAGCGCCGCAGCGCCGGCCAGGCCCCCTCGCCGTCGGTGGTGCCGGCGGGCTCCGGGTCGTCGAGCACCCGGCCGCGCACGACCAGCCGTCCGGTCGCCGCGCTGCCGTGGCCGACGTAGGGCACGATCCGGAAGTACGCCGGCGGCCGGCCGGCGCGGCGACGGAGCCGGGCGGCGTCGTAGCGGCGCTCCAGGCCGACGAGCAGCCGGCGGCCGCGGCCGCTCACCCGAAGGCGGGTCGCTCCTTGGCGAGGAACGCCCGCACCCCCTCGCGGAAGTCCGGGCCGGTGTAGACCTCGCGGAGCAGGTCGGCGTCGCCCTCGGGGCTGGCCTCGAGCGTGCGGGCGCGCGCCAGCAGCTGCGACTTGGTGGCGCGCAGGGTGACCCCCGAGACCCGGCGGAGCCCGTCGAGGAGCGTCGCGAGCTCGCCGTCGAGGTCCTCGGTGACAGCGGTGAGCGCGCCCACGGCGTACGCCCGCTCGGCCGGCACCAGTCGGGCGGCGAGCAGCATCTCGCGGGTGAGCGGCTCACCGAAGACCGTGGCGCACCGGTAGACGATGCTGGCGGCGAGCGCGTTGCCGAGCGTCTTGGCGATCGGGTAGCCGAACCGGCTGTGGGGGGTGGCGATCCGCAGGTCGCAGTGGGTCGCCACGGCGAGCCCACCGCCCACGCAGACGCCGTCGACGGCCGCGATCGTCACCTGGGGCAGGGCGAAGAGCGACTCGAGCAGCTCGCGGATCCAGTCCTCGTAGGCGACGGCGTCCTGCTCGAGGAAGTCGGAGATCTCGTTGCCGGCCGCGAACGCGCGGCCCCCCGCCCCGCGCAGCACCAGGGCCCGCACCGAGGTGTCGTCGGCCAGCTCGGCGCAGAGGTCCTTCATCGCGGCGTACATGGCGCGGGTGAAGGCGTTGTGCCGCTGCGGCCGGTCGAACACCACCTCGACGACGCCGTCGGTGCGGGTGATCCTCAGCTCGTCCACGGGGGTCAGGCTAGGCGGTGCGGCGGGTCGTGCCTCACCCGACCAGCCAGCGGGCGAGCAGCGTGCCGTCGTCCTCGAGGAGCGTGTGCAGCGTCAGCGGTGCGTCGACCGGCGGGCCGCTGGTGATCCGGGGGTGGTCGCCGGCCACCAGCCGCGGGACCACCGTGGCGCACAGCTCGTTGACCGCCCCGACGGCCAGCAGGTCGCGCAGCAGGTGCGGCCCGCCCTCGCAGAGCACGTGCCGCAGCCCCTGCCCGGCCAAGACGTCGCGCAGCCGCTCGAGGTCGACCCGGTGGTCGCCGAGCACCAGCACGTGCTCGGGCCCGAGCAGGTCGCGGGCCGCGGTCAGCCCGTCGGCGGCGGCGCAGGTGGCGAGCCGGACGGCGCCCGGCTCGGCGCCGCGCAGCGTCTCGGGCACCTCGCCGCGCCGGCTGACGACCACGACCGGCCGGTCGGTCGGGCCGTACTCCTCGACCCGGGCGGTGCCGGCGCCGACGACCACCACGTCGGCCAGCCGTCGCAGGGTGTCGAAGACCCGCTTGTCGGCGGCGTTGTTGATCGAGCCGCTGCGACCGGAGTCGCCGGTGGCGGAGCCGTCGACGGTGGCGACCATGTTGACCCGCAGCCACGGTGTCCGCGGCACGGCGTAGAGCGTCGCCAGGTCGCTGGTGTCGGGGCCGATCAGGACTCGCACGTCCACCTCATCACCCAGTACTGCACGCCGAACGGGTCGTCGTCGTAGTCCACACCCGCCAGGCGGCACCCGCCGAGCTCGCGGCCGGCCAGCACCAGCCCCTCGACCGAGGCCCAGAGCTCGGCGGCGAGGTCGGCGTCGACCTCGAAGCTCCCCGCACGCAGCCCGGCCCCCAGCGCCGCGTCGAAGCCCGCGGCCCGCCCGTCGAGGTGCCCCGGCGCCTTCTCGCTGCGGCGGGCGGAGCCGTTGGCCACCACGAGGTACGACGGCGCGTCGCCCTCGCGGCCGACGGCGCCGAGCAGGTGGGCGGCCACCCGCGCGCCCTGGGGGTCGGCGAGCACCGTGACGTCGCGGCCCAGCCAGCCGACGGCGGCGTGGCAGGCGGCGCGCAGCGCGGCGACCGGGTCGTCGAGGCCGGCGTGCTCGGGCAGCAGGGCGAGCACGCCGGGTACCAGGGCCACCCGCGCCGGACCGGTCACTGGAGCCCCCGGATCGCCCGGCGCGGCGGCCGCCGACCGGCGATCGACCACACCATGTCGACGGTCTGCCGGGTCTCGACCACCTCGTGCACGCGGTAGATCCGGGCACCGGCGAGCGCGCAGACCGCGGTGGCGGCCAGGGTGCCGGTGAGCCGCTGCCCGACGGGCAGGTCGAGGGTCTCGCCCACGAAGTCCTTGTTGGACAGCGAGACCAGCACCGGCCAGCCGGTCGCGACCATCTCGCCGAGCCGGCGGGTGACCTCGAGGGAGTGGAAGGTGTTCTTGCCGAAGTCGTGGGCCGGGTCGATCACCACCGACTCGCGCGCCACGCCCGCCGCCACCGCGCGCTCGGCGTAGGCGACGGTGTCGTCGATCGCGGCGCGCACGACGTCGTCGTACTCGATGCGGTAGGGGCGGGTGCGGGGGGTGACCCCGCCGGTGTGGGTGCAGACGACGGCGACGTCGTGGGCCGCGGCGACGTCGACGAGCTCGGGGTCGGCGCCCCCCCAGGCGTCGTTGAGGACGTCGGCGCCGGCCGCGCACACCGCGTCGCCCACCGATGCCCGCCAGGTGTCGACCGAGATCGCCAGGCCGGGGAACGCCTCGCGCACCCGGGCCACCAGGTCGACCACCCGGCTGCGCTCCTCGGCCTCGCCGACCTCCTCGCCGGGGGCGGCCTTGATGCCGCCGATGTCGACCACCTCGGCGCCCTGCGCGACCACGGTGGCGACCCGCTCGAACGCCTTGTCCTCGGCCCAGGTGGCGCCGCGGTCGTAGAAGGAGTCGGGGGTGCGGTTGACGATCGCCATCACCAGCGTGGCGTCGTCGGCGAAGGAGTGGCGGCCCAGGCGCAGCGTCATCCGACGCTCACCGCCGGCGGCCGCTCGCGGGTCGGCACCAGCCGGTCGACCACCTCGGGGCCGGGCAGGAACTGGCGCAGCGGCGCGGAGTCCCGCGGCTCGCCGCCGCTGCGGGCCAGCGCCGCGGCGAGGATCTGGGTGGCCATCCCGCCGAGGTCGTGGAGCGACTGGTGCCGGTGGGCGCGCACGCCGAGGTCGACCTGCGCGATGGCGGCGGGTCCGCGCTCGGCGAGGGTGTCGACCAGCGCGGCCAGCTCGACGGCGTAGCCGGTCGGCACGGCGAGCCGCTCGAAGAGCGAGCGGCGCACCGCCCACTCCCCCGCCAGCGGCTGCACGAGGTCGGCCAGCCCGGGGAACAGCAACCCGATCAGGGGGCGCGCCACCAGCTCGGTGACCCGGCCGCCGTCGAGGGGGCCCTGCTCGCCGGGCCGCTCGTAGTAACCCTTGACCAGCTCGACCTCGGGGCGGGTGAGCAGGGGGCCGAGCAGGCCGGGCACGAAGTGGGTGTCCCAGTCGACGAGGTCGGCGTCCATGAAGACCAGCACCTCGCCGCGGGTCACGAACAGCGACTTCCACATCGCCTCGCCCTTGCCCGGCCACGACCCCAGGTCGGGGCGCACCTCGGAGGCGCGGTGGACGACGGCGCCGGCGTCGGTGGCGACGTCGTAGGTGGCGTCGGTGGAGTCGGAGTCGATCACCACGACCTCGTCGAGCAGGGCCACCGTCTCGACCAGCGCCTCGCGCACCCGGGTGACGACGTCGCCCACGGTCGCGGCCTCGTTGCGGGCCGGTACGACGAGGCTGACCGCCCGCCCGGCCTTGGCGCGCAGCAGGTCGTCGAGGGTCCAGTCGTCCCAGTGGTGGGTGTTGCGGGCTGACCACGACGCCCCGGCGCTCGACACGTCCGGCAGCCTACGACCCGGGTCGGAGGCCGGGCTCACTCGTAGCCCAGCACCTCCTGGCGCCGGTCGGCCCACGCCAGCGCCGAGCGGATGGCGTCCTCGATCGACAGCTCGCTGCGCCAGCCGAACAGCTCCACGGCGCGGTCCACGTTCGCGAACGCCCCCACGGCGTCGCCCGGCCGGGGCGGAGCCTCCGTGATCGGCACCTCGCGGCCGAAGACCTTCTCGAACGCCGCCACGAGCTCGCGCACGGTGGTGCCGTCGCCGGTGCCGAGGTTGATGACCACGCTGGGCGCACCGGCCCGCTCGATCACCTGGTCGAACTGCTCGACGGCACGCACGTGGGCGCGGGCGACGTCCCAGACGTGGATGTAGTCGCGGATGCCGGTGCCGTCGCGGGTGGGCAGGTCGGTGCCGGTGATGGTGAACGAGTCCTTCTGCCCCCGGGCCGCCAGCACCAGCTGCCCGAGCACGTGGGACGGCTCCTTGGCGTAGATGCCCGACTCGAGGTCGGGATCGGACCCGATGGGGTTGAAGTAGCGCAGGATGACGGCGCGCAGGTCGGTGGCGGCCGCCATGTCCTGGAGCACCTCCTCCATCATCCGCTTGGTGCGGGCGTACGGCGAGTTCGGCGCCAGTGGGTCGGTCTCGACGACCTCGAAGTCGGGCTTGAGCGCGTAGAGGCTGGCCGAGCTGGAGAACAGCACCCGCGGCTTTCCGAGCCGGTCGAGCTGGTCGAAGAGCTCCAGCGACTTGGCGACGTTGTCGCGGTAGTACTCGTAGGGCTGCTCCACCGACTCGGGCACGATGATCCGGGCCGCCATGTGGATGGTGGCGTCGAGGTCGGGGTGCTCCTCCACGATCCGGGAGACCAGGTCGCGGTCGGCGATGTCGCCCTCGTAGAAGATCCGGTCCCTCGCGAACGCCCGCGGACCGGTGAGCAGCGAGTCGAGCACCACCGGCGTGTGGCCGGCCACCTCGAGCGCCTTGGCCGTGGTCGATCCGATGTAGCCGGCGCCGCCGGTGACGAGAACCTTCATGGGGTCAGAGCCTAGAGGGGCGGCCGGTGGCGCCCCCGGCCCCCTCGGGGCGGTTGCCGCGGGCCGGGCCCTGGGGCCGGGCGTGCGACAGGAGGCGGCGGCGAAGCGGGCCTGCGCGGCGCGCGGGATCCCCGGTCGACCGGGGATTCGCCGTGCTGTCGGGCCTTGCCATGCCCGACAACACCAGGAACAGCCCGACAAGTCCGTCGCGCGACGGACTCGCCCGTCCCTCCCCGCCCCCTCCCGTGCCTCGCCGGCCCGCGCCCGCTCGGGCGGGTCACCACGTGGGTGACCGCGGGGACTGCCGCGACGCAGGGCCCCGGTTACCCGATGCAGGTGATGCCCCACCGGGCCGGCGGGGGGAGGCTGGAGGTCCGGTGGCGACCGCTCGTCGCCCCGAGCCCGACCCGCGACGTGTGCAGAGGTGGCCGTGACCCTGATCGCCGAGCACCGGTCGACCCTGGTCGCCGGTGTCCGCAGCAGGGCGCTGCGCCACGTCCCGCGCGCGGCGTTCGCGGTCGACCTCGTCGCGGTGACGCTCGCCGGCCTGCTCGCGCTGGTCGGTCGCCACCGGCTCGACCTCTTCGAGCGCACCGGCTCCTCGGAGGTCTACGCCGCCGCCGAGGCGCTCGGCGCAGCGGCGCCGCTGATGCTCGCCGCCTGGCTGGTCTGCATCACGCTGGCCGGCGGCTACCGGCCGTGGGTCTTCGGGGCCGGCACCGAGGAGTACAAGATCGTCGTCAACGCCAGCCTGGCCGCGGCCGGCGTCGTGGGCGTCGGGTGCTACCTGCTGAAGTTCCCGCTCTCCCGGGGCTTCTTCCTGCTCGCGTTCCTGGTCGGCGTGCCGGCCCTGGTGCTCGGGCGGTTCACCGTCCGTCGCGGGCTCCACGCCCTCCGGCGACGGGGCCGGCTGCTCAACCGGGTGGTCATCGCCGGCAGCGCCACCCACGTCGAGGACGTCGCCCGGGTGCTGCGCCGCGAGTCGTGGCTGGGCTACCGCGTGGTCGGCGCGCTGCTGCCCGCGGAGTCTCGGGGCTCGGCGCAGGTGCCGGTGCTCGGCACGCCCGAGCAGCTGCTCGACGTCGTGGCCGGCACCCACGCCGACATCGTCTTCCTCGCCGGCGGCGCGCTGGACTCCTCGGCCCAGATGCGCCGGATCGCCTGGGACCTCGAGGGCCACGACGTGCAGGTCGTGGTCGCGCCCAGCGTCAGCGACGTCGCCGACGACCGGATCCGGGTGCGGGGCGCCGGCGGCCTCCCGCTGATGCACATCGACCAGCCCCGCACCGCCGCCGCCGGCAAGCGCGTCTTCGACGTCGCGGGCTCGCTGCTGCTGCTGACCCTGCTCAGCCCCCTGATGCTCGTCGCCGCCGTGTGGGTGCGCCGCCACGACGGTGGGCCGGTGCTGTTCCGGCAGACCCGCACCGGCCTCGACGGTCGCACCTTCCCGTGCCTGAAGTTCCGCTCGATGGTCGTCGACGCCGAGGAACGGCTGGCGACGCTGCACGCCGCCACGGGCTACGACGGCGGGCTGTTCAAGCTCGCCGACGACCCCCGGGTGACCCCGCCCGGCCGCTGGCTGCGCCGCTACTCCATCGACGAGCTGCCCCAGCTGGTCAACGTGCTGCGCGGCGAGATGTCGCTGGTCGGGCCGCGGCCGCCGCTGCCGAGCGAGGTCGCGGCCTACAGCGACGACAACCACCGCCGGCTGCGGGTGCGGCCCGGGCTCACCGGGCTGTGGCAGGTCTCCGGCCGCTCCGACCTGCCGACCGCCGAGGCGATGCGCCTCGACCTCTACTACGTCGACAACTGGTCGATGCTGCGCGACCTCACCATCCTGGGTCGCACGGCCGGCGCCGTCGTGCGCTCCCGCGGCGCCTACTGACCGGGGCGACGGGCGGGCTCAGGCTTGCGGGTGCTCCGTGGGGTCGGCCAGCAGGCCGGTGAGGTAGGCGCCGTAGCCGCTCTTGCCGAACCGCTCGGCGGCGCCGAGCAGCTGGGCGTCGTCGATGAAGCCCATCCGCCACGCCACCTCCTCGGGGCAGCCGATCTTGAGGCCCTGGCGGTGCTCGACGGTGCGCACGTAGTTGCTGGCGTCGTTGAGGTCGTCGAAGGTGCCGGTGTCGAGCCAGGCGGCGCCGCGGGGCAGCACCTCGACCCGCAGCCGTCCCTCGGCGAGGTAGAGCCGGTTGAGGTCGGTGATCTCGAGCTCGCCCCGGGCCGAGGGGGCCAGCCCGCGCGCCTTCTCCACGACGTCGGGGCCGTAGAAGTAAAGGCCGGGCACGGCGTAGCTGCTGCGCGGCTCGGCCGGTTTCTCCTCCAGCGAGACGGCTCGGAAGTCCTCGTCGAACTCCACGACCCCGTACGCCGTCGGGTCGGCCACCCGGTAGCCGAACACCGCAGCGCCGTCGATCTCGTCGAAGCGCCGCAACCGCGAGCCGAGCCCCTCGCCGTAGAAGAGGTTGTCGCCGAGCACCAGCCCGACCGACCGGTCGCCGACGTGGTCGGCGCCGATGAGGAACGCCTGGGCCAGCCCGTCGGGTGAGGGCTGCACTGCGTAGCTGATCTCGAGGCCCCACTGCGACCCGTCGCCCAGCAGCCGCTGGAACTGCTCCGACTCGTGGGGCGTGGTGATCACCAGCACCTCGCGCACCCCGGCCAGCATCAGCGTGGTGAGCGGGTAGTAGATCATCGGCTTGTCGTAGACCGGCATCAGCTGCTTGCTCACCCCGAGGGTGATGGGGTGCAGCCGCGAACCGGTGCCTCCGGCCAGGATGATCCCGCGCATGGCCGACACCCTAGCGGCGGGGTCGTCCGCCGACTTCGTGGCCCGCGGGCGCCCGCCCTAGACTCCGCCGCATGCAGCGGATACTCGTGACCGGCGGGGCCGGCTTCATCGGCTCCAACTTCGTGCACCACCTGGTGCGCGAGACCGACGTGCGCGTGACGGTGCTCGACAAGCTCACCTACGCCGCCAGCCGCGAGGCGCTCGACGCGCTCGACCCCGCCCGGGTCGAGCTCGTGGTGGGCGACGTCGCCGACGAGGCCGCGGTCGACCCGCTGGTGGCCGACCACGACGCGGTCGTCCACTTCGCGGCGGAGTCGCACAACGACAACTCCCTCGACGACCCCAGCCCGTTCATCCGCACCAACCTGATCGGCACCTTCACCCTGCTCGAGGCCGCCCGGCGCCACGGCACCCGGCTCCACCACGTCTCGACCGACGAGGTCTACGGCGACCTCGAGCTCGACGACCCCGAGCGGTTCACCGAGCAGACCGCCTACAACCCCAGCAGCCCCTACTCGGCCTCCAAGGCCGGCTCCGACCACCTGGTGCGGGCCTGGGTGCGCAGCTTCGGCGTGCAGGCGACGATCTCCAACTGCTCCAACAACTACGGCCCCTGGCAGCACGTCGAGAAGTTCATCCCCCGCCAGATCACCAACGTCATCGACGGCGGCCGCCCCAAGGTCTACGGCGACGGCCTCAACGTCCGCGACTGGATCCACGCCGACGACCACTCCGCGGCGGTCTGGACGATCCTGCAGCGCGGCCGGATCGGGGAGACCTACCTCATCGGTGCCGACGGCGAGCGCAACAACCTCGAGGTCGTGAAGGCGATCCTGGCCCGGTTCGGCCACGGCGAGGACCACATCGACTTCGTCACCGACCGCGCCGGTCACGACCGCCGCTACGCCATCGACTCCGGCAAGCTGCGCGCCGAGCTCGGCTGGGCGCCGCGCTTCCCCGACTTCGAGGCCGGCCTGGCCGACACGGTGCAGTGGTACGTCGACCACGAGGCCTGGTGGCGCCCGCACAAGGCGGCGATCGAGGCGTCGTACGCGGCGAAGGGCCAGTAGTGGCCGACGAGCTGTCGGTCGAGGAGACCACGGTCCCGGGCCTGCTGGTCGTCCGGCTGCCGCGACCCGAGGACGCCCGCGGCTGGTTCAAGGAGAACTGGCAGCGCGAGAAGATGGTGGCGCTCGGCCTGCCGGACTTCGAGCCGGTGCAGCAGAACATGGCCTACAACGCCGACCGGGGCACCACCCGCGGCATCCACGCCGAGCCGTGGGACAAGCTGGTCTCGGTGGCCACCGGCCGGGTGTTCGGGGCGTGGGTCGACCTGCGCGAGGGTCCGTCGTTCGGCAGCGTCTTCCACCTCGAGATCGGCCCGGACACCGCGGTCTTCGTGCCCCGCGGCGTCGGCAACTCCTACCAGGCGCTCGAGGACGGCACCCTCTACTCCTACCTCGTCAACGACCACTGGCGCGCCGGCACCGCCTACCCCGCGGTCACGCTCGACGACCCCACCGCCGCCATCCCGTGGCCGATCCCGCTCGCCGAGGCCGAGGTCTCCGACAAGGACCGCGCCAACCCCCGGCTCGAGGACGTCGAGCCGATGCAGCCGCGGCGCACGCTGGTGGTCGGCGCCGCCGGCCAGCTCGGCCGCGCGCTCGCCGCGGCGTTCCCCGAGGCCGACCTGGTCGACCACGTCGCCGACGCCGGGGCCGGCATCGAGGCGCTCGACCTCGGCGACCCCGCCGCGATCGCGGCCTGGCCGTGGGCGGAGTACGGCCTGGTGCTCAACGCCGCCGCCTACACCGCCGTCGACGAGGCCGAGACCCCCGACGGCCGGCGCGTGGCGTGGCAGGTCAACGCCGGCGGTCCGGCGGCGCTGGCGCGGGTCGCCCTGGCCCACCGGCTCACGCTCGTGCACTACTCCACCGAGTACGTCTTCGACGGCACCGTGGCCGACCACGTCGAGGACGAGCCGCTCTCACCGCTCGGGGTCTACGCCCAGACCAAGGCCGCCGGTGACGTGGCGGTGTCGGTGCTGCCGCGGCACTACCTGCTGCGCACGTCGTGGGTGGTCGGCGAGGGGCGCAACTTCGTGCGCACCATGCAGAAGCTGGCCCACGACGGCGTCTCGCCCACCGTGGTCGACGACCAGGTCGGCCGGCTCACCTTCACCGACGAGCTGGCTCGCGCAACCCGCCACCTGGTGACGACCGGCGCGGCGTACGGCACCTACAACGTCAGCAACGGCGGCGAGCCGATGGCCTGGGTCGACGTCGCGCGCGCGGTCTTCGCGCTGTGCGGCCGGTCGGCCGACGACGTCTCTGCGACCTCCACGGCCGCGTACGCCGAGGGCCGCTCGATGGCCCCCCGGCCCGCCAACAGCACGATGGACCTCTCCAAGCTCCGGGCCACCGGCTTCGAGCCGGAGGATGCCGGCGCGGCGCTGGAGCGCTACGTGCTGACGACCGGCGAGCGGCCGTAGTCGTCCTCGAGGCGGACGATGTCGTCCTCGCCGGTGTAGCTGCCGCGCTGCACCTCGATCACGACCAGCGGCTCGGCGTGGGCGTTGGTGATCCGGTGGGCCTGGCCCACCTCGACGAAGACGCTGTCGCCGGTGCGCGCGACGACGGTGTCGCCGTCGATGACGCAGGTGGCGGTGCCGCGGACCACGATCCAGTGCTCCGCGCGGTGCTCGTGGGTCTGGTAGGACAGGCGGGAGCCGGGGTCGACGACGATCCGCTTGACCTTGAACCCGTCACCCTCGTCGAGGACGTGCCACGACCCCCACGGCCGGTTCTCGCTGTCGCCGATCATCCTGGTCCTGTCGTCTCAGCCGGCCCCCACGGACCGGTCCTCGCTACAACGCTGCCATCGTAGGCAGGGTCACGGGCACCCCGGCGGGTATTGGTCAAAAGGTGGGTGAACACCTCACCGGCGCCGCAGCCCGGCGAGCGCGGGACGCACGTCGAGCAGGAACACCAGGGCCGCGATGATCGCGACGAGGTTGAGCAGGAACGAGAAGCTCAGCACCTGGGCCACCATGCCCAGGCCCAGGATCAGGTTCCACGCGGGCTTGGTGAGCTTGCCCGCCGCCTCGTAGGCCGGAGCCGGGAACATCAGGCTGTTGACGAAGGCGAAGATGTTCACCGCGAGCAGGATCAGCACCACGAGCAGGGTGATCAGCCCCACGCCGGTGAACACGGTCTCCATGCGCCGGAGTCTACCCGCGCGACGTCCGCCGTCCGGACGCGACGAGGCCCCGGGGGCCGCTGGCTCCCGGGGCCTCGTGGGGACTTGGTCGTCCCGGCTGGTCGTCCGGCTGGTCGTCCCGCCTGACGACCCGGTGGTGCCGGGTCAGGCGGACCGGCTCACTTGCTGGTGGCGGCCTTCTTGGCCGGCGCCTTCTTGGCGGTGGCCTTCTTCGCCGGAGCCTTCTTGGCGGCCGGCTTGCTCGCGGCCTTGCGCGGAGCCGCGCCGGACGTGGCGGTGCGGGCGGCCGAGCGGCTGGCGGCGGGGGTCTTCGGGGCGTCGACCACCGAGGCCACGGCCTCGATGGAGTCCTCGACGTCGTCGGCGATCTCGTCGAGCACACCGGCGGCCTGGCCGCGGTAGGTCTTCACGGCCTGCTCGCCGCGCTTGGCGAGGTCGGCGTACGCCGACGAGGCAGTGCCGAGGTTGGTGGCGACGTAGGAGGTCACCTTGGTCGGCAGCGCCTTGGCCTGCTCCTGCAGGTCGGCCACGCGAGCCTCGACCGCCGAGCGGCGGGCCTTGGCGTCCTCGCTGATCGCCTCGACGCGGGAGTTCACGACCGTCACGGCCTGCTCGCGCAGCGCCTGCGGCTTGAGGTCCACCGAGGTGATGGTCCGGGTGACGTCCTTCTGGACGTCGGTGACCCGCTTCTGCACGTCGACGACGTACTCCTTGACGGCCTCGACCGCCAGGTCGGCCACGCCGGCGCCGGCGTAGAAGGTGCGGGTGGCCTCGGACTTGAGATCGAACTTGGGCATGGTTGCTCCTCTGAGCTGTCGGGTGGTGCTCCGGGGGGGTGCTGGTCAGGCCGGCGTGGGCGGCTCGTCGCCACCGACCGCGCCGTTCATGGCGAGGAAGGAGGCGTAGACGTCGAGCAGGGACTGCTTCTGCCGCTCGGTCAGCCCGGTGTCGTTGAGGACCGCGAGCTCGACCGAGCCGCCCACGCCGTCCTCGGGGCTGATGATCCCGGCGCGCACGTAGAGCTGCTCCGCCGAGATCCGAAGGGCCTTGGCGATCTGCGTGAGCACCTCGGCCGAGGGCTTGCGCAGGCCGCGCTCGATCTGGCTCAGGTAGGGGTTGGAGACCCCGGCCTGGTCGGCGAGCTGCCGCAGGGAGAGTCGGGCGCCGACCCGCTGCTCCCTGAGGTAGTCGCCGAGCGAGCCGACGGTCTTGCCGACGACCTCGCCCATCGTTGCCTTCGCCATGACCCCACTGTGCTAACTCCTGCTAGCAAATGCAAACTACGCGTCTGTGCGACGAGTCACACGGCGGCGGGATCCGCCCTGCCGGACAAGGCGGATCCGGGTCACGAGGGGTGCTTGCTCAGAACGTCGCCCTGATCTCACCGACCGGACGGCCACCGCCGAGCACCGGCGCCGCCCCGGTCCTCAGCGCCGCCTCGTCGGTGATGCCGGACCGGCGCAGCGCGGCGGCCATCAGCACCGGGCGCACCCGGGGCGCCCCGTCGTCGGTCTTGAGCGCGAACGCCCGCCCGTCGGGCAGCGCCACGGCGTAGCACGACTCGGCACCGGCCTTCCCGATCGCGCCGGAGAGCGCGGTGAGCAGCGCCCGCTCGTCGCGGGTGGTGCCCGAGACCCACTCGGGGTGGGCCCGAATGGCGTCGGCGACCCGGCGCTCGGGACCGGCGTCGGCCAGCGCGAGCGTCCGGAAGGCGTGGGCCAGCCCGGTGAGCGAGGTGGAGAGCAGGGGGGCGCCGCAGCCGTCGACGGCCGTCACCGCGACCGGTTCGCGGGTCAGCTGGGCGAACGTCTCGGCGATCGCCCGCTGGAGCGGGTGGTCGGGCTCGAGGTACGTCGCGGTCGGCCACCCGTTGGTCACGCAGGTCAGCAGCATCGCGGCGTGCTTGCCCGAGCAGTTCATCGCGATCGAGGTGCGCGCCCCGCCGGCCCGGAGCACGGCGTCGCGCGCGGCGTCGTCGAGCGGGTGGTCGGGCGGGGTCTGCAGGTGCGACTCGTCGAGCCCGGCCAGCGCGAGCACCCGGCGCACGCCGTCCTGGTGGAACGGCTCGCCGGAGTGGGAGGCGCAGGCCAGCGCCAGCAGCTCCGGCGGCAGGTCGAGGCCGTGGCGAACCATCGCCACCGCCTGGAGCGGCTTGTTGCACGACCGCGGCAGCACCGGCGCCTCGACGTCGCCGACCGACCAGGCGGTGGCACCGTCGGGATCGAGCGCGACGACCGAGCCGTAGTGGTGGCCCTCCACGAACCCGGAGCGGACGATCTCGGCGACGACGGGGGCTGGCACGCCCCGAGCGTAGGCGCTGTGGGCGGCTGGCAGGATGTCGGGCATGTCGTCCGCGCCCGTGCCGCAGCACTGCCCCACGCCCCGGGAGCTGGACGACCTCGAGCTGCTCGTCAGCGGCGCGCTGGTGCCGCTCACCGAGTTCAACCGCCCCGGCAGCCCGGTCACCCTCGAGCTGCCGCCGTCGGTCGACGAGCTGGCGCGCACCGCGGGCACGGTCGAGCTGGTCGACCCCGAGGGGCTGCCGCTGGCTCGGGTCGCGTGGCCGGAGGGCCGGATCCAACCGCTCACCCACGCTGCGTTCGGCCCGTTCCGCCACCTGCGGCTCACCCCACGGGTGGCGAGGCGCCGGCACGGCGGCCGGGTGTTCGTGCCGGTGTGCGAGCCGATCACCACCGACCAGCTCGGCCACCTGGCCACGCTCGGCCCGGTCGCCCTCGTCGCGATGGTCGGGCAGGGCACCGCTGCCGTCGGCCCGGTCACGCTGGTGCGGGCCACCCTCGCCGCCGCCGAGCTGCTGCCCGACGCGGTCGTCATCGCGGTGCCGCTGGCGTCCCACGCCGACCCCGACGACGACGCCTACCTGCTCGGCCAGATCATGGCGGCGTACGCCGAGGACGACCCGGTCGAGGAGCTCGACCCCGACGACAGCCCGGTGCCCGCACCGGTCGCGGCGGTGCTGCTGGCCGACCAGCCGCCGCCGGACCGCCAGGGCCTGGTGCTGTTCTTCACCGGTCTCTCCGGCAGCGGCAAGTCGACGCTGGCCCGGGCCTTCACCGACCACCTGCTCGAGCTCGGCACCCGCACGGTCACCTCGCTCGACGGCGACGTCGTGCGCCGCAACCTGTCCGCCGGGCTGACCTTCTCCAAGGCCGACCGCGAGACCAACATCCGCCGGATCGGCTGGGTCGCGGCCGAGATCGCGCGGCACGGCGGCGTCGCGGTGGTCAGCCCGATCGCGCCGTTCGACGAGACCCGCCAGCAGGTGCGGGCGATGGTCGAGGACGCCGGCGGCGCGTTCTTCCTCGTCCACGTCGCCACGCCGCTGGAGGAGTGCGAGCGCCGCGACCGCAAGGGCCTCTACGCCAAGGCCCGGCGCGGCGAGATCCCCGAGTTCACCGGCATCTCCTCGCCCTACGAGGAGCCGCGCGACGCCGACGTCCGGGTCGACACCACCGGTCGGAGCATCGACGAGGCGCTGACCGACGTGCTGGTGGTGCTCCGCGAGCGCGGCTACCTCGACCTGCTCGGCACCCTGCACCCCGAGCAGGAGACCGAGGACGACGCCCTCCAGGTGCTCTACGTCTGCACCGCGAACATCTGCCGCTCCCCCGCCATGGAGCTGCTCTCGCGCCGGGTGCTGCCCGACAGCGCCGACGTGGTGTTCTCCAGCGCCGGCACCCACGGGCACGTCGACAAGCCGGTCGACCCCGAGATCCTGCGCTCGCTGCCGGCCGACGTGGTCAGCGACGACTTCCGCAGCCGTCAGCTGTCCACCCGGCTGCTCGAGGAGGCCGACCTGGTGCTGACGGCCGAGACCGCCCACCGCGACTTCATCCTCGAGGAGCAGCCCGGGATGTTCCGCAAGGTGTTCACGCTCGGCCAGTTCGCCAACGCCGTCGAGCGGGTCGGGGCCGACCTGCCCCGCGAGGAGCTGCTCCGGATGGTCGCGGAGTCGCGGCCCACCGCCGAGCCGGCGGGCGACGTACCCGACCCCTACCGACGCGGTCGCGACGCCGCGGTCGCCTGCACGGCCCGGATCGAGGGGCTGCTCGCCCGGGTGCTGCCGGCACTCAGCGCCCACCGCGGCGACGCTGGCTAGCGAGCGCCCGCCCAGGCGCTAGGGTCGGGCGGCAGAGGCTGCTGACAGGGTGCGTACGGCTCGCCTCGGGCCGGTCTCGCGCGCCCTCCTGCGGCGTACCGCCCGCCCGAGGAAGCGAACCGCATGGCCGACGTCATCACCACCACCTTCTTCTCCATCCTGGTGGCGGGCTTCCTCGTCGGCGTCGTCGTCGGCCTCACCGGCATGGGCGGCGGCGCGCTGATGACGCCCGCGCTGATCTTCCTCGGCGTGGGTGAGACCGCGACCGTCGTCACCGCCGACCTCACCGCGGCCGCCGTCTACAAGACCGGCGGCGCGATCGTGCACGCCCGCGAGGGCTCGCCGAACCTCTCCCTGGCCAAGTGGCTGATCATCGGCTCGGTGCCCACGGCGCTGCTCGGGCCACACCTGGTCGCCGCGTTCACCGACGACGCCGACGAGCTCGACTACGTGCTCAAGATGGCGATCGGCGCCGCGCTGCTGCTGGCCGCCTCCACCTACGCCCTGCGGCTCTACATCAACCTGCGCCGGGTCCGCCGCGGCGGCCCGCTGGGCGACCCCGACCCGCGGATCCGGCCGGTGCCGACGCTGCTGGTCGGGATGCTCGGCGGCCTGCTGGTCGGCATCACCAGTGTGGGCTCCGGGTCGGTGATCATGGTGGCGCTGCTGATGCTCTACCCCGGGCTGTCGGCGGTGAAGCTGGTCGGCACCGACCTGGTGCAGGCTGTGCCGCTGGTGCTGGCCGCCGCGGTCTCCAACATCGCGCTCAACGGCCTCGACTGGGGCATCACGGTCCCGCTCATCCTCGGGTCGGTGCCGGGCACGCTGCTGGGCAGCCGGATCGCGCCCCGCGTGCCGCAGTCGGTGATCCGCCGCGGCATCGTCGTGGTGCTGACCATGTCCGGGGTGGCGCTCCTCGACAAGGCCGGCTGGGCGCCGCTGGGCGAGCACGAGACCCACCCGGTGCTGATCGCCGGGGTCGGCCTGGCGATGGTCGTGCTGGTGCCGTTCGTCTGGGGGCTGCTGCGCCGGGGCCAGGGCCTGCCCATGTTCGGCGCCCCCACCGTGGCCGAGCTCGAGGGCACCGACGTGCGCTCCCGCCGCGGCAGCGGCGCCCGGAGCTAGCGCCTGCCGACCTGACCGCGGGGGGGGGGGGGGGGGGGGGGCGGGCCCCCCCCCCCCCCCGCGGGGGGGGGGGGGGGGGCGGGGGCCTACCGCGCCCCTCCACCCCCCGCCTCGGCGCGGGGTCAGGGGCGGCCGAGGGCCCGGTAGGTCCAGCCGGCGGCCCGCCAGGCCACCGGGTCGAGGCAGTTGCGACCATCGATGAGGGCAGGCACCGCGACCTGCTCCTTGAGCGCGACCGGGTCGAGCGCGACGTACTCGCGCCACTCGGTCAGCAGCACCACCAGGTCGGCGTCGGCGACGGCCTCCTCGACCGTGTCGACGCAGGTCAGGTCGGGGAACTTCTTCCGCGCGTTGTCCATGGCCTGGGGGTCGGTCACCCGCACCACCGCGCCCTGCACCTGCATCCGCGAGGCGACGTCGAGGGCCGGGGAGTCGCGGATGTCGTCGCTGTCGGGCTTGAACGCCGCGCCGAGCACCGCGATCCGGCGGCCGACGATGGAGCCGCCGGAGACCTCGCGGGCCAGGTCGATCATCCGTGCCCGGCGGCGGAGGTTGATGGCGTCGACCTCCTGCAGGAAGGTCAGCGCCTGGTCGACCCCGAGCTCGCCGGCGCGCGCCATGAAGGCCCGGATGTCCTTGGGCAGGCAGCCACCGCCGAAGCCGACGCCGGCGTTGAGGAAGCGGCGGCCGATCCGGGCGTCGTGGCCGATGGCGTCGGCCAGGCTCGTCACGTCGGCGCCGGTGGCCTCGCACAGCTCGGCCATGGCGTTGATGAAGGAGATCTTGGTGGCCAGGAACGAGTTGGCCGCGACCTTCACCAGCTGGGCGGTCGCGAGGTCGGTCTCGACCTTGGGCGTGCCGTCGGCGAGCGCGCTGCGGTAGATCTCGTCGAGCACCCCGGCGGCGCGGTGGCCGGCGTCGGTGTCCTCGAACCCGTAGACGAACCGGTCGGGGTGGAGGGTGTCCTGCACGGCGAAGCCCTCGCGGAGGAACTCGGGGTTCCAGAGCAGCTCGGCACCGGGCTGGGCCTCGTGGACCTGCTCCGAGATCGTCTCGGCGGTGCCGACCGGCACCGTGGACTTGCCGACCACGACGTCGCCGGGCTTGAGGATCGGGAGGAGGGTCTCGGTGACCGCCCGCACGAAGGTGAGGTCGGCGGCGTTCTCGCCCTGCTTCTGGGGCGTGCCGACGCAGATGAAGTGGACGACCGCGTCGGCGGCACGGCTGGCGTCGGTGGTGAACTCGAGCCGGCCGCTGGCCAGCGCCTCCTCGAGCAGCTCCGGCAGGCCCGGCTCGTGGAACGGCGCGCGGCCGGCGGAGAGCTGGGCGACCTGCTCCTCGAGGACGTCGATGCCGATGACGTCGTGACCCAGCTTGGCCATGCACGCGGCGTGGACCGCTCCGAGGTAGCCGCAGCCGAAGACAGAGATCTTCATGCCGGGGAGTCTAGGGGTGCGCGCCGGGCCGGCCCGCGGCTGGACGGGTTTCGCCGCCACGTCGGGCGCGGGCTAGTCTGTCGGTTGGTTTTCCCCCGAGCAGAAGGTCCGTCGACGCGTCATGACCGCAACCCATTCCGACTACCGGCTGAGTCAGCTCGACCAGCTGGAGGCGGAGTCGATCCACATCTTCCGTGAGGTCGCCGCCGAGTTCGAGAAGCCCGTCCTGATGTTCTCGGGGGGCAAGGACTCGATCGTGATGATGCGCCTCGCCGAGAAGGCCTTCTTCCCGGCGAAGATCCCGTTCCCGGTGCTGCAGGTCGACACCGGCTACGACTTCCCCGAGGTGCTGGCCTGCCGCGACAACTGGGTCAACCGCCTCGGCGTGCGCCTGGTGGTCGCGTCGGTCGAGGAGGCGATCGCCAACGGCATCGTCGTCGACGACGGCAAGACCAGCCGCAACCGGCTCCAGATCGGCACCCTGCTCCACGCCCTCGAGGAGGGTGGCTTCACCGCCGCCTTCGGCGGTGGGCGCCGTGACGAGGAGAAGGCACGCGCCAAGGAGCGCGTCTACTCCCACCGCGACGAGTTCGGGCAGTGGGACCCGAAGATGCAGCGCCCCGAGCTGTGGAGCCTCTACAACGGGCGGATCCACGAGGGCGAGCACATGCGGATCTTCCCGATCTCCAACTGGACCGAGCTGGACATCTGGGACTACATCGGCCGCGAGGGCATCGAGATCCCCTCCATCTACTTCTCCCACCAGCGCCGGGTCTTCGAGCGCGACGGGATGCTGCTCACGGAGAGCGAGTTCAACCCGACCCGTCCCGGCGAGGAGGCCAGCGAGCGGACCGTGCGGTTCCGCACCGTCGGCGACCTCACGCTGACCGGCTGCGTCGAGAGCACCGCCTCCACCATCGACGAGATCATCGCGGAGGTCGCCGTGGCCCGGGTCACCGAGCGCGGCGCGACCCGAGGGGACGACCGGTTCTCCGAGGCCGCCATGGAGGACAGGAAGAAGGAGGGCTACTTCTGATGTCCACCACCAGCTCCGCGAACACCAACCAGGGGATCGGCATGGACCTGCTGCGCTTCGCCACGGCCGGCTCGGTCGACGACGGCAAGTCCACGCTCATCGGACGGCTGCTGCTCGACTCCAAGGCGATCTTCGAGGACCAGCTCGAGGCCGTCGAGGCCACCAGCCAGTCCAAGGGCCACGACTACACCGACCTGTCGCTGCTGACCGACGGACTCCGCTCCGAGCGCGAGCAGGGCATCACCATCGATGTGGCCTACCGCTACTTCGCCACGCCCAACCGCAAGTTCATCATCGCCGACACCCCCGGCCACGTGCAGTACACCCGCAACATGGTCACCGGCGCCTCGACCGCCGACCTCGGCCTGGTGCTGGTCGACGCCCGCCAGGGCCTCACCGAGCAGTCACGCCGCCACGCGGTGCTGCTCTCGCTGCTGCGGGTCCCCCACCTCGTGCTGGCCGTGAACAAGATGGACCTCGTCGACTTCTCCCAGGAGGTCTACGACCGGATCCACGCGGAGTTCACCCAGTTCGCCACCAAGCTCAACATCCCCGACCTCGAGGTCATCCCGATCTCGGCGCTGCAGGGCGACAACGTCGTCGAGCGGTCGGAGAACATGGCGTGGTACTCGGGTCCGACGCTGATGCACCACCTCGAGCACGTGCACGTGGCCTCCGACCGCGACCTGGTCGACGTCCGCTTCCCCGTGCAGTACGTCGTGCGCCCCAAGTCCGACGAGCACCACGACTACCGCGGCTACGCCGGCCAGGTCGCCGGCGGGGTCCTCAAGCCCGGCGACGAGGTCGTCGTGCTGCCCTCGGGCATGACCTCGAGGATCGCCGGCATCGACCTCTTCGACAAGGAGATCTCGGAGGCGTTCCCGCCCATGTCGGTGACCATCCGCCTCGAGGACGACGTCGACGTCTCGCGCGGCGACATGATCGCCCGGGTCAACAACGCCCCCAAGCCGAGCCAGGACATCGACGCGATGGTCTGCTGGATGACCACCACGCCGCTGCACCCGCGCCAGAAGCTGGCCATCAAGCACACCACCCGGTCGGCCCGGGTGCTGGTGAAGGACATCCAGTACCGCCTGGACGTCAACACCCTCCACCGCGACCAGGACACCAAGGAGCTCGGTCTCAACGAGATCGGCCGGGTGCAGCTGCGCACGACCATGCCGCTGCTCTGCGACCCCTACTCGCAGAACCGCACCACCGGCTCGTTCATCCTCATCGACGAGGCGACGGGCGTCACCGTGGGTGCCGGCATGATCAACTCGGGCAGCTGAGAACCCCGCGGTGACCCCGGGACTCACCTAGAGTGACCACGTGACCAACGTCCTCGACTCGGGGCTCACCGAGATCCCGACGCCGCGACGCAAGCGGATCACCCGCTGGCACAAGGTGAAGCGGTGGTTCCGCAACCACCGGGCGTTGTCGATCATCTTCGCGGTCGTGGGCGTGCTGCTGCTCATCGTGCTGCTGTGGCTGCTCTGGCTGATGAGCAAGCTGGGCGACATCCAGCGCTTCCCGCTCGACCTCGACGACCGGCCCCCGAGCCTGGCCGGCACCACGATCCTGCTGGCCGGCATCGACGACCCCGAGCGTCGCGAGGACCTCTTCGACATGCTCGAGTCGGGCGAGTGGGAGCAGGGCGAGTTCCGCAGCGACGCGATCATGCTGCTGCACATCAACACCGACTTCCGCTCCGCCCAGCTGATCTCCATCCCGCGCGACTCCTACGTCAACGTCGAGGGCTACGGCAAGACCAAGATCAACGCGTCGTTCTCCTACGGCGGCCCGTCGCTGCTGACCAAGGCGGTCGAGGACCTCACCAAGGTGCGGGTCGACCACGTGATGGTCATCGACTTCACCCACTTCGCAGACCTCGCCGACACCCTCGGCGGCGTCAAGGTCAACATCCCCACCGGCGGCACCGACCCCACCGGCTTCACCTGGGAGCCCGGCCCGGTGACGCTGCGCGGCGAGTCGGCCGTCTACTACGTGCGGGCCCGCTACAACCTGCCGCGCGGCGACTTCGACCGCGTGCAGCGTCAGCAGAACTTCCTGCGCGCCGTCCTCAACCAGGTGCGCAGCCGCAGGATCCTCGCCAACCCGTTCAAGATCAGCGAGCTGGTCACCGAGCTCAGCGACCTGGTGGCCGTCGACGAGTCGTTCACACCCGGCAAGATGCGCAGCCTCGCGATCTCGTCGCGCAACCTGCGCCCCGCCGTGATCCGGTTCGCGACCGTGCCCTACACCGGCACCCCGACCATCGACGGCGCCAGCGTCGTCACCCTCGACATCCGCGCCACCCGCGAGATGATGGGCGCCATGGCGCGCGACCAGTTCGAGGTCTGGCTCGCCAACGCCGGCGACGGCGTCGACCAGCTCCCGGACGCCGCCCAGGTCGACTGACACCCTGGTCCCCGGGGGAGACGGGAGGGTTCTCGTCGTACGGGGTCTCGAGGCTCGTCGCCAGTCGAGACCTCCGCACCCGAACGCCGACCGTCCCTGGCGCAGGGCTCTCGTCCCACCGGGTTTCGAGACAGGCGTTCCACGCCTTCCTCAACCAGCGGTGGCCTGCCGGTGGTTGAGGAAGTTGCGCTAGCAACTGTCTCGAAACCCCCGCCTGCCGAGCGCCCTCCGGTGGGAACGGGAGGGCTCTCGCCGCACCGGGTCTCGACGACGCTCGCTGCTCGACCAGCGGTGCGCGCCCGTCCGCTCGCCGGAGTGCCGCGCCGCCGGCACGGAGGCGGCGGAGCGACGGGCGTCGTTCGGCACGTAGACGGCGGCGTGGCGCCGCAGCGAGCACGGGGAACCGCAGGGCAGCGTCCGGCGACACGGCAACGAGTGCTGAACGACGTCCGGCGCGCAGCAGCCGCAGCGCCCACCCACGCGCGGCACCCCGCACCCACCCCCACCCACAGTCACCACCCGGCCGGATCACACAGGCCCGCGGTCCAGCACCCACCCGAGCCCCGTCCCCGGAGTCGCCAGGCAACGGAAGGCGTCCGGCTCACCGGGTCTCGTCGACGCTCGCTGGCGCTCGCTGCTCGACCAGCGGGACGCAGAACGGCCCGCCCGGACCGAGGTCCGGGCGGGCCGTTCGTGGCGAGCGGGTCAGCCGATGGGGATGACCACCTCGGCGACGTTGCCCACCGAGGCCTGGACCTTGCGGTCCACGGGGTCGGCCTTGGGGGCGAGGGTCCGCAGCGTCCACTGCCCCTCGCCGGCGAAGAACCGGAAGTGACCGGTGGCCGACGTCGGCACCTCGGCGGTGAACTCACCGCTGCTGTCGAGCAGGCGCACGTAGGCGTTGCCCACCGGCTCGCCGTCCCGGAGCACCTGCCCCTGCACGACGGCCTCCTTGGCCACGTTCACACCGTCGAGCGAAAGCCCGCCCTGGGTCGCACCGCACATGATCGTCGTCCTTCCGTCTCGCTGCGGCTCAGGCCTCGCCGGGCTCGTCGCCGAGGGCGACGGGCACGCCGACGAGGGAGCCGTACTCGGTCCAGGAGCCGTCGTAGTTCTTGACGTTCTGGTGGCCGAGCAGCTCCTTGAGCACGAACCAGGTGTGCGAGGAGCGCTCGCCGATACGGCACAGGGCGATGGTGTCCTTGCTGTCGTCGAGGCCGGCGGCGCCGTAGATCTCGCGGAGCTCGTCGTCGCTCTTGAAGGTGCCGTCGTCGTTGGCCGCCTTGCTCCACGGCACGTTGATCGAGGTCGGCACGTGGCCGGCGCGCTGGGCCTGCTCCTGCGGGAGGTGGGCGGGCGCGAGGAGGCGGCCGGCGTACTCGTCGGGGCTGCGGACGTCGACCAAGTTCTTCACGCCGATGGCCGCGACGGCCTCGTCGCGGAAGGCGCGGATCGAGTGGTCCTGCTCCTGCGCGGTGTACGACGTCTCGGCGCGGGTCGGCACCTCGTCGGTCAGCTCGCGGGAGTCGAGCTCCCACTTCTTGCGGCCGCCGTCGAGCAGCTTGACGTCCTGGTGGCCGTAGAGCTTGAAGTACCAGTAGGCGTAGGCGGCGAACCAGTTGTTGTTGCCGCCGTAGAGGACGACGGTGTCGTCGTTGCCGACGCCGCGCGACGACAGCAGCGCCTCGAACTGCTCCTTGTTGACGAAGTCGCGGCGCACCTGGTCCTGCAGGTCCGTGGTCCAGTCGAGCTTGATGGCGCCCCTGATGTGGCCCTTGTCGTAGGCGGTGGTGTCCTCGTCGACCTCGATGAGGACCACCTTGTCGTTGTCGAGGTTCTCCTCGACCCACTGGGCGGAGACCAGGCTGTTCTCGCGGCTCATGTCGTTACCTTTCTGTCGCACCGCTGTCGGTGCGGGGTTCTGGGTGGTGGGGATGGGTGCTTCGGTCAGGTGGCCGGCGCCAGGCGGCGCAGCAGGAGGTACATCTCGCAGCCCAGGCAGAGCCCGAGGACGGCGTTGAGGAGGGCGGCGACGAGGGCGAAGCCGGTCGCGACCAGGCCGACGGTGGTGGCCCCGGCGAGGAAGCCTCCGAGCGCCACCGCGGCGAAGGCGAACCCGACTGCCTGTGCGAAGCGCGGAGGTGTCGGGTCCTCGAGCTCGACCGGCGCGCCGAGCCGTGGCCGGACCACGCTGCGGAACAGGTGGGCGGTCGGCGTGTGCTGGACGCCGCGGACGGCGCCGAGCGCGAACAGCGCCGCCTGGACGGCGATCACGACGGTCGCCGCGCCGGTCGGGAGCAGCAGCACGGCGAGGAGCACGACGGCGGTGACCGCCGCGGTGAACCGGGGACCGCGCGGGTCGATCCCGGCGTCGGTGCCGGTCGGGCTGCCGGACATGGTGGTGGACATGGCTCTCCTGCTCCTGGACGGTCTGGACGACGGTCCCGGGGCTGACGGCCGGCGCGGGCACGACGATGCGCGCGACGGCTCAGGTCCACCGACGGTGGAAGGGGCCCCGGGTCAGGAGCGACGACACAGCGACGAGCGGACGCGGCAGTGGTCCACTGCGCGTCGGCGGGTCAGCCAGGTCGTGGTCATGACCCCGAGCCTAGGCCGGGTGCGGTCGAACCGCCGACTCGCGTCCCGAGGCGTGGACGGCCGTCTCGCTGAGTGAGAACCGCCCGCGAGCGCGGCGGCCCGGTCACGTCGATCCGAACGCAGGCGCAGGTCGCGCACGGCTATGCTCGCGCCGCGACCCGGGGGACCACCGGGCGCCCCTCCCACCCCCGCAGATCTCGCAGAAGGAGCCCCGCGTGGCACGTCGTGCCTTCATCACCGGCGTCACCGGCCAGGACGGCTCGTACCTGACCGAGCTCCTGCTCGAGAAGGGCTACGAGGTGCACGGCCTGGTCCGGCGGGCGTCCACGCTCAACCGCAGCCGGATCGACCACATCACCTCGCCCGAGCTGCACCTCCACTACGGCGACCTGACCGACGGCGTCAGCCTGGTGAACCTGATCCGCACCATCGAGCCCCACGAGGTCTACAACCTCGGCGCGCAGAGCCACGTCAAGGTCTCCTTCGAGATGCCGGAGTACACCGCGTCCACCGACGCCGTCGGCGCGCTGCGCCTGCTCGAGGCGATCCGCGCCTCCGGCCTCGACTGCCGCTACTACCAGGCGTCGACCTCGGAGATGTTCGGCGCGACGCCGCCGCCGCAGGCCGAGAACACCGCCTTCTACCCCCGCTCCCCTTACGGCGCCGCCAAGCTCTACGGCCACTGGGTCACGGTCAACTACCGCGAGTCCTACGACCTGTTCGCGGTGTCGGGGATCCTGTTCAACCACGAGTCGCCCCGCCGCGGCGAGAGCTTCGTGACCCGCAAGGTCACCCTCGGCGTCGCCAAGATCAAGCTCGGCGTGGCCGACCAGCTCCACCTCGGCAACCTCGAGGCGGTGCGCGACTGGGGCTACGCCAAGGAGTACGTCGAGGGCATGTGGCGGATGCTCCAGCACGACGAGCCCGGCGACTACGTGCTGGCCACCGGGCAGGGTCGCACCGTGCGCCAGTTCGTCGAGACGGCGTTCTCCCACGCCGGGCTGAACTGGGAGGACCACGTGGTCTACGACAAGCAGTACGAGCGGCCGGCCGAGGTCGACGCCCTCATCGGCGACGCGAGCAAGGCCCAGGAGGTACTGGGCTGGACGGCGACGACCGGGCCCGACGACCTCGCCCGCCTGATGGTCGACGCCGACCTCGAGCAGATGTCGCGGCTGCTGCGCGCGTGAGCACCGCGCTGGTCACCGGCGTCGCCGGCCAGGACGGCGTCTACCTCGCGCACCGGCTGCTCGCCATGGGCACCCGGGTCGTCGGCACCACCCGGCCCGGGAGCGGGTCGGCGGCCGCGATGGCGCCGTACCTCGACGGGGTGCTGCTCGAGGAGTGCGACCTCCGCGACGCCGAGGGGTTCGCCGCCCTCCTCGAGCGCCACCGCCCCGATCGGGTCTTCAACCTCGGCGGCTTCACCTCCGTGGGCGCGAGCTGGGACCAGCCAGAGCTGGTCGCGGAGGTCAACGGCGCCGCCGTCGAGCGGATGCTCGCCGCCGTGCGCGACCACCGCGACCGCACGGGCGACGACGTGCGCTTCCTCCAAGCCGCGTCGGCCGAGGAGCACGGCGACGCCCGCAGCCCCTACGCCGAGTCGAAGGCCCGCGCCCGCGAGGCCGTGCGCCGGGCCCGCTCCGAGCACGGGCTGTTCGCGTGCGCGGGCGTGCTGCACAACCACGAGAGCCCGCTGCGGCCGGCCCGGTTCGTGACCCGCAAGATCACCACGGCAGCCGCCGCGATCGCGTTGGGGCGCCAGGAGCGGCTCCGGCTCGGCACCCTCGAGGTCGCCCGCGACTGGGGCGCCGCCCGCGACCACGTGGAGGCGCTGCGGCTGATGCTCGACCTGCCCGAGCCACGCGACCTGGTCGTGGCCACCGGGGTCACCCACACCCTGCGCGACCTGGTGGAGCAGGCGTTCGCGGCGGCCGGCGTCGACGACGCCTGGGCCCGCGTCGACCACGACCCCGCGCTGGTGCGGCCGCAGGACTCCGCCGCGCTCGCCGGCGACCCGGGCGAGGCAGAGCGGCTGCTGGGCTGGCGGGCCACGACGTCGTTCGAGGACGTCGTGCGCACCATGGTGGAGGTCGACCTCGAGCGGCTCCGCACGGGCGTCGCGGAGCGCGCCGACTACGCCCGCTGACGACAGGACTGACACGGTGGACACGCCCGGATTGCTCAGTTCCGGCTCCCCGCACACGGAGAGCCTCGGGCGCAGTTAGACTCGCTCGACACAGTGGGTACGGGTGCCGAGCGCACTCTGAAGAGAAGTGAAGGACGCGCGTGGATCTCCGACAGCTCGTGCAGGTCCTGCGGCGACGCTGGCTGACCATCCTGTTGATCATGGTCGCCGCCCTCGCGGGCACGTCCGTCTACACCTTCACCCGCACGCCCCAGTACGAGTCGTCGGCCAAGGTGTTCATCTCCGCCGACGTCCGCAACGCCTCCGACAGCTTCACCGCGCAGCTGACCATCACCCAGAAGGTGCAGGCCTACGCCACCCTGGCGACCAGCACCGTGGTGATGGAGCGGGTGATCGACGAGCTCGACCTCAACCTCAACACCGCGCAGCTGGCCGAGAAGGTCTCCGCCGAGGTGGTGCCCGAGACCCCGAGCCTCGAGGTCAAGACCAAGGACCCCGACCCCTCGACGGCGCAGATCATCAACCGGACGGTGTCCGAGCAGCTCACGGAGTACCTCACCGAGCTCGAGACCCTGCGCGGCAGCAGCAACTCCCAGATCAACGCGAACGTCACCGATCCGGCCGACTTCGACCCCGACGCGGTCAGTCCGCGCACGATCCTCAACCTCGTGGTCGCCGGCGTGCTCGGCCTGCTCATCGGCATCGCGCTGGCCGTGGCCCGCGAGATCCTCGACCGCACGGTCTCGAGCCTCGAGCACGTGCAGGAGGTCACCACCGCGCCGGTGCTGGCCAGCATCGCCTTCGACCCGGCGATCAAGAAGCAGCCGCTGCTCACCGACGTGAGCGGGTTCGCGGCGCGCACCGAGGCGTTCCGCCTCCTGCGCACCAACCTCCAGTTCCTCGACCTCGACCACCAGCCCCGCTGCCTGGTCATCACCAGCGCGGTGCCCGGCGAGGGCAAGTCGACCACCGCCGCCAACCTCGCGATCGCGCTCTCGCAGGCCGGCCGCCGCACGCTGATCGTCGACGGCGACCTGCGCCGCCCGCGCGTCGCGCAGATGCTCCAGCTCGACGCCGCCATCGGTCTCACGACCGTGCTGGTCGGCCGCGCCGACGTCAAGGAGGCCATCCAGGTGCACGAGGCCAGCGGCCTGCACCTGCTGGCCAGCGGCGCCAAGCCGCCGAACCCCACCGAGATCCTCCAGTCGCGGGTCACCGCCGACCTGATCCACCAGCTCCGCGACCTCTACGACATGGTCATCATCGACGCGCCGCCGCTGCTGCCGGTGGCCGACGCGGCCGTGCTGAGCGCGATCGCCGACGGCGCGATCATCGTGACCCGCCACGCCAAGACCACCCGCGAGCAGCTGCGCGACGCCGTGGGCCGTCTCGAGCAGGTCGGGGCCCGCGTCTCGGGCATCGTGATGAACATGATCGCCCGGCGCTCCACCAACAACTACTACTACTACTACTACGAGGAGACCACGCCGAACCCTCGCCGCAAGAAGTGATGGGACGCTCCCCGGGGCTGGCCCTGCGACGGGTCCGCCAGACGTTCTCCTTCGCCAACGGCGGCCGCGTGCTCCTCGACCTGGCCTCGAGCCGCGCGCCGTGGCGACGCGACGAGCTGGTCTTCGAGACCCGCGACGGCGCGGTCATCACCTGCCCCAACTGGCCGGGCGCGCGGGTGCCGGTCTACGAGGTCTTCGCCGAGGACGCCTACCACCTGCGCGACACCCTCGCCGGCCTCTCGCCGACCCCGCGCATCCTCGACATCGGCGGCCAGGTCGGCTGCTTCTCGGTGGCCGCCGCCCGCTTCGCGCCCACCGCCGTCGTCCACACCTACGAGGCCTCCGCCACCACCGCCACCTGGCTGGCCCGCAACGTCGCCCGCAACGACCTCGCCGACCGGGTGACGGTCAACGCCACCGCGGTCGCCGGCCACGACGGCACCCTCGAGCTGGTCGACAACGGCCACGCCAGCGGCCTCAACGGCGGTGCCACCGCTGGCACCCTGGTGACCGTCCCGTGCGTCACGTTCGCGGCCGCCCTGACCCGGCTGCTCGAGCTGCCGGTCGACGGTGCGCCGTCCGACACCGTCGACCTGGTCAAGCTCGACACCGAGGGCGCGGAGTTCGACATCGTCCTCTCCAGCGAGCCGGCCGACTGGGCGCCGGTGCGCCGGGTGGTGATGGAGTACCACGACGTGGCTGGGCACTCGTGGTCGGAGCTCGAGGCGTTCTTCGCCGAGGCCGGCCTCACCGTGACCCGGCACGAGCCCAACGGTGACCGCTACGGCACCGTCTGGCTGGCCCGCTGAGGCACGCCCGGCAGCGGGGACCAACCTGCGCGAAGGCGTCACCACCGGCCTTCCCGCTCGTTACTGTGGACGAGTTCCGGCGCGGTGCCGGGCGGAGGAGGATCAGTGACCGAGTCCAAGCGGGTCGTCGTGATGGGCGGTGCCGGCTTCCTCGGCTCGCACCTGTGCGAACGGCTGGTGGGTGAGGGGCACGAGGTGGTGTGCCTCGACAACTTCGTCACCGGCTCGCCCACCAACGTGGCCCACCTGGTGCCCGAGGTGGACTTCCGGCTGGTGCGCACCGACGTCACCGACTACGTCCACGTGGGCGGCCCGGTCGACGCCGTGCTCAACTTCGCCTCCCCCGCCTCGCCCATCGACTACCTCCGGCTGCCGATCGAGACCCTCAAGGTCGGCTCGCTCGGCACCCTCCACGGCCTGGGCCTGGCCCGCGAGAAGGGCGCCCGGTTCATCCTGGCGTCGACCTCGGAGGTCTACGGCGACCCGCAGGTGCACCCCCAGGCCGAGGACTACTGGGGCCACGTCAACCCGGTCGGCCCGCGCGGGGTCTACGACGAGGCGAAGCGCTTCTCCGAGGCCCTCACCATGGCCTACCGCAGCTCGCACGGCGTCGACACCGGCATCGTGCGCATCTTCAACACCTTCGGCCCGCGGATGCGCCCCAACGACGGCCGCGCGATCCCGAACTTCATCCGGCAGGCACTGCTGGGCGAGCCGGTCACCGTCGCCGGCGACGGCCTGCAGACCCGGTCGATCTGCTACGTCGACGACCTCGTCGACGGCATCCTGCGGCTGATGCACTCCGACCGGCCCGGCCCGGTCAACATCGGCAACCCCCACGAGATCTCGATGCTCGACCTCGCCCGGTGGATCGTCGACCTGGTCGGCTCGAGCTCGGAGATCGTCCACGTCGAGCGCCCGGTCGACGACCCGACGGTGCGCCAGCCCGACATCACCCGGGCCCGCGAGGAGCTCGGCTGGGAGCCGCAGGTCTCGATCGAGGAGGCGCTCAAGCGGACCATCTCGTGGTTCCGCGAGCACCCCGAGCTGGTCACCCCCTGACCCGCGCGGCGTGAGCAGGCTCCCCGCCAGGCTGCAACCGGCCTGGCCCCTCCTCAAGCGTGTCCACCGGGCGCTGTCGCTGCTGCTGGGACTGCTGTACCGGCGTACGGCGCCGCTGACCCCGCGGCGCCGCCGGCTGCCGGTGCGCGCGACCGCCACGTCGGCCGACACCGCCGCCCGCGAGCCGGGTGCGGTGACGCTGCACCCGGGCGGGCCCGCCGAGCGGCTGCGCCGCGAGCCCCCCGAGGGCGACCCCCCGGGGCACTGGCGGTTCGCCCACGAGCTGACCTTCGACGTGCCGGCCCGCTACGTGCTGGAGGTCCGCGGCGGCAGCGTGGTCGGCGAGCACGCCGCGGTGGTGACCCCGGGCGGGACGCTGGACTTCCAGACCAGCAACTACTTCGGCATCGCCGGGTGGCGCGAGCACCCGGTCTTCCTCCACCCGCGGCTACCGCGCGAGCAGCACGTCGACGGCACCCTCCTCAACCTCACCACCCGCGGCTCGACCGCGAACTACTACCACGTCCTGCTCGACGTGCTGCCCCGCTACGGCGTCTTCCGCGAGGCGCTGCCCGACGCCACGGTCGACGCGGTGGCGGTGCCGCACGGCACCGGCTACCAGCGCCAGCTGCTCGCGATGGTCGGGCTCGGCGACGGCACCACGCTCGTGCAACCGGCCGCCGACCTGACCCTCACCGCCGACCGGCTGCTGGTGCCGAGCACCCCCAACGACGCGCTCTCCGCCCCGCGGTGGGTGGTGCGGTGGCTGCGTGAGCACCTGCCGGCGAGCGGCGTGCCCACCGGCCGGCCGCGCCTCTACGTCACCCGCGGCGACCGGCCCCACACCCGCCGCTACGTCGAGGAGGAGCAGCTCTGGCCCGAGCTCGAGTCCCGCGGCTTCCTCCGCCTCGACCCGGGCCAGCACTCCGTGCAGGAGCAGGTCGACCTGTTCAGCGGCGCCGAGGTCGTCGTCGCCCCCCACGGCGCCGCCCTCGCCAACCTGGTCTTCCTGCCGCCGAAGGCCCGGGTGCTGGAGCTGTTCGCCCCGACGTACGTCAACCACTGCTACTGGACGATCACCCAGGCCCTCGACGACGTCGAGCACCACTACCTCGTCGGCGCCGGCCGGGTACCGCGCGAGGGAGCCGAGATGACCGGCGTCCTCACCGACGTCCGCCTCGACCCCACCAAGGTGCTGGCGTACGTCGACCGCCTGCTCTGACCCCCGCCGCCGGCACCGGTGGTCGAGCAGCGACGAGCCCCAGCGAGGAGCGCCCGTCGAGACCCCCGCACCCGAACGCCCTCCGGCGGTAACGGGAGGGCTCTCGGCTCACCGGGTTTCGAGACACGACTTCGTCGTTCCTCAACCAGCGAGCACCGCTGGTTGAGGAAGTTGCGCTAGCAACTGTCTCGAAACCCCGTACGACGAAAGCCCTCCCGTCCGCACGGCGGGCACTCGGCTCACCGGGTCTCGACGACGCTCGCTGGCGCTCCCTGCTCGACCACCGGCGCTGGTTGAGGTGCGAGCGGAGCGAGCCTCGACACTCCCGCGCACCCGAACGCCCTCCGGTGAGAACGGGAGGGCTCTTGCCTCACCGGGTCTCGAGGCTCAGGCCTAGCGCCTTCGCACCTCGACCACCGCACGCGCCGGTGGTCGAGCAGCGACGAGCCCCAGCGAGGAGCGTCCGTCGAGACCCCCGCCGGCCGAACGCCTCCAGCGGGAACCGGAGGGCTCTCGGCTCACCGGGTCTCGAGGCTCAGGCCTAGCGGCCTTCGCACCTCGACCACCGCACGCGCCGGTGGTTGAGGTGCGAGCGAAGCGAGCCTCGAAACCCCCGCCGGCGGAACACCCTCCAGCGGCAACGGGAGGGCTTCCGGCTCACCGGGTCTCGAGGCTCAGGCCTAGCGGCCTTCGCACCTCGGCCACCGCACGCCGGGATGCCGCGCCACTCGGCACGGAGGCGGCGGAGTCGACGGGCGTCGTACGGCACGTCGACGGCGGCGTGGCGCCGAAGCGGTGGCCGGGGCACGGCAGGGCAGCGCCCGGCGACACGGCAACGAGTGCCGAACGACGTCCGGCGCACAGCAGCCGCAGTGCCCCCACCGCGCGGCACTCCGCACCCACCCCCGCCGACAACCACCACCCGGCCGGATGACACCAGGGCAGTCAGCACCCGCCCGAGACCCGTCCCCGGAGTGACCCGGAACGAGAGTGGTCGCTCGGCCCGCGGCGGTCCTCGTCACCCGGCGGCGTCGGGGAACAGCCCCGCCCGCACCTGTGCGGCCATGCCCGACCAGGTGAGGCCGTCGGTCCAGGCGCGGCCGGCGGCGCGCTGCTCGGGGGTGGTGGCCAGGGCGGTGCGCATCGCGGCGGCGAGCGGGGCCGGGGAGAGATCCGGGGCGACGACGGCGTGGCCGCCCGAGACCTCGGCCAGGGCCGGGTCGTCGGAGACCACCACCGGGATGCCGAGCCGCAGGGCCTCGACGACCGGCAGGCCGTAGCCCTCGAAGTCGGAGGGAAACACCACCAGCGACGCCCCGGCGAAGCAGCGGGCGAACGCGTCGTCGTCGAGCCACGACTGCGGCTCGACCCGGTCGCCGAGCCCGAGAGCAGCGACCTGCTCCTCGATCGGGGCGCGGGCGCTGCCGGGGATCCCGACCAGCCGGAGCTGGAGCCGGTCGTCGGTGCGGCACAGCTCGGCCCAGGCGGCGAGCACCTTGTCGACGTTCTTGTTGGCGAACTGCCCGAACGCCACGGCGTACGGCGCCTCGCCGGTCGGCTCGGGAGCCGGCCACGCGTCGACGTGGTCGGAGCCGAGCAGGGTCGCCACGGCCTTGTCGCGCAGCCACGGCCGGCGGCGCACCAGGTCGCCGCGGGTGCGCTCGGAGATGCAGAACAGCGCGTCGGCGCGGCGGAAGGTCCAGCCGTAGGAGACCAGGCGGGCCAGCCGCCGGCCGCGGGAGAACTGGTGGGGGCGCAGCTCGTGGCGCACGTCGGTCACCACGGTGCCGCGCCGGCAGGGGGTGCCGGCCAGGGCGCTGGCGATCACCCCGCTCAGCACGGCGTCGGCGCGCAGCCGCTTGGCGGCCCGGCGGACGCCGAGCGAGCGGCGGCCCACGGCCGCCAGCGGGCCGCCCTCGGGACCGCCCACCGAGACCGCCTCGACCCCCGGCGGCAGCACCAGCTGGGGCGCGCCGTCGGAGACCACCACGACCTCGTCGTCGTGGTCGCGGACCCAGGCTGCGAGGAGGTTCTCGAGGATCACCGCGCTGCTGCCCGGCCGCACCCCGACCGCGTCGACCACCACCCGCACTCCGACCCCTTCCAGAACCACTGAGAACGACGCCCCGGACCGGGCCACGGTCTACCCTAGGGCTGTGCCAGCCCGCCCCGAGTCACTCCCCGCCAAGCTGCGTCGCCGAGCCGGCTGGCTGGTGCGCGACCGCTTCCCGCAGCGCCCCGTCGTCCGCGAGGTGCAGGGCGTCACCATGACGCTGCCCTGGTCGCACCGGCTGCCCGACTACGCGCGCGACGGCTCGCCGTACGGCCAGAACCTGGTCGAGCTGGCCGCGGCGCTGGCCGCCGCCGAGCCGGGGCCGCTGACCGTGCTCGACATCGGCGCCAACGTCGGTGACTCGGCGCTCCAGGTGCTCGACCGTGCCGACGCCAGGGTGCTGTGCGTCGAGGCCGACCCGGTCTACCTGCGCTTCCTCCACACCAACGTCGACGCCGACCCGCGCTGCACGGTGGTCCCGTCGCTGCTGACCCCGGTGGCCCAGGAGGGAGCGATGGCGTCGGTGCGCTCCGGCGGCACCGCGCACTTCGTGCCCGCCGATGAGGCGCCCGACGCCGGCAGCGTCAGCCAGGTCACTCCCGAGCAGCTGCGCGCCGCACACCCCGAGTTCGACCGGCTCCGGCTGGTGAAGTCCGACACCGACGGCTACGACGTCGACCTGGTGCCGGCGGTGGCCCGGGTGTGGGCCGACCAGCCGCCGGTGCTGTTCTTCGAGTACGACCACGTGCGCAGCCGGGCGGTCGGCAACGACCCCGAACCGGTCTGGGCGGCGCTGGCCGGGCTGGGCTACGACGAGGTCGCGGTCTGGGACAACTTCGGCGAGCCGCTGGGCCGGGTGGCCATCGACGAGCTGCCCGAGCGGGCCCGCGGCCTCGACGACCCGCGCACCCACGGGTGCGAGTACTGGGACGTCGCCCTGGCCCACCGCGACGACGCCGTCGGCGTGGCCGCCGTGCGCGGCCTCGTCACCGGCGACCTGCCCGGCCCCCCGCAGGGCGCCGCGCGGTGAGCGACCGCCGCGAGCGCCGCAAGCGTCAGTCGAGCCCCGACCACCTGCGCCGCCGGATCGCCGCCGCCGTCGGCCGGGCGATGCCGGCGGTGCTGCTGCTCGGCCTGCTGGCGGTGCTGGTGCCGCTGTCGGCGTCGAGCACCACCGGGGCGATCGCGGCGGTGGGCGTGGCGGCGTTCGTGTGCGTGCTGGTGATCTTCGGGCTCGAGCGGGTCGGCACGATCATCGTCGTCGGCGCGATGCTGTTCGCCCCGATCTTCGGCGACCGGTTCGCCGCCGGCGCGCTGACCGCCTCCGACCTGCTGGCCGGCCTCGGCTTCTTCCTGCTCCTGCCGCGGGTGCTCGGCAACAACATCAAGCTCCCCCTGCTCTACGGCTGCGGGCTGGTGATCCTGTTCGGGATGAGCGTGCTGGCCTCGGCGGCCCAGGACGAGTTCCTGTTCAGCGCGCTGCGGATCGCCCGCCTCGCGCTGGCGCTGGCGATCATCCCGATCCTGTTCATGGCCTGGCGCCCCAGCCAGAAGCTGATCACCGTGATGGCGTGGGCCTACGTCATCGGCCACACCATCAGCTTCGCCTACGGCTTCGTGGGCCCCGGCGGCCGCGTCGGCAGCCGGCTCATCGGCATGTCGACCCACCCCAACGCGTTCGCGGTGTGCAGCCTGTTCGCGCTTGCGATGATCTACTACCTCGACTCCCAGAGCACCGGCTGGCGGCGTACGGCGGTGTGGGGGCTCGGCGCGATCCACCTGGCCGGGCTGGGGCTCAGCGGCAGCCGCGGCGCCCTGCTGGCGCTGATCGGGATGATCCTGGTCGCGGCGCTGCTGGAGAAGTCGTCGAGGCTGATCTACACGCTGATCACCTCGACCACCGTGCTGGCCGTGCTGGCGCCCTACATCCTGGTGCGCCTCGACCCCGACTCCGCGCCCAACCGGTTGCTCAACCCCTCGGGGAGCGCGTCGGCGTCCGGCTCCGACAACTACCGCAGCGACCTGCTGTCGCGCGGCTGGGACGCCTTCCTCTCCAACCCGATCCTGGGCGACGGCTACGCGGGCGTCTACACGTTCTACTACCACAACGTCTACCTGCAGATCCTGGTCGCGGCCGGCATCTTCGGCTTCATCGGCTTCCTGATGATCCTGTGGACCGGCGTGCGGCCGCTCTTCGACGCCGGGCCCACCCACCGGCTCGCCTACGGCCCGCTGGGCTACTTCGCCGCGCTCTTCTTCCTCAACACGATCTGGGACCGGTTCGCCTGGCTGCCGATCTCGCTGGTGATGGCCGCCCACATGCTCGAGCGCGAGCGGGCGAGGGAGCGCGAGGCCGAACGGCGGCCGCGGCACTCCTCGCCGTACCTGGTGCCCCACCGGCCGGGCGCCGACCGCACCACCCCGGCCCCGGACGGCACGCCGCCCGCCGCGACGGTGACGAAGGTCAGCGAGCCCGCGACCGGGAGGTGATCACCCGGCCGGCGACCGCGCGCAGCACCGTGCGCAGTCGGCCCTGCGGCACCAGGCGGCGCACGGTCCGGGCCAGGCGGCCGTTGGTGCGCACCAGCCCGAGCTCCAGCCCGCGCTGCAGGGCGACGTCGCGCTCCACGACGGCAGGGTGCCGCAGCGGGAAGGTGATCGGCTCGGCCGCCGGCATCACCCGCTCCGACTGGGTGTGGGTGGCCTCGTCGCCGAAGCCGGCGTTGTGCACCACGTTGGTGGCGGGGGCCACCGCGAGCGCCCCGCAGACCACCTGGCTGAGGAACCAGTGGCTGTCCCAGCCGAACTCCTGGCCGCGCGAGCGCGCCACCTCGGCGAAGTAGCGCCCCGCCGCGCGGGTGGCGAGCGCGCCCGGTGCCGGCTCGGTGGACGCGACCCGCAGCGGCGCACCGGGGTCCGCCTGCCCCGGCCGCAGCGTCTGCCAGTCGCGCGGGAACATCGCCCGGTGCCGCTGCCAGGCCCGCGCCCAGGTGGCCCAGCCCCAGGTGATCGAGAACGTCGTCAGGCCGTAGCTGGCGTCGCCGAACGACTCCGGGTCGACCTCGAAGAGGGTCCCGGAGACCATCATGAACCGCTCGTCGTCGGCGTAGCGGTCGAGCAGCTCGGCGGCGTAGGGGAAGAACGACGGGTCGGGCACGCAGTCGTCCTCGAGCACGACCGCGGCCGGCACCTGGCCGAAGACCCAGTCGAGGCCGCGCTCGACGTTCTGCTCGCAGCCCAGGTTGGTCTCGCTCCACCGGGTGTGCACGGTGCAGGGCCAGTCGACCTGCTCGGCCACGACGCGCCGTACGTCGGCGCAGCGGGCGGCGTCGTCGGGCCGGTCCGGCCGGGGGCCGTCGCCGATCACGAAGAGGTCGGCCGGCGCCGCGGCCCGCACCGCGTCGAGCACGCGGGTCACGAGGTCGGGGCGGTTGAAGCAGACGAGGGCGACCGGCGGGGTCGCCGGTGCGGGTGGCTGCGACATCGCGAGGAACCCTAGCCGACCTGGCCCGCCCGCCGTGCGCGGATCTGCGTTCGCGGACGGCCGGCGAGCACTAGGGTTCTGCCGTGCCCCCTCACAACCCCGATCGCCTGTACCGCGGCCCCGTCGGCGTCGTGCTCGAGCCCGCCGTCCGGGTGCTCCGCGGCCACGGGCTCGCCCAGCACAAGGCGGTCTGGTGGGCCCACCGGGCGGTGTGGCGCCTGACCCGCAGCAACCGGGTGCGGATCGACGGCTTCGACCTCGAGACCGACCTGCACGACTCGCTCCAGCTGGCCCGCGGCGCGTACGAGGTCGCCGAGACCGCCTGGTACAAGGCGCACGTCGGCCCCGGCGACACCGTGGTCGAGCTGGGCGCCAACATCGGCTACTTCACCTGCGTGTTCGCGCGCTCGGTCGGCCCGACCGGGCGCGTCGTGGCCTACGAGCCCGACCCGCGGCTGCGCGAGATCGCGACCCGCAACCTGGAGAGCCACGGCTTCGGGGGCTGGAGCGAGGTGCGGCCCTCCGCGGTCTCCGACGGTCCCGGCCGCGCGACGTTCTACCGGGCGGGGCGCAACTACGGCAACAACAGCCTGTTCCGCGACCGCGCCGACGCGATCGGCGGCAGCACCTTCGAGGTCGACCTGGTCACCCTCGACGACGACCTCGCCGACCTGCCCGACCGGATCGACTTCGTGAAGATGGACATCCAGGGCGCCGAGTCGCACGCGCTGTCGGGCATGGACAAGATCCTGGCCGACCGCCCGCCCCGGCTGATGCTGCTGGAGTTCTGGCCGCACGGCCTCGACGCCCTCGGCCGCCCGCCGCGCCAGATGCTCGATCAGCTCGCCGACGCCGGCTACACCGTCAGGGAGATGGGCCGGCCCGACCCCGTCGACCCCGACGCCCTCCTCGCCCGCCTCACCCCGGAGAGCCGGATGTGGACCAACCTGGAGTGCCACCACCGCGACGCCTGACCTGCCGCCCCCGCCGCTGGTTGAGGAGGGACGGAGTCCCGTCTCGAAACCCAGTGGGCCGAACGCCCTCCCCCGCCGCTGGTTGAGGAAAGACGAAGTCCCGTCTCGAAACCCAGCGGGCCGAACGCCCTCCCGTGCGTGGCGACTCGTCGGACGGGACTCGGGCGGGTGCCGACTCGCTGTCGTGTGATCCGGGCGGGTGGTGACTGTGGTGTGGATGGGTGCGGGGTGCCGCGCGTGGTGGGCACTGCGGCTGCTGCGCACCGGACGTCGTTCGGCACTCGTTGCCGTGTCGCCGGACGCTGCCCTGCCGTCCCCGGCCACCGCTTCGGCGCCACGCCGCCGTCTACGTGCCGAACGACGCCCGTCGCTCCGCCGCCTCCGTGCCGGCGGCGCGGCATCCCGGCGTGAGGACGGGCGCGTCCCGGTGGTCGAGCAGCGAGCGCCAGCGAGCGTCGTCGAGACCCCGTGAGCCGGACACCGTCCCGTGCGTGGCGACTCGCCGGACGGGACTCGGGCGGGTGCCGACTCTCTGTCGTGTGACCCGGGCGGGTGGTGACTGTGGGTGGGGGTGGGTGCGGGGTGCCGCGCATGGGGCACTGCGGCTGCTGCGCACCGGACGTCGTTCGGCACTCGTTGCCGTGTCGCCGGACGCTGCCCTGCCGTCCCCCGGCCACCGCTTCGGCGCCACGCCGCCGTCTACGTGCCGAACGCCGCCCGTCGCTCCGCCGCCTCCGTGCCCGGCGGCGCGGCAGCCCGGCGTGCGGACGGGCGCGTCCCGGTGGTCGAGCAGCGAGCGCCAGCGAGCGTCGTTGAGACCCCGTGAGCCGGACACCGTCCCGTGCGTGGCGACTCGCCGGACGGGACTCGGGCGGGTGCCGACTCGCTGTCGTGTGATCCGGGCGGGTGGTGACTGTGGGTGGGGGTGGGTGCGGGGTGCCGCGCGTTGTGGGGCACTGCGGCTGCTGCGCGGCGGGTGGTGGTCGAGCAGCGAGCGCCAGCGAGCGTCGTCGAGACCCGGTGAGCCAAGAGCCCTCCCGTCCCCACCGAAGGGCGTTCGGCCGTCTGGGGTCTCGACGGACGCTCCTCGCTGGGGCTCGTCGCTGCTCGACCACCGGCGCGGGCGGTGGTCGAGGTGCGAAGGCCGCCAGGCCTGAGCCTCGAGACCCGGTGAGCCAAGAGCTCTCCGTCCCCACCGGGAGCGTTCGGCCGGCGGGGGTTTCGAGGCTCGCTCCGCTCGCACCTCAACCAGCGCCGCTGGTCGAGGTGCGAAGGCCGCCAGGCCTGAGCCTCGAGACCCGGTGAGACGGAGGCCCTCCCGCCCCCGCCGGAGGGCGTTCGGCCGGCGGGGGTTTCGAGGCTCGCTTCGCTCGCACCTCAACCAGCGCGGGGCACCGGAGGCGTTCTGCCGTCTGAGGTCTCGACGGACGCTCCTCGCCGGGGCTCGTCGCTGCTCGACCACCGGCGCGTGCGGTGGTCGAGGTGCGACGGCCGCCAGGCCTGAGCCTCGAGACCAGGTGAGACGAACGCCCTCCCGTTCCTACCGGAGGGCGGTCGGCCGAGACAGTCGCCAGCGCGACTTCCTCAACCGGCGTCGAGCGAGGCGCAGCGCTACGGCTTGGTGGCCTCGACCGACATCTGGCCGCTGCCCTCGTTCATCCGGCTGTCGAGGCCGCGGAGGGCGGGGTGGTCGCTCTCGCCCATGCCGCAGTAGGTCACCTTGGTGAAGCCGACGGCCTCGAGCTCGGCCTTGATGGTCTCGAAGTCGAAGATGTAGCCGTCGTTGTGGCCGAAGAAGCCGATGGTGATCCGGAGCAGGTCGAGGGGGTGCTCGACGGGGATGCCGATGCTGCGGTAGACGTCGGCGAGGTCGCTCTTGACGGCCGCCTGGCCCTGCAGGTAGAGGTCCACGTGCTTGCGGATGTCGGGGGTGACCAGGCGCAGCACGCCCCCCGGCTGGAGCGTGCGGAACGCCTCGCGGAACACGTGGCGGCCGGCCTCGAGGGGCACGTGCTCGATCATGTTGTCGGCGAAGATGTGCTGGCAGGCGGCGTCCTCGAACGGCCACGGGGCGGTGGCGTCCATCCAGTAGCGCGCGCGGGGGTTGACGTTGGTGGTCAGCCAGCCCGGGCGCTTGCCGGTGCCGCCGATCTCCAGGTTGATCGGTCGCTTCGCCCGCTCGAACGCCCGCGCGCCCCGCCACTTGGCGAGGGGGGTGTTGACGGTGCTGACGACCTTGTGGACCCGCGGGTCCCCGCGGAGGGCCTGGAGTCGGGGATGCACGACCCGGAGGCTACTACCCCCGGACCTCAGGCCGGGGGATAACCCAGACGTTCGACGAGTCCGGGCACCGCCTCGGCCACCGCGGCGTGGTGCTCGGGGCCGAACAGCTCCCGGTAGGTCTTGCGGTCCACGCGGTAGTGACCCTTCTCGGCGTCGCCGTGGGCGGCGATGTCCTTGGCCTGCAGCTGCTCGCGCGAGCACTCCCGGATCACCTGGTCGAGCTCGGCGCCGGCCAGCCCGATCTCGCAGTGGTCGA
Organism: Nocardioides sp. SYSU D00038; assembly: GCF_016924665.1. Taxonomy (GTDB): domain Bacteria; phylum Actinomycetota; class Actinomycetes; order Propionibacteriales; family Nocardioidaceae; genus Nocardioides. Next base: position 175,887 of record NZ_JAFFJT010000025.1, read on the forward strand.
GGATCTGCCGGATCGCGGTCGCCTCGTCGGCGCCGACCTCCTCGAGCTTGAGCTTGAGCACCTCGGGGCGGACGACGTCCGACCACGTGGCCATCTCGCGCAGGCGGGTGGTGGCCGCGCCGACGGCGTAGAGCAGGCCCTCGTCGAGGGGCAGCTCGCGCATGATCCGGCGACCCTCCTCGATCTCGGGGACCTGGGTGTCGCGGTGGTTGCCGATCGAGGAGAAGTAGCCCGACACCACGATGTCGCGCGGGTCGCGGAACATGTAGACCACCCGGTGGGGGTGCCGGTGCGGGATGCGGAGGTACTCGTCGTAGGAGACGTAGAGCCCCGGCACGAACGACGCCAGCGGGAACCCGCGCTCGGGGTGGGACTGGAAGTCGAGCTGGGGCACCGTGAACAGCCGGGTCTCGCGGCGCACGAGCGGGTGGTCGAAGAGCGCCTTGACCCACTGGCTGCCGGCCTTGGGCGAGGAGGCGGCGTAGATGTTCGCGATCTCGGGCAGCCGGCCACGGGCCTCAAGGAGGCGGCCGCGTACCTTGGCGGCCTGGTAGGCGCCGCGCTTGAGCTGGTTGCGCGCCGGGTCCCACTGCACGGCACGGGTCGCCCACATCCGGGCCCGGGTTCCGACGGCGGATGCCACACTTCTCCTGACGTAGTGGTGGGCGGCCCGGTCCGACGGGCCTCGAGGCTCGCCACAGACTAGTGGGCCGACGCCCCTCGGATGGCCAGGACTCGTGAACGACAACTCCTCCTCGGCGCGCAAGCGCCTGAGCCTGATGACGCTCGACCAGATCGTGGCCGGGGCGTCCAACGTGCTCACCGCGCTGCTCGCCGCGCAGCTGCTCGACGTCGGGTCGTTCGGCCTGTTCGCGCTGATCTTCCTGATCTACGCCGTCGCGCAGGGCGTGCACCGGGCGCTGGTCGGCGACCCGCTGCTGGTCCACCCCGAGGAGGCCGACGAGCGCCCCGGCTCGCCGCTCGGCACCGGCCTGGCGGTCGGGGTGCTGATGGCCGTCGTCCTGCTGCTGCTCGGGCTGCTCAGCCGGCAGGTGTGGGAGCCGCCGTTCGGCAACTCGCTCATGATCCTGGCCGCCTGCCTGCCGCTGCTGGCGCTGCAGGACCTCGGCCGCTACCTCGGCATCGCCACCCACCGCCCCGGCACCGCGCTGCGCCTCGACGTCACGTGGCTGGTGCTCATGCTGGTGCCGGTCGGCTTCCTGGTCGCCACCGACTCCGCCACCCTCGAGCGGCTGGTGCTCTCGTGGGCGGGCTCGGGCGCGGTCGCCGGACTGCTCGTCGTGCCGACCGTGGTGCGGGCGGGCCTCCGCCTCGACACCACCTGGGTGCGCACCACCTGGTCGATCTCGTGGCGCTACCTGTCCACCTACGCGCTCACGCAGGGCAGCGCACTCGGTGCCGCGCTCGCGGTGGGCACCATCGCCGGCTCGGCCGCGCTCGGCGGCGTGCGCGGCGCGCTGCTGGTGATCCGCCCCTACGGCGCGGTGCAGACTGCCGCGATGGCCTCCGGCATCGCGGAGGTCTCGCGCTCCGACGGCGCCCGGCCGACGCTGCGCCGCCACGAGCGGCGTACGACGTTCGCCGCGACCGGTGCGGCGCTGCTGATGAGCGTGGTGCTGCTCGGCGTGCCCGACGCGGTCGGGCGGGTGGTGCTCGGCGAGACCTGGGACGCCACCGACCCGCTGCTGCTGGCGGCCTCGGCCCAGCTGCTGCTGCAGAGCCTGGCCGCCGGTCCGCGCGCCGTGATGCTGGGCCTCAAGGAGGTCCGCACCGCGCTGCGCATCGACGTCGCCTCCACGATCGCGATGATGGTCTTCGGCATCGCCGGCACCGTGCTGGACGGCGCCGAGGGCGGGATGTGGGGCTTCGCGCTGTCGCAGGCCTGCTCGGCCCTGGCCTGGCGGATCGTGCTCGCCCGGCGGCAGGCCGTGGCGCCCGAGGAGGTTCCCGTGACCACGCTGGACGGTTCGGCGCACGCGTAGGCCCGGCGGTTGCTACTTTTCTCCCGTGCCGCAGACCGAGAGCCTGACCGACACCGTCAGGGACCGCTACCTGGACCTCATGAAGCGCAGCCTGACGGGCGCCCTCACCGAGGACAACGACTCGATCCTGGGCGGGGTCCGCACCGCGGGCAGCACCCGCCTGGTGAAGCGGGTCGCCGACGTCGTGGGGCGGGCCGCGGGCCGCTTCAACCTGGAGATCGCCGTCAAGAAGCCGTACGACGAGCAGCAGCGCCAGCTCGGCCAGGACTGGCCGGCGCGCGCGGAGTCGATGATCGGCCTCGCCCGGATGGACAACATCCAGCAGTGCATCGCGCAGATCGTCGCCGACGACGTGCCGGGTGACCTGATCGAGACCGGCGTGTGGCGCGGCGGCGCCTGCATCTTCATGAAGGCCAACCTGGTCGCGTGGGGCGAGACCGGCCGCACGGTCTGGGTCGCCGACTCCTTCCAGGGCCTGCCGCCGCCGGACGCCGCCCGGTTCCCGGCCGACACCGGCGACAAGCTGCACACGATGGGCGGCCTGAGCGTCGGCGAGCAGCAGGTGCGCCACAACTTCGAGCGCTACCAGCTCCTCGACGACGACGTGAAGTTCCTGGTCGGCTGGTTCAAGGACACCCTGCCCACCGCGCCGGTCGAGAAGCTGGCGTTGATGCGGCTCGACGGCGACATGTACGAGTCGACCATCCAGGCGATCGAGGCGCTCTACCCCAAGCTGTCGCCCGGCGGCTTCTGCATCATCGACGACTTCGGCAGCCACGCCTCCCAGGCCGGGCAGGCGATCCACGACTACCGCAAGCAGCACGGCATCACCGAGGAGATCATCCAGATCGACAACTTCGGCGCCTACTGGCGCAAGGCGCTCTGACGCCGCCACCGGTCACCGCGACGGCCCCCGACCCTGCCGGGTCGGGGGCCGTCGTAGGTGTGGGGTGGACTGGCGCGGCGATCAGGCGCCGGCGCGGCTGCGGGCGGCACGCCGCTCGGCGTACTCGTAGAACGGCTGGAGGTCCGAGCCGGCCAGCAGCGGCACGGCGTCGCGGACGTCCTCCTCCGGCCAGTCCCACCACCGGATCTCCAGCAGCCGCTCGATGTCCTCGGGCGGGAAGCGGTACTTCAGCACCTTCGCCGGCACCCCTCCGACGATCGCGTAGGGCGGGACGTCCTTGTTGACCACCGCGCCGGCGGCCACGATCGCGCCGTCGCCGATGGTGACGCCGGCCAGGATCATGCAGCCGTAGCCGGTCCACACGTCGCTGCCGACGACCGTGTCGCCGCGGGGCACGGGGTAGCCGTCCTCACCCGCACCCGGGAGGCCGAAGTTGATCCGGTGGGGATAGGTGGTGAGCCGGTCGGCGGCGTGCTCACCGCCCAGCAGGTAGGTGCCACCGAGCGAGCTGTAGTTGCCGACCCGCATGTTGGTCGTGCTGTAGGGGAAGTCGTGGATCGTCGGGATGCCGTAGGTCTGCGGCCCGACCGTGAGCTTGCCCGACTTCATCAGCCGCTTGTACGTGCGCACGTCCTCGGTCCAGAACCAGATCGAGGCGCGCTCCCACGTCCACTTGACGTGCTTGGCCCACGTCAGCAGCGTCTTACCAACCATGCCCCGAACCCTACTGACCACCGATAGGGTTTCCGGCGATGACCACCTCCCCCGTGTTCTGCACGATCCTGGCGCGCAACTACCTCCCCAAGGCCCTGACCCTCGCGGACAGCCTGCAGCGCCACGACGGCCAGACCCTCCGCGTCCTGCTCATCGACGTCGCGCGTGACGAGGACCTCCCGAGCCACCCCGGCGTGGAGCTGCTCAGCACCGAGGCGCTCGGCCTGCCGGAGCGGGAGGTGCTGCACTACGCGACCATCTACGACCTCGTCGAGCTCGCCACCGCGGTCAAGCCGGTGCTGCTCAAGCAGCTGCTGCGCGACCACGAGCAGGCGTTCTACCTCGACCCCGACACCTACCTCGCCGCGCCGATGGTCGACCTCCCCGACCTGCTGTCCGGCACCGAGGGCGGCATCCTGCTCACCCCGCACTTCCTCTACCCGCCCCGCCCCGGCGACCCGATGTCGGAGGGCCACCTGCTGACGGTGGGCTTCTACAACCTCGGCTTCTGCGGCGTCGACCGCCGGGCCCTGGACTTCCTGGACTGGTGGTGGGGGCACCTGCAGACCGAGTGCCTCTTCGACCCGATGTCGGGCCTGTTCGTCGACCAGAAGTGGATGGACGTCGGCGCCCCGCTGTGGCGGGCCGGCGGCATGCGCCACCACGGCTACAACGTCGGTGTCGGCAACCTCCACGAGCGACCGCTCACCGAGGTCGACGGCGTGCTGCGCGCCGGCCCCGACCCGTTGCGGCTCTTCCACTTCCACTCCTTCGACACCTCCCAGCCCCAGGAGCTGTCGGTGCGGTTCAAGCACTCCACGGCCGACCTGCGCGCCTCCGGCGCCGTCGACAAGCTCTGCCTGGAGTACGCCGCGATCCTGCGTCGCTTCGAGGAGGAGCTCGGCGACCCGCCGGCGTACCCGTACTGGACCGACACCCGCGGCAGGCGCCTCGGCCGCCAGCTCCGCCGCTCCTACCGCCAGGCCCACCTCGCCGGCGCCTCGCTCCCCCTCCCCTTCGTCGCCGCCGAGGCCGACGCCTGGGAGGAGTGGCGCCGCGGCGCTTGGAAGAGCTCCGCGCGCTGGCTGGTCGGCGACGCAGCCAAGAGCGTCCGCTCGGTGCTCCCCGAGCAGGTGGCCGCCGCCCAGAAGAGGTTCCCCCGCCTCACCGGCAAGCTGCGCTCCGACTACGTCAGCGACTCCGGGATGTGGGGCTGACCCACCCCCGGTGGTCGAGCAGCGACGAGCCCCGGCGAGGAGCGCTCGTCGAGACGCCCGCCGGCCGAGCTCCCTCCGGCGCCCCGGCGCTGGTTGGGGTGCGAGCGAAGCGAGCCTCGAAACCCCCGCCGGCCAACCGCCCTCCCGTACCCACCGAAGGCGGCCGGTGTCTGGTCGACCCGGCGTTGATCAACGACGCCCGGCGTAGCCTGCGGACGACCGAGGTCGAGGGAGGGCGTTCGGCTCACCGGGTCTCGACGACGCTCGCTGGCGCTCGCTGCTCGACCACCGGTGGTTGAGGAAGTCGCGCTAGCGACTGTCTCGAAACCCCTGCACCCAAACGCCCTCCGCTGGACACGGGAGGGCCGCCGTCTCACCGGGTCTCGAGACAGGACTTCGTCCTTCCTCGACCACCGAGCGAGTGGCGCGCGTCAGAGCCGGTCGAGGACCGCCAGCACCTGGTCCTTGCGCGGGGCACCGGAGGCGCGGCCGACCTCGTGGCCGCCGGCGTCGACGACGACGGTGGTCGGGGTGCGGAGCACCTTCAGGGTGCGGACCAGGTCGAGGTGCGACTCGGCGTCGACCTCCAGGTGCACCACCCCGTCGTACGACGACGCGACGTCGGTCAGGACCCGACGGGTGGCGCGGCACGGCGCGCAGAACGCCGAGGAGAACTGCACCAGCGTCGCCCGCTCGCCCAGGGCCGCGTCGGGGACCGCGGCGCTGACGGAGGCCCAGGCCTCGCCGACCTCGGCCCGGGGCTCGGACCCGGGGTGGGAGCCGGTGCGCCGGAAGCGACCGTCGGTCAGCACCTTGGTCACGCCCAGCACGACGGCGAGCGCGACCGCGGCGACGGCGACGACGACTCCGGTGGTCACACCAGGAGCAACCGGGGAGCGGGCCGGGACATTCCGGTCAAAGCTCCGGCGGGTGCTCGTCGACGCGGGTGAAGTAGCCGAGGGTGGCCGGGAGCGGCCGGGCGGCGGTCGCGGGGTTGCCACGGTAGAGCGTGAGCTCCGCCTTCAGCCGGGTGGTGATCACCGAGCCGGCCGAGACGATGCAGCGCGGCGGCACGTCGCAGCCGCTCATCACGATCACGCCCGACATCAGGGCCGACAGCTCGCCGATGGTGACCGGGCCGGTCGTCTGCTCGTTCGTGACGAGGTTGAGGCTGTGGGTGAGGATCTGCGAGCGGAAGCCGGCGACCCGGGCGTAGTCCTCGAGCACCACCTTGTCGGAGCAGTCGATCTCGTGCCCGACGGTGATGAGCGACTCCTTGCCCATCACCAGCGTGGAGGTGCGGTCGGGCGACTTCGGGAAGGCCCAGTGGCCGGGCGGGAGGCCGTTGATGAAGTTGCGGCTCGCGATCGAGGCGCCCTCCGCCATCCGCAGCTCGTCGAGGCCGCGGATCACGTTGCGCGAGCCGATCAGGGCGCCGGGCCCCATCGACACATGCCGGGCCAGCACGATGCTGCGCCCGATGTGGGCGGTGGGGTGGATGTCCCAGCCCAGGAGCAGCTTGGCCATCCGTCGCTTGAGCCCCGAGGGGAGCAGGACCAGGAACGTCGCGAAGACGTAGCGCACCCGGGTGGCCTCCTGACCGTCGTCGATCGCGGTGTCGGGGCCAATCCGGCCAAAACCGCCTCATCGCGGCACCGACCCGTGGATCCTAGTCATCGCGCTGTCCACCGCGTGGAGGGTCGACGCAGATCCCCGCCGGTGATCCGCCATACTTCCTGCCGTCGACACTCCCCGCCGCGCCGCGCCCCCGTCCGGCGCCGGCCCCCGAGAGGAACCAGCACCATGACGCCCGAGCCGGCCCACGTCCGCGAGACCATCAGCACCTTCCTGCAGCGCAACGGCAAGGGCACCGACTCCCTCGACGACGCGACCTCGCTGTGGGGCGACGGGCTCGAGCTCGACTCGCTGGACGCCGCGGAGCTGTCGGCGGTGCTCGAGGACAGCTACGGGCGCGACCCGTTCTCGGTCGGCGACGCGATGCCCGACACCGTCGGCGACGTCGTGGGCTTCTACGCCGCCGACGCCGGCTGATCCCCGCTCGATGATCGAGCTGCTCCGGGAGGCGGCGCAGAAGGCGCCCGACCACGTCGCGGTCATCACCCCCGAGGCCGCCACGACCTTCGCCGAGCTGACCGAGCGCGCCGAGCGCGCGGCGGCGGCGCTGACCGCGAAGGGCATCCGCCGCCTGGCGGTGCGCGAGAGCGACCCGGTGCGCGTGTTCGCGCTGCACGGCGCGGCCTCGCTGGCCGGCGCCGAGCTGTGCGTCTACCCGCTGGCCGCCGACGCCGCCACCGTCGCGACGTACCGCGAGCGGCTGGAGCACGACGTCCTGGTCACCCGCGAGGACGGTCACGGCGAGGGTGTCGTCGACCCCGACGAGCTGCTCGGTTGGGCCGAGCGGGCCACCGGCGACCTGCCGCTCGACGAACGGCCGGTGATGGTGATGACCACCGGCACCAGCGGCCACCCGCAGGCCGCCCGCCACGACTGGGGCCGGCTGCTCCGCGTGGCCGGTCGGATCAACCCGACCCCCGACCACCGCTGGCTGCTGGCCTACGGCCTCAACCAGTTCGGCGGCCTGCAGATCCTCATCCACGTCGCCACCGCGCAGGCCACGCTGGTCGCGGCCGAGACCTTCCAGCCGCGCGACGCGCTCGCCGCGATGCGCGAGCACGGCGTCACCCACGCGAGCGGCACGCCGACGTTCTGGCGCTTCGTGCTGACCGAGGTGCGCCGCGACGGCGGACCGGTGCCGCCGCTGCGCCAGGTCAGCCTCGGCGGCGAGGCGGTGCCGTCGGCGCTGCTCGACCAGCTGCGGTCGACGTTCCCGGACGCGCGCATCTCGCAGATCTACGGCGCCACCGAGATGGGTCAGAACATCACGGTGCGCGACGGCCGGGCCGGACTTCCGCTCAGCGTCCTCGACGAGGGCGGCGACGTCGTCTTCAAGATCGTCGACGGCGAGCTGCACGTGCGGTCGCGCTCGTCGATGCTCGGCTACCACGGTCAGGAGCCGCTCGCCGAGGGCCAGTGGCGCGCGACGGGTGACCTCGTGGAGGTGGTCGACGACCGGATCATGTTCCGCGGCCGCCGCAGCGAGGTCATCAACGTCGGCGGGGTGAAGGTGCACCCGCTGCCGATCGAGGAGGTCGTGAGCAAGGTCGAGGGCGTCGCCATCGCCCACGCCTTCGGCCGCCCCAACGCGATGGTGGGCAACATCGTCGCCCTCGAAGTGGTGCCCGTGCCGGGCACCGACGAGGAGGAGCTGCAGGCCGCGATCCGCGCCGCCTGCGCCCACCTGCCGCGGGCCAGCCAGCCGCGCAGCATCACGATCGTCCCCACCATGGAGACCTCGGGCAACAAGGTGAACCGGGGCACCAGGAAGTGAGCCAGCAGATGAGCACCGAGACCGGCCGCGTCGTCATCGTCACCGGCGGCAGCCGGGGGCTCGGCGCCGGGATCGTCCAGTCCTACCTCGACAGCGGCGACCTGGTCGCCACCTGCGCACGCTCGCGCACCGACGAGGTCGCGCGGTGGCAGGACGACCCGGCGACCGCCGACCGGCTGCTGTTCTCGGAGGTCGACCTCAGCGACCGGCCGGCCACCACGGCGTTCGTCAACGAGGTCATCGAGCGCTGGGACCACGTCGACGTGCTGGTCAACAACGCCGGCGTCGCCCGCGACGGCATCCTCGGCATGAGCCGCGACGAGGACATCGACCTCGTGATCGACCTCAACATCAAGGGCACGCTCCACATCACCCGCCAGGTGTCGCGCCGGATGCTGGCGCGCGGCAGCGGCCACATCGTCAACATCTCCTCGATCGTCGGCCTCTCCGGCTACCGGGGCCTGGCCGTCTACAGCTCCACCAAGGCGGCTCTCGACGGCATGACCCGGTCGCTGGCGCGCGAGCTCGGCTCACGGGGCATCTACGTCAACTCGGTGGCGCCCGGGTACCTGCGCACCGAGATGTCGCACGGCCTCGACGAGGACCAGCTCCAGCAGATCGTGCGCCGTACGCCGGCGGGCCGGCTCGGGGAGCCCCAGGACATCGCCCGCATCGTCCAGTTCCTCACCGCCCCCGAGAACGACTACATCACCGGCCAGGTGATCGTCGCCGACGGCGGCCTCACCGCCTGAGGTCCGGTGCCGCCCCGGGGCGGTAGTCCCTGACGTTCTCGCGGTCATCCGGCCCTGCGGACCCCGGAAACGTCAGGGACTATCCCCGGTCGAACGTCAGGGCTTGGTCGCCCAGACCAGGCCGTAGCCGAGGGTGCCGTCGACCCAGAAGTTGCGCAGGATGTCGAGCGACTCCTCGAACTCCTCCACACCCTCCTGCCCGAGCTGCGCGAGCACCTCGTCGCGGTGCTCGTCGAGGTTGGCCTGCCACTTGTCGAACGTCGGCAGCGACTCGGCGGTGACGTCGAGCACCTGCACGTCGGAGAGCCCGGCGCTGGTGGCGTAGGCGGTGTACTGCTCGAGGGTGTCCATCCGGGCGGCGCCGTAGGCCGCCCGCAGGATGGCGAACTCACGGCGGCGATCGCGCAGCTCGAGGAACGGGATCTCCCGGCGGCGGATGATGTCGCACAGCACGATCCGGCCGCCCGGGCGCAGCACCCGCGAGCACTCGTCGAGCAGCCCCTGCCGGTCGGTCATCAGGTGCGACGACTCCATCACCCAGGCGCGGTCGAAGGAGGCGTCGGGCAGGCCGTTGGCGGTGCCGTCGCGCTGCTCGAACGTCGCCCCGGGCAGCCCCCGCTCGGCGGCGCGGGCGGTCGCGGCCGCGACGCCGACGGCGCTGGTCGTGATGCCGAGCACCTCCACGTCGTGGTCCTCCACCAGTCGGCAGGCCGGAGCGCCGGTGCCGCACCCCACGTCGAGCACCCGCAGGCCGCTGGCCAGCTGGGCGCGCTCGATCATCATGCTGGTCAGGCGGTCCGTCGCCGGGCCGAGGTCCTCGGCCGGGTCCTCGAAGACCCCGTAGTGCAGGTTGTCGCCGAGCAGCAGGCCCCAGGCGTCGGTGACCTTGTCGTAGTGGGCGGCGGGGCTGAAGTCGGGCGACTCGACGCCCGCGGGGGAGGACTCCGGCATGGGCGCGACCCTATCCAGAGCCGGACCCGCCGCGTGGCACGTCCCGCGAATCACGCTCAGCCGCCGGCGAACGGCGGCAGGAACTCCACCGTGCTGCCGGGCGCGACGAGCACGGTGCCGGGGTCGGCGGTGCCGGCCGGCTCCTCGCCCACGAGGGCCGAGCAGGTGGCCAGCACCCGCGCCAGCCGGTCGTCGTCCCCGTGCGCGGCGAGCGCCCGCGACCGCACCTCGGCCAGGCTCACCGGCCCGGTCACCTCGAGCACGTCCTCGGGCACGCCGGCGGCCGCGCGCGCGGCCGCCCAGTAGCGCACGGTGACCCGGCCGGCCGGGGCGCCGGAGGTGCGATCCGTCTCGTCCACGCTCGATCCCGTTCCGTGTGACCAACAGGTTTCGTTAGAGTGAGCATCCCAGCAACACCCAGGGAGCCCAACGTCGCGCTCTCCGACCCCGTCCCGACGGGAGGGAGACCCCGCCATGAGCACCCTTCTCCTCCTTACCAGCGCCCTGCAGCCGTCCGCCGAGGTGCTGCCCGGACTGGCGCTGCTCGGCCACCAGGTCAGGATCCTGCCCGCCGAGGGCAGCGCCCTGCTCGAGGCGCCCGACTCCGACCTCCTTCTCGTCGACGGCCGCCAGGACCTCGCCCACGCCCGCGACCTGTGCCGCCTGATCCGCACCACCGGCACCGACGTACCCGTGCTCCTGGTCGTCACCGAGGGCGGCCTCTCGGTGGTCAGCCACGACTGGGGCATGGACGACGTGGTGCTCCACACCTGCGGCCCGGCCGAGCTCGAGGCCCGGATCAAGCTCGCGATCAGCCGGCTGGCCGCGCAGCGCGAGGCCGCCGACCCCGAGGCCCACCTGATCCGCTCCGGCGAGGTCGTCGTCGACGACGCCACCTACACCGCCAAGGTCGGCGGTCGCCCGCTCGACCTGACCTTCAAGGAGTTCGAGCTGCTGAAGTTCCTGGCGCAGCACCCCGGCCGGGTGTTCAGCCGCCAGCAGCTGCTCCAGGAGGTGTGGGGCTACGACTACTTCGGCGGCACCCGCACCGTCGACGTCCACGTGCGACGGCTCCGCGCCAAGCTGGGCCCCGAGAACGAGACGCTGATCGGCACCGTCCGCAACGTCGGCTACCGGTTCGTCGTGCCGAGCAAGGACAGCCGCAAGCAGACCACCGACGAGCCGACCGACGAGCCGGCCGACGAGCTGGCCGACGAGCTGGCCGACGCTGGGGGCGCCGGGGCCTGACCCACCCGCCGCCTCTGCTCGTAGGGTCGGCACATGAGCGTCGACCGGGTGGCAGCGTCGGACTTCACGTGGGGCGGCGAGGGACCGGCCGCGGTCGTCGCGGCGGTGCGCACCGCCGCACGTGAGCACGACGGCCACGACCCGCTCGACGAGGCCGCGACCCTGCGCCTGAAGCACCACGGCCTCGACGGCGCTCGGCTCTGGGTCGCGGGCGACGACGGGTTCGCGCTGCGCCACGGCGCCGACGACGTCGCCCTCGAGCTCGCGGTCCGTCCCGAGGCCCGCCGCCGGGGCCTGGGTGGCGCGTTGGCGGCCGCCGCGCTCACCGACCCCGGGCCCTTGTCCGCCTGGTCGCACGGCGACCACCCGGCCGCCGCCCGGCTGGCCGAGCGGCACGGGCTGGCCCGGGTGCGGGAGCTGTGGCTGATGCGCCGGCCCGCCGCCGTACCCCTGCCCGACGCGCCCGCCCCCGACGGCCTCACCATCCGCGGCTACCGCGACGACGACGCCGCCGACCTGCTCCGCGTCAACGCCGCCGCCTTCCACTCCCACCCCGAGCAGGGCGGCATGGACGCCGACGACCTGGCCCAGCGGATGGCCGAGGACTGGTACGACCCCGCCGGGCTGCTGGTCGCCGAGCGCGACGGCCGGCTGGTGGGGTTCCACTGGACCAAGCAGCACAGCGCGACCCTCGGCGAGGTCTACGTCGTGGGCGTCGACCCGGACGAGCAGGGCGGGGGGCTGGGCCGGGTGCTCACCGTCGCCGGGCTCGCGCACCTGGCCGGGCTGGGCGTCGACGAGGTGATCCTCTACGTCGAGTCCGACAACGCCCCGGCGATCGCGATCTACCGCGACAAGGTGGGCTTCGGCCACGCCGCCGCCGACACCCACGTGCAGTACCGGCGACCCGCCTGACGCCCGCCGCGCGCCTGAGACGCGTCTCGTCCGGGACCGGCGCCGCCCGGGGTGACGAAGCCGTCACTTCGTCCCACCAGAATCGTTAGCATCACACCATGCCCGCCTCCCCCACCGATGAGGGCCGCCGCAAGCACGCGGCGGACGACGCCGGCCGACCCGCCGGTCGGCGCTGGCGGCGACGGGGCGCGGCGGTCGCCGACGACGAGGTGCTGATCGAGCTCGACGAGGACGTCGCCCTCGACTTCGTGCGGCGCTCCGCCGAGGCGGACCGGGCCCACGAGCAGGAGGACCCGGAGCAGCTGGCCCTGCCCATGGACGGCGAGGCCGCCCCGCCCGTCGAGGACCGCGACGACGTCGACGTCCCGGGTGCGCCGGAGGACGCCAGCACGCAGGCCACCCGCCGGGTGATCGAGGACGCGCTCGCCATCGGCCTCACCGACCCCGACGAGCCCGCCCCCCACCGGCGCGGGTTCCTGCGCCGGCTCCGCCACGACGACGAGCCCGAGCCACAGCGCGCCGGTGCGCGCGGGCCGGGACCGGTCGAGCCGCAGCCGGACCAGCCCGAGGTCGCCGAACGCGAGGGCGCCGAGCCCGACACCGCCGAGGGCGCCGAGCCCGACACCGCGGAGCGTGCGTCCCAGCCGGACGAGTCGACCGACGCCCGCCCGGGGCCCGCACTCGACGAGACCGCGGAGCGCCCGGCCGTCGGCGCCGAGGCCGCCGAGACCGCCGAACGACGCCTGCCGGACCCGCTCTCGGACCCCCTGCCCGAGGGCGCCACCGCCGCGGAGCCGACGTCCGAACCGACCCCGGAACCGACCCCCGAGCCGGCCGCGGAGTCGGCCTCCGAGCCAGCCCGCGAGCCCATCCCCGAGCGGGCGGTCGTCGAGTTCGCCGAGCACATCCCGTGGCCGCAGGACGAGCTCACCGGTGGCGTCGCCCCGCGCCGGCGGCTGCTCCGCCGCCGCAACCACCAGGCTCCTCCGAATCCCGCGGCTCCCCCGGCCAGCGCTGTACCCACGCCCGGAGGAGTCGTCGAGCCGCTGGTCGAGCCCAGCGAGCAGACCCGGCGCGAGGCCGAGGCAGCCGCCGACCGGCGCCGCCGCGAGGCCGAGGAGGCCGTGGCCCGGCGGGCCGCCGAGCGCACCGAGGCGGAGGAGCAGGTCGCCCGGGCTGCCGCGGCCCGCGAGGAGGCAGACCGCGCCGCCGCCGAGCTCACCGAGGCCGCCCGGATCGCCCACGAGGAGCGGCTCCGCGCCGAGCAGCTCGCGGCCGAGGCCATCCGCGCCCGCGAGGCCGCCGAGGCCGCGGCCCGCGACTCGGCGAGCCAGGCCCGCTCGGAGTCCGCGATGCGGGTCACCGTCGAGCAGCTGGCCGCCGAGCAGGCCCAGCACGCCGCCAAGGCCCACGAGCAGCGCCTCGCGGCCGAGGAGCAGGCCCGTGCGCTCGCCGAGGCCGCTGCCGAGGCCGCCCAGGCCCGCGCCGCCGCCGAGGAGGCCGCCCGCCAGATGGCGCTGCGGGTCGAGCAGGCCCAGGAGGAGAGCCGCGAGCTCGGCCGCCTGGCCGGCGAGGCCGCCCAGCGCGCCGAGGCCGCCGCCGCCGCCCGCGAGCAGGCCGAGGAGGCCGCTCGGTTGATGGCCGAGGGCCGCACCCAGGCCGAGCGGCTCGCCGAGCAGCACGCCTCCGAGCGTGCCGAGGCCGACGCCACCGCCCGCCGGCTCGCCCAGGCCGCGGCCGAGGCCAGCGAGGCTCGCACCGTCGCCGAGGAGGCGGCCCGCGCCCACGCCGAGAGCGCCGAGCGCGCCCAGCAGGAGCGGCAGGCCGCCGAGGCCGCCGCGCAGCAGCAGGCGCTCGCCGCCCAGGAGTCCGCCCGGGTCGCCTACGAGGCCCAGCAGGCCGCCGAGTCGCTGGCCCACGCCGTGCAGAGCGAGCGCGAGGCCCGGCTGGAGGCCGAGCGGCTCGCGACGCTCGCCACCGAGCAGGCCGGAACCGCCCTCGGTGAGCGGCAGGCCGCGGAGCGCGCCGCGTCCGAGCAGGCCGCCCTGCGCGGTCAGGCCGAGGAGGCCGCGCGCGTCCAGTACGAGGCGGCTCAGGCCGCCCACGAGGCGCGGCTGGCCGCCGAGGCCGCCGCCCGCGAGCACGCCGAGGCCGCCCAGCGCGCCCAGGACGCCCGCGCCGAGGCCGAGGAGGCCGCTCGCGCCCAGGCCGCCGCCGCTCACGAGGCCGCCCAGGCCGCGATGGCCGCCCGGGCCGAGGCCTCCGAGCTGGCCGCGGCCCTCGAGGAGGCCCGCAACGAGCGGCTCGCCGCCGAGGCGGCCGCCAGCGACACCGCCCGCAGCACCTGGTCGGTCGTGGCCAAGGCGCAGGCGGCGCGGGCCGAGGCCGAGGAGGTCGCCGCCAAGCACGCCGCCGACCGGGGCAGCGCCGAGGAGGCCGCCGCCCGTCAGGCCGTGGTCGCCGCCGAGGCCCAGCAGGCCGCCGCCCAGGCCCGCCAGCAGGTGCTCGAGCTGACCCAGGCCCTCGAGGCCGTCCACGCCGAGCGGATCAACGCCGAGAACGCCGCCGCCGAGGCGCTGCGCCAGCGCACCGAGGCCGAGCAGGCCGCCGCCCGCCACGCCGCCGACCGCGGCACCGCCGAGGAGGCCGCCGCCCGCCAGGCCGAGCTGCTCGACCAGGTCGTGCGCGACCGGGCCAGCACCGAGGAGCAGCTGCGCGAGCTCGCCGCCCAGCTCGAGGAGCTGCGCGAGGGCCGGCTCGCGGCCGAGCAGGCCGCCGCCGAGGCGTTCCGCCAGCGGGTCGAGGCCGAGGCCGCCGCCGCCCGCCACGCCGCCGACCGCGGCACCGCCGAGGAGGCCGCCGCCCGCCAGGCCGAGCTCCTCGAGCAGGTCGTGGCCGACCGGCAGGCCGCCGAGGAGCAGGTCCGCGCCCTGGCCGCCCAGGTCGAGGAGCTGCGGCAGAACCGGCTCGCCGCCGACAACGCCGCGGCCGAGGAGTTCCGCCTGCGCGCCGAGGCCGACGCCGCCCGCCACGCCCAGCTGATGGAGCAGGTGCTGGCCGACCGCGCCGCCGCCGAGGAGCGGGTGCGCCAGCTCGCCGTCGAGCTCGAGGACCTCCGCGAGACCCGCACCGCCGCCGAGTCGGCAGCGGCGCAGGAGGCCGCGGCCCGTCAGGCCGCCGCCGAGGAGCAGGTCCGCCAGCTCGCCGCCCAGCTCGAGGAGCTGCGCGAGGGCCGGTCGCAGGCCGAGATCGCCGCCGCCGAGGAGTTCCGGCTCCGCGCCGAGGCCGAGGCCGCCCGCCACGCCGCCCTGCTCGATCAGGTCGTGGCCGACCGGGCCGCCGCCGAGGAGCAGGTGCGCCAACTGGCGGCCCAGCTCGCCGACCTGCGCGACAGCCGTCAGGCCGCCGACAGCCTCGCCGCCTCCACCACCGACGAGCAGTCGGCCCGCCACCACGAGCTGCTCGACCAGCTCGTGGCCGACCGGGCTGCCGCCGAGGAGCAGGTCCGCGACCTCGCCGCCCAGCTCGAGGAGCTGCGCGAGAGCCGCGCCGCCGACCAGAGCAACGCCGCCGCGATGTCGGAGGAGCAGGCCGCCCGCCAGGCCCAGCTCCTCGACCAGCTCGTCGCCGACCGGGCCGCCGCCGAGCAGCAGGTCCGCGACCTCGCCGCCCAGCTCCAGGAGCTCCGCGCGAGCCGCGACGCCGCCGAGGCCGGCGCCGCCGCGGCCGCCGAGGAGCAGGTCCGCCGCCTCGCCGCCGAGCTCGAGGAGCTGCGCCAGGCCCGCGCGACGACCGAGAGTCTCGCCGCCTCCACCACCGACGAGCAGTCGGCCCGCCACCACGAGCTGCTCGACCAGCTCGTGGCCGACCGGGCCGCCGCCGAGGAGCAGGTCCGCGAGCTCGCCGCCCAGCTCGAGGAGCTGCGCGAGAGCCGCGCCGCCGACCAGAGCAACGCCGCCGCGATGTCGGAGGAGCAGGCCGCCCGGCAGGCCCAGCTGCTCGACCAGCTCGTCGCCGACCGGGCCGCCGCCGAGCAGCAGGTCCGCGACCTCGCCGCCCAGCTCCAGGAGCTCCGCGAGAGCCGCGACGCCGCCGAGGCCGGCGCCGCCGCGGCCGCCGAGGAGCAGGTCCGACGCCTCGCCGCCGAGCTCGAGGAGCTGCGCCAGGCCCGCGCGGCCGCCGAGTCGGCGGGCGCCAGCGCCGCCGACGAGCAGGTGCGGGTGCTGGCGGCCGAGCTCGCCGAGCTGAGGGAGAGCCAAGCGGCCGCCGCGGCCGCCGAGCGGCAGGTCCGCGACCTCGCCGCCCAGCTCGACGGTGTGCGTGCCGAGCTCGACGCCCAGCGGGCCGAGGCCCGCGCTGCGGTCGAGGAGGCCCGCATCGCGGCGCAGCAGGCAGCCGTCCAGCAGGCAGCCGCCGCCTCGGCGGTGGCGCCGATGCAGCTCGAGCCCGAGCCGGAGCCGGTGGCCGTCGAGCCCCAGCCCGAGCCCGAGCCGGTGGCCGTCGAGCCCCAGCCGGTCGCGGCCGCCGCCCCCGTCACCCCGACCCCCGCCCAGGCGCCGCGCTCACCGGAGCGGGCGAACGTGATGTTCCAGCCGGTGCGCACCAACACCTACGTCAGCCTGGTGCTGAGCCTCCTCGCCCTGTGCGCGGCGACGGTGGCGCTCTACCTGGGCATCAACGAGCAGCTGCTGACGACCCCCGGCATCACCGCCACCGCCGTGACGTTGGTGCTGCTGATCGGGGTCAACCGGATGCGCGGCCGCCGGGCCCGGCTCTGGATCGACCGCGGGGTGCTGCACATCCTCACCGCCGACGGTCAGCACCAGTTCGACCTGACCAGCGAGAACACCCGGGTCGCCATGACCGGCCAGCCGGGCGGACGGCGGTGGAAGGTGCACTTCCTGCGCCGCGGGATGGAGCCGTTCGACATCACCGCCGACATGGTCGACCCCGACGCCTTCGTCGAGGCGATCCGGCGCTGGGTGCCCGAGCTCTAGCCGCAGCCGCCCAGACGTGGGAGACGGTCCAGGGTCAGCGCAGCCGCGGCCGCACGTGCAGCCCGACCTCCGGGTCGACCACGGCCTCCTGACCGGCCGGCATCCCGTCGACGACCAGCGCTGCGTCGAGCGGGACGTTGCGCTTGACCAGCCCCAGCGCGATCGGCCCGAGCTCGTGGTGGCGCGCGGAGGAGCCGACGAAGCCCACCACCCTGTCGCCGTGGAGCAGGTCCGCACCCACGGCGGGCAGCCGGTTCTCGGTGCCGTCGAGGTGCAGCAGGGTCAGCCGCCGGGGCGGGCGGCCCAGGGTGTGCACCCGGGCCACCGTCTCCTGACCGCGGTAGCAGCCCTTGTCGAGGTGGACCGAGCTGGGGATCCAGCCGACCTCGTTGGGGATGGTCCGCGCGTCGGTGTCGAGGCCGAACCGGGGCTCGCCCCGGGCGATCCGCAGCGCCTCGAAGGCCCACAGGCCGGCCGCCGGGCCCGCCGCCGCGGCGTACGCCGCCAGCCGGTCGCGGGGCACCAGCTCGTAGCCGGAGTGAGGCACCGCCGGGTCGCGCAGCGCCGGTCGCCAGGCGACGGCGAGCTCACCGGTGACGTCGGAGAGCTCGACACGCATCATGAACCGCATCCGGTCCAGGAACTCCAGCAGCGCCGCGGCCCGGCCGGGCTCGGTGTGGGCGACGAAGGCCTCGCCGTCGTCGACCCCTACCAGCGCGTGCTCCACGTGCCCCTGCGGGCTGAGCACCAGCGCGCCCGTCCACGTGCCGGGAGCGAGCCCGGTCAGGTGCTGGGTGGTCAGCGAGTGGAGCCAGGTCAGCCGGTCGGGCCCGGCGATCCGCACCACGTCGCGATGGGACAGGTCGACGAAGCCCTCGCCGGCCTCCAGGGCGCGTTGCTCGACGTTGAAGGAGCCGTAGTGAGCGGCGACCGGGGCGTCGAGCCCGTCGCCGGCCACCGCGCCGGGCAGCTCGAGCAGGGGGCTGGTCATGGTTCCTCGCAGGTCTCGCATCGGCCGAACACGGTCAGGTGGCCCACGTCGGCGACGAACCCGTGCTGCGTGCGCAGCGCCTCGAGCAGGCCGCCGGCCACCTCTGGGTCAACCGACTCCACGCGCTGGCAATTCCGGCACTTGAGGTGGAAGTGCTCCCGCCCGCCGACCGAGTGGTACGTCGGCGCCCGGTCGCTGAGGTGGGCGTGCCGCACCAGGCCGAGTCCCTCGAGCACCTCGAGGGTGCGGTAGACGGTGGAGGCGTTGACCGAGGGGGCCGTACGCCGGGCCTCGGCCAGCACCTCGTCGGGGGTCGCGTGGCCGAGGGTCTCGACCGCCGCCAGGATCAGCTCGCGCTGCGGAGTCAGCCGGTAGCCCTGCTCGCGCAGCCGGCTCCGCCAGTCGCCGCCCGCGTCGGGCCCGTCCGTCACGTCGTCACCGGCGCTGCAGCCGCGCCCAGGTGTGCGGCTGGAGCCCCTGGCCCATCGCGGCCATGTCGTGGGCGTAGAGCAGGTCGCCCTCGACGTTGCCGTAGAGGCGGGTGCCGCCGACGTACTCCTTGGCGGTCTCGGTGCGGGCGACCGCGTCTGTGGTCAGCTGGAGCTTGCCGCCGGTCGCCTCGCCGTACCAGATCTCGGCGAAGCCGGTGTTGTGGGCGAGCACGAGCTCGACGCGACCCTCCGGCTGGCAGCGCAGGAACCCGGTCTCGAGCGCCCCCTCGCGCACCTTCTCGCCCGCCTCGTCGACGACCCAGGCGCGCGAGAAGTAGTGGAAGAACGGTCGGCCGTCGTGGGTGAAGATCAGCTCCTGGCCGAACTGGAAGGCGTCGATCGTCGGGTAGTCGCCGTGCCCGTTGCCCGACCACGTGCCCAGCAGCCACGCGACCGGTCCGCAGTCGGGATGGAGGTTGTCGGGGAGCTCGAACGCCACGTCACGCACTCTACTGTCGCGGCGCACGGCCCTAGGGTGGGCGGGTGACCCGATCCCTCGTCGTCAAGGTGACCGCCGGGGAGGACGACCCCGAGCGGGCCAACCAGGCCTTCACCGTCGCCGCGGCAGCGGTGGCCATGGGCGCCCCGGTCTCGCTGTGGCTCACGGCCGGTGCGTCGTGGTTCGCCGTTCCCGGGCGGGCGGCGGACCTGCGGCTCCAGCACGCGACCCCGCTGCCCGACCTGCTCGCGACCGTGCTCGACGGCGGCACGGTGACCCTGTGCTCCCAGTGCGCGGCGCGGCGCTCGCTCACCGAGGACCAGCTGGTGCCCGGCATCCGGATCGCCGGTGCCGCGGTGTTCACCGAGGAGGCGCTCGCGCCCGAGGCGCAGGCGCTGGTCTACTGACCGGCCGGGTCCGCACGGGGGTGTCCGCGGAAGGCTGCGGGCCCGGCCCGCGGGACCACTAGACTCCCGTGCGATGACTCCCCCACCCGTCCCGCCCCCGCCGGAGGACTCCGGCCGTCGTTGGCGACGACGCGACCGGGCGACCCCCGTGTCGGAGGGCGGAGCCGGCGACCCGGCGGACGACGAGGCCACCGAGATCGCCGACGAGAACGGCGGGGACGGCGGCGGTGGCGAGCCGGGCCCGGGCCTGGACCCGGGCCTGGACCTGGACCGGGTGATCGGCCACCGCCCGGGCGGTCGGGCCGGCCCCAGCCCCTTCTTCGCGACCGAGGGGCACCAGGAGCCGCCGCAGGTGCCGGAGCCCGAGTCGCCGTTCGAGCAGCAGGTGGAGCAGGCCGAGGCCTGGGACCCCGACGACGACGGCACGGCGGAGCGCCCGGCGGTGCTCGCCGACCTGCCGCCGGCCGAGGAGCCGCCCCGCCCCGCCGGGCGGCGGATCCGCGCCGTCGACCCCTCCCAGCAGGAGCAGCCGCCGATCGCCGCGGCCACCCCGGCGGGCGCGTTCGTCGACGAGGTGGCCACCCTCCGCGCGATGCTGGCCCAGCAGCAGGCCGCGGCCGAGCGGGCCGCCCAGCTGCGGCAGGTCGCCGAGCAGGCCGCCGCCGAGCAGGCGGCCGACCGGCTGGTCGCCGAGGAGGCGGCCCAGGCCGCCGCCGAGGCCCGCCGGCTCGCCGACGAGATGGCCGCCCAGCACGCCGAGGCCGCCCGCGAGGCCCACGAGGCCCGGCGGATCGCCGAGGAGGCGAGCGCCGAGCTGGCCGCGGCCCGCCGCGCGGTCGAGGAGCTCGCCCTCACCCGCACCCAGGAGCGCGAGGCTGCCGAGCAGGCCGCCCAGGCCCAGGCCGAGGCGGCCGAGGCGGCCCGCCGCGACCGCCAGACCGCCGAGCAGGCCGCCCAGGCCCAGGCCCGGGCGCGACAGGCCGCCGAGGAGGCGGCCCGGCTCCAGGCCGAGCAGGCGCTCGAGGCCTCCGCGGCCCGCGAGGCCGCCGAGCAGGCCGCCGCCGCCCAGCACGCCGCCGCCGAGGCGGCGTTCGCCGCCCGGACGCAGGCCGAGGAGTCCGCCGGTACGGCGGCCCAGGACGCCGCCGGCGCGCTGCGCGACCGCGAGACCGCCGAGGTCGCGGCCCGGGAGGCTGCCGAGCGGCTCGAGGAGCTGCTGGCCGCCCACACCGAGCAGGCCCGGCGGCTCACCGAGCAGCGCGAGGCGGCCGAGCAGGCCGCCGCCGAGCAGGCCGCGGCGCGCGCCGAGGCCGAGGCCCTCGCCGCCGAGCACGCCCAGGCCCGCCGGGTCGCCGACGAGGCCGCGACCCACCACGCCGACCTCGCCGCCGCCGCCCACGAGGCCCGGGTGGTGGCCGAGGAGAGCGCGCGCGACCTGGTGGCCACCGCCGAGGAGTCGGCGCGCGCGACGGTGACCGAGGCCGAGCAGCGCGCCCGGGCGACCATCGCGCGCAGCGAGGAGCGGGCCCGCGACGCGATCCGGGTCGCCGAGGAGACCGCCACCGGCGCCTTCGCCACCGCGACGCAGGCCCAGGAGGCCCGCGCCGACGCCGAGGACGCCGCCCGTGAGGCGGCGGCGCTGGCCGGTCGGGCGGCCGCGGCCGAGCAGGCCGCCCACGAGGCCGCCGAGGCGCAGGCCGAGGCCGCCCGGCTCGCTTCAGACGACCGGGCGCAGGCCGAGGAGGCCACCCGCGCCCAGCTGGTCGCCGCCACCGAGGCGCACGCCGCCCGGCTGGCGGCCGAGCAGGCTGCGGAGGCCGCCGCCTCGGCCCGCGCCCACGCCGACGAGCTGGCCCGCCAGCAGGCCGAGGCCGCCGCCGAGGCCGAGCGCCGCAGGCGGGTCGCGGAGGAGAACGCCGCCGTTGCGGCCGCCGCCGCCGAGGACGCGGTCACCGGCCGCACCGCCGCCGAGCAGGCGGCGCACGAGCAGGCCACGCTCGCGGGGCTGGCCGCTGCCGCCGAGCAGGCCGCCCACGCCACTGCCGAGGCCCAGGCCGAGGCCGCCCGGGTCGCCCAGGCGGCGGCCGAGGAGTCCGCGGCCCGGGCCATCGAGCAGGCCTGGTTGGCCCGCACCGCACACGAGGGCCGGGTCACCGCCGAGGACGTCGCCCGGGCGGCCGAG